>CAZPPS010000027.1:0-31916 GCA_964588495.1 uncultured bacterium | reverse complement strand
TAAATCGCACTTTTCTACTCGCAAATAGGGGCTCTGCTATGAGCTTCGTAAAAAATTGCGATTTTGCCTCACAAAATTCCGCTGATTACGAGGAAAAATAACCCAAAACTCAGGTCAAGTAGACTTCCAATATTTGAGGGATAAACAGTGCGGAATCAGCCCTTAGAAAGACAAACATCACATCAGAAAAGCTGAAGTGTTATGTTACTGAGCAAAAATCAAATTTATCGAATCTTCAAAGGTTTTGAACAATGCGTTTGCAGAAAAGTTTAGCATGTTGCTTGTGTTTTTCCGGTTACCGTGTTACATTTTTCAAAAAAAAATACAAAGGATGTTTTATGTATCAGATGAACAAAGTTATCACAGTTATTGCTGTGATGCTGGCCATTTCAATTAACGGTTTTGCAGCCGATGCGCCAAAAGTTGGTGAGTTTGTTTGGAATGAATTGTATACACCTAATTTAAGTGCTTCCAAAGAGTTTTATGGCAACCTTTTTGGTTGGAAGTTTACTGACATGCCGATGGGAGATACGACTTACACTCTCATTCGTCTCAATGATAAAGAGTTTGCAGGGATCTGGGCCATTCCTTCCAATATGCAGGATAAAATCTCTCCCCATTGGATGAGTTATGTTTTGGTTGAAAATGCCGAAGAGTCTCTTCAAAAGGCGGTTAAGCTAGGGGCACGCCAGATCAAAGAAGTGACAAAAGCCGGTGACATGGGTCATTTTGCCATCATTGCGGATCCCACTGGAGCCTTCATTGCTTTTTGGCAACCGAACAAAGGATAGTTTGTGATTGCCAGTTTTTGAAATGACCCAAGCCCAAAAGGCTTGGGTGAGATAATACCTAAATGTGATGATCTGAGTTGTTTTTCAGGTCAATTTACCCTAGTTTTAGAAAATTGAATAACGCCTCTCGGATGTTAGTAGCATTGTCCTGAGCCACCGCTAAATTGTGATCTGCCGGATCCGCCAGCGATAGCTTTAAGTTCTTCATCAGAATAGTCATGAGACATATCGTGGGCAGGGATGACCAAATAACCTTTTTCAGGTGTTTCTTCTAAAACTTCTAAGCTGTAGTTCTCAGGAAGCTTAATCTTCCACTCTTTTTCGATCAGTTTTTTAGGGTCTTTCTTTAATTCGTTTAGTAATTCTGGATTTTTCAGGCATTTATATACCAGTTCTGATTTTTTATTTAATTGCATATGAATCCTTCATTTGCGCTTTCTAATTATATTGGATTATAACATAGTCATTTGGGTTAATAATAGTTTTTTTTAATGTATGGTCCTTTGATACCTTTTTTTCACTCTTAATAACCAAAACTCAGGTTAAGAGAATATTAACCTGAGTTTTGGGTTTTTTTTCCCTCACCTCAGGGACTTTCATTCCCAAGGCTGTCGGCTCTGTTATTCAGAAGTTGTTGAAGTTTTTTAACGAGCCTCTCAAGTATATTAAAACTATGAATCAATTTCTTAATGCAGGGCCGGGTAGTGATGAAGAAAGGAACAAAATCAGGGAAATTTTAGCGCAAAAGGGGTTGGTGGGTGTGGCAAATGACACCAAATGGAGTGAGCTCATCCCTGTCATGAAGAATAAGAAGGGATGGCAGCCTCAATATCGAACAAAATGGATACCCGCCGGTTTTATCGGCTGGTGGAATGCGATATGGTCTCACTTTCCTTTTTCTTATATGGGAGTTGAATGGATTGATATTTGGACAATTGAGACACAACATGTTGGGATGCTTCTTCCACCAAAAAAAATAGACCATTCAGCTTGGATTTTGGAAAACTTGAAAGCGATCGGCCTGGATTATGAGCAAAGGGGCCCCATTATCAGAGTTTGGGGATATCACCCAAGATCTTATGAGGAATAATGACTGCGGTATCTTTTGCCGAGATCTCTGGCGTGTTGTTTTTTCAGCGTGTCTTCGATCCTATCTCGCGCGGTTTGTGAAAGTTCAGATTTTACCGTCTTATTTCTTAGGGTGTGAATTTCATAGGCATTTCTAAATCCGTTGTAGTCTTGCGCGCACATTTGATCGATTAACTCTTCCGGGACCGGATCATTTTTTTGTTCCTGCCCAAAGTCTTTGATAATTTTCATCCAATCAAGTCCCTTAATGGCTTCCGCAATCTTCGGTTCTAGAAACTTGGTTACAGCCTCTAAAAGATCACATTTCACTCGGTAGTACTGTTTGATGAGCTCTTCAGAGAAATTAAGCATTTTTATATCAATAATGGGTTTTTTAAGACTGTTAATGATCCAACTTTGGAACATGCCGCTAAATTGATCGGGATTTAAAAGATAGGCCATTAGAAATTTTTGGCTATCTGCCTGGGCCATTATTTCAAGAAGCTCTGTTTTGCTTGGATCAGATGCTTTGGAGCTGATGCGGAAGTAAGTATTATCGATATTGACCATTAAATAATTCCAGTCTTCGGCATCCATGCCCTTTAAAATTCGAGGATTCTCATCCTGCTTGAGTAAATAACTTAAGCTTTTGAGGCCAAATCCTGGATCCCATTCCCTAAAGTATTGAAGAAGAATGTTTTTGAAATTTTCAGGATCAAGGCTGATGATCATCTCTAACAGGGGAAGGGTTTGCTTCACTGTCTGTCTAGCAGTTGGTGCTTGAGCGTACTTAATATTAATTTTTCTTAGCAGCTCTAAGCGCTCATTCTTAAAGAGACTCTGCAATTTTTTTTGTATCAGGTTTTGGATGTCGTTTTTCGTCCGCTCCGAAACTTTTTTGAGCCCAACCCAATAGATAAAATGGGCCAGGAATGGCAAAAAATTGACGTTCATAAGGTTGTTAAGAGCGTCGAGAGTCTTTGCAGCTTCGATTGGATTATTAATGAGATCTGTATCGTAACTATCAAATTTAGCCCTTAACAGTCCGCTATAAGATGTGCTGTCAACAATTGTCCCCTGGACCTTAGAATTGCTCCACGCTTCAGAAAGTAAAATGGTATTTGTGTAATTCCACAGAACTTTGTTTTGAAAGTTAGAGCTTAAATGATCACAATTGTCGATAAAGGCTTTTGCAAATCTCTCAGGATCAATCTCATTTAAGTTTTTTAAAAAGGGATGGTCTTGGTGGTGAGGTGAAGGGCCCAAATGTTTATCAGCAGCGACTAGAATGGATCCCCAGTTCGTTTCTTCATTTTGGAGTTTTTCCACGATAAGACTCTTAAACTTTGTAGTTCCTTTTTCAGAGAAATTGTTTTGGAGGGTAAGTTTGCAAAACCTTGTAAAATCTAAATCTCTGAGTTTTAGAGCAAAATTTTTATTCCTGTCATTAAGGGTATTGCCAAATTGAGCATAGACGGTATCGAATGTCCTCAAGATTTTTTGATAAATATGATTGTCTAGGATCAAGCGTTGTAGTTCTTTATCTGATAATAACGCTAATTTATTGAGTAAAATGGGCTCAAGAATCTTAAGTGTGGCAACGTTTAAATCTTGCTTTTCTTTAATTTCATAGTGAGCCTGAATGGCCGTGATGGAGTCTGTTTCATAAAAAAAGTCCCAGAATTTCGTTGGATGTGATGTGGCCATTAATTCATAAAAAGCCTGTTTAGCCTGATTTGACATCGGTTCCAGGCTCTGCTTGAGAGCTTGCCATTTAATAAGTGGATTCCTTCGTAATGCCTTTTTAAGAAGATTATCGACTCTTGGGCTTAATTTTTTTAATTGGCCCTCAGATTTCATCTGAAAATAGAGGTAGGTAAATCTATTTGTACCAAGGCTGAGGAGTTTTGTGATTGTATCCTCGATTTTTGTTGCATCGCCAGGGCGCAAATGGTGCTCATTATAATCCAGAGTTTCTAGAACACCCTTATAATTGACATCCTCTTCAATGATTCCTTTAAGCCGCTTGTAGCCATTGGAAGCTTGTTTTTCATTAACGAGGGCGTCTAGCACATTTAAGAGGTATCTTTCGATAAAATGAGTAGAGTGGGTGAAAGTCCCTTTTTCTTTTAGAAAATAATAACTGTCAAAAAATCTGGCAGGGTCGGCTTGAAGCAGGGAATTATAAACCCTTTGTTTTTCATCTATTGAATAGACGTCTGTCTTTCCATTTTTTTTAAAAAGCGGAGCGTCAAACTCTTTTAACGCTGTATTTATGCTAAGATGAAAGTCCAAAAGCCGCCTAAAACGCTTTGTCAAAGCTTGGTTTTCGTAAAGCTTGGCAGTCTCTGGGTCTGCTAATGCCTCCAGGAATTTGTCTAGAGCCGCATTTTTTTCTTTTTCAGCTCTCTTGTCAGCATAGTGTATGACGATACCTGCGAGGACAACTGCGGAGAGAACCGCTCCCGCAACGCCTGCGTCTGTTAGAGCCCCTGGGAGTCCAATAAAAGACCCTCCGCTAAAAATTTGAGTGAAGATAGCGATCGCGACGCTGATGGCCAGGATAATCGTAGTAAGAAAACCCGGAATCGTGTGGGATTCCTGGAAACGTCGGAATTCCTTATGCTCACAAATATAATTTTCTATCTTAGTTACAGGATTTGCCATAATGGCAATATTATAGTAAAAAATTATTTACTCTTAATTAAGAATAGGAAATATGCCGCTACTAGCGGCATATTTTTAATGAAATAGGGGGCTTAACAAGGGCACTAAGAGAGCGATAATGACGAGGACTGCCAAGATTAAGACTGTGTAAATAATGAAGGCCAAGAGGGCTTTCCAAGCAGAAAACTGGTGAGCTTCTCCGATGAGCTTCAGAAAAATGATAAAGGCCCAGAAAGAGAGGACAAAGGAACCCACCAGAAAAATGGAGCGTATCCAGAGGTGATCCAGGAACAAAAAGTTCAAAAGAGCAAATAGATTAGAAATGATGAAAGGGTAATTGCTCCAACCCACGGCACACTTCACATCTGTAAAGCTCCCTTTGCCCCTCACCCATTGGCCAGTTACTTTTAGAAGCCATCCGGAAAAATAGAGATGGATTAATCCAAATATTCCCCCCACAATTGCCAGGAGTACAAAATAGATGCCCAGCGTCAGGGGAGTTGTTGCTCGTGAAGGGTTATAGGCCGCATAAGAGATGAGCGAAACGATTCCACCAGCCACCGCAAGCCAGATAATTAACTTTTGAGGGTCAGTTGTTAAAATGGACCGGATCGTCTTTCGTGGCTCTGTCCATAGCTGAAGCCATGGATTGTATTTGCCGTTTTCCATACACTCCTTATCAATAGATCATATTAAACTTTGAGAGAATGTAGCACAAAGTGTGCCAAAAATATATGCAAAAGGACAAAAGAAAAATCAGCGTCATCACCCCGACGGAAGAGCGGGCCCGATTTTTGAAAGGATGCCACACTCTTTTGCAAAACCAGCTTTATCAGAATTGGGAGTGGCTAATTTATGATACAAGTTTAAAAGCTTCACAGTTTTCCGATCCCCGTATCACCTATATTCACGACAGCCAGGAACTTATCACGATTGGGGAGAAAAGGAATCGTCTGATCGAAAAAGCTACAGGAGATCTGATCGTCCATTTCGACGATGACGATTATTATGGTCCGAGCTATCTGGCGATGGTGGCCGATCGCTTAGAAAAAAGCTCTTTCTATACGGCGCACGCCTGGTTTTCTTATGATCTGAAGACCGATCAGATTTTTTATTGGGATACAGAGATACTCAGCGGTGTGAGCTATAGTGTCAGCCCCTTGTCGGGGGCAACAGTGCGAGAAATTGATTTTGGCCCAAGTTCTGCAAAACAGAGGGAGGCGCTGAATTATAAAGGCAAAAGGGGCTATGGATTTTCTTATGCCTACTCAAATGAGGTCGCCAGAAGCTGCTTGTTTCAAGATGTCGATTTATCTGAAGATCGCCTTTTTTATGAGGATGTGGAGAAAAAGGGATTTTTAATCACAACGGCTCCCGATGAAAAAGGGGAGGCCATCCATTTGATTCACGATTCCAATACTTCTGCAGAGTTTCCTCAGTTTAGAATCCCCAAATTCTTAGTACAGAACCTATTTCCTCCTTTTTTTGAGCACATCAAGCAGACCCATGAAGATTGACATTTTGATTGGCGACAATAAATATGGCACGGTCATCCATTTTTCAAAGGCCCTGGCAGCCGCTTTTGAGAGGCTTGGGGTTGAAACACGCCTTTTTTGGGTAGGTGATGGCCATTTTTTCCATGCTTTTTATGAGATTATGAATGACCCTCCCGATTTGACCTGTTCCTTTTCGGCCATCTCATTAGAAAATCAACCTCTAGGTTCCTTGTGGCAGATTCCCCATCTTTTTTTGATGCTGGACCCCCCTATTTATTTTTTGCCACAGCTCACAGCTAAAAAGGGATGGTTTTCCTGTGTCGATCAAAAAGATTGTGAGTTTGTCAGCTCTTTGGGTTTCTCAAACGTGAATTTTATTCCCCATGGAGTCGATAGTGCCCTGAAAACATCTGTGGGCCAAGATCGGGAATTTGAGTCTGTGTTTTTTGGGAGCTGCATCGATTATGAAGCCGTAGCAGAAGGATGGGCCAAAAAGGAAAAGGAGCTTCTTTTTAGAGCCTCTGAAAAAGTGCTTGCAAAAGAGGGGCTTTCCATTTCGGAGAGTCTTTCTCAATTGGATGTCACAGCAGCCGATTTTTTTCGCTTACACAACGAGCTGGATCGCTACATTCGGGGAAAAGACCGGATTGAGTTGATTCGCTCTATGGAAGGACTGCCTGTCCATATCTGGGGAGATGGGCCCTGGGAAAAATATGTTCCCAACCAGATTATCCACCCCCCAATTGGCTTTGAAGAGACCATCCAAGTGATGCAAAAAAGCAAGCTTGTCTTGAATAGTTCCCCCCGTTTTCAGGCAGGGGCGCATGAGAGGATTTTTTACGCGTTGATGTGCGGGGCAAATGTGTGCACAGGGGCCAATGCCTATATCAACTCCATTTTACCAGAAATTTTCACCTATACGTACGGGGAGTGGGAAAGGCCCACTTTCAAAGAATGGGCGCTGAGGGCCGAATCTGCCCAGAAAAGAGTCTTGGAGTCCCACACATGGGATGTGAGAGCAGAAAAGCTGCTAAGCTTTCTCCGTTAGATTATAAGAGCCACATTGAGGACAGCTGGTGATTTTTTCTCCTGTTTTGGCCAAATAGTTGAAGGCGCAATATTCGCAGGTTTTGAGTTCGAAAAGGGGAGGTAGGGTCGTTTTCTTCCGGTTTTTAATGTGGGAAAAAGTCCAAGTGCCGAAGCAGATAAAAAGAAACAGTCCTAGATAGATCATCAAAGCGGTTGTTTTTTCGATGCTAATCACAGAAGGTCCTCCTCAAGATAAAGAGATTGGTAGGGAATCACCGCCTCTTCCACCTTGTCATTTTCATAGCTTACAGGCATGCGTAAGATCAAAAAATCTTCTTCTGACACAGTTGTGATTTGGGCCAGTGTATCAATGGGATAAGGCTCAAGTTTTTGCGAAGAAAAAGGATTTTCAGAGACAAGTGGGAGGACATCGATCTCCCCTGTGCTTAAATCGATTTCGACATTAATAGGGGCAATGATTGCAATCGTATCGAGATTAGGAAGGGTGACAATCCGAAAAACCAAAAAAAGGGCTAAATGGATCAGAAGGGCCAAAAATAGACCCTTGAATAGCTCTGAACGCAGCCCAGAGTCGTTTTTGGCGACTTTAAATTTTGTTGTTTTTGTAATGCGTATCAGATGTGTCATGATAGACCAGCCTTAATTTGACTCCCGATTCTTGCGCCAGTGAAAAAAGACGGAGAAAATCGCCATATTCCACCCTTTTATCAATACTGAGCACAACTGTTGTATCCGCTCCTGGATGTGTTTCAAGGGTTGTTTGGATTTCTGATTTTAAACTACCTTGAAAAGATTCCAAATCCACAATTTCCTTTTTAGAACCCACGTAGATCACATTTTGAGCATCCATGACGACCAGGATTTGAGAAGTACGGGGCGGCGACGGACGCTCGAGGGTGGGATTTTGGATGTTTAAAGACTTCAAAGGAAGGATGTCAGAGGTGATGATAAAGAAAACAAGCATCAAAAAAACCACATCGACAAGGGGAGTCAGGTCAATTAAAGCAGTTGTGGGCTCTAAAGTTGTTTTAAATTTCATACGGTCCTTTGCGATTGGTGAGCAGATCGACCACATCTGAGGAGGTGATTTGGATCTCTAAAACCAGACCTTTGACTCTTGAGACAAGGTAATTATAGGCAACAAGTGTGGGGATTGCCACGACAAGCCCGGCAGCAGTTGTGACAAGGGCATATTCCATCGATTCGCCAACCCGCGTGGTTGAAATGTCCATCAAACCTGTGGCTCGCATCTCAGAAAAGGCTTGAATAAAGCCCATGACAGTGCCCAAGAGGCCAATTAAAGGGGTGATATGTGAAATAATGGAGAGGATTTTGGCATTTTTTTCTAATCTTGCAATTTCGCTTAAGCCGGCAATCTCCATGCCCGCTTCGATCTCTTCCCGCCCCCTTTCATGTCTCATCAAACCTGCTTTAACGATATTGGCAATGGCTCCACGTGTCTCTTCACAGATGCGCACCCCTTCGATGATATTTTGCTCGTGAAGGGCCTTGCGCAGATGGATAATGAACTTATTGGTATCGATCTCCGATTTTCTTAAATGGAAAATCCGTTCAAAAAAAATAGTCATCGCAATCAGGGAACAGCCTGCGATGATGATTAGGATGACATTTCCTTCTGTGAAGTAGCGGAGGACGAAGTCTTTTAGTATTGTAGCGACCATTTATTCATATCCATATTTTATTTTTAGCTTCTCTTGCGCTTTTAGCGCCCAATCGCCCCCCTTTTTGGAGGTGGCTTCCAGTTGACGGACCGCCAGCTCTGCCCGTCCTTCCAATTCGTAAAGTTCTGCGCGCAAATACATGGCTTTCATCTTCAGAGGTGATGCCGTTTCTGCGTTGATGATGCGCGATAAAAAGCGCATGGCCGTGTCATACTCTTTTTTGCCCCTGTAGGCATCGCTTTGGGCAAGCCAAAGTGAAAGCTCCTGTTCTTCTGTCAAATAGCCATGTCCGCACTCCAGAGCTGTTTCAAAGCTTTTTAGAGCGGTCTCATAATCCTGGCATTTTAAAGAAAGGGTTCCAAGACCTTGCCAAACCTGAGAGAGAATTCCGCCGCAGCTGATTTCAGCCTCGCCATACCTTGCAAGCATTTGCATCCAGATTTTTTGGGCATTTAAATCTTTGCCTTGTGTTAGGAAATGGTGGGCCAGTTTAAATTCGGCCTCCTCTAGAAGCTGAGGATAGCCACTTTGCAGCTTCAAACGTGTAGTCAGCGGGTTTTCTTCCTGGGAAAATTCATGGAGAATGCCTGTCAGGAAGGGCTCGCACTCCTCAAATTCGAGCTGAGACAGCGCCAGCATGGCTTTGTAGCGGAAATAGATGTAGCTCTCTTCTAGCCCGCATTTCTCACACTCTCTCCGGCAACTCGCGCACCCCGTAGGCCGATCTTCCTTCCCAGCATAGCGAGGACAGTGTTCTGGCGACACGACCTCGCTATGCTGAGAAGGAATCTCAACCAACGGGGACGCGATTTGTTCGGAGATAGTTTGAGAAATACGGGCTAGCGTTCCTTTTTTTTGCCGGTATTTGGAAAAGGCGGTGAGAGTCTTTTTAAAGTATCTTTTGGCAGCTGCGGGCTCTTTTTCATTGATGCCGAGCAGGTAATTGACAGAAATGAGATGGGGAGCGTTTGGAAATAGCTCCTCAAATTTTTTCAGATGCTCTATAGCTCTTGTTTCCCCTTCGAGATAAATGGAGTAAGGAAAATGGCGGATATAACATTCGGCTGCCCATTCACTTTCAGGGTAGTTTGTGACAGTTTTAATACGATAAATCGAAGGGTCTTCGCCTATAAAGGAAGCTGCCTCTGCTGCCCAGAAAAGGCTTGCCGGAGCATGCTCAAATTGTGGATGCTGCTCGCTTAAACGGACAAATATGTTTTTTGCCCTTTCAAACTGTTTGGCTGAATAATAGTGAGCCCCCAGCGCGTAGAGGGCATCGGCTTGATAACGGCCATTAGGATAGCTTTCCAAAAGGGTTTTTAAAGCCCCTTCTACTGAATAACCAGCTGATTTGGGAAGTTTGGAGATGGCCATGGCCTTTAGGTAGAGAGTCTCTTCTTTTAGAACGTCACTTTCTGAATAGTGGAGAAGGAGTTTGTCGATAAGAGCCAGAGCTTCTTCTGCATTATTTCGGCAAAAATGGGATTTTGCGTTGAGTTTTAGGATTTGGGCAGCTTCGCAGCCCTTTTCTGCACGCAATAGGGCCTTTTCAAGATCTTCGATGGCCAGATCAAAAAATCCATGTTCAAAATGGTTTAAGCCTCTTTGATAACAGGCGCTTGCGTATCCGGAAGTCTTTTTAAACTGTTCGGTTGTCGCTTTTGCCAAAAGATCTTCTTTCTCTTTGTAATTTGAGGCTCCTTTTGCAAGAAGAAGTAGGGAAGAAAGTTGTCCGTCTATGGAAAATTGATCTTGGCTAGAGCGGAGGGTAAGCTGCATTTTTCTCAGCGCCCTTTCATCTTTGAAATAAGTAAAATGGAGTAAATACATTTGTGCTAAAGAAAGGCTAAGGGCCTCATCTGGATAGCTTCCTTGAAGCTTTTCAAAGCACTCATTTGCAGCTTTTAAAAATTTAAAGCGTTCCTCATTTTTCTGTTTGGGAACACTTCCAAGCTGCAGATGGCTCCAGCCAAGATAATAGAGAGCGTGGACATGCCAGGAAGCATTTATGTGGGCAAGTGATTTTTCAAGCACGTTTTGTGCTAAGGTGTAGTCTTTCAGGGCAAAGGCGCTCCGTCCCTTCAGATACAAACATTCGTAATAAAGGGGATCGGGCTCTTTGATCTTACTCAAGGGCACTTCGAGGAGTTTCTCTACGATTTCTGGTCTGTTTTCCTCTAAAGCGATGCGTGCTAGGTAAATCAAAGATAGATGCGCTGGTCGGCAATCACCCAGTTTTGCCCCGTCAAAATAGTGACGCGCCTTTTCCAGTTGCCCTTTTTGGTAAAATTTAAGGCCAATTTCAAAAAGGGCATGTGCGTAGTGTTCATCACACCGCTGTTGATCGGTTTGATCGCTCAGATTTAAATAGGTATAAAAACGATTGAGAGCAGTGTCGTATTCATGCTTTTTTTGGTAACATAAGGCACACAAATAGAGCATTTCCCGATCAATTTTGTCTCCATTGGCGATTTCTTTTTCGCAAATGGTGAGGGCATTTGTGTAATCAGCTGCCAAAAAATGGGCCTCTGCTAATCTGTAGCGCAACACTTTTACCGCAAAAGGTTGCCCATTTTTCATTTTGGGGTAATGCCCCTGGTCGAGGGCAGAGAGGATCTCTTCATAAGCGGAAATCGCTTCCTCAAAGAAACCTGCGGTCATGGCACGCCTGGCTTTTTGAGTAAGCGTTTCAAATCGCGTATTCAACGTTTCTTCCAAAGCCTGAAAAAATGAAAGTTCTTTTACCGGCCAATTTTCAATGGCGTATTTGGATTTGATTTCTAACATTAAGGTGTAGGCCACTTGTGGAGGCAAAATTCGGGCCTTCATCAGCTCAATGCGGCAAATCTGATTTTCGGGTGGTTTTTTCGCCAAAACCTCTGTCAGAAGCTTTTCACAATCCTCTTTTTGACCCAGCTCTTCATAACAGTTGCCGAGACGCAAAACAGCATCCACATAAGGCTCCCAGTCCTCCCGATATTTTTTGGAGGTGGTTTTCAAAGAGGGGTCGAGGTGTGTCAAAAGCTCTTCAAGCTCAGGTTTAGCAGACTCAAATTCTGAGTTAGAAATGGCTGTTTCTGCATTCTGCGTAAGCTCTCGCACCTGTTTTTTTTCGCCGTTCCAAAAAAAGGAAGTGGTGGTTATGAAAAGAAAAAATAGAAGAAAAAGTTGCACTCGCATACCCTACATTATATCTACTCATTAATTGTAGAAAAGGGCGGCCTTGAAAACCGCACCTGAATAACTTAAAGTTTGAAATGGACGAGGAGGTCTACCCTATATGGCGCTAAAAGACACATGCAAAACCTTAAAAACCCTTCTGGATGAGATTCAGGCTGATTTAATCAAAGCTGAAGAAGGAAATAAAGCGGCAGCTCAAAGAGTGCGCACAGGCTCTATCAAATTTGAAAAAGTAGCTAAAACCTACCGCAAAGAATCTATCAAAGCCGATAAATCGGGCGCGATGGGTAAAGCGAAAGCTGCAAAGAAAAAAGCAACTGCGGCTCCTAAAAAAGCACCAGCTAAAGCTGCAAAACCTGCTGCCAAACCTGCGGCTAAGCCGGCTGCTAAACCAGCAAAGTCGGCCAAACCTGCGCCTCAAAAGAAAGCACCTGCTCCAAAAGCTAAAGTTGCGACAGCTAAGAAAAAAGCTACTGCCAAATTGCCAAAATCTAAGAAGAAGTAATTTTTTTTAGACAGTCGTCTTGTGTGGGATTTTAAGGGAGGTTGAAAACCTCCCTTTTTTATTGGGGTTTTTGTATGCTTCTCACGTGCCTGTGCCCGTGCCTGTGCCCGTGCCCGCCCATTCCCGTCCTTTAAGGACCTAGATCTTACGGGAAAGGGGCGGGCACAGGCACGGGCACAGGCACGGGCACGGAATAAAGGTACTTATGAAACTAACGATCCCCTGCCAAGAACCCATAGAACCCAAATGTCGCCATTTCCGCATTTGCGGCGGCTGTCAATTTCAACATATTCCTTATGATGAACAGCTTTTCCACAAAGAAAAGTTTATCGAGAGCTGCTTTGGAAGAAAAGTTCAGCCGATTATTGCGGCCCATCCTGTCTGGCGTTACCGGAACAAAATGGAATTTTCTTTTTCAGAGGATAAAGCGGGCACCCAATACTTGGGGCTCATGAAAAAAAGGGGAAGAGTCGAAAATCTCGAAGAGTGCTTCCTAACGAATCCCTGGTTTATCGAAGTGTTGCAAAATGTGCGTGCTTGGTGGGAAGAGGAGGGGATTCAAGCCTATTTTCCCCCTGGAAATCGGGGCTTGCTCCGTACGCTGACGGTTCGAGAAGGCCTGCGGACGGGCGAAAAAATGGTGATGCTCACTGTCTCTGAGGATGCTTTTAGTGAAAGCGCTAGAGTCTCTTTTGTGGAGGCTCTTCCAAATATCTCTTCTGTCATTTTAAGAAGGCAAATTGTCCAAAAAGGGGTTCCTACACGCTTTGAAGAAGAAGTTTTAAGCGGCGCAAACCATATCCACGAAATTCTCTACACAGAAAAAGAAACAGCTTACAAATTCCGGATCCGGGGGGCCTCATTTTTTCAGCCCAATACCTGCCAGGCTGAGATGATCTATCAAAAAGCCATAGAAGTGGCTCATCTTGAAAATGACGAAAGGGTCTATGATCTTTTTTGCGGGACAGGGGCCATTGGGATGTTTGCAAGCAGCTCTGCTGGCCGTGTAGCTGGTATTGAAATCGTTCCTGAGGCGGTGGACGATGCCCAATATAATTTAGCGCAAAACGGAATCGGCAATATGGAAATTGTGCTGGGCGATGTGGGAGATCAATTAAAAAATCTTCCTTTTGAGCCCACAACTGTTTTTGTGGACCCTCCCCGTGTCGGTTTAGGCAATAAGACAATCGGCCATCTGCTCCAACTCAAACCACCAAAAATTGTCTATATTTCGTGTAATCCTGTATCGCAGGCAGAGGATTGCAAAGCGCTCATCGATTATGAAGTGGAAAGTTTACAGCCCATCGATCAGTTTCCCCACACTCCCCATGTGGAAAATATTGCCCTCTTAAGACGGAAAACACTCACCGCTTGAACTTGACGCCCCTTTTTGCTATGCTCTCTTCTTTTGAATTCTTTAAAGGAAAGTTCTATGAACAAATTTTTTGCATTTTTTGCATTCCTGCTAGCCCCAATGGCATTGTTTGCAGCAGATGATGAAGCTGCACGCTCACAGAGCTCATTTTGGCAAACACTGATTATGATCGCGATTGCGATTGTGTTTTTCTACTTTATCTTATGGCGCCCTGAACAAAGACGTCGCAAAGAAATGGAGAAAAAGCGCGGTTCCATGAAAAAAGGGGATTCAGTAACTGCTATGGGCATCGTAGGCACCATCGACGCCATCAAAGAGCAAACTGTGATTGTCAAAATGGTTGACGGCTCAAAAATCGAGTTCCTCAAAGGAGCGATTAACGAAGTCAAAGCTAAGGACGACTCAGCTAAAACTGAAGAAACCAATACCTAAAACATTCCTTGGAGTGCGGCGATTCTTCGCCGCCCTTCGAGAGGTTTTTCACATATTAGCGGCGATTCTTCGCCGCCAAGGCCAAACAGGCACAGCTCCCATTTAAGGGCGGCGAAGAATCGCCGCTACTGCCAGGAGAGGCGCGTCTGTCTTTGCGCTGCTCCCATTAGATATCAGCAAGCTCGTCTCGATACTTTTCAATAATTGCATCTTGGCCAGAATAGCGTCCTGTGTATTGAAGAAAGACAAAGGCAGCCCCTAAATTTTCAAAATAAAGAGTGTCGCCTTCAATTCGATTTTGTTGCTTTTCAAGTTCTACAGCGAGCTCAATCCTTTGTCGATGCCATTTTTTATCGTCTTGAGAGCTTGAATTCCAGCCGTCTTGAAACCTAAGAAAGACTCCATGTGCATCAATGCCTGCCTCTGGGCCCTCTGAATAATCAGCCCCCGGTTGACCTGCACCAGAAAATAAGTTTATGAAAAATTTATCCCCTTTTTTATAGATGCCAAAAGTCTCTTTTGATGCAAGTTCTTGATTTTCAGTTTTTTTACATAATTCATTTAGTTTTGCGGTTTTGACCTCAATATCTTCTGAATCGAGATCTTTGCAAGCACTATCGGCATAAACAACTTCTTGACTTTGTACCTCGTCTTGCAAACCAAAATCCTCTAGAAGTGTGGAATAATCCCTATTTTTGTGAATAACAGACATGACTTTAGCGTAATCATTCAAAAATTGTTCCCTGTAGGTTGAAAAAACTTCGCCGACCGAAGATTTTATTTTGTAGATGCCTGGCGGTTTTCTGATCTCGATGTCCTCAATTGAATCTAAAGATTCATCAGAGTCAATAAGAAACGCCTTTTGCTGCACTACTCCGTCTATCAAATCCTGGGGCTCCTTCTTGGTAGAAGTGCAATATGAGACTAGTTTGTGAATGCCGTGATAGCCGCCATGAAATAGTCCTACCGTGGCAATTCCGGCAAAAACACTGAGACCGGTAACTACAACTTTTGCTGCTGTACGATCTCCCCAATCTCTTTCGCTAGACCAGCCTAAAGGGTCGAAAAAATAGCCTAGACCCTTGACTCCATTTTCTGCTATTTCTGTTAAGGAATAAGACATAAAGCCCTGTAGTTAAATAATTAATGAATAGATTGTACGCCCTTTTATTTAAAAAGTCAAAAAATTAATTTAATGTAAAGTGAGGATTCTCTCGGCGATGGTCAAAGCCTTCCTGGAGCGTGGCGATCCGCACTCTAAAATTTCTTCTCAAAAAAAGAGCGGAGTTGCTTGAGGGCCCAATCGATCTCTTTTTTGGTGATGGTGAGGGGAGGGGCAAAGCGGATAGTAGACTGATGCGTTTCCTTGCAAAGAATGCCTTTTTCAAGAAGAGCTTCAGCTGCCTCCCTTCCTGTCAGGTGATTCGGATGTAAATCCATCCCAATCCAGAGTCCTTTGCCTCGAATGGCTGTGATATAAGGGCTTTGAATTTGTTTCAATTCTCCAAGGAAATAGTTTCCTAATAGAAAGCTATTTTCGACAAGATTTTCTTCTTTGAGGATGTTTAGCGCCGCGTAAGCGACCGCAGCTGCCAGGGGATTACCACCAAATGTAGAGCCATGAGATCCCGGTGTGAAAAGATCAATAATCTCCTTTTTACCAACAAATGCTGAAATAGGGAGAAATCCGCCGCCAAGGGCTTTTCCTACCATGATCCCATCAGGCTGAAGCTCTTCGTGTTCAAAGGCAAAAAGCTTTCCTGTCCGTCCAAGCCCCGATTGGATTTCATCGAGAAGGAGGAGGATGCCGTTTTTTTTGCAGATTTGGGCAACACTTTTTAACCACCCATCAGGGGGAATGAGAATACCAGCCTCCCCCTGGATCGGCTCTACAAGAAAAGCGCAGGTCTGCGGAGTGATTGCGGAAATCAAAGCTTCTGTTGAGCCAAAAGGAATTGTCTTAAATCCAGGTGTGAAGGGGCCGAAATTTTTCCGGTATTTCTCTTCGCTTGAAAAACCGACTATGGTTGTTGTCCTTCCATGAAAATTATTTTGGGCAACAATGATTTCGGCTGAATTAGGCTCAATTCCCTTGATTTGGTAACCCCAAAGCCTTGCCGCTTTAATCGCAGTCTCAACAGCTTCTGCACCTGTATTCATGGGAAGGGCTGCATCGAGTCCTGCCAAATCGCACAGCTTTTTCAAAACAGGGCCCAGATTGTCGGTATAAACTGCCCGAGATGTCACTGCAAGGTGTTTTGCTTGGGCGTAAAGGGCTTTTAAAATTTTAGGGTGACAATGACCAAAGCTTAGCGCAGAATAGGCGCTGATCATGTCGAGATATTTTCTCCCCTCGTGATCCCACACCCAAACACCTTTTCCTTTTGTCAGAACAACGGGAAGCGGATTGTAGTTATGTGCACAATACCTTTGTTCAAGAAGCATTTTTTCCATATTAGACTTCCATTTGTTCGTTAAAATTGCTCTTTTTGGCATCTTTGCATCAAAATTTCTCGACCGTATGTACGCATATGCTCTCAAAATTTTGATGCAAATCTACTCAAAAATAGTCTATTTATGACTCATGATATCTAAGAGAATTTCAAAGCAAATTTTTTTTGTTCGCCCTTCGACATCCCGCAGAGGATTGTACTCAACAAGTTCAAAAGCAATAAATGCGGGATGCTCTTTTAGTATCCGAAGACCTTTGCGTAGCTCGGCAAAAGGGAGGCCATTTTTTTCAGGAGATCCAACGCCTGGACATTCTGTTGGGTCAAGGATATCCAAATCACAGCTGACCCCGAAAACTGCGCCTTTTTTTAGCACATGATCGATCGCCTCCTGCATGACAACTTCCATGCCGCGCATCAATATCTCTTTGGAAGAAAATACTTTGACATGAAGCTCTTCTAAAAGACGAGCCTCCTCTTTTTCGAAAGATCTAGGACCGACGAAGCAGAGATTTTCTGGCGCAAGAATGGGGGCTGGCCCGGCAAGCTGTGATAGTTTGGGTTCACCAAAGCCTAAAAGGGCAGCTGCTGGCATTCCATGCCATGCCTTGGAAGGGGATGTTTCTGTGGTATGCGCGTCCATATGAGCATCAATCCAAATCAAACCAAAAGGTGCTTGAAGATGACGGTAGACGCCATTCCATGTACCTACCGCAATGGAGTGATCTCCTCCAAGCACGATAGGAAAATCTTTTGATTTCATCGCAAGATACACAAATTCAGCGAGTTGCTTTGCAAAATCCTGAAGAATAGGAAGCGCCTCCTGAAACGAGACTCTTTTTTCTCCCACTCTTCTTTCAGGAAAAAGCAACTCACCTTTGCAAAGGATGTTCTTTTTTTCTAAAAATTCAAGAAGCCCTTGAGCGAAAAGAGCTTCAGGGCCAAATGCGCATTCTATGAGCTGTGCCCCAAAGCCAAAGCCTGCGCCAATAATATCGTACATGCTGAAATAGCCAGCATATCTTATGCCATCTTATACCAAGTCTAACAAGTTTCTAGCTCTCTGAAGAGACCTTTAGGGCTAAAGCTTCGAGAACATGGGTGCTACGGGCCACAAACTCGGAGAGTCCTTCGGGTTCCATTTCTCTTTGGGAGAGGCAGCTTAAGTCGTAGACTTCGCGGGCCATTTTCTCGGCAAGTTCGGGGTCTTTCTGTTCGACAGAGTGGATCGCGTTGATGAGTTTGCTGTTGGTATTGATGACAAAAGTCGGTTTGATGAAGGCAGAGGTCTCTTTTTTAGACATTTTGTTGTGAAAGGCGAGAGTGTCGCGCAGTCTCCGATCTTCTTCTTTAATCATCAAGAAAGCGGGGATTGAGTGACTGGCCAAACTTTTGGCTTCCACTTCGACACCTTCGATCTGGAGCTTCTTTTTGAAAAATTCAGCAAGTCTTGCAGCTTCACTTCTTCCATCGGCATCCAAAAGCCCTTTTTCTTTGCTCGGATCGAGAATTGTATCGTCAATATGGCCGTCGATACGTTTGAATGTCGCGCTCGTTTTCTTTTCGAGCATCTGGATCAGGGCCTGATCGATCATTGAGGTGCGGATAAAGAGAACTTCGATCTTTTTCTCTTTGTAGAGATCGAGAAACGGACCATCTTCGTAGGTATAATAGATCGGCTGATTGGGATTTCTTTCTTGGTATTCGGCAAGAGTGGTCCAGCTATTTTCGGCGTTTTTATAAATCAAGAACTCTTTGGCTCTCTCATAGAATTTTTCGTCTTGAAGGGCGCCATACTTGATGATCAATTCAATGTCTTCCCAATAAGAGAGGAATTTTTCCCGTTCGTTGATATAGAGGTTGGAGAGTCTGTCGGCGATTTTTTTGGATAAATGGACTCCCAGCTGGCGGACAGTCCGATCCATCTGTAGATAACTTCTGGAGACGTTGAGCGGGATATCGGGGCTATCGATGGCTCCTCTTAAGATCATCAGATAATCGGGGAGAAGATCCTTGCAGTTGTCAGAAACAAAAACACGGTTGCAGAAGAGTTTGATACTCTCTTTTTTCAGATCACTTTCCTGCGTGATTTTGGGGAAATACAAAATCCCTTTCAGATTGAAGGGATAATCGACATTGAGATGGATCCAGAAAAGAGGTTCATTTTCCATCGGAAAGAGATGATGGTAGAAATCGATGTATTCCTTGTCTGTACATTCAGCGGGCGCCTTCATCCAAAGGGGCTGTTTTTCGTTGATCAGACTGTCGTTTAAATAAATGGGATAGGGGAGGAAGCTGCAATAGGCGTTGAGGATTTGGCGCAGGCGGGAAGCGTCCAGATATTCATCTTCATCGGGAGAAAGACTCAAGGTAATTTCGGTTCCACGCTCTTGTTTGGACCCTTTTTCAATTGTATAAGACGATGAGCCATCACAGCTCCACAAAACAGATTCTGCCCCTTTTTCGAAAGAAAGGGTGTTGATCTCCACATTCTGAGCGACCATATAAGCAGAGTAAAAGCCGAGTCCAAAGTGTCCAATAATTTGATCTTCTTCTTTGTTTGTCTGGTATTTTTTGACAAACTCTTCAGCTCCTGAAAAGGCGATCTGGGCAATGTATTTTTCAACCTCTTCGTGGGTCATCCCGATGCCATTATCAGAAAAGGTGAGTGTTCGTTTGTCTTTGTCGATTTTGATAGAAATGCGGGGTTCGCTGATTTCAGTTTCAGCAATCAATCGCATCTTGGAGATGGCATCGCAGGCGTTTGAGACAAGTTCTCTGACAAAAATATCTTTATCTGAATAGAGCCATTTTTTGATGATTGGCAAAATATTTTCGCTATGAATTTTTAGTGTTCCCTGAACCATATAAACCTGCTTTTTTACATTGATAAGGCATCATTATAAGCCCTTTTTCTGGAACAATCAAGCCTGCTTTTTTGGTGTAAATAAGAGTTCTGTGGGCTAAAATCAAAATTTTTAAATTTATGGTGGAAGTGAAAATGGGAACAAAAATTGGCTTTATTGGACTGGGAAAAATGGGATTGCCGATGGCAGATAATATTTTAAAAGCGGGTTTTTCTCTCTGTGTTTACAATCGAACAAAAGACAAGGCCGCAGCGCTTCTGGGACTGGGAGCTAAATGGATGCAAACGCCGGCAGAGCTTGCCACTGAATGTGACATTGTGATCACGATGGTTTCAAATGATGCGGCTCTCAATGAGATCGTGAACGGTCCTAACGGCTTGATGAGCGCCTCTACACTTCCAAAGATTCACGTTACAATGAGCACAGTGTCGCCTGCAATAGCTGATGCCTTAGAAAAACAGCACAAAGAGAGGGGATCGACCTTTTTGGCAGCCCCCGTTTCAGGGCGTCCAGAGAGAGCCAAAGCAGGCTCTTTATGGATTTTTCTGGCTGGAGATCCTGGATTAAAAGAGGAAGCCTGTGCCGTTTTAAAGACGATGAGCGTCAAAATTTATGACCTAGGGGACCAGGCTCGCCAAGCCATGGTTTACAAATTATGTAATAATTTTATGATCATTGGCTTTTTAGAATTATTTTCCGAAGCCTCCACCTTGCTCGAAAAAGAGGGAATTTCTGTCGACAAGGCAGTCGAAATTCTGGGAACTTCCCTTTTTGACTCTCCCGTGTTTCACTCCTACGAAAAAATGTGGTGTACACGAGATTTTGCCTCAGGAGGCTTTGCCCTCGACCTTGGCCTCAAAGACATGCGCCTGCTCCATACTGTTGCAGACGAAAACCAAACCCCCATGCCTATCCTCGACCATGTCCACGAAAAACTCCTTGCTAGCATGAACCGCGGCAGAGCGCAGTTCGACTGGTCCTCCATCATGCTCCTCACCCGCGAACTTGCCGGCCTGAAAAATTAAATCGGGCACAGGCACGGGCAAGGGCACGGGCACGAAAACAACTCTTTTTATAATTTTGGCTGATGGAGTATACCTTTAGGGCAAATGTTTTTAGCGCAATTTATTCAAGGACTCACACTCACGCTGGTTGCTGTTGCAGCTTTTGTCATCATTGGCCTCATTTTGACGGCCATGATTTTGTATACCAAAAAAAAGCTGGTAAGGACGGCTCCTTGCTGCATTCGGATCAATGAAGACCCCGAGTTGACTAAAACTGTTGCTGGTGGGCAGACGCTCCTTTCTGCCTTGACTTCTGAGGGGGTGCCTGTTCCTTCGCCTTGCGGGGGAAAGGCAACCTGTAAGCAATGCCGTTTGCAAGTTTTGGATGGAATTGAGGATCCTTTAGAGACCGACAAGGCCACCTTTTCCAAGCAGCAGCTCAAAGAGGGCTGGAGGCTGTCATGTCAGCTCAAGGTTAAACATGATCTGCATGTGCACGTGGAAGAGCGTTATTTGAGCGTTAAAGAGTGGGAAGCGACTGTTGTGAGCAACGAAAATGTCGCCACCTTCATCAAAGAGCTGATCGTTCAAATTCCTGAAGGGGATGCCATCCCTTACCGCTCCGGAGGCTATTTACAATTTCATGTGCCCCATTTCAAGACCAATACGAGCGATTGGAAACAGACGATGGACCCCAAGTACTACAGTGATTGGGAAAAATTTGGGCTTTTTGGCCACTTAGTGGATTTTAGCCACCTTTCTAAAGGGGAAGTGATTCGGGCCTATTCGATGGCCTCCTATCCCGCTGAAGGGAGGACTTTGAAATTCAACATCCGGATCGCCACGCCCCCTTTCCTTAAAGGGGAGATGATGAAAAAAATCCCGTGGGGGATCTGCTCAAGCTACACATTTGGTTTGAAGCCTGGCGATAAGGTTAAGCTTTCTGGTCCTTATGGGGAGTCGTTTATGATCGATGATGGGCGCCCTCTTGTATTTTTGATTGGGGGAGCAGGGTCTTCCTTTGGCAGAAGCCACATTTTGCATTTGTTCCTCACAGAAAATAGCAAAAGAGAGCTCGATTTGTGGTATGGAGCCCGTTCCTTAAAGGAAAATATCTATCAAAAAGAATATGAGGATTTAGCGCGCGGACACTCAAATTTCCGCTACCATTTAGTCCTCTCAGAGCCCCTTCCGGACGATATCGCTGCTGGCTGGCCGAAAAGTGATCCTGAGAAAACGAATTATCTCTTTAAAGCCTTTGAGCTAGGTCAGCTTAAAAAAATGGATGCTCCGGAAGAAGCCCTGTATTATGTCTGCGGCCCTCCCATGCACAACTCCAGCGTTTTGAAGTTGCTCGATGATTATGGAGTGCCCCGTGAAAACATCGTTCTCGATGATTTTGGGAGCTAAAAGTGATTGTTGCACTTGCCCAAATCAATCCGATTATTGGCGATCTAGAGTATAACAGTAAAAAAATCATCGAAGCGATTCAAAAGGGCAAAAGAGAGGGAGCGCAGATCGTTGTTTTCCCCGAAATGGCTATTTGTGGCTATCCTCCTGAAGATTTATTGCTACTTCCAAGCTTCGTTGCCGCGTGTGAAGAGGCTCTTCAAAACATTGTTGCGGTAACTCAAGGGATAACTGCAATCGTAGGCTGTGTCCGGACTAATCCTGCAGGTGAAAAAAAGCGGTTCAACTCAGCCGCGATCATCCAAGAGGGAAAGCTTTTAGGCTTTTCAGACAAAATGCTTTTGCCCGATTATGATGTCTTTTCAGAAAGACGCTATTTTGATCCTGCAGAAACCGTCCGTGTTTGGGATATTGCTGGGAAAAAAGTGGGGATCACCATCTGTGAAGATATCTGGCAGCACTCTGGAGCCGCATCCGAATACGTGAGCTACAGTCACGATCCCATCGAAGAGCTCAAAAAGGAAAAGATCGATCTTTTGATTAACCTTTCAGCGTCCCCCTATTATATCCGTAGAGCGGAAACACGTTTTGAGGTGTGCAAAACCACCTCTTTAGCCTTGAAATGTCCCACTCTTTTTTGTAATCAAGTTGGGGCTAATGACGGTCTCATTTTTGATGGTTTTAGCCTGTGTGTGGCTCCTGACGGGACCATTTTCAATTATGGGAAAAGCTTTGAAGAAGATTTCTTGCGCGTTGATTTGACGCAGGGTTTCCACCAAAAGCTGATACGCTCAGATCCGATAGAGGATCTTTTCAAAGCTCTTGTGCTTGGAGTGCGCGACTATTTTCACAAATCGGGTCTGAAAAAAGCCTGTTTTGGCCTCTCTGGAGGGATTGATTCTGCTGTTGTGGCGGCCATTGCCAAAGAGGCTCTCGGTAAAGAAAATATCGTGTCCTTTGCTCTCCCTTCCCGCTATTCTTCAGAGGAAAGTTTTTCTGATGCCGACACAATAGCTAAAAATCTCGATATTCAACTGGAGACACTCTCTATCGAAGGCCCCTTTCAGGCTTTTTTAGAAACACTTGCCCCTCAATTTAAAGACCAGCCAGTTGATGTCACTGAGGAAAATCTTCAAGCCCGCATTCGGGGTGCTCTCTTGATGGCTTTTTCCAATAAGTTTGGGTATTTGGTGTTATGCACATCCAACAAAAGCGAGATGGGGGTGGGATTTTCTACCCTTTATGGAGATATGTGTGGGGCTCTGTGTGTGCTCAGCGATGTCATTAAGGAACAGGTTTATACACTTGCGCGCTACATCAACCGAGAAAAGGAAATCATTCCTGAGAGCGTAATGACAAAAGCCCCCACTGCTGAGCTCCGCTTTCACCAGAAAGATACCGATTCCCTTCCCGAATATTCTGTGCTCGACCGTGTCCTTCAAGGGTATGTAGAAGAGCATTTATCGATCGAAGAGGTGGCAGATCAATATGAGATTCCTTTGCCTCTTGTTAAAGAGCTCGTGCGCAAAATCCATCTCAATGAATATAAGCGGAGACAAGCCCCCCTTGGGCTTCGAGTAACTAAAAAGGCGTTCACAGTAGGACGAAGGTTCCCTATTGTCCAGCATTGGAATATCAAGTGATTCGTAAGATAATAGACCTTTTTCGAAATTCGCTTTGTTTGCAAAAATTAGCTATTTTTGTGTAGATTTGCATTAAAATTTTGAGAGCATATGAGTGCATACGGTCGAAAAATTTTGATGCAAAGCTGCCAAAAAGAGTAATTTTAGCGAACAAATGGAATTTCGAAAGAGGTCTAATAAATGGTGGCTTCTTTTTGTGACGACAAGCGCTACATCGCTTGTGATGCTCGAGAATACCATTTTGCCCGTTGCCCTCCCTACCATGCACCGCGAGATCAATTTGAGCGAGGTGGGGCTTCTTTGGGTCATCAATTCTTATCTGCTCGCCCTTTCGGCTCTTTTACTTGTCGGGGGCAGACTCAGCGACCTTTTTGGCAAAAAAATCACTTTCATGTGGGGACTGGTTCTTTTTGGTTTAGGATCTGTCCTTGCAGCCCTCAGTTCCTCTGCGTGGCCTCTTATGCTAGGACGTATTTTGCAAGGTGCCGGAGGTGCTTTATCAGTTCCTGCAACGGGGGCATTACTCATTGAGGCCTTCCCTGATGGTCAAAGGGCAAAAGCGATTGGGATCAATTCGGGAATCAGCTCCATTTTTTTAATTCTTGGACCTGCAGTCGGCGGTTTTTTAACGGAATATGTAAGCTGGCGCGGCATTTTTTGGATCAACATCCCTCTCGTCATTTTTGGACTTGTCATGGGGCAAATCATTTTGGCGAAAGGAAAGAAAATTAAAGAACCTTTCCATTTTACAGGCTCTTTTGTGATGCTTTTCGCCGTTTCCACTTTAGTTGTGGCATTAATGGAGGCTAACAGCTGGGGCTGGAGCTCCCCGTTAACTTTAGGCCTCCTCATAGCGAGCCCTTTTCTATTTGCCCTGTTTGTTTGGATTTCTCTCAGTGTGGACCATCCTTTGATTGATTTCCGTTTCTTCAAAAAAAAGAAGTTTACAGCTGCCAATATCTCGTTTTTCATTTCTCAAGCCATTATAAGTGTGACAGTTTTGTGGGCCATTTTTTTTCAGCAAGAACTTGGTTTTACAGCTGCAAAAGCGGGCCTTCTGATTTTCATAGCAACCCTTCCCGTTTTCTTTATGGCCCCGGTCGGTGGCTTCTTTTCAGACCGTTTTGGCCCCCGCTACCCTCTGCTGGCGGGCTACGTCATCCTCTTTTTTTCCCTCGTCTGGTTGCATTATACAGTCAAGCTGGACCTCGTTTGGCTGTTGCCTGGTCTTTTGGCTTTTGGCTGCGGCCTTCCCATGATCCTGTCTCCCAGCTTTGTGTTGGCCCTTTCAGATGTTCCTGCTGAAAAGCTCGGTTCGGCGTCTGGTATCTGCACAGAAACACGGCAGCTCGCCTCTACGATTGGCATCGCTATCATGACAGCACTCTACCAGGGTGTGATCAAGAAAGGAGGGTCTGAGCCTCAAGCATTCTCCTCAACTTCCCTTTTTGCAGCCGCGTTAGCCTTCTTTGGCTTCTGGGTGGTCTTCTTCCTAGTCAAAAAAGTGAAACCCCACTCCTGGCACTAAGCCCTCCAAGAAGGTCTTTGAGACTAAAACTGGATTTCGGTGACAAATTGTTTGGCGTTGAAGATGCAGTCGTTGATGCCGACTCCCTCAAAACTATTTCCTAGGGCATAAACATTACTGGGGAGTTGCTGACGGAAGGTTTGAATACGTAAAGCATGGTTGAGGGTATATTGTGGGATGGCTTCTTTCCAGCAATGGATATGGGAGGCATCTGGATCTTTTGTGATTCCCAAATACCTTTTTAAACTGTTCAAAGCCTTTTCAGAAGCGTTTTTGTCTCCTTGTAACATGACACAGATTTTTGTGCCTCCATGGTGGGGGAAGATCTCTGAATCCCATGTCATCCCCAAAATGTCGCTGTTTTCAATCGAGGGGATTAAAAATCCAAAGCCTTTTTTAGGTAGCAAGGGCTCATGCCAGCCAAAATTGACAGTTGTCAATGTTGCATAGCGGCTCACAGGATCCGGAAGGTTGACAAGCGATGCCAAAGCACATGCCGGAAGGGTCGAAATAATCACGTCAGCCTCGACTTCAGAAAGGGATTTGATCTCTCGTGAAAAATGAATGGGGCAGTCGAGCTTTTCGGCAAGCATCTTGGGCAGCGTTTCCATCCCTTCGTTAAAGCTATAAAGAGGCGGAGTATGAGGGAATTTTTCCCTTTTTTTTCCAAACATGCCTAACAAGACCGATCTTTTTTGTTTTTCCAGCTCCCAAATAGAGGGAAAGCAGCTTCGCATTGAAAGTTCTTGAGAATCGCCTCCAAAGATCCCTTTACACAAAGGGTCCATTACATGTGCTGCAATCTTTTCGCCAAAACGGCGCCTTACAAACTCTGCCACAGTTTCATCTTCCAAATTGCCTCTTGAAGTCACTAAATCCCGACAAATAGCTCCCAAGAGCCCTTGTCGAAGTAAAAATCCAGGCGAAAAAGTCCTCAATTGGCCCTCAAGCCAAATGTAGCGTATCTTGGCCTCCGGATTGGAGGGGACAAGCGCATTTTCTATTCCAAGCTCCTGTACAAGCTCTAGATTGGCACTCCCTTTTCCTGAGGGGCGAAAGCCCCTGGGACCTGCTTCAAAAAGAAACTCCCCTTCCTGGACAGTGCGTATAGGCCCTCCAGCCCTTCCACTTTTCTCAAGGATCGAGAGGTCGATAGAGTCTTTATATTTCTTTTTTAAAAACCAGGCTACAGAGAGGCCTGAAATACCAGCTCCGAGAATGACAATTTTTTTCATATAGAATTAATTTTAAATTAACATAACTATGTTACAATGTTCTGAAAAAAAGTAAAATAGAGATAATATATGAGTGATTATTCAGCCAAATTTTTTAATACTAATAAAGACCAAATTAATTGGATTCAAGAGGTTCCAAAAGCAACGTTTCTGACGCCCAAGGAAGATAGCCTAAATTTAACTGCCTTGTATCAACACGATCTATATCAAAAAGACCGTTCTTTAGATTTTAATTCCTCATTATTGAAGTCCTATTTAACAACAAATTCTGATTTAGCAAAAAACCCTGAAAGTTTGAGGTCTTTGTTAGATAACAATAGAAAATTTAATCCCCCAGAATTAAAACTGCCAGAGCTCAAAATCGATCGGGAAGAGTTAACCAAAGTGCTAAGGGATATAAAGACATTTGACTGCCCAACCTATTTAACTCCAGAATCCTATTATAACTCACCTCTTTGGGCGAGCACACAAAAAAAACTCATGTTGGAAGCTCGAAGCAAGCCGGATCTCACAAAAGAAATGCTTGAAAAAATGCAACGAAATAAGCCTCTTTTTTTGAAGAAAGCAAAACAACTTATTAAAGAGTTTTATCAAGAGGGGATCATTAATTCCCAACAGGAAGAAAGTTTATTGCAGAAAGTGGACAGCCAAATGGATGCCGGCGCTCAATCAAATATTTCTGAATCTAAAGAGAGCGAAAATCAGATTCCTGAAGAAAAGACATGTCTTATCCCATTGGATGTGCTCATCAAAAGAGGGGTTGAGGAGAGTCCGTCTGTGTTAGGTGAAGTGATAGACAATAAGCTTCCTAACGATGAACACCTTGACTGGGAAGAGATCATCACAAAAGCGATCGATCGTGGCACAAGTGATGAGATTGCAGAACTACCCCTTGAGAAACGGGCGGAATTTTTTCGTAAGGAATGGTTGATTGAAGACCCGCTGGCAGGAATCTGTACAGGCCTTGCTGTGGAATTTATGTTAGAAAGAGAGCAAAATAAAAACCTTGAAAGAGTCGCTCCTTCTGATAATGCCCGCTACTGGGAAAAGCTCCTGATTCCTGTGATGGCACAAACCATGCAGCTCTATAATTGTGAAAGTCCTGATGATCTCACAGAAGAGAGGCATTACCGAGAAATCTATAGACAGATGATCCAAATTATCGGAGAGAAGGCCCACGTAAATGCCTCCATGCATACCTGTCATCGCCCTTTAGAGCAACTGGGGACTATATTGAACACCACGCAAGGACATTCCATCGTCGTTATCGAGAAGCAGGGAACAAGAGCTGCTGCCAATCATACTATTTACTTCAACGCCACTTCCCGTTTGATTTCCGATAACGATGTTATGATCGAAGTTCCAGTAGGCATCGATTATGGAGATTTCGTAGATTTTTACATGAAGAAGATGAATTATTTCCTTGTCGCTGACAAATTTTCCCTGATTTCCGTTATCAAAGATCCCAATCATCAAACCGTGCGCACACCATCACTTGTTGATCAGCTCAGTCTCTCTGTTGAAATTGCTTCCCTGTATGTCTTTAAAGGACTCTGCGAGGTCTTATCCTCAGCGCCGATGGATCCGTTATACAGCCAGTGAGAACTTGGGGCTCGGGGTGGCTTTGTTGAAGTAGGCGTCGAAGGTGGAGGCGATGTTGCGGATGAAAAGCTCGCCGAGGGGAGTCACGAGGAGGTGGGTTGGGGTGTTGAGAAGGAGACCGTCGGCTTCGTGTTGTTGAAGAAGCTCGAATTGGTTGCTGAAATGTGTGTCAAAAGGGACTGAAAAACGGGTTTCGAATGTGTGTTTGTTGAGCTCAAAGTTGCACATGAGGGTGTGGATAACCCATTTGCGGAGTAAATCTTCATCAGAGCTGATTTTGCCCCGGTGGATAGGAAGCTCGTTTTTATCCAGAAGTTCATAATAGGTGGTGAGCTCTTTGACGTTTTGGATGTATGTATTTTGCACGCAACCGATCGAAGTGACTCCAAAGCTCAGCATATCCTCGGCAAGTTTCAACGAATAGCCTTGAAAGTTGCGCTGCAGTGTTTTTTGTTGATATCCGATCGCAAGCTCATCATGTTCTAAAGCAAAATGGTCCATGCCAATAGCGACGTAGCCATTTTCTACAAAGGCTTTGCGGGCGTTGACATAGATTTGGAACTTCTCTTCTGTGCTTGGCAGAGTGCTTTCTGCGATTGCTTTTTGGTGGGGCTTGAGCCAGGGAACCTTTGCGTAGGAAAAAAAGGCGATCCTGTCAGGGCGCATGTGCAAAATATGTTTGACCGTATTCTCAAAGCTTTGAAGGGTTTGGTAGGGGAGGCCATAGATCAGATCGACATTGATTCCTTTAAAGCCAAGCTCCCTTGCTAAAAAATAGGTCGAGAGGGTCATTTCAAGGCTTTGTCTGCGCTTCACAGCCTCTTGTACTTTGGGGTCTGTGTCTTGAACGCCAAAGCTGACACGGTTAAAGCCCAATTTCTTTAAGACACGCAGCTTTTCCCCATTATCTTCCACAACGGTGCGTGGGTCAATTTCGATGGAAATTTCCTGCGAAAAGTCGATCTCAAAAGAGTCGCGGATTTTCTCAAAAAGGCGGAGGAAAAGGGGCGTGGAAAGCTTTGTGGGTGTTCCTCCCCCAAAATGGAGCTGTACCACTCTCTTTTTTTTGCCCAAAAGCGAGCTCACCAAATCAATTTCTTTGATGAGATAATCGACATAGCGCACTTCATTTTCCTCTTTCCGGTTGAGGACAACCGAGCAGCCGCAATACAGGCACATCGTTTTGCAAAACGGAATATGGAAATAGAGGGAAAGGGGAAGGTCTTGGCTAGAAAGAATTTCCAGCTTTTGTTGGTAAATAGAAGGGGAGAGCGGTGCCCACTCAGGAGCCGGCGGATAGCTTGTATAGCGGGGAGTGGCTCTGTTGAGCTTAAGTAAAAGCTCTGGATCGATTTCTAACATAATCAACAATAAATTGTACGTTTTCTACGGGTGTGTCGGGCAAAAGACCATGTCCAAGATTAAAAATGTATCCGGGATCTCCTTCCATGCTGTCTAGCAAGGCATCCACTTTTTGTTTCAGGTGATCTTTTGGGGCGTAAAGGGCCATCGGATCGATGTTGCCCTGAACGGCAATACTATTAGGGATCTGTTTGCGAATGGTTGCAAGATCATAACTCCAATCGAGGCTGATAGCAGAAGGTGCAATGGAGGCGAGCTCTTTGGCAAACAAACAAGAGTTTCTGCAAAACAAAATCACCGGAATATTTTTTTGGTGCATAGCCTCCACAATGCGGCGCATGGGCTCTAGAGCATAGAGTCGAAACTCCTCAAGCGCTAAAGCGTTGGCCCACGAATCAAAGATCTGCACAGCTGCAACCCCTGCTTCGATCTGCACCTTCAAATATTGGATCGTGGCTTCTGTAATGAGATCGAGAATCTTTTTAAAGCCTTCTGGATGGGAAAACAGCCATTTCTTTGTCTTTTGAAGATCGCGGCTTGTTTTCCCTTCGATGATGTAGCTGGCGATTGTAAAAGGGGCTCCCGCAAAGCCTAAAAGAGGCACTTTCAGCTCTTTTTTAAGCTCTCTGATTGCTCCCGAGATATGTCCATAAACCTCTTCAGGAGCGATCAGAGCCAAAGAATCGGGCCCATCAAGGACAACCGGACCCACACCTTCCTGAAAGTCGTACCGCACATTCAATCCTTCCAGCACAGTCAAAATGTCACTAAAAAGAATAGCCCCATCCACTCCTAAAAAGTCGACAGGCATCTGTGTCACCTCAACAATAGTCTCCACGTTATGGAACATCTCATACAAAGAGCGTCCAACTTTAAGCTTGCGGTATTGTGGCAAATACCTTCCTGCTTGCCGCATCAGCCAAACAGGGGGGCGATTCTTATTTTGGCACTTAAGTGCATCGAGCAAAATTTCCATGCCCAAGACTTTATCACAAAAAAATTTGCAGGAAATCAGAAATGATGAGTATATCTGAAAAAAATGGAGATTCAAAAATGAAGTTTATTTCAAGTGCACTACTTGCCTTGGCATTTTGTACAAATGCCTTGTTTGCATCATATTATCCAGATGGAGACTGCTGTGATAATGGATTTGATGGCCGCACCTATCTGGGCGCAAGCATCGGTGTTTCGACACAAACTGCCAAACATAGATTTGATACGCAGGGAACTTTTTTAGGTAATTTTGGGTTCGAAACACTATTTGATCACAACTCAGTCCACAATTACTCCATTAGACCCTGGGGAGAGCTTTTTGCAGGATGGGGAAGGCAATGCGCCTGTTTCTATTGGGGCGCTCGCCTGGGTGTCAACTTTTCAGGAAATCAACGTGAGAACTTGCGTTTTGAAGATCTGACGCCAACTTTGGATGGCGACGCATTTCTTGCAGATACTTTGAGGGAAAAACACTGTGCGGCTGAATTTACATTTGATTTCAAGCCAGGCTGGGTCTTTTGCTCAAGGAACATGGTGTTTGGGATCATTGGTGGCGCAGTGAACAGGCATGAGCTTAAAGGCACATCTCAACTCACTAATCTCCCCGCCATCTCTCCTCCTGGCCAAACTTTATTTAGTACAGTGAATGTTTCGAGAAGAAAAACTTCTGTCGGATTGCGTACAGGTTTGGGTTTTGAGTACATGATTTGTGGTTGCTGGAGTCTGCAAATGACTTATGTCTACACCTGGTATCAAAAATTGCATGCCAGTAAAAGTGTGTTGACCTCACAGTCATATCCTCATATTGCCAGATTTAGTGTAGCAGAGAAGGGCAAACAAGTGGCATCGATTGGGTTGTCATATTACTTTTAACTCACCTTACACAAAAAATCCTCCTCGGAGAAAAAAATAGACGGCAAGCTACTGCAGATTACTCCTCACCCAACTCAACTAGATTTGGGCTTCGTCGCAATCTTTGTATCTTACCATCTCTTTTTTCTCTCCGAGGGGGATTTTTTGCGTAAGATGAGTTTTAATCAAAAAATAGGGAGTTTCAGAATGAAAACTTTTGCAGGTGCGCTCTTAGCCCTAATGTTGTGTACAAACATGAGTTACTCAGATTGGGTAGCTCATCCCGGCGTACATTTTTCAGAGAATCAGTTAGCAGCTAAAGTCGCGTTTAAAAAGAGAACAATACCCGATTTTCACGTTTCCGAAGCTGTGAGCTAGTCCGTATGTAACAGGGACGCGATAGTCCAGCTATGTTATCTTTATACAATAAAGAGAGCATGATTTGAAGGATATGCTTGATCTGCATGATAATAAAAATATTTGTTCTTTATCTTGTATATCATGCACATCCTTCTAATCATGCTCTCTAATCCTTCTAATCTTTTTATCGTTCTTATCGTTGCTAAAAATGCAGAATCTTAGAGCAAAAAATTTATCAGCTTCACTTCCTATCTCAGTGGGAAGTTGGCTTTGAGGGCGGAGACCACAACCTGCTCCAGTTGCTCGGGGGTTTTGGGAAGTTGGACGAGGATTTTTTTGCTGATCTTTTCCTTTTTGCCATGCT
>CAZPPS010000026.1:0-32541 GCA_964588495.1 uncultured bacterium | reverse complement strand
ATTTGGACCCCAAAAATCCCTGAGGATGAGGGAAAAGAACCCAAAACTCAGGTTTTTAACCAGGAGGGAAGATTATGCCACATGTTAATCGAGATATGCAGAAGCAGAATGTACAGACCGTGCACTTCACGCCTGTGGGGGATCGAAAAAAACAAACGGAGTGGAGAGGGGATGAGAATAACTGCGCTTCGGTTGTGGATCCCTACTTTGAGCCTCAAAGGGAATTAGGCAGGCTCGATCCACAGCGTCTTTTGCCAAGTCAGATTGGTAGGGTTGTCAATAATGTTCTTTATGCTTTGCCTCATGAAGCCAACCTCCTGAGTAACGAAGCGAACTTTCTGGCTCAGAACGCACAATCACTGAGAGATCACATGGATGCCAGGTTGAGCGCTATGTTTAGGCAACTCGTCGATGTTTGGGGACAGCCCTATTCTATAGAGAGTGGCAAAGTGGAGGATCAGCTAGAAAGCTCAGGTAGGATGAATTGGGTATGTGATGATGGACGTAGAGGCTCTCTTGCTTTTCAATCGGCTCATTATGGGACCCTACCGTGCATTGTGGCCTATCCACGCGATGCTTATGTGTTGTGGGCTAATAATCCTCTTTTGCCAAAGCCCGCAGGACACGTTTTAAACAAGTATTCCGACACATACCATGCTGGCAATGCGTGTGCAGGACATTTGCAAATTGTGAATGAAGCCGATAGTTTAATGGATTACAAGAGTGGTCAAGACAATATCGTCCGTCCATTTGCTTTATCACTGCTCAATGCATCGGCCGCAAAGCAAACCGATCCTTTAAGCGCCATCCGTCTTTTTATCGGCAAATTGAGAGTCACAGTCGAGACACTCATCGCGACACGCAGGGAACCCAGCTTGCAAACTATTTTTCAAACATATCGGGAGCATCTTGCTTACATCCATGCACAGATCGAACAAGATCCACATAGCTTTTTCAAGCTGCTTTTAGGCGTTGAGATCAATGACAATGATCCGCTTGCTCAAAAATTGCGCACAATTATTTATCCTCACCGTTTTGTCGCCCTGCAAGCGATGAGCGGATACCAAAGCCAAATTGCAGCCCGCATCAATGTGCTCAAAACCCAAATACTGGGCGGAAGGAGACGTCCCGCTAATTTTGACAAAGCTTTCAAAGCCTACACAATTACATTAGCCAACCAACATTCAGAAAAAATGGGCAAAATTTTTCAGCGCTATTTCTGCACAAATACGGCAAACGCTACTCAAGCGTGGAATGAATGCTCGCTTAGAAACGGGAATTCAATCGCCCAGACAAAATGTTTGACTGGCACAGCAGGATTGCAGGCTTTATTCTCTGATATTGATAAGCTTATGCATAATTATTCGATTGATATTTCACTCTTACGCGCCAATCTCTTGAGACAATTGCGCCAATTAAATAACTGGTCACAGTCTGTTGTCTCGTACAAAGTGAACCAAATTGATCCAACTCAAAGATTGTATCACCAACAGCTTTCGCGCATGGAACTCGGCCAGAAAAAAATTTCTGAAACACTTGCCGATATGTTTACGCAGATCTTTGGTGTGCATCGCTCGGTGTTTATTGCGGATGCCCCTTACACTTGAAGGAGTATTTTTGCTAAAGCCCAGTCTTCTTCATCAACTGATGTAAGGCGTTGAGAGTCTCAAGCGTGGATTCGAGTACCTTTTTTTGGGAAATGGCAGTGAGGCAGTGATCAACAGCAGGCATGTCGGTTAATGTGAGTGCGTAAGCCATTGCTTGCTCATGTTGGTCCGTTTGTATCATTTTATCGAGAAGGGCATAGCGGGTCTTTTTAAATTGTGAGGTTGTTTCGTTGGAAGGGGATTTAAAATTTTGAATCAACTTTTCGAGCAGATTTCGAGCTTCTGTGACATCTTCTTTTTTTAGAAGGTGTTGCTGGATGGTGTTGTAAAGGTTTGCATTTATGGAAAATTGGAGGGAAGGTGCTAACCTCCGAGGACCATCGAAGGGTACTGTGGTTAATAATTGGGCGTACTCAGTTGCTAGATCCCATTCGCGAGCGTTTACCATTTTTTCGAAGAGCATGCAGCGGCTTTGGATATAATCGTTCAAGATGTCAGAAGAGATTGGCTCAAATACCTTAATTAGATTTTCAAGCAGAATTTTTGCCTGATTAAGATCTTTGACTTCCAGCAGAATACGATCTCTAAGCTTAGCATAGTTATCATAAAGCTGATAAGGCGAGGAGCCGAATGCGGAGGTCATTTTTTTTAACAACTGGATGGCTCTATCCAAATTTTTTGTTCTTAAAATTTTAACTTCCAAAAGCGTTCTGCAGTATTTGACGCTTAAATTCTTGCCGGAACGTTTAAGAATAGCAAAAGCGTCGATGGCAGCACTCATCTCATTTAGACTGACTAAGTGGCTAATTAATTTTACGTAGACTTGTGCAGTAGATTCATCAAGTTCTCTTTGGGGTGCATCTTTTTGTAAATAAAGGCGTTGGCAAAGAAGTGTTCTCGCAACTATGGATGCAAAAGCATGTGAAGTGGATTGTTTAGTTATACTAAGCGCGGCAGTTTGAAAACTTTCAAAACCTGGGTAATGGGGGAGAAGCTTGTTATGAATAAATATTGCAATCTGGTTTTCAAGGCGATCCAAATTTCGAGCAAATCCGAAATTTATTTCTGCTGTTAGATTCATTTTTATTTTTGACTCTGTGGGAAGAAAATCTCGAATAAATGTTCTCAAAGTTTCGTTCTCTTTCAGTTCAACAATACCTAGCATGCTCGCAAACCATGCTTTACAAACCAGCATCGTTGTCAAAGTGTGCTCAGGCTCTATATGCACAAGAATTCTTAGCCAATTTTCATACTCTGGCTTGATGCTTAACTGAAATTTTTCATTGTAGTTGTACAAATACAGTTTCTCTACAACAGGTTCCGACCATTTTGGATTTTGACCTCGTGAAAGGTTTGCCAGAACATACCTCATGAAACTTCCGGCATACCATTTGTAATCTAGATTAGTAGTTTTATTGACAGCCATTTGTACGCCTTTTTTTTTGCATTTATAATATCTTAATCAAATGATTCTCTGCAACAAGGGGCCGCGATTTTCAACAATTTATGTGTAGCATTGCGCTTGGTTGAAGGCCGTTCTTCAAATATTTAGGCAACTGGTGTACTATCGCGGAAAAAGGAAAAAATATGGCTGCTAGCTTTCCCAAACTCGATCTGCATCTGCACAATTCGTTGACACGCAAAAAAGAGCTTTTTAAGCCTCTTGTAGACAACCATGTGAGGATGTATACCTGTGGCCCAACGGTTTATGCTTATGTGCATATTGGCAATCTGCGCACTTTTCTTTTTGAAGATATTTTGCGCCGGACTTTGAAGTTTTTTGGCTATCAGGTCACGCAGATCATGAACCTGACAGATGTGGATGACAAAACCATTAAGGGAGCCATTAAAAATCAGCAATCGCTGCTCGATTTTACGCAGCCGTTTAAAAATGCTTTTTTTGTTGATTTGCAGAGTCTTGGCATTGAAAGGGCAGATAACTTTCCTGCAGCGACAGATTATATTCCGCACATGATCGATTTTATCCAAAAGCTTCTGGATAAGGGGATTGCTTATCGGAGCAAGGACAAGAGTATTTATTACGCCATCGATAAATTTCCCACCTATGGCAAGCTTTCCCATTTGAAAATGGATGAGCTCAAAGTGGGGGCAGGTGAGTCACAGGTGGCCTCTGATGAGTATGAAAAAGATAATCTCTCCGACTTTGTTTTGTGGAAAGCCTATGATGAAGAGCGGGATGGTCACATTTTCTGGGAAAGCCCTTTTGGGAAAGGGCGTCCTGGCTGGCATTTAGAATGCTCTTGCATGGCGATGCATCTACTTGGGGAGACAATTGATATCCATGCTGGGGCAGTTGATCTGATATTTCCTCACCACGAGAACGAAATTGCCCAGTCAGAGGCAATGACGGGCAAAACGTTTGCCAAGTATTGGCTGCATGCTGAGCATTTACTTGTGGAGCACAAGAAAATGTCAAAGAGTCGCGGCAATTTTTACACTCTCAGAGATCTTCTTCAGAAAGGGTACACGGGGCCAGAAATACGCTACATGTTGATGCACATCCATTACCGGACGCAGCTCAATTTTACCTTTGAAGGTCTTGAGGGTGCAAAATCAGCTCTTATACGCCTCAACGATTTTCTTGTGAGAATGCAGGAAATCGCCGATCCTGAGGAAGCTCCCTCGCAAGCAGCAAGAGAGTCTCTTCAAAAAGCTGTCGATCAGTTTAGCCACGCCATGGCAGATGATCTGAATATTTCGGCAGCCCTTGCCTCTCTTTTTGATTTGATGCACGCTATCAATGTCTTAAATGATCAGAAGCAGTTAAATGGGGGAGATGCCCTTGAAGTGATTTGTGTGCTCAAAGAATTTGACCGTATTCTCGGCATTTTCAATTTTGAGGAAGACAAAAGACCCCCACAAGAGCTACAAGAGAAGCTAGACCGGAGGATTGAGGCCCGCAAAAATAAAGAATGGCAGCTTGCCGATCAGCTCAGAGATGAGATTGCAGCTGCAGGTTACGTGATCGAAGATACCCCTAAAGGAGCCCGTTTAAAGAAAAAATGACAAAAGACGAACGTTTTTTAATCGAAGTCTACAAAGCCAAGCTTGCTGGCCAGGAAAGTGTAGATCCCGCACAGATTGCAAAAAAATTGGGCTATAAGGCAAATCTCACAAAAGAGATTCTAAAAGGCTTACAACAAGCCAATTTCGTAAAAGCGCTGTCCCCCGAAGAGCTCATAATTACTGAACACGGCGAAGAGTTGGCACGCAGCTTGCAACCATAGCTAACATGAGCCGCCCCCAAGCCGTTGACAAGCGCTTATTGAACTGCGAATTTGTCGATGTCAACCAGCTAATGCCTATCAAATATCAATGGGCTTGGGAGCATTTTCTCAATGGGTGTGCTAATAACTGGCTTGCCTCGGAGATCCCATTGGGGGATGATATCAGCTTGTGGAAATCCGACCACCTCTCGGCTGATGAGCGGCTCATTTTATTACGCAACTTTGGTTTTTTCAGCACAGCTGAAACCCTTGTTGCCAATAACATCATCTTTGCCATCTACAAATTTGTCACAAATGCGGAGTGCCGCCAGTATTTGCTCCGCCAGGCTTTTGAAGAGGCAATCCATGCCCACGCCTTCCTCTATATCTGCGAGTCGCTCCATCTTCCCTCCCGGGAGATCTACAATATGTATCAAGAAATTCCGGTCATCAAAGAAAAGGACCGTTTCCAGCTGGAATTGACTGAAGCTCTCTTAAGCCCCGGTTTTTCCACGGAGACTCAGGAGGGAGCTTCCCAATTTCTAGAAAACCTGATCGGCTACTACATCATTTTGGAAGGGATCTTTTTCTATGGGGGCTTTGCAATGCTCCTCGCCTTCAAGCGGCAAAATAAAATGCGGGGCATCTGCCAGATGGTTGAATATATTTTGCGCGATGAAACGATCCATCTCAACTTCGGGGTCGATTTAATCAACGGAATCAAGGAAGAAAACCCTAAGTTGTGGACCCAAGCGCTTCAGGACAGAATAGTTGCACAAGTGATTGAAGCTGTAAATTTAGAGGCGCGCTACACAGAAGAGTGTTTGCCACGAGGGATTTTCGGCCTCATGCCCAGCCATTTCCGGCAATACATCGAATACATCGCCGACCGCAGACTCCAGCGCATCGGTCTTCCCGCCCACTTCCACTCCGAAAACCCGCTCACATGGATGAGTGAGGTGATCGATCTCTACAAAGAGAAGAACTTCTTCGAAACGACTGTGACTGAGTATAGACCCGCTTCATCATTGAAGTGGGATACCTAGATCTTACGTCTGCAAGAAGATAACAAAAGAAAAACAGGATCACACGCGGCAAGATAATATAATATTAACCATCCTGCTTATCATGCCGCGTGCGATCCTGTTTATCCTGTTTTTGGTTTAAGGCATCAACCTTAGTGGGGCTGTGGGGCGCCGATTTCCATGAGCTCGAGCTCGAAGGTCAGTGTCTTGCCGGCTAATGGATGGTTGGCGTCAAGTTTCACCCTGTTGTCTTCGAGGATTTCAAGGATTTTGATGAAGACGAAACCACCTTGCGGTTGAGGGAGTTGCAGCTCCATTCCTTCTTGAGGCTCAAAGCCTTCAGGGAAGTGTGAGCGGTCAACGACGAGAATCAATGCTGAATTTTGTTCGCCAAAGCCTTCATGTGGAGAAAGAGTCACTGTTCGGCTCTCTCCTTGAGACATTCCGTGAACTGCTTTGTCAACGCCTGGCAAAACTGTGCCATCACCAACGTTAAAGATTAAAGGTTCATTTCCTTTTGACGTTGCGAAGATGTCTCCATTTTCCATTTTTCCGGTAAAATGCACCTTAACATGGTCACCGCTTTTTGCTTGCGCCATAAAATTCTCCCTTCCTTTTTACAAACACTCTCGTATTTTATGATAGCATCTTCATGATTGGGAAGTAAAGTACATCGCGAATGGAGGCGGAATTTGTGAAAAGCATGGCAAGCCGATCAAGACCAATTCCGATGCCGCCAGCGGGAGGAAGGCCTTGGCAAATTGCCTCAACAAATTCCTCGTCAAGGGGATGTGCATTTTCATCTCCCTCTTCTCGTTTGAGGGCTTGCCCCTCTAGAAGCTGGCGTTGGATAATGGGATCGTTAAGCTCAGAATAAGCGTTGCAGAGCTCTTTGCCTAAAAAGTAGCTTTCGAACCGTTCCACAAAACCCTCTTTTCGAAGAGCGGGGTCTCTATGGAGCTTACAAAGCGGGGTTGTTTCGATCGGATGGTCCGTAATGTGAATCGGTTGGATCAGATTTTTGGAGACAAATTCGTCAAAGAGGAGGGCGATCAGAATGCCGCGAGGCGCTTGGAGGATCACATCGGCTTCCACTTCTGTCTTATTTTCCAAAATGCGCTTGATGTCTGTATCTGAGAGAGCATCCACATCAATATTGGCAAATTCTTTGATACTGTCTTTCATGCTCAGACGGCGCCACGGAGCTTTGACATCAATTTCGACAAAATCTTCCCCTTCTCCGTATTTGATTTTGGTGGTTCCATGGAGCTCAAAAGCGATTTTTTCGATCAGTTGCTCCAAAAAGTTCATCATGTCTGTGTAGTCCCAATAGGCAGCATAGGCTTCAAGCATCGTAAACTCAGGATTATGAGTCCTATCAATCCCTTCGTTGCGGAAGTTTTTGCCAATCTCAAAGATCCTTTCGATGCCACCAACCAAAATCTTTTTCAAAGAGATCTCAAGCGCAATGCGCAAGAAAACGTTCTGATCGGTTGCGTGGATATGGGTTGTGAAAGGGCGTGCTTCAGCTCCCCCATAGATATTTTGTAAAACGGGCGTTTCCACTTCCATAAACTCTTTTTCAGCTAAAAAGTCGCGGATGATTTTGGTCATCTTACTGCGCATGATAAAAGTTTTGCGCACCTCTTCGTGCGTAATGAGATCAAGCCACCGTTTGCGGTAGCGCATCTCTTTGTCGATCAAGCCGCTGTGTTTTTCTGGCAAAGGAAGTAACGTTTTGCAGAGAAGGGTCAGTTTTTTGACGAAAATGGTCAGTTCCCCTTTTTGTGTGCGGAAAAGGTTCCCTTCAACGCCAATGATATCACCAAGATCAATCTTTTTTTCGATAAATTTAAGGGGAGTGAAGTCAGGACTTTCGTTTAAGCCCTCAACCGTTGTCAAATCGCGGTTGAACATGAGCTGAATTTTCTGAGTGGCTTCCTGAATATGGGCAAAAGCATTTTTTCCCATGGCGCGGAACAAAATCATCCTTCCGGCAACGGAGACATGAGGCGTTGTGCCAGCAGCCGCATCCTCACTATGGCCCACAGGATTTCCTTCGTATTCTTCGTGAATCTTGGCTGCAGTGTGGCTAGGGGCATAGCGGTAAGGGTAGGGCTCAACGCCAAGAGCACGGATCTCATCGATCTTTTTTGTTCGATTTTGAAATTCTTCGTGGTCATGATAGGGGGGTCTGTCAATCACTATTTCCTGCCTTTTCAAATTTTGCACTGCGATTTTGGTGAAACCATAAGTAAGGGTACAAACATGTCACGACGTTTAAAACAAAAAAACCTACAAGAACCAGGACAAAAAGTTTGGTTTGAAAAGTGGATTGTTTAAACGCTCTTATGATTTTCACTTGTAATAGGGTAATACATAGAGAAATTACCTGCGAACTATTTCCTTGCCGGAGCACGGGCGGGCACGGGCACGCTCACGGGGACGGGCACGGGATTTTTAGAAAAAAGTTGAGAGGGGATCAACATCGATTTGGAGGCGGATCTTTTTAGGCACAGCACATTTTCCCAAAACAGTCTTAATAGCCTCATTCATCATATAAATGCTGCTGCCCCGAATCAAAAACTGGAATCTAAAGAATTCTTTGATTTTGGGATGGCCTGAGGGGACCACAGGATGGACGATCACTTTTTTCTCTAAAAGAGCGCTGACACCAGACCTTACTAGATTCGCCACCTGTGACGTTTCGGCGCTATCTTGACCGGCAAAGGTGAGCTTCACAAGATGGGAGAAGGGGGGAAATCCAAACATTTTGCGGGTTTCAATTTCGGTATCGTAAAAACTGTTAAAATTCTGCTCCGAGGCCTGTTGGATCGTCATATTTTCTGGCATCATCGTCTGGACAATCACTTCGCCAGGAATTTCGCCCCGTCCAGCACGTCCAGCAACCTGCGTAATGAGCTGAAACACCCGCTCAGAAGCTCTAAAATCGGGAATGTGTAAGCCGGCATCGCTATTTAATGCGGCAACGAGGGTCACGGCAGGAAAATGGAGTCCTTTGGCAATCATCTGCGTCCCAATAAGAATATCGGCTTTTTGTGTCTGGAAGGTGCGCAATAGCTTTTCGTGGCTCCCTTTGTGTTTTGTGGTATCGCCATCGATGCGTAACGTGCGGGCCTCCGGGAACAGGGCGTGGATGCTCCGCTCGATCTGCTCTGTTCCAACTCCCTTGAATTTGAGAGCCTCTCCATGTTTGCATTTGGGACATGTTTTAGGAGGTGGAAAGAGTCGATGATCACAGAGATGGCAGGCCAAAACATTATCGCCCCGATGGAAGGTCAGAGTGGTATCGCAGGCAGGACAGGCAAAAATATGGCCGCAATCTTTACAGGCAAGACTTGTGTGATAGCCCCGTCTGTTGAGAAAAAGGATGGTTTGTTCCCCTTTTTCAAGCCTCTTTTTCATCTTGTCGATCAAAATTTCTGAAAAGGAGGTGTAGCCTCCTGCTTTTTCATACTCTTTTTTCATGTCGACAATATGCACATGGGCCAGTTCCGATTCCGTTGCTCTCACAGGCAGGGTCGTTAACGTATATTTTCCCACTTTTGCATTGTAATAGCTCTCAATTGAAGGGGTCGCTGTCCCTAATACCACAACCGCATTGTTGAGTTTGCCCCGCATCACAGCCACATCTCGGGCATGGTAGCAAGGGGCGTGCTCGTTTTGTTTATAGGCCCCATCATGCTCTTCGTCGACAATGATGAGTTTGAGATCGTGAATCGGACAAAAAAGGGCAGAACGGGCGCCAATGACAATTTTGGCCTCTTTTCTATAGATGCGATGCCACTCGTCGTACCTTTCTCCTTCGCTGAGGCGGTGGTGTAAAATGGCAATGGAGTGATCAAAGCGGGCTTTAAATCTTTCGATTGTCTGCCCCGTCAAAGAAATTTCTGGGACAAGCATGAGGGCAGAAAAGCCTTGGGAGATTGCAAATTCGATGGCCTGAAGATAAATTTCTGTTTTTCCGCTTCCGGTGATGCCGTGGATCAGATGTGTCTCAAATTTTTTTTCAAGAAGGGCTTGGGAGATCTTGTCAAAGGCCTCTTGTTGGGCCATTTTAAGTTTTTTGGGAGCGGTTTTTAGATATTCTTCTCCCTTGAGAGGGGATCGATCAACGCGCACCTTTTCAATTTTGAGAAAACCCTTTTTGGCAAGGGTCTCAACCGGGCTTTTTGTGATTTGCCCTTTTTCGAGAAGTTCGCTCAAAAAAAGGCCGTCAGATAGCAAAATGGCATCGAGAACATTGGCTTGCGCAGGATGTGATTCTCTTAAAAGGAGACACTCTTCGCGCAATTTTTCCTTTGAGAGTAGCCTTGAAACGAAAAACTGCTCTTTGTGCGACATATTCTTGCGCACACTTACGGGCAAAAGGCTTTTGATGATCTGATTTAAAGGGGCATTATAATATTTGCTCATCCACAGGCTCAGCTCAAAGAGCTCTTCTGTGATTAGTGTATCTTCAGAAATGAGAGAATGGATCGGCAAAACTTTGAAATCGGTTTTTTCTTTCACTTCAAAGACATAGCCCGTCCGAAGAGCGCCTCTAACAGGAACCTTGACTTGGCAGCCCCGTTTGATACGGGAGGCCTCTTTTTCAGGAACGCCATAATCAAGAAGCTGGTGAAAGCCCTGATCGACAATTACCGAAACAAAAGTTGAATAGCATTCCATAAAGCACGTTTGCAATTCACATCTTCTGCATAGTTGTCGAGATTCTCGAGCGCTAAAAATGTGGTGTTGGGGGTTTTGATAAATTGGTGGGGTTCAAGATTTGGAAATTGCGATTTTAGACAAGAAAGGGGGATTAAAAAAATCTTGCCTGGCATCTGGAGCAATTTTTCCTGAAATAAAACCACGGTTGAGGGTTGAAAAGTTTTCGTGATGGCCCTTGAGACATTTTCCAGAAAAAGTCTGTGAGCCCCATTTTCTTCGGGAAGTACGAGAAATGTGGAAATATCAAAGGCGCATGTTTTGGCAAAAGAGGACAAATTATCCCGAAAATGGGAAGTTTCTTCGGTCTGACTCATGGGCTGAAGCGCCCAGCCACCTTTAGTGGGAGGGGCTTGTGGGGGTTTTTCGCTTTTTGTGGGGGGAGGAGAGGGAGGAAGGGCAGGGGCAGGGATAGGGGCGGGGGCAAGGGCAGGGGGTGGGATAGGGACATTTTTTTCTTCAAGAGAGTACTCTCTTTGAATAAAAAGTCGTGTATCCTGAATCAGTTTAAGATAGTCCTGCAGCAATTTAACCCTTTGCAGCCCGTTTTGCTCGAGGCTGAACATCCAATGCTTTCAATTTTTGCTCAATGAAAGGGATGAGATGGATAAACCCTCTTTTTGTGAAATTTTCCGATAAAAACCTTCCTGCTTCTTTGATTCCTTCGGGGAATATAGTCAGGAGCGTTTTTTTGATGATGGGCTCTTTGTAAAAGGCGTCAAACTGCTCCTGGTGTTTGATCAAAAACAACAGCACCGCCGGATTGTCCCGAAAATCATAGAGTTTGATAAAGAGCAGCGTCATAAAAAAGCGTATTTCTTTTTTTAGAGCTGTGTAGTGTTTGATTTGGGTTTGTTCATCAGGAGTGAGGTAACACTTTTTGGCAGCGGTAAATGCTTTGTCCAGGGTTTGTTGCAAATTTTTGCATAGCTTTGAAGAATTGTCTGTAAAATAGGTAGAAAGGAGCGTGCAAAAATGTTGGAGCCTTGGCAAATGGCCGCTGGGAGCATTGGCTGTGCGGCTGGTTTCTTCATAATTGCCCATCAGCAAAAGAAATTTTTCTGCCGACTTCTTTTTCAACAAAAGATGGACTTGTAAACACTCATGCAAAAGGAATTGGAAAAGCAAAGCTTCATTTTGATGATAAAATGCGAAACGATTATCAGCCGGCAAGCGTTTTTTCATGATTAAACTTTAACAAATTTGATTGGTTTTTTTCGAGAAAAGAACTTTGCCAATAATAATGATCGAGAAGTCCCTCGCACGATCTGCCCATAATGGCGTAGGCGCAAAAAATAGCTTCAATGGATGCGAGGCCAGATTCTGGATCAATGCAATCGTTTTGTCTTCTTGGATAAGCGGTGAGAAATTTTTTAGGAAGCTTTCTCAGTTTAAGATTTCCCAGATCGGGCAGATTTTTTTGCATCTGCTGCGCATATTTCCATGTGGCATCCACAATCAAAAGGCCGCTGGAGCTATCTTGGGGGGTAAGTTCTTCTGTTCCTTCAATTGAAAGGAGGACATAATCTGAATAGGGGGGAAGCTCTTGTAACGGGTAGCGGAAAAAACGAAAATCGGGACGTGTTTCCAAACCGCGTAAAGAGCATTTTTTCAAATTCTCTTTCCGGTGTCTGATTACAATTGTAGGAGGGAAAATAGGGTTCATAACGGTACGAAAAAAGAAAAACTGTACCCTTTAATTGCGTTTTAGTAAATTGGATTTTATCACGAAATAGCGGATGAGTAATCCAGGAGAAGAAAATGACACGTTTACTTGCACTTTGTATTTCATTTTTAGCACTTACTGTCGCGCCGACACTACAAGCTCAAAGCCCTTCAAGCGGCCAGCAGCAATCAAAAATTCAATGGTATACCAACTACAATCAAGCTGTCCAAGCAGCTCAAGCTGACAAAAAGCCGATTTTACTGTTTTTCACAGGCTCTGATTGGTGCGGATGGTGCAAAAAAATGGTTTCAGAAGTTTTTTCATCCCCAGAATTTGTTCAAATGGCTGGAAACTCCTTTATCTTTGTGGATGTCGATTTCCCAATGAACAAACAGCTTCCCACAGAACTTGCACAGCAAAATGCTCAATTAAAGCAAAAATATGGAATTACGGGTTACCCAACGATTGTAATTATTGACTCTAACCAAAATTTTGTTGCAGAAACAGGCTACCGTCCAGGTGGTGGAAAGGCTTTTGCAGACTATCTCAAAACTCTTTTGTAATAACTCTCGCCCGGGCTAAATAGGCCCGGGATTTAAAAAAGAGGAAGTTTTATGTTTAGAATTTTTTTACTCTTCATGTGTGCAGCTTTGCCTCTTGGGGCAGCTCTTGAGTGGCATACCGATTATGCACACGTATGCGGGGCAAGCCAGAAAGAAAATAAGCCCATACTTTTGTTTTTTAACGGCTCCGACTGGGAAGGTTCTGCGATGAAATTGAAAGCAGAAACTTTAGGGTCGCTGGGCTTTAAGGAAAGAATTGGCGATAAGCTGCTCTTTATGGAAGCTGATTTTCCAAAACACTCCAATCCCGATCAAAAAATCGCCGCGCAAAATGAAGAATTAAAAAAACGTTTTAAGGTTTCAGAGTTTCCTGCTCTATTTTTGCTCGATTCGCAAGAACGGATCATTGCTCAAATCAGCTATCTTCCTGAAAACGGGGAAAAATTTGCGGCAGACCTTCTAAAAATGTTGGAGCAAGATGTTGAACTGACAGCGAGTTTGAAAAATTTGCCAAGCGCCAGCACGCAGCAGTTAAAAAAGATCTACCAACTGGCCCAAGAGCTCGGTAACGAAGTTGCTGCTGATCAGATTTTGGAAGCGGGACTCAAAAAAGGAGATGCTTTCTTTTGTCTCGAAGAATACCGAATGCTCGTGGAAAAAGGGGAAAGAAAATCTGAGATTGCTCTGAGATTGCGCCAGAAATTGTTGATGAGACCCGATTGTGAGCAAGTTAATGGCCAGTTGATTCCTTATACATTAGCCCTGATCGATTTTCAGGAACTTGTCTCAAGAAATTGCAAGCCAGAGATTGCTGCTGAGCCACTTCTTGAATATTTGACAAGCTTTGGGGATAGAGATCCAACCAATGTGTGGCGTATCGAAATGATGATTGCCGAGATTTTCCTCGATGCAGACAAATGGGAAGAGGCCTTTGTGCATGCCGAAAAGGCTCTCAAATCAGCTCCCCAAGATATGCACGCCGAAATTGCTCATAGCCTCGACTATATCCGCTTGAATGTGAGATAAGTCAGCTTCCGTGAACGAGCCCGTGCCCAAGCCCGAGCCCGATTTTTCCTCACAAGTAATTATTCAACACGAAGGCGCGAAGATGCAAAGACACAAAGAGAAAGAAGGTTTATGTCTTCCCTCTGTACTGTGTGTTCTCTTTGGTTTACTAAATCCCCATAAAGCGATTTGGCTGTTAAATTGCGGGAAATTAAAAACCACAGAGAGCACAGATTAAAGAGAGAAGGTGTGATTGTTCTAGCTCTTTCTGTGTCTTCGTGCATCCTAAATAACTTATTCCAAATAGTTATGAGTCAAAAATAGAATACATTTCCTCTCTCTGCTTCTCTTACGCCTCTGCGGTTTTAAAATGAGCTCACAAACTTGATTGCCGCAAACTTTTCGCTGGTTTTGAAAACCGCGCAGAGGCGCAAGAGAAGCAGAGAGAGAGAAAAATAAAATACATTTTGTTATTTCCCGGTAGGGGGGGCTTTAGCACTGACTCGCTTCGTATTGAATTATTGATACAGGCGTCCAAATTGTGGGGCAAAAAATCGGAAGTTTGTGGAGTCGTTCATGGGGAATATCGGAAAACTCAAACTTTGATGAATTTTTAGCCGCGATTAGCGGCGATATTGGTTAGCCGTGGGTGGCTAAAAGGAACCCACGGTATGATGGTAAAACAAAAATGAGCCACGCAAGTGGCGAAACTCGTCGATACATTATCGCCACTTCGTGGCTAAAAAAATTGAAGCTCTCATAAAAGATTTCTTTAGCGAGAAACTCTCTCGGCCAGCTCGCATTTGATAACATCTGGCCTTTCCCTGGCCTGACTTCCATCCACGGTTAACAAATAGCGTCACTGCGTGGCTAAAAACGGAAACATTTACGGGGTCATTTTTTGATTAAAAGCTCTGAGAGTTCGAGTTGGATTGTATCTAGGGTCATTTCGGGGCGGAATTTCCCGGTTGGGCGGATGTTGAGGTGGAGATTGGGAGGCAGAACATGCTGGGAGAGGCGGAAGGCTTCCCTCACAAGGCGCTTGAAACGGTTGCGTTCGACAGCATCGCCATATTTGCGGGAAACTGTCAGGCCTAGTTTGGAAGTTCTGCGCTCTTTTTGGGCGTGAATTGTAAGAAATTGCCCAGAGACAGTGGAACCTTGTTTGGTCACACGACGAAACTCATAGGGCTTGAGAAGGCGTTTAGACTTTGGGAAGCTAAAACTGAGAGTTTTTTCAACGGAATCAGTTTTTTCTTGAACTTCCCGTGCGTTCATCGGACGGCTTATACAGCTGTTAGCTGATGTCTCCCAGCTTTGCGGCGGCGCGCTAACACTTTACGTCCATTTTTTGTGGCCATACGGGCGCGGAAACCTGTTGCGGATACACGTCGTCTTTTGCTAGGTTGGTAAGTACGTTTCATGATTAAATCCTGGTTATTTCCCGACAGCATAGCAAAGATTGATGAAATTGACAATGAGAGATTGCAAAGAAAAGGCGTTTTCGCTAAATTACCCCCTTTAACCGAAATTTGTAGAGTGATATGAAAACAAGAGCTTCAGTTAAGGCCGATCCGTCAAAAGGGGATAAATTAGTCCGCCGCCGTGGTCGCCTCTATGTCATTAACAAAAAAGACCCAAATCGTAAACAGCGGCAGAAAGGCCCAGCACGTAAAAAGTAAGGATATATTACCCCTATGGCAAAAACCTCGTCGATAGCAAAACAAAAAAAACGGGAAAAATTAGTGGCCCTCAACTGGAAAAGACGCGCAGAACTGCGTGACCAGGCCAAAAATTTTAATTTGAGCGATGAAGAGCGTGATGCTGCCCGTGTTGCCCTTAACAAAATGCGTCGCGACACATCTCCGAGCCGCCTTAAGAACCGTTGCCAACTGACTGGCCGTCCTCATGGCTACCTCCGCAAATTCAAAATGTCCCGTCTTTGCTTCCGTGAACTCGCCGGTATGGGCATGATCCCTGGCGTCACCAAAGCCAGCTGGTAAATTATTCCTGGAGTGCGGCGATTCTTCGCCGCCCTTCAAAGTGTTGTCCCCATAATAGCGGCGATCTTTCGCCGCCTCGCTAAAACTTTCTTCATTCAAATAAAGTTACTGGCCAAAATAGGCCACGAGTCCACTCAGAGCCCTTTAATGACTATTAGCTTTTTTTGTCTATTGCAGGGTGGCGAATAATCGCCGCTCTCCAAGGAAAGCTTATTTAACCTGAGTTTCCGGGTTCCTTTCCCCTATTCTCAGGTTAAGAAATCTTTCAAGGAACAAAAATAGGTTTCTGGGGCTTCTACATAGGGGAAATGACCACAATCTTCAATCAGGATGAGAGTGGCGTTGGGCAGACACTCACAGGTAGCCTGTGCTGTGGAGGAGGGGACTATGTCATCTTGTCCATGGATAATCAATGTTGGGACCTCTAGGGTCGATAGTAAAGGATGCAAATTATAGGGTTTGCAAAGCACATTCTTCGTCATTAAACCGAATATTTTAACGGCATTGGTATTCGCATTGGCGCTCATTTTTAAATTCAAAAAATTAGCAGATTCAGGACAGTGACAATAAACGCGGAAGAGAACGCGGTAGTAGTGTTCTGTAAGTTCTGGATCGCCCGCGATAAATGCGGGATCATTTCGAATTTTCATCAATTCTTCTATAAAAGGTGCATTGCGACGCACCCATTCTGCATGAAAGAGAGCGAGCCCATCGGAAGATGCGGGCATAGAGTTTGACAGGATCAATTTTTCAACACGTTCAGGGTATTTGAGCGCGTAATTTAAGCCCACAAATCCGCCCCAAGAGTGGCCAAGTATAGAAACCGTTTCCAGATTATAAGTTTTACGAACTTGATCCAAATCTTCAATAAATGTCTCCAGATTCATATCTTCCGGATTAATTTCCCCTGTTGACTTACCAGATCCCCTTTGATCGTAGAAAATTACAAAATGATGCTTACCAAGTTCCTCAAGATGTGGCTGCAAATAGTCTTGGGATAATCCAGGTCCTCCATGCAATACGATAAGGGGTTTTCCCTGGCCTAGAGTGCTACAAAACAACTGGGCATCGCCTGCTTGCACAAAACTTTCCATAACAGGTGTTTCAGCACAGGTCGCATTTTTGACAAAACTTAGTAAAAAAAGAGCTGAGAAAACTAATAATCTGGTCATTAGGCTGGTCATTAAGCTGGTCGTTAATCTGGTCCCTAATCTGGTCATAAAATCCCTTTTTCGAAGGATATTTTCCACATTTTTTAAAAATTCGCAAGCAAGCATTAATGATTTGTGAAACTTCACGGAACCTATTCTTCTTAATTTGAATCGCCTTTTTCCAGGCAAAAAGACGGGTCGAACCTCATATCCGATTAGATTTAAGAAAGATTTTGTAAATAAATATTCCTATCTTAATATAAATTAAATATTTAATTGATATAATATAATTAACTAAAGGTAAGGATATTGTGAGCAAATCAATAACAGAAAATGCAAGTGCTTCCGTAGTTTATCACACAGGAGCCTTCACGCCGGCCAAAAAAATAATGACGGGTGGAGCAGGGGCTGCTGGAGCTGTTATTTTAGTGCTTGGTATCTTAGGGTATTTCTTCTACCATCAAATCCCTCTAGCAGCCACAGGAACTGCAATGGGCGTTGGGGGATTGTTAGTTGTCGTAGATGGAGTCGCCCTTGCGTTTATGGTAAGAAAGCATCTAAAAATAAAGAGTCCCCTTGAAGAATTGTTTAACGCCCAAAGCAACGATCCGGCTGAAAGCCTTTTATATTTAAATTCATTTAATGCCCTAGGGAAAGTGGGGCGTAAATGCACAAATCTTGTTCATACTAAGTCTGATGAAGTTGTTTCAAATCTAAAGATTCCTGTAATGTATTCCATTTTAGAAAGTGATGAAGGCACGCGCACAATCCATCACTTTCCCAGCAGGGAAGCTATGGACTCCTATCTAAAGAGTCATGCAAGCACGCGTGGAACCTATCACTCTACCAATGCAAAAGCTGAGCAAGCCTCTCAAGATTCTCTTAATGGAAGATTCGAGCACATTCACGTTTCTCAGTAGTATATCCTCGTACCTGTGAGCGTCTGTGCCCGATTTATTCCCACAAACTTATCCACTTTTAAGCATTTTCAAAGAAGAGCGAGACAGTTTTCTTTGGCATCCCCTATCGGGAAATAACAAAATGTCTTTTTTTCTCTCTGCTTCTCTTGCGCCTTCGCGGTTTTCAAAACCCGCGAAAAGTTTGCGTCAATCAAGGTTGTGAGCTCATTTTAAAACCGCAGAGGCGCAAGAGAAGCAGAGAGAGGAAACGTATTATATTTTTGATTCACAACTATTTGGAATAAGTTATTTAGGAAACGCAGGAAGCGACGAGGCGCAAAGAAAACCCTCTCTGTGTTATTTATGAGCTCTGGTTTAATAAGTTCTCCCAAAGTCATTTTATAGAATTTTGCGTGGCAAAATAAAAAAACCACAGAGAGCAGAGAGCACACAGAGGGAATATTTCATCTTTTTTTCTTTGCGTTCATTTTTTTAAAACACGAAGACACGAAGGCACAAAGAAAAGATGAAAGAAGTTGTAGCATATTTCAGCTTTCTTCTCTCTTTGTGCCTTCGTGTTTTAGGCACTAAAGCGAGCCAAGTTGTGGGGACACTGGCTTAAGCTTTCTTGATTTCGTCGATGAGGTCGGGAAGGTCGGAGAGGCGTTTCCAGTCGCCCATTCCTTCGCCCCAGATGTAAGAGGCTTCGCAGATTCCCTTGTCTTTCCAGGTTTTAATCAGGTCGGGGAATTCCATGGGGCCCTGTTTTTCATGGGCAGGGTCGAGGTAATACCACATTTTGAGCCAGGCTTCGCTCTGTTTGGGAACAGGAAGGGGTTTGTGTGTGGGACGTGTTTTTTTTGCGCCCACTTTTGGCAACATAAAGAGGAGAAGGGGGCCAAAGATTCCTAAACTGAAGCCAACAAAAAACCAGCCGAGAGGAGCTCGCCCCCGTTTTTTTGCAAAATGGGAGGTAAAAAGTCCAAAGAAAGCTCCAAACAAAAATATATTGAGCAATTGCATTTTATACCTAACCTGCATATAGTTTACTTAAGTGTGTTGAAACTTTCAAGAATAAAGGGGCAAATATGAGCGAAAAAACAGCTAAAGTCGATAGAAAAGAATTTGAATTGCCCAAAACGGTGTTCAGTCGAGATATCGAAACGCGCGTCATTCAAATTATCATTTTGTATTGTGTCGGTAAGCTTGAAAGCGTGGGCCTTTTGGAAGGTAATCTCATCGATTCTCTTTTTGGACGGGAAGTGGAGCGTGTCAAAGGCATTCACGTGGAACAGGACAGTAAAAATCACTCTGTCAAAGTCAGCGTTGAGATCAATGTCGCTTACGGCGTTTGTATTCCTGAGAAAGCCGAAGAGGTGCAAAACGTCATCGTTTCTGAGATCACCAGCTTAACCGGTTTGCATGTCTCTGCTGTTCATATCGTCGTGAAGGGGATCATGCCTCCCAAAGAAGAAAAGACAGGACTTTTTCCACCAGCCTTAGCTGCTCTGGATAGCGCCCCATGAGAGCTGAGCACCTCCTCATCTCTCTCACAGGTCTCTTTTTCTGCTTCATAATGGTCTTTGCAGGCATTTTCTTATTTTTTGCCCCCAATATCCCCAATTTTGCAGAAAATTTGGACCGCCATCTCACAGCAATCTCCCGAATGGGACTCGCCCTCTTTCTTTTAGGCGCCCTTTTCCTCACTTTTTTACTGATGTTGAACAAAAGGCGCTATTTGTTGTTGAAAATGGGGGGTGTCTCTATTGAAGACAGTCTGATTGCCCATTTTGCCAAAGAAAGTTTGCAGCCCCTTTTTCCGAATAAGCTCATAGACTGTGATTGTGTCATCAAAAGAAATCACATCGAGATTCTGGCCAATCTTCCTTTTGTAGATCTAGAGAGCCGTGAAGAGACTCTTATAGAATGTGAAAAAAGACTGAAAGTAGTTCTACAAAGACAATGTCAGTACGACAAAGAATTTATTTACAACGTCAGCTTTTCAACTAAGTAATAAACTTTCTTCCTCTTTGTTGAGATTAAAATAAACTTAGTTTATATTTTTTGCCATGAATCCAATCGAGTATGTGGGTCCAGGCATTCTGGAAAGCAATAAGGAATATTTTCAATCCGCTCAATATAAGTGCTCGATTCAAGTGGCGCTCGGCATCATCCTCGCTTTAGGGGCTCTTTTTTTCTGCCTTTCCTCACACATTCAGATTCCGGGTTTAAATGCGCTTAGCGATCTTGGAGCGATCGGAGCTAGCATCTACGTTCCCCTTGGCTTAATAAGCTCTATTCTCATCTTCCAAGCGCTTGGAGATTGCATGCAAACCTCAAGACTCAAGAAGGGAAATGTTGCAGGTTTACTCCAAGAGGCCACAGAAGTTTCAGATGCTCAAACCCGCATCGCTTTCCACACACAGGCTGCACTCAAAGTGTATCAGGATGGGGAGGGGCTAGAACTCTTCGATCAAAAATTTAAGGGTTCTATCTACGATGACTCTTTAAGAGAAGAAGTTTCGAATATCCATTTGTTGATTGCCGAAACTGCCTATGAGGCTAAAAAGTTTGCTTTGGCCATCAAATATTTTTCTGCGGTCGGCACAGGCCACTTAAGTTTCTCCCACCAAGTGTTATTGTTGGATTCCTATTTGAAAGTGAATGATTTAGCAGCAGCGGGAGATCTTGTTTCCAAATGCTTTATCAACTACTTAAGTGAAATGCCCCTCTACCTATCTTTTTTTTCAAAACAGAACCTAGGAACCTTCTGGGAATTAACTGCGCAACATTTCTTCGCGCAGAGAAATTATTCGTATGCAGCATCTTATTTTTCTAAAGCGCTCACTCTAAAACCCCTTGCAAAACATGAGCTGTATTTACTCGTCACGTCATTGATTTTCTCCGCCCAGTTAGCCGCTTTATCTAATTTGTTAAAAACTCTCAACTCTTCACAAAGAGAAGAGCTTTATTCAATCCAAGTTACAAACGGAAACACCTATTGGACCTATCTCGGAGAGGCTGAGTCTGGCTTAAAGAACCTGGAAATGGCTGAGAACTGTTTCAAAAAGATCGATTGGAAGAAATTTGAGTACCAACCCCCCGCACACTTTCTGCACGCACAGCTTTATTTAGCAAGGTATGCCTTCGAGCAAAAAAAATACGACATCGCTTTGACTGCTTTTACACGATCAGGATCTAACAAGCCTGAAGATCAAATTCGGAAAGCACTCTGTCTTCTTGAAACAAAGTTAGATAGTATTCAAGAAGTTGAACCTTTGATCGAAAAAATAAATATTGAAAGTATTCAGCCAGAAAACCAAAAACTGTTGGCTCGCATATGGCTGAGATGTGCACATCATTATTGGCTTAAATATCAAAACGAGTATTATTCTACTATTTGGAAATCAATTTGGGATTTATCGTTTGATTTCAATCAACACTACAATTTGTCAATATCTTATCTCAAAAAAGCTCTCCCCTATTTAGAATTAAAAGATCCCTCACTTTCCTTTTTGGAATCGGGCTCCGAAAAATACAGTGAATTCAGAGATTTATTCTTACCAGAGGCCCAACAAAGAGGAGCCTCACAACAGTGGAAAGAGTCGGCTTTGTTCTATGTTTTATTGATGACCCCTGAAAAAAATAGCTCTTTTTTCGCTTCCCCATCTTGTACAGAAGCTCTTTCTTGTTTTGAAGAGGTTGTAGAAAAAGGATTAAAACTGAAAGAAGATGGGGATGATGAGTGGTGGTTGCATCTCATCGACAAAGCCATCGAAAGACGGGGCAAGCTTGAGAATCTGATGGATCCAGTCTTCATCGATAATTTCTCCAATAAGCAAAAATTGGAATGTCGTGACACATCAGTAAAAATTTATGATAACAATCAATTTGTCTTTAACATGGGATGGAAGCTCCATTTCTTAAAAGGCAATCTCCTTGAATCAATGTTGGCAAAAAAACAACTCATCCTCAAAGAATATGAGCTTGCGTGGCACCTTCACCCCAACAATCCGTTTGGGTGTGGCTCTTACTTCATGATAGACGATCAGGTCAAAGACACGGACAAGGATCGCATCGATTTTGACATTGAACACTATAAAAAAAGTGTTGTCACTCTTTAATCCCAGATGCCCCACTTATACAAAAGCAGCCGTACATTTAAATAACTATCCACTTCTGGGATCCGTGGCGGTGGGGGCTGTAGGGTACGTTGCTGTGGGGGGTGATTGGGCTTAGGGGTCAGTGCCGACATTTTTTGTACGTCATTCAGAAGCTTTGCTATCTGCTGCCTTTCTTTCTCAGGTTTCACGATCTTGATAGCTGTAAGAGCATATTCGCTCGCCAAATCTTGTTTGCCATTCTGGGGAGCGAGCATACTTTCCAAGGTATTAAATTCTGTAAGTGTTAGGCTATCTAATAAGAACTGCATTAAATTATTTGTACGAGCATGAAGCTCACTTTCATTCGGTGCATTTATAATCCCACTTTAATTAAAAAATTATAACATATTCAATATTGTAAATTCAAATTAATTTTGTATTAAGAATTGTGTATTTAGGTACTAATGGAAATTAAGAGCAGTGGATCGCTGATTCTTTGAAGAGAGCACGCTATTTAGGATATGCTTGATCTACTTGATAAAAAAATATTTTTTTCTTTTTATCATGTATATCAAGCATATCCTAGATATCGTGCTCTTTAATCTCTTGGTCAATCATTGCCCCATCTCACGCTCGTTTTTGAGGCGCATCAATGTCTCGACATCCTTCTTGGTGATCCCCGCTATCTCTCGCCACTCTTCAGGGCTGGCATCTAGGATGCGCTTCAGGCTACCAAACTTCAATAGCAATCGCTTCTTTTTAATGGGACCGATCCCCGGAAGCGTGTCAAGCTTGCTTCCCAAGCTCTTTTTGCCTCGTCGCAAACGTTGGAAGGTGATCGCAAACCTGTGGGCCTCATCGCGAATCCTTTGGAGGAAAAAGAGAATGGGGGAGTTGGGGCTCAAAAGAAGCGGCTCATCTTTGCTTGCCAGGAAGATCTGTTCTGCCCGGATTCCTTTATCGTGTCTGCCCTCTTCTTTAGCGATAGCAATCACATCGACGGTGCTCACATCGAGCTCAGAAAGGATATCGAGGGCAAGATTTAGATGCCCTTTGCCCCCGTCGATCAAAATCATATCGGGAAGATTATCCTCTTCTTTGGCTCTTCGATAGCGGCGGGTCAACACTTCTTTGAGAGCGCCATAATCATCTGACGGCTCTGTATCTCTCAGTTTATATTTGCGGTAGAGTTTGCTATTTTTTTCGCCGTCGGTAAAGACAACCATGGCGCTGACGCTTTCAGTTCCCGAAATGTTGGAATTATCGAAGCATTCGATGGTTTCAGGGTAGTTTATAAGACTGAGCTGCTCTTCCAAAGCCATCAAAACTTGCTCTTTTTGGGCATCTTCATCTTTTTCCTTTGTAAAGCGGGCATTTGCATTGGCATTTGCCATGGTAACCAGCTCTTTTTTGTTCCCCCTTTGAGGGAACACAATTTCGGTTTTTCGGTTTTTTGAGATGAGCTGTTCCAGAGTGCCTTTATCGGGAAGATCAACCGGGACAATGATCATGTGTGGCAGAAATTCGGCACTTTCATAGGTTTGCACGATGAAAGAGGAGATGAGCTCCTCATCGCTTTGGGCATTGTGGAGGAAAAAACGTTCGAAAGAATTGAGAAGTTTTCCTTCTCTAAAGATGAGCTGGGCTAAGGCTACTCGATCGGCTTGTCGATAGATCCCAATCACATCGCTATCGGCAAGGCCCGCTTTTTCCACTTTCTGTTTTTCTAAAGTTTTATCGATATAGACAAGCATCTGATAATAGTGGGCCGCTTTTTCAAATTCCAGATTTTCCGATGCCTCTTCCATGGCCTTTTTGAGCTCTTTGATGATTTCTGCATCATGCCCTCTTAGGAAGTGGATGACTTGATTGACCTGATGGTCGTATTCCTCTTTGGTGCATTTATTGACACAAGGGGCAATGCACCGTTTGAGATCGTAGAGAATGCACGGCCGCGTTCTTGAGGCGAGTTCTCTGTCTGAACATTGTCTTAAGGGGAAAAGGTAGCGCAAAAATTCGAGCGTCTGCCTCGCGGCAAAACCATGGGCGTAGGGGCCAAAATAGAGATTGCCCGCCGGAGGCTTTCCTTTAAAACGGGCGATCCGGAGCATCGGCCATTTGTGCTTATGGTTAATCATGATGCTAAAAAAGGTTTTGTCGTCTTTGAGAAGGGCGTTGTATTTGGGCCAATGTTGTTTGATGAGGTTATTTTCCAGAATCAACGCCTCTTTTTCAGAGGTGACAACCAACGTATCGATCTGAACAACCTGACTTGTCAGATAGGGGACCATGGTCCTTCCGTCTCTTCCCGGGATAAAGTATTGCTTCACGCGGACGCGCAGATTTTTTGCTTTGCCTACGTAGAGCACTTGGCCCTTGGCGTCTTTCATGAGATAGACGCCCGGCTGTGTCGGAAATTTGTTGAGTTGGGTTGTATCGAAGGACATAAATTAAGTCAGCTGCGGACTAAAATCTTAAAATAGCATCAACTGAGATTCTGAAAACTCTTTTTTTGGAGTGCGGCGATTTGTTTCTTTGCGTGCCTCCAGTTTTTTCAAGATGGCTGTTGCTTTTTGGATGACAGAGAGGGGAAGGCCCGCAAGGCGTGCCACATGGATGCCGTAGCTTTTGTCGGCGCCCCCTTTTGCGATTTTATGCAAAAAGACAATCTCGTCGTTCCAATCTTGGACAGAAGCGTGGTAGTTGATCGCGCCCGGAATGGTTCTTTCAAGCTCTGTCAGCTCCCAATAATGCGTTGCAAAAAGGGTTTTGGCGGGGGTTGCGAGCAAAAATTCTGCCACGGCCCATGCGATGGAGACTCCATCATAGGTACTTGTTCCCCGCCCAATCTCGTCGAGAATCACAAGCGATCGTGGGCTGAGGTTGTTCAAGATATTAGCCGTCTCGCTCATTTCGACCATGAATGTCGATTGGCCGCGGGAGAGGTCGTCGCTGGCTCCAATTCGGGTAAAAATCTGGTCGATCACTCCAATGTGGGCCGATTTTGCCGGAACAAAGCTCCCCATTTGGGCCAAAATCACAATCAAGGCCACTTGTCTGATGTAGGTGGACTTTCCTGCCATGTTGGGCCCTGTGATGAGCATCATCTTTTCGAATCCGCCGTCAAACGAGGTGTCGTTGGGGATAAAGTTTTGCCGTCCGCCGATCGCTTCCACAACAGGATGTCTCCCATCGACGATCTGAAGTTGAGTGCTTTGATCTACAAGGGGGCGGACATAATGGTTTTTTGATGCAGCTGTTGCAAGGGACAAAAGGGCGTCAATCGCAGCAACGGCTTTTGCCATCTGGAAGACGGCCCGCTCATGCTGGCTGCATTGATCGCGTAGTTTGAAGAAAAGTTCATGCTCAAGCTCAAAGCTTTTTTCTTCGGCCGTGAGAACTTTGCTTTCATATTCCCGTAGGGCAGGGGAGATAAAACGCTCGCAATTCACAAGCGTTTGTCGGCGCTCGAAACTGGAAGGCATCAAAGTGCTTTGAGCGCGGCTCACCTCGATGAAGTAGCCAAAAATTTTGTTGTAGCTCACCTTCAGGTTTTTGATGCCGGTTTCTTCTTTGATGGTGTTTTGATAGCCAATCAGCCACTCTTTGCCCCCACGCATGATCGTGTGGAGCTCATCGAGTTCCTGGTTGTAACCTTCGCGGAAAATTTTCCCATCTGTCAGACGTAAAGGGGGCTCCTCGACCAGGGCTTTTTTCAGTTCCTGAATAAGAGATGAAAGATCGACCAAATCTTCGCTGCAGCTAAACAACAGCTCAGAGCCAAAATTCCGGACAATTTCCTTAATAGGCCCAATTTTTTCGAGCGAGCTGCAAAAAGAGGCCAGATCGCGGGGTGTAGCATATCCTGAGCTGATTTTCATCATCAGCCTCTCCAGATCACGCACCCCTTTGAGCTCACTTTGAAGCTTTAAAGAACTTTCGGATGTGGCTAGGATGGCTGCGACGGCGTCTTGCCGCTTGCTGATTGCTGAGGTGTTGAGCAAAGGATTTTTGACCCATTCGCGCAAAAGCCTTCCTCCCATAGGAGTCAAGGTCTGGTCGATCACCGATAAAAGGGTGGAGTGATTGCCCCTTCCGTAGAGCGGCTCTGTCAGTTCCAGATTGAGCTGGCACGTTCTATCGAGAAGAAGAGTCTCTTTTGTCGTGTAAGGCTTGATTTCCTGGATGTGCTGTATAGAAAGAGAAAGCTCTTCGTGGATATAGGCAAGAAGGGCTCCTGCTGAATTAATGGCAGCTAAAGAGCCTTTGAGGCCAAAACCATCCAAGTGGGAGACTTTAAAGTGGGACGCTAAATATTGGTAAGCTCTTTGATGCTCAAAATGCCACTCTTCGAGTTTTGAAATGACCTTGTTGTCCCATTCCCGTAGTAAATGTTTGTGTTTTTCAAAGAATTTGTGTGAAACCACAATCTCTTTGGGGTTGAGACGGAAAAGTTCGTTGAAAAGTTCAGTGATATTTTCCACTTCAAGAACTTTAAAGCTAGCAGTTGTGATGTCGCACGAGGCGAGTCCAAAAACAGAGCCCACTTGGGTCAAAGCTGCAATGAAATTGTGGGATTTATCTCCAAGGAGTGACGAATTAACCACAGTTCCAGGAGTGACAACCCGGACAATTTCCCGGTTGACCAGCCCTTTGGCTTTTTTGGGATCTTCGGTTTGCTCAGCAACGGCGACGCGGTATCCTTTCGAGACAAGCTTGTCGATGTAGGGTTCGATGGTATGCCAGGGAACTCCGCTCATGGGAATTCCTTGCCTTTTGGTGAGGGTCAATTCAAGCTCTTCAGCTAAAAGGGCCGCATCCTCATAAAAAGCCTCATAAAAATCGCCCATGCGAAAAAAAAGAATTGCCTCCTTGGCCTCTTTTTTGCACCGTTGCCACTGCTCCATCATAGGAGTGAGCTTAATTTCTTCCTGAAGGTCTGACATAGTCAAAAAGGTTACCGGAGCTTAGGGCTGAAGTCAAGTGTGAAGGGACGGTTCTGTGATTTTCAGTTTGGGAGAATCTTGTCGATCACTGCCGTCAGGAGGCTGACCTTCAAGTTTAAGGTCTGTGATCCTGTCGTATAAATGATATGTAATAGTCACAATTTTATGACGTTGGGGAATCGTACAGCTCTTCAACATATGCCTTACAGCTTTAAGAGTTTGCTCGCACTGAATTATTTTATTGTACTGAGGAGTCAATTCAAGCGTGATCTGTATGCACTGATCGATAGAGAGTTTTGTTATTGATACATTCGCTTGAATTTCACTGTCTGAAAATTCGATTGCCCAAAATTTTTCGTCTCCCACTTCTCTAATGCAAATGCAAATAGTTCTGACGCGGTCAGGAAAGTGCTTTTCTCTATTTTTTTGATTCGCATCTTCAATAAACCATTCATGCAGGACTTCGCTCCATGCATCGGGATTGATGTCGCTAATACTAAAATTTAGAGGTGACATAGGCCCTCAATGATAATTTAGGATTAATTTTCTGTAAAGACATTGAAGGTTAATCTCTAAAACGGTGTAATTGAAGGTGATGTTTACACAAGAGAGTCTACAAAATCTAAGGGAGAAGATCGATCTTCTCGAAGTTTTATCGGGTCATATCGACATTAAGCGGACAGGATCTTCCTATAAAGCCTTATGTCCGTTTCATTCTGAAAAAACACCTTCTTTCATGATCCAGAAAGGGGATACCCATTACCATTGTTTCGGTTGCGGTGCTCATGGAGATGCGATTCAGTTTCTCATGAACTACCTCAACCTTTCGTTCTACGATGCTGTCGAGGCGCTTGCTGAAAAATTCCATGTCCCGCTGCAGCGCGTTGATGGGCATAATGAACAACTGGTCAACAAAACAGCCCTGAAGGAGGCGTGTACGCTAGCCTCCGAATTTTATCAAAGCTGTTTACTTTATACGGAAGAGGGAAAAATCCCTCTCAATTACCTTTATCAACGGGGAATCTCCATTGATTTCATCAGGCGCTTTGGGGTGGGTTTTGCTCCTCACGATGGCTCTTTGTTCCGCCAATTTCTGAAAGAGAAAAAAATCAGCGACGAGCTCGCCGTCGAAGCGGGTCTTTTCACTTCCGATAAGCGCCCTTTTTTCTGGGATCGGATCACTTTTCCCATCCACACAGCCACAGGACAGGTCATTGGTTTTTCTGCCCGGAAATTTAAAGAAGAAACGGGCGGGGGCAAATACATCAACACACACGAGACCTCCCTTTTTAAAAAGTCACGGATCTTGTTTGGGCTCAATTATTGCAGAAGGCGGATCGCCAAAGAGCGGCGGGTGATTGTTGTCGAAGGACAGATTGATTGTTTGAAGCTCATTGAAGCTGGCTTAAATGCCACTGTAGCAGCTCTAGGAACCGCTTTTGGGGAAGTTCATGTTGAAGAGCTCAAGAAACTAGGCGTGCGGGAAGCCTTTCTTCTTTTTGATGCCGATGATGCCGGTAGATCGGCCGCTTCTAAATCGGGAGATCTGCTTCAAAAAAAGGGGATCGATGTCTCTGTAGTTACCCTCCCCAAAGGAAGCGATCCCGATTCTTACCTTGCACAATTTGGAATCGAGCGCCTCCTTGAAGAGTTTGAAAAAAAGAAAAGCTACCTGGAATTTCAGATTGCCTGGCTTAGCAAAGAATTCAATGTAGAAACTCCTGCCGGAAAAGCTGAGCTGATTAAAACATTGAAAAAGCAAATAGAGCTGTGGGAAGACCGCGTAATGGTTCATGAGGCTTTGCGCAAAATTGCACATCTTTTACAGATGCCCCTTGAGATGGTGGGTTTGAAAGGAAATGCCGGTTTTGGAGTTTTCGTTAAAAATCGGGGAGCCCTTGCCCATCAAGAGATCGATACCGAACGCATTTTGGAGCTTGATCTTTTGCGTTGGCTCATTTTGATGAAAGAAAAGGCGTTACCCATTGCCCAAGAATGGCTCACAGAAGAGCATTTTTGGAATCCGTCTTGCCGATCGCTCTATCTAAAAATTTTGGAAGAAGATACAAGCGACTTTTTAAACGATACTTTAAGCTGGGCTGGGTTCGTCGAGGATCCGATGATTATCGATCAGATCTTGCAGCGCAAAGTCAAACAGGAAAAAGCAGAGCCCCTCTTTAAAGAAACAGTCCAAAAACTTTTAGACCGTCAGTGGCTAAAAATGCGGGAAGAGGCCAATGCCAAAATCAATAGAGGCACTCTGAATGAGAGGGAGCTTTTGGAATTGACCAAACAATTTGCGACCCCTAGAACGTTGATCGATAAATGAAAAAGCATGTGATTTTTTATGATGGAGATTGCCCTTTGTGTAACCGCTCTGTCCATTTCTTGCTTGGAGCCGACAAAAAAAAGATCTTCTATTTTGCTCCTTTGAATGGAGAAACTGCTTCAGAAAAATTGAAAAGCTTGCGACTTCAAGATCCCAATCTTGACACACTTGTTTTGCTCGAAGGGGAAAAGCTTTTCATCCAATCAAGGGCTGTAATGCGCATTTTGTGGCTTTTGGGGGGGAAATATGCTTTGTTGGGATGGATCTCTTTTTTGCCATCTGCGCTTTTTGATTTTCTGTATCGGTGGGTGGCCAAACGGCGTTATCAATTGTTTTCTATGGGAAAGAAAGTTGAGCCGACCCCAGATCGTTTCCTGAAATAAATTACCTTGCCCCTGCCCTTACCCTTGCCCGATCTTTTACGAAGGGCAGGGGCAGGGGCAAGGGTTCATGCGTGACAAAAAAAGTCTATTCCCTTACCAAAGAGCCATGTCCCAGACAAGAATACTACTCCTAACTTTTTGTCTTTTCCTTTCCGGTTGTCTCGTCGGACCCAATTACTGCCCTCCCATCACCACACTTCCTGTTACATTTAGTGAAACTCAGGAAGGGGCAGCCCAAATGCCAGAAGAGGATTTGGCCTGTTGGTGGCAGGTGTTTAATGATCCGATGCTCAATGCACTTTTGGCAGAAAGCGTTCAGGGCAATTTTGATCTTTTGATCGCTGTCGAAAAAATCCATCAGGCGCGCGCCACTTTCCGCATTGCTGAAACGGCTTTTTTGCCCGAATTTGTCGCCAATCTTGGGGTGACACGTTCCAGATCAAGTGAAACTGTGTTCCTTTCTAATTTTCTCCCTCGGGTCCAAAATTATTATCAATTCGATATCGATGCTCTTTGGACCATCGATCTTTTTGGGGGATTGAGAAGGGCTGCACGCGCCGCTTACGACACCTTCCAGTCAACCCTTGAAGATGCGCGGAATGTGAGGCTCCTTGTCCTTGCAGAAGTGGCTCAAATCTACACCAACATCCGCTCTCTTCAGGAACTGGAGCAGATTGCACACCAAACGGTGAGAGTCGACGAAGAGCTTTTGCAGCTAGCAGAGGCAAGATTTAATGTGGGCCTGGCAAATGAGCAAGAGATCGAAACGGCAAAAGCTGTCTTAGATGCCGATAAAGCTGCTATTTTAGTACTTGAAATACAGATCAGACAGGCAATCTATTCTCTTGCGGTCTTGGTTGGACGCCCTCCAGAAACATTTTTGGAACAATTTTTGTGTGAAAGGGGCTCCATCCCGATTCCAGATGGTTGTGGAAAAGTTCCCTGCAACCTCCCTTCCGATTTGTTAAGACGGCGTCCCGATATCCGGAGTGCTGAAAGAAATATTGCAGCTGCCACGGAAAATATTGGGGTAGCTGTTGCCAATTTATTCCCTCAGATATCGCTGACGGGTCAAAATACGACGTTCCGGGCAAATCCCTTACAAGGGGCCAACATCGGCTATGCGAGCAACTCCTTTTCCAAATGGCTCACATCTCCCAGCCGGATTTGGGGGATTGGACTTGCTCTGACCCAATCCATTTTTGATTTTGGGGAGAGGATGGCCATCATTGCACAGCAGACTTCCATCCAACACCAAAACCTCTATACCTATGAAAAAACCGTCATCGCTGCCCTTCAGGAGGTGGAAAGCAATCTGATCGCCTATTTCAACGAAGAGCTCCGTCTCGAAGAGCTCACCCAAAGGGTTGAAGCCGATCAAAAACTGTTTGATTTGGCATCGAGCCTGTACAAATCAGGCCTCTCAGATCATATCCAGGCCCTAAATGCCGAAAAAGTGCTTCTCTCTGCTCAGGCAGATCGCACATCAAGCCGGCAAGTTCTGACGCTGAATTTGATCGCCGTCTACAAGGCGATGGGCGGCGGTTGGGGCTCCTGTTTCACCCCTAATTACTAATTGTCTAGAATCTAAATCAAATGCTAATATTGTGAATATCGGGAGTTAAAGTCCTGATTTTCACAAAACGAGGCTAAAATGTTCTATAGATCTATGCAGAAAGAACTTGAAAAAGCAGCAGCCAGTCTTCCTGTTGTCAATGTATTGGGTCCTCGGCAGTCAGGGAAAACAACGCTTGTCAAGCAAACATTTCCCCATAAACCCTATATCAACCTGGAATCGTTGCATCTTAGGGAAATAGCCACCAGTGACCCTATTGCCTTTTTAGAACAATATCCCGAGGGGGCCATCCTCGATGAGATTCAAGAAGTTCCTACATTGCTCTCTTATATCCAGGTGCGTGTCGACACAACCGGTAAAAAAGGGGAGTTTATTCTCACAGGAAGCCATCAATTGGAACTCAATGCTGCTATTTCCCAATCCCTGGCGGGAAGAGTGGCTCTTTTGCATTTGCTTCCACTCAGTCTTGAGGAGATGGCGCAGGCTGGGATTCAAAAAAATGTAGACACTACTCTTTACGAAGGTTGCTATCCCCGCGTCCATGCTGATCAATTAAATCCTACTAAAACTTATGCAAGTTATGTGCGCACTTATATCGAACGTGACATTCGTATGATATTGCAGGTTCATAATTTAGACCTTTTCCAAAAATTTATGATGTTGACGGCCGCACGTGTTGGCCAAATTTTCAATAAGGACAACCTTGCAGCCGAAGTGGGAGTTTCTGCCAAAACAATCGGGCATTGGCTTTCCATACTTGAGGCGTGCTATATCGTCTACCGGCTTCCTCCCTATTTCGATAATTTTGGAAAAAGGGCGGTGAAATCTTCGAAAATCTATTTTTGTGATGTTGGCTTAGTAGCTTTTCTGTTGGGCATTGAAACTGTAGAACAGATGGCAAGAGATCCTCTAAGAGGTAATCTCTTTGAAAATCTTGTCGTCAATGAATTGATGAAAGCACGGTTTAACCAAGGATTGGATCCGAGACTTTATTTTTATCAAGTCACAGGCCGAAGTGAAGTGGATCTCATTTATCAAAGGGGACACCATTTAATCCCTGTGGAGATCAAATCTTCCCGGACATATAACTCTTCACTGATTGCGGGTATTAAAAATTTCACAAAAATGGTGCCTCAACGGGCCATCGATCCCCACTTAGTCTATAGTGGCGATGAGGAAATTAAAATAGAGGGCATCCAGCTTCTAAATTTCCGCAACGCAGCAAGAATTGTCAGCTAACTTTACCTAACCTGAGTTTTGGGTTCTTTTCCCCATCCTCAGGGATTTTTGTGGTCCAAATCGCACTTTTTTGCTCGCAAATAGCGCT
>CAZPPS010000025.1:0-32634 GCA_964588495.1 uncultured bacterium | reverse complement strand
CTCCCATTGAACTTGCGGGGAGCAATCAGATCGAGGAGGAGCTGGCCGCTCATAAAATCAGTTGGAAAGAGCTAAAATTGGGGACCTATTTTGATGCGAGTCATACAGAATCGGCCAATATCCTCCAAAAAGTAGGGACAACGGCTTTTGTGTTTATCGCCGATAATTTAACGGCTTCCCGTTTGATTCAGGCTTTAATGCGCCTTCGAGGATTGCTCGATGAAAAGATGATTCAGAATGTGATCTGGATCTACCCCAATGAGGTGGCCAAAAAAATCCCCTTGGGAAGCAGTGGCGATCTTGACGGGCCGGCCCTGTTTACCTGGAGCATTGGAAATGAAGTGGAGCAGATGAAGAAAAAGATCGTCTTGGCAGCCTTCCAGGAGATTGCTTTTAAAGTGGAGGGAAAAGCAACAAAAAAGCTCAAAAACTGTCTGCATGAACCCGAAAAACAAATTGCTTTGATGCAAAAATATCAAAAGGGGCTGCTCGAGCAAAACAGGCATGATCCCTATGCTACCTACGGAGAGCATGAATATGAGGAGAAGGTTGGGATTGTGCTGATGGATTACGCTCAAGGGCTCTATGAGCGGTATCACTATTCTGTTCCATTCGAAAAGAATCAGTCCTTACTTGGGGAAATCAAAACAATCATAAAAAAAATCGAAAAAAGAATTCAAACGGTGACCACAAACTGGGATAAGGCTCTTTCTTTAGCAGTTGAGCTCCATACCCGTTTGAAAAAAGAGACAGAGCAGCAGCATTACCGACCGCGTCCCTTCGATCCGATTTCTGCGGAAGGGATTTATGGGGATTTGGGAGTCGATAAGCCAGATTATCCGCATCGTATCCCCAAGCAAAATGTGAGAGCAATTTTTCAAACTGAAGGGCTCACAGCCAATTTCTATTTCGAAAAAAATCAGATTTTAACTGCAAAAAATGCGGGCAAGTCGATGGATGTCGGCTATTTAAAACCGATCGATTTTTTTGAAATCCTCATTCCAAATAATCAAGTGCCCATGGCAGTTGTCTATGTAAATGAAATCATCTCTAGCAACCTTGAAATATTGGCCAAAGGTACGACTAATCCTGATGTGACGCATAAAGCGTTTCTTGTGACAGCAGAAGGGAAGCTCATTCAAAGGGGTAAGGGAAGGCTGGCACCTACAGATGAAGAACTTGAGAGAATCTTAAAGTCTCAATGGATGAAGGATTTGGTGATTGATGCGGCTATTTTGAAAGGGCAAATGGTCCACCCCGATCGGTTGCTTGAAAGACTTAAAAATTGGAAAGATTTCCCAGTTTTTTGGGAAAAAGTCGTGGCAGCTCAACCCAATCCCGAAACTGTCAATAAGTCAGCCTTTAATAGGCTGATTTCCTCCCTAAAATAAACAATCTATTTGACTTAATGTTTAAAATATCTTAAAATTAAATTTTAGGAGGATTAACTATGTCTTGTTGGAATGTTTGTAGAGGTGGAGATGATCAAGTTAATTATGTCAATTATGAGAAGCCTCAGGCTTGTGATAAGACGACCTGGCTATTGAGCGCTGCCCTTATCATAACGCTAGCTATCGCGGTTTTGGGAGGCTTAGCCCTCTTAGGAATCCATAATCCCGCAGGCGTCCTTGGTGAGCTTGGCAAGACATTTGGTTTAATCGGCAGTAGTGTCGTCGGCGGCGTTGGCCTCTTAGGCTTCTCAGCAGCCATGATTACAATGCTGGTCCGCTGTTGCCGCGACAGATGCGGAGGGGAAGCGTATGTAATCCTAGAGGAAGATCAGCCTCATTTTGAACCAAATCAATTTGGTGGCGGTAATCCCCTCCACACCAATGAATACAAAGGTCGTGTTAATGATGGCCTGTTGTTTGTTTAATAAATAATTCTTCGGCCGGACAAAGCCTTCTTTGGAGTGCGGCGACTCGTCGCCGCCCTTCAATTGCCACGCAACTTGTTATCCATTGCAGGGCGGCGAATGATCGCCGCACTCCAAGGAAGGTTGTTTCTCCTTGTATCTCCGCGATTAATTGCATTCGGGAACGGAACACGAATCGGTCACGGACACGGACACTGTCTCGGTCACGCACGGGTCTAGTTCAGGGACAAATCTTCGGGGATCATGGACAAAGTAGCGTATTTGCCGCCAAGCTCGCGCAGGAGCAATTGCCACAGCTTCTCTGGTGCGGTGTCGAAGATGTATTTGGAAGACGCTGGGTAAATGTACCAGCCGCCGTCGAGGAATTCCCTTTCAAGCTGTCCTGCTTGCCAGCCGGCGTAGCCGAAGCACATGCGCATGTCGGGTCCGTTTGTGTCGACAATGGCCTCTTGAAGAAACTGGAGATCGCCGCCTAGATAGACATCTTTACAAATCTCAATTGTCTGCTCGGGAATTTTCTTGGAGGTGTGGAGGAGCATCATCTGATTGGTTTGGACAGGGCCGCCCGCTCGGATGCTTACTCTGGGATTGTTGAGCTGATCGAGAGTCATGATCTCTTCTGGAAGCTCAAGTTCCAGATTTTTATTGATGATGATTCCAAACGAGCCATTTGGGCTATGTTCGCAAAGCAAAAGAACACTTCTGAAAAAAATGCCCGATTCCACATCGGGAGTTGCGATCAAAAAAGTGCCTTTTTCGAGATGTGAGTAAGGTATATTTTCCATTATTCCTGACCATACATGCAGCATGGGTTTTCTGTACAGCGTCTACGCATTTCGCTGAGTCTCTTCCATTTGCTGTTGAATTGGTAGAGAAGGCCAAAGTTGCTGAGGTCGGATAGGACTGTTTCGAACTGATAAAGCGTGGAAGAAAGCTGCAGATAGAGGTTATCGCTTTTAGCTAAACGGGCAAGAGTTCCTTCACCTGTTTGGAAAATCGATGCGACATTGCCAATGGATTCGAAACCGCTTGCAGCCCGCTCAAAAACGCTCGATTCTTTAGCGGTAGCAAAAAATCCTTGTGCCTCGTTCATGGCTTTTGCCATATTTTCTAAAAGCTCTTTGTCCCGGGCGCTTGCAATAAAAGATTTCATTTCGCCGGCAACTGAGGAGACCGATTTCAGCGCAATATTTAAGTCTTTATTGTTTGTCTCCACAAAGATATTGACCTCTTCAAGGGTATCTTTAAACGTATCGGCAACTCCGATCAATTTTTGCAAAGCCTGCTCTAGCTTATCTGTGGAGCGTGCGTACAAAACATCGTTTGTCACCTCATAAGGTGGAGGAGAGCCTGGTGGGGCAGCTTTTGGGACAATCGCGATCGATTTTTCCCCAAGAAGGCCTGCGCTTGCAAAGATAATTTCATCATAAAGATAGACTTTCACGCTCGAATCAACCTGAAGATCAAGCTCATACATATAGAGATTGCCAAAAGCATCGGCCCTTGCACTTCGAGGGTCGGGGATTTCTCTGATTTCCTTAACCTTTCCCACTTGTCTTCCGCCAAAGGTCACAAGAGTTCCCTTAGAAATTTTGTCGATGTTGGAAAAACGGACAGTGAGAAGCACTTTTCCATCGCCGACTGCGGGTTTGATAAATAAAACAAGCCACGTAGCTAAAACTAAAGCTACGATGATAAAAAGACCGAGCAAAAAAGCTTTGTTTGCATTATTCATCGTGCTCTCACATCTCCGTTTGGGATAGAATTTTTTAAAAAACTTTGTACAATAGGATCGTCGATTTTAAAGAACTCATCCCTTGTTGCGATATAGACAATTTTTCCTTCATGACTCAAAGCAATCCGATCAGCCACATGGACAGCAGAGCAGATATCGTGTGTCACAATAACGCTTGTGGCGTGAAGCTCTTTTTGAATTTGGTTCATCAAATCGTTAATCTGCATGGCGGTGATGGGGTCAAGGCCGGTTGTGGGCTCATCATAAAGTAAAATCTTGGGGCCATAGATGATCATGCGGGCAAGGGCGGCACGTTTACGCATCCCGCCAGATAGATCTGAGGGCATTAAGTTCTCAGTGCCTTCAAGGCCAACGACATGAAGTGCATTGGACACGAGGTCTTTGATCTCTTTTTCGCGAGCGAACTTATGTTCGCGTAAGTAAAAACCGACATTATCGGCAACTGTCATTGAATCAAACAGGGCAGAAGCTTGAAAAAGCATCCCCATGTCCCGAGTCACTTGGTAAAGATCGGGCTCTTTTAAGGAAGTTAAGTTGATCTCATCGACAAAAATTTCCCCCGAATCGGGTTTTTCAATGCCAATGATGTGTTTGAGAAGGACGCTTTTGCCAATCCCAGATCTTCCTACGATGACAAGTGTCTCACCTGTCTTGATCTCCAAAGAGAGTCCTTTTAAAACTTCCTTTTTGCCGTAGCTTTTGTAAAGATCCTTGACCACAATCATGTTATCTTCTCAAACCTTTCAACAAAAAGGATATGCAAACTATTCAGACCAAGTGTCAGTATGAAATTCACAATTAAAATGTAAGTGTAACAAATGACGACGCTATTCGTGGTCGATTTTCCAACGCCTGCGGCTCCTCCTGTTGTGGACATCCCTTTATAGCAGGCAATGGTGCTGATCAAAAATCCAAAAACAATGGCCTTGGTAAAGCCTGTCAGAATATCAAAGCCTGTAATATGAGAAGGGAGGGGATTTAAATATTCCTGGGGAGTTAAGCCAAAAAAATGAACTGAAAGCAGATAGCCTCCATATATGCCCAGAGCTGCACTGAAAATGGTGAGAAGGGGCATCATCAAAATACCCCCAAGCAGGCGGGGGGCGACAAGGTAGCTATTAGGGTTAACGGCCATCGACCGTAGTGCATCTACTTGTTCCGTGACACGCATAGAGCCTAAAACAGCAGTCATTGAGGCGCCAACGCGCCCTGTGACCATAAAAGCGGTCAAAACAGGCCCAATTTCGGTGAGCATGCTTCTTCCTACAAGAAGTCCTGTAGCAGAGCTAAGTCCCTTATCGGCAAGTTGATAAAAAGCCTGGGCTGCCAAAACAAGACCGGTTGAAAAGCCGGTGATGGCCACAACCGGCAAAGAGAGGACGCCAATATTATAAAACTGATCGAGTAGAAGACTCCACGAAGGGGGCTTTCTAAAAAAGGCAGCGACTGTTTGAAACATAAAAAGCGCCCAAAGCCCGACGCCTGAAATGGCTTCCTCTGCACTTTTTTTAAATGGAATCATGATGTGAATATAGACGCTTACACAATATCTGGAAAGATTTGGATCGATCCAGGCATTTTTCTTAAGCGGGGAGCTTTGAGTTTGATCTCCTCAACTTTAGTGCGCCATTCGTTGGCAGTTGTCAAGAAACGTGTGAGATGCGCCTTAATGTCAATGGCTTGAATCGAAGGATGTAGTCTGCAATGCAAATAGAGCATATCTTCGTCAGGTTTCACAGAAAGTGTGTCCTCAATTTGGCTATTAGCGACAAGCAGATCCTCATAGACATCGAGACGGTGAGAGATCGGAATTGAGCTAATCGGTGAGGAAAGAAGGATCGTGTTTGGCACAAGTTGATCATCAAATTCAAAAAGAAGAGAGATCGTATTCTCATTCATCACGATATTGCACACCCCTTGGCTGTCGACTTTAAGAGCGTCAAATTCCAAAACCTTCGCAAGTTCTGCTAAAAATGGGGCAAAAAGATCACTCATTTGTTATCTCGCCTAATAAAATGGGCCTCTTCCCATTCCGCTACGATGGGAAACCTAAAATGGGAATAAGATTTAATGGCAGCATCCAATAATGGGCCAGAAGAGGGTTCTTGCCTGGCAACAGACGATTTAGGGAGTCTGGTTTCCTGTTTAGGAACATGTGGAGAAGGATTTTCTGGAATTTTCATTTTAACGGAACAAACTCCTCCCAAAGGGTTAAAACATTAATCCATTCGCGCGCAACACACAAAAGCCGGTGCATCCATTCCCAGCTCTCTTGGGGGCTTGTGCTGGCGCTTGTGTTGCAGTGGAGCGTAAGGGCCACTTTTTCCTCATCGAAAGCGAGCTTACAGCCTCCCGTGTTGACTCCCAAAAAATTACTACTGGCCAGTTCTTTAAGCCTATTTTCCTGAATCGGCTGCAAAAGAAGTCCCAACAGAACACGCATATGAAGGCTTGAATCTTTGCCCGTTAAGGTCACCGGCAGTTTGTCAATCACAAGCTCCACTTCTTGGTTGTCCAAATCCTTTTCTGGAGGGGAACTGGAAAGCTTTTCACTAAAAAATTGAAGGATTTCTTTAAAACTATAATTTGTCATCTTCCTCTCTATACCATTAAAAGCCCTTTTGCTCTATGCTTTTGGAAAAAAATTAAGGTCCTTCGGGGTAAAAATGAAGTATTGTGAAAAGATTTTTGAGATGAAACGTTGGAAAACACGCGAGGTCATGGTAGGCAATGTGGGCGTGGGTGGCGATAATCCGGTCAGAATCCAGTCGATGACAACTTCAGATACGCGCGATGTCGAGGCAACTGTTGGGCAAATTATCCGTCTTGCCGATGTGGGTTGTGAAATTGCAAGAGTTACAGTTCAGGGTAAAAAAGAGGCCGAAGCCTGCGAAGGGATTAAAAACGGCCTGATCCAAAAAGGGTATACGATCCCGCTAGTTGCTGATATACACTTTTATCCTCCCGCTGCCATGCTGGTTGCCGAATTTGCGGATAAGGTAAGAATCAATCCAGGCAACTTTGTGGACAAAAGGGCTTCTTTTAAAACGCTTGTTTATGATGACGCCAGTTATGCAGAAGAACTTGAGAGGCTTGAAGAAAAATTTAGCCCTTTGGTCGAAAAATGTAAAAAACTTAAAAAAGCGCTCCGCATTGGAACCAATCACGGCTCTTTGTCTGACCGGATCATGAATCGGTATGGCGATAGTCCTCGCGGTATGGTGGAATCAGCCCTTGAGTTTACCCGTGTGTGCCGCAAGCTCGATTTCCATGACATCATTTTCTCTATGAAGGCGAGCAACACAAATGTGATGATTGAAGCTTACCGGACTCTTGTGGCCGAAATGATAAAATTGGGATGGAACTACCCTCTCCATTTGGGAGTGACAGAGGCAGGGGAAGGGGAAGATGGAAGGGTGAAATCGGCAATTGGAATTGGCTCACTTTTACTTGACGGTTTGGGAGATACGATTCGAATTTCTTTAACAGAGGACCCCTGGAGTGAAATCGATCCGTGCAAGCGCTTGGTGAAGTTTGCCCAAAGCAAGGAAAATCAGGGGATTGCTTCTTTTGAAGAGACAACTAGATTGTTTGCTCCTAAAAGAGCGGTTTCTCAAGCCTCGCATTTACATAGAGATGGATCGGTTGTTCTATCTGTTAGCAGCGAAGAAATTGCCAAAGATACCTTTTTCACAGACCTTGGCTTTACTGTGCAGCTGGGGAAAGTTGGAAAAACAGAGAGCAGTGTGGATTTGGTAATTGCAGAGCAAGAACATCCGAAGCTTAATAAACTGCGCGATGCCGGAATAGGCGTTCTCTTGAATCCCTATGTGGTTACTGAAGACTCATCAACTTGGGATGGGATCCTCAAAGACCTCCCAGAAATGGTATTTTTTGCCCCATCGAGCCATTTTGTACACAATGGCCGCAAGTTCTTCGACTGGGTTAAGAAACAGAACTTAAAAATGCCGATCCTTCTAAGTTTTAACTATGATGTTGCAGATGATGATCTTGTAATTCATGCAGCCGCTGAATTTGGTTCCCTATTCTGCGATGGTCTCGGCGAAGGGATTCATCTCAAAGGCAATCATCCTTTGGCTTTAAGACGCTCCCTTGGATTTGCAATCTTGCAAGGAGCTCGTATGCGCTCTTCTAAAACAGAGTTTATCAGCTGCCCAGGTTGCGGCCGCACACTCTTTGATCTTCAGTCAGTTGCTGCCAAAATCCGCTCTCGAACAGCCCACCTTCCGGGGGTCAAAATCGCCATCATGGGATGTATCGTCAACGGTCCAGGGGAGATGGCCGATGCCGATTTCGGCTATGTCGGTTCTTTGCCGGGCAAAATCGATCTTTACGTCGGAAAAGAGCGCGTTGAAAAGCACATCCCGATGGAAGAGGCAGATGAAAGGCTTGTCGCCCTCATCAAACACCATGGCCGTTGGATCGAACCCGAACCAGCTTTAGCCTGAAAATCCGCTTTAAAAAAGCAATAAAAATATTTAGATTTTTCTATATAAAAGTCATTCAAATTAAATGTCTTACGTAATACAATGAAATTGAAAGGAGGAGGTATTTATGCATGTAGTCAGAATGTTATCAAAAATTGGCTTAGCTGCCTTCTTGATTCTAGGTGGTATATACGTTCTTTTTGGAATGACATCTGTTGTCTTTCTTTCAATCATCTCCGTTATCGCCATCTTGACCGGTATCCTTTTACTCTTCACACTTGGCCGCGACAAACACTATGTCGACCATAAAGATGTAAGAGATGTGAGGGACGTTAAATAAATTAGGCAGAAGAAGCCTCCATGTGGGGAACTCTGGAGAGGATTAAAACCTTTCCCGTTCCCCCTTTTTTTTGCCGTTTTTTCGTGAAAAGGAGTAATCTTCCTTTTCCATATCTCTACAGCCATACTATGACGATGAGATAAAATAAATTATAGACGTTGTTCCTTTCTTTCAACGCAGCCCTTTTTACAAAAAATAGCCGCTTGTTTTATTAAAAATGGATCTCTAAAATAGGCAATGGTGAAAAAATAAGAGTTTATATGACTATTTTGAATAAAGAGAAAGCAATTTACGCTGTCCAAACTTTTATGACCTTTCTCAACATTGCGAAAGAGACGCAGACACAACATGCAGCTCAGATCGATGAGTGCCGTGAAAGAACACTTGTTTTGTTTGAAAAACTCATTGTCAATCAAACAGATGCACTTGGAGCCATATTTCAGCTCAACCGACTTATCGAACAGATCAACCGCCTATTAAAAGCTCCTTATCCAGTCTTTGCTACAGACACCAATGAGAATGTTGTCAAAGGAGAGATTGTTGCGTTCGAACATTATCTCAATCAAGAGCTTAAAGCCAATCACCTCACTATCCAGCAAGAAGCCCCCCTTTTCAATGACTCGCTTAATCTCTGGGAAAAAGTTGGCGTCTCTCTCACCGCCAAAGAAGGAGCCTCCGAGTTTGCCGCCCTCGTCGACAAGCTCAACATCCTCCTCCCCAACGAAGAAAAGTATCCCCCTCCCGACTCCTCCCAATATTAATTCCTAACTCTTTTATGCGCGCTGCAATGGGTTCAATGCATTGCTGTTGTTGACAAGTAAATAACTTATTTGTAATAATTTAAGCGTGATCAATCCCGAGTCAACCGCATATTCTGCAATACAATATACGATGCTTGCAGCTAGCGTTCTTTTGGCAGCAGCGGCTATTACCAGCGGCACAATTCCTGCTGTGTACACATTAACTTCCATAGCTCTTCCCATTATTTTAGGCGTGGGTTCTCTGCTGGCTTTAGCATTCTTTTCAGCTCTTGCGATTAACCGCGCATGTATAAAACAAAAACTTGAAAAAAAGCCGGTTATTGAGCCGCAATCGGGCATTAATACAAGGATTCAAAGATTCTTATGTGGATTTATGGATAATCCTTTGCTACAGTGCACAGAATTTCATAAAAAGCAATTTTCACGACTGATCGAATCACTGGAAGACATTGATGCTCCGATAACTTGCCAAGGCGGGAATACCTTAACAGGGCTCGCAAAATGTGGAACGCCTCTTGATTTTGTCGCCATCTTATATGAACACAAAGCCAATTTTAGTTATCAGGAACTCAATTACTACGGAAATACGGCACTGATTTGGGCAATTGCAAATGCTCATAATGAAATGGCTTTGGAGTTAATAAAATACGGAAACCCTCAAAATTTTGATATTCAAGATTATGATCGAGGAAACACTGCCTTGCTTTTAGCCGTTGCCAAAGGTTATACAACAGATAGTTTTGAGGGGCAAATTCTTAAAGTTTCAAATCTTCAGGTTGTTAACGCGCTCCTTGCAGCAGGTGCCAATCCCAATCTCAAAGATAAAAAAGGGATGAGCCCCTTAGAGATGGCGGTGATCAGGCGTGATGTTGAGATGGTGAAAGCGTTGCTCCAAAGGGCTGCTCAACTGGATTTTGACTGGAAAAAATGCCTGGATTTTACATATGAACAAGCTTGTGAAATTGTAAAGGATCAGACTATTGCTTTCCTCCTCGACAGAACTTCTTTTGAGACAAATAAACAGGCAGTTTTTGAACTTCTATCTTGTAAATAAAATACCCCTCCCGATTCTTCTCGGTATTAATTCACTAATTCCGTAATATTTAATGGAAATTCTTTTAGTGTGCTGTTACGCTACACGGTCTATGAAGAGTCCTCCTAATCCAAAAAAAGTATCGAAATCACCAAGTGGTATGCCTGAATCCTATGCAAAACTGCTTGGTGATCTAAAAAATAGAATCCAGAATGCTCAAATAAAGGCAGCCCTGAGTGTCAACCAGGAACTCATCAAATTGTATTGGGATATAGGAAATGAAATTGTCAAGCGGCAGAAAAAAGAAAAGTGGGGTTCAAAAGTCATAGAAAAGTTAGCTCATGATTTGCAAACTTCTTTTCCTGGCATTCAAGGGTTTTCTAGGAGCAATATTTTTAGAATACGTGCTTTTTATACGGCGTATGAAAAAGTCGCGCAAGCTGCGCGACAAACTTATCCTCCAGATTTTTGTCTTCAGATTCCATGGTGGCATAACATTATTCTGCTCGAAAGACTTCCCAATATTGATCAGCGCATATGGTATGCTCAAAAAGTACTTGAAAATGGCTGGAGTAGGAGTGTTTTAGAGACATGGATTGATTCTGATCTTTATTCGCGACAAGGTAAAGCTATTACAAATTTTCAAGCCATTTTGCCTAAACCCCAATCAGATCTTGCTGAACAGACTCTTCGCGACCCATATTGCTTCGATTTTTTGACACTTACGGATAAAGCGAGAGAAAAAGACATAGAAGCTGGACTTGTTACACACATTCAAAACTTTTTAACAGAACTAGGTGTAGGCTTTGCTTTTGTTGGTAAACAATACCCGTTAGTTATCGAAGGGGATACCTTTTATATTGATCTTCTTTTCTACCACCTTCACTTGCGCTGTTATGTTGTTATAGAACTCAAAGCAAAAGAATTTGATCCAAGAGACACAGGTCAGCTAAATTTTTATCTTTCTGCTGTGGATGATGTACTCCGACATCCTAGTGATCAGCCTACTATAGGGCTTCTCTTATGCAAGACTAAAAAAAAGCTCAAAGTCGAATATGCAATCCGAGATTTGAAAAAACCTATAGGTATAGCGAGTTATGAAACTAAAATAGTAGAATCACTTCCACAAGATTTAAAAGGGGTTCTTCCGACAGTTGCTGAAATCGAGGCAGAGTTTAAAGGTGACTTTGCTTCTGCTTGATTTCTGTGGAATTGGGGTGAGCTATTTGAAACACATATGGTATCTATTATGTTAAAGACTTCTATTCCGCTTAAGAGACCGATTAGCGAAAAGATTTATGAGCGCTCGTGCGCGGTGATTCCGGGAGGGGTGAACTCACCCGTGAGAGCGTTTCCGGGGTTAGAACAGACTCCGCTTGTTGCGGCAAGCGCCTATGGAGATGTGGTGATCGATGCCGATGGGTATCACTATATCGACTATTGCGGCTCTTGGGGGGCTTTGATTCATGGACATGCCCATCCTCAGATTGTAGAGGCAGCATCTAAACGGCTCGCTCTTGGAAGCTCTTTTGGGATTACGACGGCCATTGAAGCGGAGCTTGCCTCTCTGATTTGCGAACATGTTCCTTCTGTGGAAAAGGTCCGCTTTGTTTCGTCGGGAACTGAGGCGACGATGAGCGCTGTCCGCTTGGCCAGGGGCTTTACCGGAAGAGATTTAGTGGTCAAATTTGCAGGCAACTATCATGGACATACCGATTCATTTTTGGTGCAAGCGGGCTCTGGGCTCGTTGCGTTAAACTCCACATCAAGCTCGGCAGGCGTTCCTGCAGAATTTGTTAAGCATACACTTTGCCTTCCTTATAATGACATTGAGGCTTGTCGAGAAGTCTTTAAGAATAAGGGGTATGAGATTGCGGCTGTTATTTTGGAGCCGATGGCTGCCAATATGGGACTTGTGATTCCCTCAAGAGAATTTCACCTCTTTTTACAGGAAGAGTGTCAAAAATCGGGAGCCCTTTTGATTTTTGATGAGGTGATTACCGGTTTCCGTTTAGCTGTTGGGGGAGCTGCCGAACATTATGAGATCGCACCCGATTTGAGCTGTTTTGGCAAAATCATCGGCGGAGGCTTTCCAGCAGCCGCTTTTGGGGGAAGAGAAGAGATTATGAATTGTCTCGCTCCCCTTGGAAATGTGTATCAGGCAGGGACTTTGTCTGGAAATCCCGTTGCGATGGAAGCAGGTTTTCAATCCCTTTCCCTCTGCTTGCAGCCCAATTTTTATCAGACGCTCCAAGAAAAAAGAGAGCTGATCACCGATCCGATCCAAAAGTTGATCGAAGAAAAAGATCTCAATCTTTGCCTCCATGCAACGGCTTCTTTATTTACCCTCTTTTTTGGAAGACGGAAAGTTTCCAATTTCCAAGATGCTAAAGAGTGTGATCTTGTTCAATACAACACGTTCTTCCAAACTCTTTTCCAGCAGGGGATTTATCTCGCTCCCTCCCAATTTGAAGCCAACTTTATTTCGTCTGCCCACACAGAGGAGCACCTTCTCTACACGCGCGATTGCATTTTAGAAGCTCTCCTTGCAATATAAATTGATGAGCCTCGAGAAAAATTTAGCTAAACTTTTAGAGCAGATTCAAGAAACTGCCCGGCAGTGTCACCGTTCCAGCGAAGAAATTTTACTTGTGGCGGTTTCAAAAGGGTGTACGCTTGAGCAGATGAAAGAGGCCTATGTTTTGGGCGTGCGCGATTTTGCAGAAAACCGTGTGGAACCCGCCCTTGCAAAAATGGAGCAGCTTCCCAAAGACATCCGCTGGCACTTTATCGGCAAATTACAAAGAGCAAAGGTCAAAAAAATCATCGGTAAATTTGCTCTCATCCATTCGGTGGATACTTTTGAGCTTTGTGAAAAAATTTCCCGCCTTTCTGTTGAAAATGGAGTCAAAACTTCTATTTTGCTCGAAACCAACACTTCGGGCGAACTCACAAAAGGAGGACTCAAACCCCATCAGTGGCAAGAAAAATATGAATCCCTTCTTGTACTGAAAGGGATTCAAATAGAGGGCTTAATGACTATGGCTCCTTTAACAGAAGACGAAGGAGCGATTAGGCATTGCTTTTCTGAGCTGCGCAGGCTAAAACAATTATTAAATTTACCTACCCTTTCGATGGGGATGAGCCATGATTTTGTCATTGCCATACAAGAAGGGGCCACTTTACTGCGAATAGGCACCGCACTTTTTAAGCCACAATGAATTTAGAAGAAATTGTCACAGTTCCTGATCAAGATAAATGGCTCGTGTGGGAGCAGAGCACGCTTATTTTGGTTGACAAGCCTCCCAGAATACGGCGGCAGAATCGGGAGACTCTTGCACGTGTCTTTGCTGCTTTAACCGAATATAACCGCTCTGAAACAATCCGCGTCATTTGGAAAGAAGAAGCCTCCAACGGTTTCTCAAAATCCCTTCCCCGCATTATTGGAGAGGATGGTTTTTTGCGCATGTACGCTTTAGGTAGACCTCTCTCTATCGATCTTGTGAAGCGGATCTGGCAGCGAAAAAACGAACCGATTCAGACCGATTTAAATCCCATTTCTGTCGAATGGAACCCCACAGGGACCCATTTTTATGACATCGATGCGACCCCGCCCGGCTTTTTATCCAAATTTTTCCCCTTTTTCCGTTTGAAAACCGACAAAGAGCTTTTATTACTCATCGGAGACGATCTCAAAGAGATTTCAAAATTGGAAAATGATGAAAGGCGCCGTTTACTGACACTTGCTGTCTTAAGCCATGCTGCGGCTTACAGGGAACTCGATGGTTATCAAATCCAAATTCCCAGCTTTCAGGAAAAAGACAAGCTCATCGACTATCAATGCACCCAACATTTAATTGCTGAAGGTCTTAAAACGGCCTCTTTAACCCCCATCAACAGCCAAGCTCCCTCTATTTACCTCTGCCAGGGAACAGAATTTTGGCCCTCGCAGCCCTCAATGCTTGCTTCCATCATGGCCAATTTTGGAGAGCATGGCTCAGCAACTGAAGCTTACGCCCACTCCTGGAGGCGGATTCACCAACAGCTGCGCGCTCTCAATAAACCCATAGTGGCAGGTCACAGCATGGGAGGAGCCCTTGCGATCCAAATCGCCCTTTATTCGCACGATTTGATCGAAACAAGCTACGCTTTCAATCCTCCCGTCCCCAACGAGCGGGATTATCAGTTCTATCACCAGATCGGCAAAGAATCGCAGAAAAAGATCAACGTGATTGCCAATCTCGACGATTTTGCTTTTTGGCGTATCGGAGCCAAAATTATCGGCAACGTCACCGTTTATTTAAGTAAACGGCGGTGGAAATACTACTCCGTAGATGTCTGGGATTGCATTTTTTTACTCCCAGCTTTTGTCAAGTTCATGCGCAACGTCCACCACGCTTTTCCCGCTCATCAACGCATCGCTGCCCTCTACGAAAACTGGATTTCATTCAAGCTCACACAAGAGGAAATAGAAACTGAAAACCTCGATCGGACAACCCGTTTTGATTATCTGCATTTTTTACCGAAGCTCTATGATCCTTCTAAAGTTTTGTTGACTCATGTGCGCAAGATCTTCAAGTGGCGCCTTGCAGAGGAATACCTCAAAAACGAGATCGAGATCCTCGCTCTCCACGAACGTGATCTCCTGGATACATTAGAGGAAGGGAGCGAGGATGAAATTGGGAAGGAATTGGAATTTTTGAGGACTCAGAAAGAAGCGCTGATCGAGAAACTTCGTAGGCTTTAGGATTTTTGATACAAAAAGTAATTCAACACGAAGACACGAAGACACTAAGGCACAAAGAAAAGATAAGACAAAATCATTGCCATTTTTCTATTTCTTTGTGTCTTTGTATCTTCGTGTCTTCGTGTTGAATTAAAACGGAGCTTTGTGAGTCAAAGTTTCCAGATTTCGGAGGCGTACTCTTGGATCGTCCGGTCGCTGGAGAATTTGCCCATCTTGGCGACGTTGTGGATACACTTTTTGACCCAACTCTTCTCATCGCGGTAGGCATCATTCACCCGTTTCTGGCACTCCACATAGGAATCAAAGTCTGCGAGCAAACAATAGGGATCGCCCTCTTGGAGTAGGCTTTTCACGATGGGCGCGAAGAGCTGCGTATCGCATGAACTAAAATATCCATTCCCGATCATGTCGAGGACGCGGCGGAGATTTTCATTTTTCTGATAGTAGTCGTAAGGGTTATACCCATTTTGTTTGAGCTGTTCGACCTCTTCGGTGGTCAAGCCGAAGATGAAGATATTATCGGGGCCCACCTCTTCTAGAATCTCGATATTGGCTCCATCTAGCGTTCCAATTGTGAGGGCACCGTTGAGGGCAAACTTCATGTTTCCAGTGCCAGAAGCTTCTGTGCCGGCAGTTGAAATCTGTTCTGATAGATCAGCTGCAGGAATGATTTTTTCTGCCAAAGAAACGCGGTAGTTTTGTAAAAAGACCACTTTTAAGTAGTCGCTGACACTTTTGTCGTGGTTGACAACGTTGGCAACCGCGTTGATCAGCTTGATGATTTTCTTGGCCATGCAATAGCCGGGGGCCGATTTTCCACTAAAAATGACAGTTCTCGGCACATATTCTGTGTGGGGATTCTCTTTGAGGATGTGATAGTCGTGGATGACGTGCAAAATGTTTAACAGCTGTCTTTTGTATTCGTGGATCCGTTTGACATGACAATCAAAGATAGAATTTGGATCCACGACGGTGCCATTTTCTGCGAGAATGACTTTGGCGAGCCTCTCTTTGTTAGCCCGTTTGATTTCTTTAAAGTGTGCGTGGAAATTGGGGTCATTTTCGTACGCGATGAGCTTTTCGAGCTGTTTTAAATCGGTGACCCAACCGTCGCCAATTTGGCTGGTAATTAACTTTGAAAGACCCGGATTTGTCACTTTGAGCCACCGTCTTGGGGTGACGCCATTGGTTTTGTTGGTGAATTTGTCGGGAGTCATTTCCCAAAAGTCTCTAAACATATGATGTTTGAGAAGCTCGGAATGGAGCGCAGAAACTCCGTTGACTTTTTTGGATCCCACAATTGCCAAATGGGCCATGTTGACTAGCTTAGGGTCGCTCTCTTCGATGATCGAAAGGGAGCGTTGTTTGTCTTTATTACCTGGAAAATGGCGATCCACTTCTTCTAGCCATCTCCTGTTGATCTCAAAAATAATCTGAACATGGCGCGGGAGGACAGCTTCCAGCAAGGGGAGGGGCCACCGTTCAATCGCTTCTGGAAGAAGTGTGTGGTTGGTATAGGCAAAGCAGCTAGTAGTCAGCCCCCAAGCCTTTTCCCAACTGAGCTCTTCCCGGTCGACCAAAATCCGCATCATTTCGGCAATCGCAAGGGCTGGGTGGGAATCATTGAGCTGAATGGCCAGTTTGTCAGGAAGGGTATCTAAATGGATGTGCCCTTTGTTATAGCGGCGGATAATATCTTGAATCGTTGCAGAGACTAAAAAATACTCCTGCTTTAAACGGAGCTCTTTCCCTTCGAAGACGTTGTCATTGGGATAGAGGACCTTGGAAATATTTTCGGTAACCGCAACATCCTCAATGGCCCGCACATAATCGCCGTGATTAAAGTAGCTTAAGTCAAAGCCACGCGCTGATTTCGCTTGCCAAAGACGCATGGTATTGACGGTGTCGTTATTATAGCCACAAATCGGGGTGTCATAGGCCATTGCCATGACAGTTTGCCCCTCAACCCATTCAGAGCGGAGTGTTCCTTTCGAATCTGTGTATTGGATCACTTTGCCATAAAACTGGATTGGATACAGATATTCGGATCGACAAATTTCCCACGGATTGCCGTAGCGGAGCCAGTTGTCTGGGGTTTCAACTTGGTAGCCATTCTCAATTTTTTGGGTAAAAATCCCGTAGTCGTAGCGGATTCCGTAGCCATAGCCAGGAATGCCTAAAGTAGCCATCGAGTCCAAAAAACAGGCAGCCAGGCGCCCCAAGCCCCCATTTCCAAGGCCGGCGTCTGTTTCGATTTCAATCAATAAATTGAGGTCAAAACCTAAATCATGGACAGCTTTGCGGCAATTTTCGAGAAGCCCAAGATTGACAAGGCTGTTTTCCAAGGTTTTGCCGATGAGAAATTCCATCGAAAGATAATAAACCCGTTTAGCGTCTGCTTCGTAATATTCCTGCTGGGTTTTGATCCATCGCCCCACCATTTGATCGCGCACAGCTAAAGCGAGTGCCCAAAAAAAATCTCTTTTTGTGGCTGTGTACTTATCCTTGGCTAAGGTGTAGTAGAGATGCCCTAAAATCGAATTTTTCAAGGATTCGGCGTCCCCTTTGAGGGGTTCTCGGTTGGAAGGGATAAATTCTGACATAAACATATTTTTAGACATTCTCTCTACTTTAGTCAAATAATAATTTTTATTTCTTAACAGTTTATAAATATGTTAAAATTTAGGGACTATGGCAAAATCAATACCCCCAGATACTTCCTCAAATGTTTGGCCTGAGCAGAGAGAGAGTGAAACGAAAGTCTCTTTAGCTGAGCACTCTGTTGAGGATTTAAAAAGCCATCTTGAAGAAATTAAAACTAATCCCGCGTATAAACATTTCTTTCTGCAAAACGATTTTGCAAAACCCTACCGCGATGAGATCACCACACGTGATAAGGTGATCGCCGTTGCAATCCTCGCTCTTGTTGTGACAGGCATCGTTGTCTTTTCCCTCTTTGCCACGAACCATTTATTCTCTTTTCCCCAAGATTTCGTGAACCTTTTCCAGAATGCCAGCCGCGCCCATATCTGCATTGGTGTGGCAGTTACAGCTGTGTTATTCAGCGGCAGCTTGATTGTGATCCACCGGGCACAGACAAAGCCTGAAGAGCTTTTGAAAGATGAGGAGGGAAATGTTCCGACAATGGGGACAATGAGCAATTTAGAGGACAAACTCGAAATTGTACGCCTCCGCTTGCCAGAGGCATGGAAAAATAATTATCTCGATGCCTATGTGGATACGTCCACATTGGTGGATGGCACGGGCAAAGCCTATTTGTATTATATCAAAGACTGTACCAATCATTACGTCGTAAGCACAGTTGTGGCGCTTCTTGGAACCCCATTTTATATCATTGGAGCCATCGTCCTCAATGCGATCCGTATGGTGGTAGTGCCTCTCTATATTTTGACGATGTGTCTGATCGAGCTATGTCAGCCCGAACCCTACTTTAACACTGAATATCCTGCGGCCAGGAAATTTTCTGTTTTAGATGCTGGCATTGAGTTTTTACAGTCTATTTATGGCATTATTAAAGCCCCTTTCTATGGAATCGCCTTCTTTTTTGCGGCCCTTTATTCGTTAATCAATCCGATGGAAGGGCGCAAGCTAGGCTCTGCCATTGAACGGAATTGGAACGATGGAGCTAATCTTGCCGAGGGGTATTGGAGTGTCGATGGAGAGCAGCCTTTATGGAGACGGGACGGAGCATGGGGCCCTGAGGGTCTTAGGCGCAAACGTTTCTTTTTGGCAGGATGTTGGCAGCCCATTGGAGTGGTTGAATACGTAGATCATGCAATCCAAGACGCCTACTGGATACCCAAGGCAGTCGATCTTTACGAAAAAGTTGAGAGGCAAAAACATGAGGATTTCCAAACCAAATCTCAGCGTGAAAGCAATTATTTGATCGAAGAATATAAAGCGTTTGAAAAAGAGCTTCGCAAAAGAGAGCCGGGCAAGCGCCCTCTGCCTAAAGAATCTGCAGATATAGAAATTTGTTGAGTTTCTTCATAACATCTTAATATAAATACTTTATAATAGGTCAAAAGGATGTTAAGTATGACCTGTTGGTGTTCAGATTCTCCTCCTCCAACCATTTTTGATAAAATTCCGTCCGATTATCATGGGCGGCCTGTGATTCGAGCGGTCGTCGTGGCGATCCTTATTGCAGGAATTGCTGTCGGTATTATGGCCAATGCAAACGTTTTATTGAACTTCCCTGAACATTTCATGAATTTCATTCACAACATCAATTGGACTTATGTGGGGATTGGAGTTGGCGGTTTTGTCGTTTTAACGGCAGGGGCAGCTTTTGTGATCCATCGCGCTGTTCATAAACAGGATAGAGTTCTTGAAACAGATATTGGCAAGTTTAGCGGCGATGAGCAGTGGGTCTCGGCTGCCTACACAGTTAGGGACGGCGGCACTGTCCATATTGGATATATCGATACTTCCACTTTACTTAATGGGAGTGGCAAAGCTTTTATGTACCGTTACAAAGATGAACCGAACCACTATCAGGTATGCCTTGCCGTGACTGCCTTCACGCCGCTGCACATGGTGGGTTCCATTGTTTATAACGTCATTCGCACAGTTGTGATTCCCTTTTTCATTCTGGGCAACATGTGTGGAAATAATGCGCATAGCTACGGTCTCAGGGATATTCCCCGTGAGATGGGCAATTCTATAGAGCGCATTGTCAAAGCGCCGTTTTATGCGGTGGCTGTCATCTATGCTGCCCTTTATGGGTTGATTGATCCTCTGAATGGCCGCAAGCTAGGGGCTCTGCTCGAAAGAGAGTGGAATGAGGGGCTGACGCTTGCTGAAGGCTGGTGGTCTGTGGGTTGTGGGCAAACTCTTTGGAAATTTGAGGGAGGCTCTTGTAGTGAAGGGTGGGACCCTAACAATCTGGGCAAAAATGGCTTTCTGATCGCTGGATGCTGGCAGCCTATCGCCGTTGTCCATTTTGGTGACCAAAGCATTACTGCCAAAAACCTCACCAAAGTGCTTAGACCTACTCATGAGAAAGCCTACGACTTTAAGATAGAGTGGCGCCTCCGAGCCCCATGATCCTAAGCCTTCCAGGGCAGCGACGAGTCGCCGCTACTGCCAGGAAAGTTTAGAGCGTCAAAGCAACCGGATTCTCTAAAATGTGCTGCAGAGTCTTCATAAATTGGGCTCCTAACGCGCCGTCAATGACTCTGTGATCAGCGGAAAGGACGAGCGACAGTGTTTTGCCAGCGACAACCTGTCCATTTTTGACGACAGGGCGATCTTCGATGCCGCCGACAGCTAAAATCGCAGCTTGAGGCGGGTTGATAATGGCAGAAAATTCAGTGATCCCGAACATTCCCAAATTGGAGACGCAGAACGAGCCGCCTGAGTATTCGTGCTTTTCGAGCTTCAAATGCCGTGCTTTTTCTGCCAGTTTCTTCACTTCCTGAGAAATTTGACCCACGTTTTTGTAATCGGCATGACGGATAATGGGAGTAATCAAACCAGCATCGACTGTGACGGCGATAGAAATATCAATGGTCTTAAACTGGATAATCGTTTGGTTGACAGTGTTAAAGCCTGCGTTCACTTGCGGATGTTCTCTCAGAGCTATAGCGCAGGCTTTGATCACCAAATCATTGTAGGTCACATTCAAGTTATAGGATTTGAGCTGCTCTCTTAAGCTGACAAGGGGAGCTGCATCGATGATCTGTTTCACATAAAAATGGGGAACATAACTTTTAGATTCCTCCAACCGTTTGGCAATCACTTTGCGCATAGGGGAGAGGGGGATCTCTTCGTAGCTTCCAGCCGCTTCTTCGGGCGATTCTGTCCTTCCAAAAGTGACCAAACCTGCTGGCTGTGCCCTTTCCAGATCTTTTGCCACCACACGTCCTCCAGGGCCACTTCCTTTTACGGTTGTGAGGTCGAGGCCCCGTTGCTCGGCAAGCTTACGGGCAAGTGGGGAAGCAAAAGCACGTGTTTCATCACGCGTTGCGTGCGGTTTTTCTGCGGCAAGGGGAGGTTCGGGGACAAAGGCTGGCATGGCAGCCGCTGGGGCTGTTTGCGGTTTGGGAGCAACAGCTGTTGGAGCAACCTCTTCTTTCGGTTTCGGCGCCTCAACGGCTTTTTTAGGCTCTTCTACTTTAAAATTTTCGATGCTCTCATTTTCTTCGGCAGTAAAGATCGCAAGAGGTTGATTAATGACAGCAGAGCCCCCTTCCCGAACAATAATCTTTTTGAGCCATCCTTCATCGAGGGCATTATGCTCAATGGTGGCCTTGTCCGTGGCAATCTCGACTAAAAGATCACCCTCTTTAACAAAATCTCCCTCTTTTTTATGCCATTTGGCAATCGATCCCTCTTCCATAGTGGGAGAGAGTTTGGGCATAGTCACTACAAATGGCATAAAGAACCTTAGGCTAGAGTTTTTTTGATGGCGTCAGTGATTCTGCGCACATTAGGAACGGTTTCTGCTTCCAACGGTTTGGAATAAGGCATCGGAGTCTCCCTTTGGCACACACGTGCAATCGGAGCATCAAGATAATCAAAGCAAAATTCGGCAATCTCAAAGCCCACTTCGGCAGCAATTCCTGCAAAATAGTGTCCCTCTTCCACAATGACGCAGCGGCCCGTTTTCTGAACCGATTTGACAACTGTGTTGATATCTAAAGGCTTTATGGTGCGCAAATCGATCAGCTCAATGCTAATACCTTCTTTTGCCAGTTGTTTAACAACTTGGCTGCACACATTCACCATGCGGCTATGAGAAACGAGTGTGAGCTGATCTCCTTCCTGAACAACTTTTGCCTGACCGATTGGAACAAGATATTCCTCTACGGGAATGTCCATCTTCATGCCGTAGTCCAGCTCGTTTTCTAAAAAAAGGACCGGATTGTTATTGCGAATGGCCGATTTTAGAAGCCCTTTGGCATCGTAGGGGTTGCTCGGAGCGACAACAATCAGCCCCGGAAGATTGCTGTAAAAGGCCTCCACACAATGAGAGTGTTGAGAAGAGACTTGGGCGGCTGCCCCATTAGGGCCTCTGAATACGATAGGAACGGAAAATCTTCCGCCCGACATGTAATGCATCTTGGCAGCGTTGGAGATGATCTGGTCACAGCCTACAAACGAGAAATTCCAGCTCATAAATTCCACAATGGGCCGTAGACCCGTCATGGCAGCTCCAATTCCCACTCCTGCAAAGCCAAGTTCTGCAATCGGCGTGTCGATCACCCTTTTTTCGCCCCACTTGTCCAGCATTCCTTTGGTTACTTTGTAGGCGCCGTTATAGACAGCCACTTCTTCGCCCATGATGATGACTGTGGAATCGCGTGCCATTTCTTCATCAATGGCTTGCCGTAGCGCATCGCGCATCTCAATGGTTTGCATGTTCTCAGCTGGCATAAACATCCTCCTCAAGTGTTGTTGGGGAAGGCCAAGGGCAACTTTCCGCATATTCCAAAGCTTCGAGGATCACAGCTTTTGCCTTTTTATCCATTTCTTTGTACGTCTCTTCACTCAGCACGCCCGCTCTCATTAAAACGTCTTTCAGGAGGGCTATCGGGTCTTTTTTCATGACCACGCTGAGCTCTTCTTTTGTTCGGTAAAGGGCGGGATCGGAAATGGAATGCCCCCGGAAGCGCTCGCAAACGCATTCGACCAAAACAGGACGGGAATCTTTCAAAACGTCTGCGTGGATTTTCTTAAATCCATCCAAGCATTCAAAATAATTCATTCCGTTGAGCGTATAGCCCTTCATTGTATAGCCGCCAGCTAACCCTTCTGCTATTTTTTCAGGGAAACTAAGGGCCCGTTTGACGTGTGTGCCCATGCCCCACTGATTGTTCTCGATGATGAAAATGACCGGTAAATCCCACAAAGATGCTAGATTGAGCGCTTCGTGAAAAGCCCCTTGCGCGCTCGCACCCTCTCCTAAAAAACAAACAGCCACTTCATCTTTTTGTTTCAGATATTTGATCGATAAAGCAGCTCCTGCAGCAATAGGAAGCTGTCCACCCACAATGGCAAAGCCCCCAAGAAGTCTTTCCGTGTAGAGGTGCATTGAACCGCCGCGCCCTTTGGCATTTCCGGGAGCCCGCCCAAAAAGTTCTGCCATGAGCTCTTTAGGAGTCGCCCCTAGAAGGAGAGCTAAGGCATGGCAACGATAAAAATCGACCCACCAGTTTTTTTGTCCAAAAGCCTGCACAGCGGCTGTTTGGATGGCTTCTTGTCCCGCGTAGGAATGGTAAAAGCCACCGACTTGCCCATGTTGATAGGCCGCTTCACCCCGAATTTCAAAATTGCGGATGAGAAGCATCCAATTCAAAGCTTCGAGAGCTTTTTCTTTATCAAGGTTTTTTACGAGGTAATTCTCTGACATATAGTCCATTTTATAGTCGAATTGACTCAAAAATCTCAAGGAACTTATTGGAGTCGATTGCAAAAATTCCCGCCCGAACCCTGCAAGCAGGTTCTGAAAATGAACGCCAAAATCATCGATTTTCCGAGAGCGGGAATTTTTACAATCGGCTCTTAATATAGTCTTAACCTTCATTTTGTATCATAAAAGAAAAGCTTGAAAGTGTGACATATGATCCAGGGACCCCAATACAACCAAGATGCCTACCGAATCCAAGCCATCGATCCTGACCGGCACGATGATGACCCTCACGGAAACAAAAAAAAGAGGGTTCTCCATCAGGGAAGAGCTTGGGCAGAAGCTGAAGAAAACGATCTTCCCTTAAAGCCTGATATGCCCAAAGTTTCTCCTCCAGCCAAGCCCCGCAAGGCCTCAACAGGCGTTTACGCTGATAAAGTCAGACTGGAAAGAGCTCAAAATTTATTTAACCTCCTCACAACGATTGAAGAAAAAGCGGCTCAGCTGTGTTTTTTACTAACGGATGCCCATTATGATTCACAAATCCAGCACGAAGTGGAGCTTTTGATTCAAACGTGGCAAATCGGGGGAATTCTTTTCCGCAAAGGGGAGTTTCGCCGCCAGGCTTACCTCATCGAAAGATACCAGCAAATTTCCAAGACGCCCCTTTTGTTTGCTAATGATTACATGCACGGCCTCTCTTTCTATCTGCAAGGGCATCCTCTCAATTACAGTTTATCTGAGAAACACTATTCCGATATGGGGAAGGCTGTGATGGCGCAAAACAGACGGCTGGGTGTCCACGTGCAGTTCGATCGGGAGCGCAAAAGTGGGGAGTCTACCATGAGCGATGCTCAGGCAAAAGCCTTTCGCAAAGGGATACGGACGGCCCATGGTATTGTCGGAAAAGAAAAGGTAGAGCCAAGCGATCAAGAAAGTGCGCAAGGTTCTTATCCTCTTTTGACTCTCAAAGAGGGAAAAGTAGCTGCTGCCGCTTTTTCAAAGACACAAGTCCAGGAAACGATCGGAGTTAAAACGCTGACGTTTTTTGACGCCACAAACGTTGAAAAAACAGCTCTCGATGATGAACTACACAATGCTTTCAAACAGCTCTATGATGTCTTTTTACTATCGGGCAACATCTCAGAGGCTATCCGCTCGATCACACGCCTTGTCCGCAGCGGACGCGTCTCAGAAGAAGCTCTCGATCGCCATGTCATGAAAGCCCTCATCATCAAATCTCTATTCTTCAAATAATTATCCTGGAGTGCAGCGATTCTTCGCCGCCCTTCAAAGAGGTCTGATAGCAGGCGCCGAGGCGCCCCCCAAGCCTTAGGCTTTTTTGGAGTGCGGCGACTCGTCGCCGCTTTTGTAAGGTTCGTGGACACGCGGTGACTAGACAAGTCACGGCACTCCAAAGGCAATTGCAAAACTCATTTGCCCGGCAAAATCGCCCTTTTGAGGCCATTTACATCCGTTCTCCTGGTTTCTCTGCGTCTTTTGCGCCTCAGCGTCTCTGCGTTTTATTGCATTCGGGCGCGGAAACATGGGTCGGTCACGGTCATGTTAACGGAGCATGGTGTCGTAGAAAGCAGCAGCTTTTTTGAGCGCATCCGTGGGTTCGCCTGTATCAAATTTAATAGCTCGAAGCCCATTCCATATCCAGATGGCAACTTTATGAGAATCCTCATTGCTCAGATTAATTGTACCCAAGAAATAATTTCCGTAATCTGGAAGGGAAAGGTTCTGAACACAGAGATGCACAAGATGAGGCTCCATTAGGTTAGCATCCTGCTTATTTTTACCTCTGACAATCTCTAAAATAAAGTCTCTTAAAGAACCAAAAATGTGTGGGTAGGTTTCGGCTTTAAGACTTTCCAAATGTTGGATTTTCTTTTGAAAATCTTCCCAGTCGCTTGGGAAGTAAGGGGTACGTTTAAATGAATGTCCACCTTTCACGCAATTTTCCTTAAGGTAGGTAAGATCACTGTTTGGTCCATCATCTGAAAGGTCGTAAAAACAATTGTCACTGAGAATCAATAAGTATTCGAGTGGAATATCTTCCCATCTTGAATAAGAGATAGGAGAATTTTCTTCGCGTTCAAAACAAATTTCGTGATCCTCTTCAATTTGTTTTTTTAATTTAGAACGCACACGGGCTAGTGCAGAAGACTGTTCATCCACCGATTTTGGGACAATAATTTTTGCGATTTCAAGTGCAGCCAATAAAGCATCTTCTGGTAATTCTTTCCTACCACCATACTTGTCCTTAACTATGTCGAGCTGAATGTCAAAATACCACGCTAAATAATCAAGAATGACCTTTTTTAAATAGCGATATTTTTGGTCTTTGTCGTTAATTTTTTGCTGTAACCATTCGATAAGGCCACCAATTGTATGAAGGTTATCAAAAGTCTCTTTTGCGTTTAGACCATTGATCTTTTGTTGGTGTTCGATTAAAAAGCGGTACCCCGGGATTTGCTTTTCCTGGCCAATCGAGGCGATCAGCTGATAGGTTTTATCAATTTCATGATCACCTTGTGCCATTTGGCTTATAATGTCTCGCCGAAACTCAGCATAGCAACACTGCAGGCCATACTTGCAGCGCAGTTGGGGAACGGTTTCATCGATTCTGTCTTCACCGGCAAAGGGGGTCAATAGAGTTGAGAAGCAAAAAAGGTAAGCTAAAGGATTTGAACCCTGACATAAATTAAGTTGAAGCACGACAGTTGCTCCAAATTCAGTTTGTACTATGATTTTATCAAAAATGTAGATAAGAGCTTTTTTAAATAAATCGTAGGCTGCTTTTTTATAATCAGTTGTAGAAAAATAAAGATTGGGTGCGCCAATATTTTCGTCTTCAATATTCTGCAAAACAACGCAAAAAGCTTGTTGGACGGGATAATCTAGTTTCGTAAACCACTCAGCTTTCAGCCACTGCTGAACTACGTTTTTAAATCGGTTCACGTCCACTTTGTTGATTGGGTCAAATATTGGATCTCCTGCCGATTCTAACCCTAAGGGAGCCAAGCTGTAGTGATCTTCCAATTTATCTTTGCCGGTCGGCACGTCTAACTGGGCAAAATCGATGGTCATTTTATCATTAGCTTGAACCTGCAGCGGCCTTGATCGACACGCAAGATAGGCCACAATATCTATCAAGCCAATCGCACAAGCTGCTCCAATGAGAGAATAGGCTCCGATCGGATAAAGCCCTCTAAACATGATGATCGCATCTGTTCGGGTAAAGACTGCGAGCAAAGCAATTGTTGCGATAGCCAGCATCGTAATAACAAGAAGGGCATCGGTTCCTTTTGCCAAACTCAGCCTGGTTTGCCGGTGGCAACAAGCCCCTCGGTCATTTGGCCCGATTTCTCCGGTACAATTATTGGCAGTTAGGGTAGCAGCGTACATAGTATTTTTTTGGGTTGGTCTCTTAATTTGTCAACTTTAAATTAAGATTTAATAAACCTCAAGAGAGATTTAGGTTGTATAAAGAAGTTTTTGCTGCTAAAATGGTTGCAATGTGCGTTCCCTCAATTACCTGTAGCCTGTCTCTTTCCGAACCGATAACCTGCCAAGAGATTATGGGTGTTTCTCTGGCGGCCATTGGTGCGATTGCCACCCTTGCCGGCATTCTGGCCCTCAGTGGAGTTCCTGGCTTAAACGCCCTCAACACAACTCATAGCGCTATCCTGACAGGGCTTGGAGGTTTGACCCTTATCGTAGGTCTAGCTGTTGCTCTTGTGAAAACAAAGGCTATTCCCGATGTACGTCCTGAAGAACCCGATATGCAAGATGTGGTGGATTACCTCGATCAATATCAAAAATCCAAAGAAAAACCCAAAGATGAGTTAGTCTATTCCTCTGAGATCGTTCTGGCCGTTCCTCAGACTGAAACACCCAAGATAAAACCAAAAGAGATCGATTGGGGATCTTTTTTCTTTCCCATACTCTCGCCTGAAGAAATCAAAGCAGGCGAATACGGACGAAAGGTCGGCAAGCAGGTTGCGGTTCTATTTGAAAAGAAATTACAAAAAAAACATTACGTAAAAAAGATTTTTTGCGATTGGATAGATGCGACTATTAGGATTAAAGCTCTTGTGCCAAAGGGTTCTAAATTTGAATGTTCTGTGTGGGATGATAAGATCGACAGCGCGTGTCAAAACCCTGCCTATAGCAACTGCGAATGCATCACTTTGCTTCTTCCCTGGCCCCAGGGAGGAGGGTCGTTTACAAAGCGTGTCGAAACTGTCTGGAAAAGCTTCAATCAGGCCATAGACTGGTGGCAAGATATGAAGAACAAAATTGAAATGTCTTGTTATGAGGGCGATCGTTGTAAGCTGATCCCTTCAAGCACTGTCACTAAATTGAAATTGGAATTATATGATGTGCAGGTTACTGAGAAACAGAACCAATTGAGCGTCTTCTTCGAATCTCGTGTACATTTAGAATCGAATCTATTTGGTGAAAACGGATTAAATATCAGGGGTTTATGTTTAAAATTGGCAGATGACACAGAACTGAGCGACTGTTTTGCTGATCTAAGGATGAGAATAATGGAATCCTTTGATGAAGGAGCGAAAGAAAGGGTAAATGGTATCAATCTCAATTGGCTTTTTGAACTGAAAGAAACAAAACCTGAAGTATCGTTAGGTGATATTGAGGCATTGGATCTACTATTAGACTGCAAGGGAGATCTCATCGACGCCTACAAGCAAAAAGATAAAACGCGGGGACTTGCTTTAACGCACAAGAAGAACTTGCTCAAATTCCATTCCGATAAAGCCGCCGTATTAGGATTGGATGCCGACGTACAAGCCAAATTTCCAGAAATCAGAGAGCGTTTGCCTCTTGTCTACTCCTTCTTCCAATCCCTGTAACCTTTGATCAGAAAGATCTTACGATAGTCTGCGTGATTGCAATGATGCAGGTCTGAGTGTGAGAAAGGAGCAATGATAAGAAGGATAAAAGGATAGGAAACCTGAGTTTTGGGTTCTTTTCCCTCATCCTCAGGGATTTTTGGGGTCCAAATCGCACTTTTTTGCTCGCAAATAGCGCTTTCAGCTATGAGCTTCGCAAAAAATTGCGATTTTGCCTCACAAAAATCCGCTGATTACGAGGAAAAATAACCCAAAACTCAGGTTAGGAAAGAACGTTGCAAGAAATAAAAAAAATCCTAAAGTCGAGAACAGAGAGAATACAGAGAAAAGATAATTTCTATCTCTTTGTGTCTTGCGTGTCTTTGTGTTGAATTTAAACACAACTATCAGGATTGGAGTTGCTTTTCGAGCTCGGCCATCTTGGATTCGAGAGCTTTGATGCGCTCAATATACTTGCCAAGAGACTTCATATGGATAACGCTAGTATGGGCCTCTTTTATGGGGGCGGCAGGAGCGCCGGCATAGACCCCTGGTTCGGTCAAAGACTTGCTGACGCCTGTTTTGGCGGCCAGCATCACGCCATTGCCGATTTCGAGATGGCCAGCAACGCCTGCTTGCCCTCCCATGACAACATTGCGTCCTGTTTTAGTAGAACCGGCGATCCCCACTTGTGCGACAATCAGATTGTCAGCACCCAGCTCGACCTGGTGGCCGATTTGGACGAGGTTATCGATTTTTGTGCCGCGGCAGACGCGGGTTACTTTAAAGCGGGCTCTATCGATGGTGGAGTTAGCTCCCACTTCAACGTCATCTTCTAAGACCACTTTGCCCACTTGTTTGAGGGGAGTATGTTTACCCTTGTTATCTGTGAAATAACCAAAACCGCAGGAGCCGATGACAGCTCCGGGTTGTAAAATCACGCGGTTACCGATTTCGCATCCTTCGCGGACAATCACTTTTGGGTAAAAATGGCAAGAGGCGCCCACACATGTTTCGGCTCCAATAAAGACGTGGGCATCGATCCTTGTGTTCGGCCCAATCACAGCTTTACGGTCAATCACGGCATAAGGGCCGATGCTCACACCTTCGCCAATAACAGCTTCCGGGTGAATCACAGCAGTTGAATGGATCCCCGCAAAACCAGAGAGGGGAGAGAGGATAAATAATTCTACAAGCTTTTGGAAAGTTAAAGAGGGATGGGGTGTGCGTAAGTAATTTTTGCCAGGAACGGGTTGGACGGTTGGGTGAACAACAAAAACGCCTGCTCGACTTGCTTCCAACTGTTTGGCATAACGGGGATTTTCCAAAAAAGCGGCTTCCTTTTCAGAAGCCGCTTCCAGATTTTCAACTCCAGTGATTTGGTATTCAGGATCGCCAACGAGCTCAGCATTGGTGATAGTTGCAAGTTCACTGAGAGTATATTTCATGACTAGTCCTTTGCAACCACATCTGAATTTTCCGCATCGTACTGCTTGTTCATCTGATCGATGACAGCATTGGTAAAATCAAGAGTGGAAACATGTGCAAAAACAGAGTCTTCGCTCAAAAGCAATGCAAGACGGTTTGTTTCACGCACTTTTTCAGCTGCGCGGGCCACATCATCGTGCAGAGTTTGCAACATTTTGTAGTTTGCCTGTTGGAGCAATTGATAAAACTGGTTTTGGTAGCGAGCAAACTCTTGGCTCATGCCCTGGAATCTCTCTTTGAGTTCTTCTTCAGCTGTTGGAGAAAGACCATCCATGTAATCTTGGTCTTCCAGCTTTTTTGCCATCTCTTCGATCTCTTTATCTGTTTTTTCAAGAGCATCGGACATTTGCTTTTTCAGCGCTTCAAAGCCATTTTTTTCATGCTGGCCCAGCTTTGATTTTTCAATACAGGTTTGAAAATTCACAAAACCGATTTTCAAATCTGCAGCGTGCGCTTTAGTACATGATAAAGCAAGCGCTGCAATTAACAAATATTTGGAAAACGTTTTCATCATTAGAAATTTCCTTTCGTGTTTCATTCTAAAATTTTTACCGAGCACTAGAAACTTCCTCCAAGAGCAAAGAAGAATCTTTGGGCAACATTTATTCTTGCGCCATCTTCCAGTTTTTCAATTGGGTAAATGGGCCATCCGTAACCGATCATCAATGGCATATTGCGCATCACATCAAAGCGGAATCCAAATCCGGCGCTGACAGATGGCTTGCCCACTTTAAACTGCTTTTCAGATACAAAGCCTGCGTCAACAAAGACAAAGCTATCTATACAAGGAGCTTTGAATAAGTTAAAGAGCAATTCTTCCGTAATTAGGTAGGAAGAGAGGCCCCCTTTGGGCTCTCCACCTCTAAATTTTGGTCCTAAAATAAAGGAGCGGTAACCACGGACGGTAGTTTCACCTCCCAAAAAGAGACGTTCACCAATCGGTAAACTGTGGCGGTCCTGGTCCTTATCTTCGTCGACTACAGGATTTGTTCGACCATAACACTTGATAAATTGCACTTCCGCACGGATTTTTAAAATGGTTCTTCTGTTTAAAGGGTAATAATAGGAATTGATCGTAGCCAATTTTACGAAATCATAGTTACCGCCAATACCTGCAAGTTCAACAAGAGTACGTGCTCTGAGGCCCCGTGTTGCGCGTCTTGGGAAGTCAGTAGAATCATACGCTAGGCTTGCGCCCACAGCAGAAATGAAGCCTCTCTCATTCCCTGCCCGGACCAGCTCGGTGTTTTTTTTCTTTTTCTGTCTTAAAGCCGTGTGGGAGTGACGCGCTCTATAAAACAGATCTGATTTGAGGCAAGGTGTGAGGATGTAGGTGAGGTGCATGTCCCCGCCATACGTTTTGATCGTATAGGCATCAGAAATTCCCCGGTTATTGGATTTTTCCAAATCCACCCCAAAAATCCAGGGCGTGTCAAAAATATAGGGTTTAGTCCATTGAACCGTATAGCTGGATTGTCGATCGCCCAGATTGATTTTGGCATGGGCAAATTCACCAGCGCCCCGAATAGCATTGCCGCCCCTTTCAAAAATGTTGCTAAAGCCGGCAATATTGAAGTTGCTCTCTGAGATTTCAATTCCGACAAACAGTCTGTCGAGAGAGCTAAAACCTCCAAAAAGGCCCAGATTTCCGGTGTCTGTCTCTTCCACTTCAATATAGATATCACGGTAGTTGCGCGCACCGCAAGGATCTTCGATTTGAGAGCGGACTGCATAGACGTTGACAGCGCTGAAAAAGCCGGTGTTTGCAAGACGGGCTTCTGTCCACTCAAGCTTCCGGTTATCAAAAATTTCGCCTGGACAAATCAAGCTTTCGTTCAAAATGACCCGTGTCTGAGTAAAGCAATTGCCAAATACTTTGATGAGACCCACATAGTATTGAGCCCCCTCTTCAACGACAACAGAGATATCATAAATCGGGCAGTCTTCCCGAAGAGAAACTTGAAAATCGACGTTGCTATCAATATAGCCGCTGGAACCGTAAAGATCGTTGATGGCCTTAACCGTATTCCGAATGTCTTCAGGTGAGAAGACGCTCCCTTGTCCAAAGACAAAGGTTTTCCAGATTTTTTCATCAGGAAAGAGGACATTGCCAGAAAGGCTGAGTTTGCCGATAGAATAGGGCTGCCCTTTGTCAACATTGATGACGAGGTTGATCTTGTCGGTATCAGGAATTTCTTCAACACAGAAATTGACCGTAACATCGGCATAACCCCGGTTTTGGAAGAAATTAATCACCTGGAGCCGGTCGTGTTCGACCATATCGGGATGGTAGGTGCCGCGGTTTGAAACCCAGCTTAAAATGAAATTATATTTTTTGGTGAGCAAGTCTTCCAGAAGAGCATCTTCTTCCTTGTCCGTGATGCCATTAAAGCAGATATCTTTGATCCTTCCCGCTTTGCCTTCACAGATATTGATTTGAAGATCTACTTGGTTACTATCGGGGACAGCAGCGATGTCATAATCGATTTCTGCTTCGAAATACCCCTTTTTGACATAGAGTTGGCGTAGTTTCAAAATGGCTTTGGCAACTCCGTCTCTTTCAAGAAGGCTCCCTTTTTCAATTTCCAGTTTTTTGAGAAGCGCATTTGCTTTGAACCGTTCATTGCCTGCAAAATTAATTTCGCGGATTTTTGGCTTGAACCAGATTTGAAGAGTGATGTGAATTTCGTTATTGATCACTTCGACGCGCGGCTCAACCCGGTCATACTCGTTTGCAAGCATTTTCAGGTCATTATCAAATTCGATCTGCGAAAAAAGACTTCCGACTTTTGTATGCAGACGTGCCCGTACGCTACTTGGATTAAATGCCATTTCAGGCGACAGATTCTCGGGGACGATGTCGAGCTTTGCTACTCTCATGAGCTCATATTGTTGAGCAGAGGCCATCAGAGGAGCCAAAAATAACAGGAGCAATAGAAGGTGTTTGTA
>CAZPPS010000024.1:0-32814 GCA_964588495.1 uncultured bacterium | reverse complement strand
AAGAACTAATTCTCCAAGCAGCGGCAGCTTAAAAAATCCTAAAGTCGAGACAGAGAACAAAGAGAAGGAAAAAACACTATCTTTGCGCCTTTGCATCTTTGCCTTCTTTGCGTTAAAAAACGGGAAGGGGCGGGCAAGGGCAAGGAAAAATTTAGGGGGTTAACTGTTCGTAGCGGGGCAAGCCAGGTCTAAACTGGTAGATGCCCCTCTCCCGGTCAAAGCAACCGGTCAAAACTTCAGTTTGGTTGGCCACAGCCACATAGGGCGCCCCCACAAAAGCATTGTAGCCGATCACTTGGGCGGCAACTTTAGAGCTCAGTGGGACGGCTTTGCATTCGATCATCAAAACAGCTTTTAGAGAGCCATCTTCTTCTTTGGAATAGACAATGATGTCTGCCCGCCTGGCAGGAATTTGGTCTGTGGTCGTTAAATCAAGGGCAAAAGAAGGGAGCTGAGAAAGTTCCTTCTCAATAGCAATTAAAGAAGCTGGATAACCCAGCTTCTCTATCATATGCCTTACAAGTAGCTGACGGACTAGCTCCTCAGGAGTCTTCTCAACCCATTTTTTACGGATAGGATCGAAAAGAGTCTCACTTTTCGGGCTCGATAATCCCATAGTTGCCGTCGTTACGTCGGTAGATAATTTTGAGCTTAAGATCTTCCTGGCTCTTAAAGATCAAGAAACGGTCTTCGGAAAGCTCCATTTTCATGATGGCTTCCGCTGTATCGAGTGTTTTAAGGGGGATTGTTTCCCGGCTGACAATTTCATGAGGGCGGAAATCAGCTTCGATTTTCTTGAGATTTTCCTCTTCGATTTGATCGTTGATCTCATCGAGAGGTGCAGGGCCGCCGACCACCTTGACATTCATATCAACTGCAGGAACCCCTTTCGCATGGTGCTCATTAAGACGGCTCATATAGCGACGAAATTTTGTTCCTAAATGGGCAGCTGCCAAATCAATGGAGGTGTACATATTGTCACTTTTGCCGCTGACTTTGATCTTTGTGTTATTGACATCGACGATAAAATCGACGCAATGGATCAGTCTTTGGATATCCATTCTAATGGTTGCATCGAGAATTCTCCCGCCAAAGCGCTCGATTTTGGTAAGCTTATCCACAGCGTAGGACTTCATAGCCTCTGTAATCTCAACATGGCGCCCAACTACTTGGATGGGATATTCAGAATTTGCGAACTTTTCTCTAGTTTCAGCTTTTGTCATCCTCAAAACCTCGTTTATTCTAACACTCGAAAATACCTAACTTGAGCTCAAAACTCCAAGGATTTTTTTCTTTTTTTTCAACTCGAGGTTGCCGAGCTGTCCGCAGGCGGCCATTATTTGCCTCCCTTTGGTTGTCCGGACAAAGGTTAAGAAGCCCTCTGCTTTCATAATTTTAAAAAAAGCTTCTACATTTTCCGGCTCTGGAGGTTCAAACCGGTCTCTGCTTTGAGGATTATAAGGGATTAGATTCACCGTCACTTTTAACCCTTTGAGATAAGCAGCGAGGTTTTTTGCATCTTCCTCAGAATCTGTTTTTCCTTTGATGAGCACATATTCTACAAAAATGCGCCGCCTGGGGTGAGCTGTGTAGGCCTCCATCGCAAGGCGCAAAGCCCCCATATCAAAGCGGTGATTGACGGGCATCAGCCGATTTCTCACCTGATCTGTTGGGGCATTCACAGAGACTGCTAGACAAAGGGCAGGGTCTGCCTCATCAATGAGACGATAAATCTTATCGACAAGGCCGCTTGTGGAAACGGAAATACGACTGGGCCCGAGGCCAAATCCAAAAGGGTCTGTCATCACTTTTATGGCTTGCATCACAGCTTCAAAATTATCCAGAGGCTCTCCCATCCCCATAAAAACAATATTGCGTATATCGACTCCAAGACCATGTTTGGCCTGAAAAAGCTGGCTGACGATTTCTGAGGTAGTCAAAGAGCGCAAAAGCCCCATTTTTCCCGTCTCGCAAAATGCGCACCCCATGCGGCAGCCTACCTGAGAGGAGACGCAGAGCGTGTAGCCAGCCTTCATGGGCAGAACGACCATTTCGATTTCAAGCCCATCGTGTGTGCTCAGCAAATGTTTTTCAGTCGCTTTTTCACTTCCCTTTAAGACTAAAGGCAAAGCAGAAAAATCTGTCAGGGCAAGAATTTCTTTGACGAGATGCTCGGCATTCAAAAATTGGGGGCCACTGGCAGTGATCCTACCCGTTTTGTACCATTCGCGGTAAATTAATCGGGCATGGTCAGCGCCTTTTCCCAAAAGATCTTTTATCTTTTGTGCATAACTGTCGGCTGTGTGTGAAAAAATGGAAATTGTCATAGAAAAATAGAAATGATGCACCGAAGAGGACTCGAACCTCTAACCACCTGGTTCGAAGCCAGGTACTCTATCCGATTGAGCTATCGGTGCAGATAAAGGAAGAGTTTAGCAAGCAAAAGGCGTTGACCTCAAGCAAAATCTGACGCATACTCATTTTGTCATGAACCTTCATCAAATAGAAGCCATTGTCCTTCAGTCAATTCCGTTTAAAGAATACGACCGGATCCTGACCTTATTTTCCCCCCAAGGGATGTTGAAGCTCATCGCCAAAGGGAGAAAAAAGGATTACCTGCATTTAAATGCCCTCACCTCCCCTCTGACTCATGGAGAATTTCACTATACTCAAGGACGCAAGGATCTGCACAAACTCAGCGAAGGCTCAGTGCTTAGACAAAATTTAAAAATCCGGGACCGCTACGAAACCTTAACGACGGCTGAGAAAATGATCCGAGCGCTCTTTAAATCTCAATGGCCCGGAAAAGCGGCTCCCAAGCTCTTTTCCCTTTTTGCGCAATTTCTCGACCACCTACCTAAAAGCCTCCCAGAGACTCTGTACACTGTTTTTTTACTCAAAATTTTACGCCATGAAGGGGTTTTAGAGCTTAAAGCCCCTTTGGAAGCCTGCAGCCGCCTTGGCGGCGAGCGTCATCCACCCAATCAGCCCCCTCCAAGCGCTCTACCATTTACCGAAGAGGAAGAACAACTTCTGACAGAGCTGAGCCTTTCTCGTTCTCTATCTGCATGCTCCATCACTATTCCCAACAACTTTGCTCGGAAGATAGAGACGTTGTTTGCCCAAGCATTTGAGTGAATTTCCCCTGCCCTGCCCCCGCCCCCTGGACTCAAATCAATCGGGTTTTTAGGCTTTAGTCTGGGCGGGCAAGGGCAGGGGAGAGGACGGTTGTTTTTATAATACTTTTTATATATAATGAGTAGTAGGTTATTAACTAGGAGGGAGTTATGAAGAAACAACCAACTGGTAACAAAGCTTCAAGATTTGCTCAAGAAGACTATCTCAAACAGCAGTCCCGAAAAGACATAGAGCGCAAAGCTCTTGTTTCTGCGATGTATAAGGAAGGAGTCCCAAAAAAGCGCTACGGCTCTATTAAGAAGGGTAAAAGCACCTAATTCAGGGTGATGCGCCCATCAATTGACTCTACACAAATTGTCAAGACAATAGGTGACGTCTCTGCCAAATCGTTTTGGTATGTCTTGTTGAGAATGTTATACCATCTTTTTTTGCTTTTTAGATTCTCAGAGACGATCACCTTTCCTTTCACACCCGTTTTTGTGTGAATCACAAGGCCCACATCTTTTGGCAGAATCAAAGCAATGTCTTTATTGCCGCCAGAAACATTGATAGTACACGACTGCGTCCAGCGGGCTTTTAGGTCCAGTTTCACGCCCGTATTAGCACACACGAAATTAATCAATGTCAGCTTAGGGAAGCGCCCTGTCAATGCCCCGGATAGAGTTCCAAAGGCTCCTTCGTAGCTGATTTTCTCCAAAATGGGATAATCGCCTGTCAGCTGAAAATCGACATTCTTTTTTTTCCGAGCGTCCACGTCGATGTTTTCAAGGCGGGGAAAAAAACCTGCAAAATCAAAGACATCGACCCGCTCCTTCTGCAGAGGTCCCATCTTGTAATTACGAGATGCTGGATCCATCGTGATGCGCTCAGCACATAAGGGGGCCGCAAGGAATAAAAAAAGAAATATGAGTTTTAGCATGAGAAATGGACTTAAATATGCGAAAGGGGGGACTCGAACCCCCACTGGATTTCTCCGCCACCACCTCAAGGTGGTACGTCTACCAATTTCGCCACTTTCGCGAGAATAATAACCTGAAATCCTAACAAGGAATACTCTTTCCCGCAAGCGTTTTTTGTGCTATAATAAGTGCGTGAAAACTTTTTGTATTTGCCTGATCCGTTTGTATCAATTGTGTTTGAGCCCTTTTTTTGGCACATGCTGCCGTTTTGCCCCGAGCTGCTCGGAATATGCAAAAGAGGCGATACTGGAATACGGCGTTATTAAAGGGAGCTGGCTCACATTAAAGCGGCTGGCCAAGTGCGGCCCCTGGCATCAAGGGGGCTATGATCCTGTCATTGCAGATGTCATTGCAGATGTCACTGCAGAACCGGAATCTTTAGACTTTTCCCCACCTGAATGACAGTCGACTGAAGATGATTTGCCTCCATCAATACCTCTAACGGCACTCCATATTTGCGACCAATGATCCACAAAGATTCTCCAGGTTGGACAATGTGGAAACGGGGATCGGGAGCTTTGGGAGGCTCCTGCCGAAACGTCGGCCTTAAATTTTTAAGGCCAGGTTTTTCAACAAAATGTCCTGCAACTTCCTCTTTACCTTTGTTGACATATCTTGAAAGCTTTTTCAGGGCTTTTTCTCTCAAAACTTCAGATCTCGGCGTTGCAGCAACCATCTCTAAAAACTGACTTCCTTGGGGAGAATCAATGGAGATCAAATCTATGATTTTAAGCAGCTGCTCGTTATCGAGATCCTGGATAGCAAATTTTTTATCTGTCAGCAAAAGGAGCTCCGCTGCCGTTTTTGAGCCTTTATTCAAGGCTTCGAGAAGAAATTCTTGCCTTATCGAGGGGGAGAAATCGGCATTTTTTTCCTGTCTTTGATAAAATTCATCGATTTGATCAAAACCACACTCAAGCGCTAAAGAGAGGATATTTTTTTTAAGAACCGGGGCCTTAGCCCTTGCAAAAAGGGTTTCCAGCAAGACAAATTGGGGCGTGTGACAAAAGAAATTCACTAAATGGGTGTTACTCTCTTCAATGCCTTTATCGGCAATCAAGCGTAAAAGCCCTTTTGCGCTAAAAGGCCAAAGCTGTGTCCTTGCAAAGTGTTGCAGCTGCTCAAAATCTTCATCAGAAACACCCGGAAACAAAAGAAATGTATCGCCGCTCGACTCCCACTTTCTGCTCGCAATTTTTCTCCCAAGACACCGCCCAATATCAAAATCATGAAAGCTGGCGAGAGCTCCGAGCGCAAAATCGCGCACCATGTAGCCATGTTGCATTTTTCTTGTATCGCCTAAAAGAGCGAGCAATTTGTCATAAGGCAAAGCATGCAGACGTCCCAAAAGGGTCTCTGCGATTTCTAAATCTTCATATTCTCCTTCAGCTTTGGGCTTATAGGAAAAATGCAAAGGGTTATCGTGGATCAAAAAATAAAAAAAAGTCCCCACAAGAGCTATATTTAGCAAAACGCTTAAGATTAAAGTCTGTCGAAGCCAGGGTGATTTAGACATAAAAAATTTCTCTCTTGTTACTAACCTTAGTTTTGGGTTATTTTTCCTCATAATCAGTGGATTTTTGTGAGGCAAAATCGCAATTTTTTGCGAAGCTCATAGCTGAAAGCGCTATTTGCGAGCAAAAAAGTGCGATTGGGACCGCAAAAATCCCTGAGGATGAGGGAAAAGAACCCAAAACTAAGGTTACTATAACTTTGGTCTCGTAAAATCACACCGAAAAAATTATAAAAAAACTTTTTTTTGCATCATGAAAATTCCCCTAGATTGGTTACAGGAATATATTGAAACAGATTTGACGCCCGAGCAAATTGGCGAGACCCTCACAACAACGGGTCTTGAGATGGAAGGTATTCACAATTCTGTCATGGAAATTGCGCTCACGCCGAATCTTGTCCACTGCGCCAGCATCCGGGGGATTGCCCGCGAGCTTGGCTCTGCTATCGACAAAAAATGTAAAAGCCCCAAAGTTTTTGTCAGCGAAAGTGATGAATCCATCGAGAAGCTCACAAGTGTCCAGGTTGAAAATCCCGAAGCCTGCCCCCGCTATGCTTGCCGTGTGATTACCAATGTGCGCGTCACCCCTTCCCCTGATTGGCTTAAAACGCGCATTGAAGCCTGCGGCATGCGTAGGGTCAACAACGTTGTCGACATCACAAATTTTGTCCTTTTGGAATTAGGCCATCCCCTACACGCCTTTGATCTCGATCAACTAACAGAAAAGCGCATTGTCGTGCGCTCTGCAAAAAAAGGGGAAAAAATCGTCACTTTGGACGGGAAAGAGCATTTTCCATCGCAAGAAACTCTATTAATCTGTGACGCTCAAAAACCGGTGGCAGTTGCAGGCATCATGGGATCTTTGGAGACGGAAGTTTCCGAAAAAACCACCACAATCCTCCTAGAGTCGGCTTATTTCGAGCCAAATCACATCCGAAGAGCTGCCAAACATTTGGGAATACGTTCTGAGGCCTCTTACCGCTTCGAGAGGGGAACCGATCCAAACGGAGTTTTAGAGGCTCTTGATCTGGCAACAACTATGATTTGTTCCTTAGCGGGCGGAGTTGCCTTAAAAGGGGTTCTCGATGTCAAAGCTAAAAATTTTGAGCCCTTAACCATTTCCTGCCGCATCTCGAGGGTCAACCAGCTATTGGGGACACAGCTTGGGATGAGCGAAGTGGAAACCATCTTGTCCCGTCTCCACTTTGAAGTTGTGAATACCAAAGGTGATGTGATCACAGTCAAAGCGCCTACATACCGTCATGATATGAAAGAGGAAATTGATCTCGTGGAAGAGGTCGCAAGGCTCTATGGCTACGACAACATCAAGAAAAAGGAGCGTGCTTTTTTCAGGACAGGAAACCTTAAAAACAGCCCAGAGTATCTTTTTTCGCGCAAAGTACGGTGCCGTCTTATTTCTGAAGGTTTACAGGAATTTATGACTTGCGATTTGATCAGCCCTCTTCAAGCCAGTTTAATTTCTACAGACAATATCCCTTCGCGTACACTCATCCATCTGTTAAATCCCCATTCCACAGAACAATCGGTCATGCGTCCATCCCTTCTTCCAGGGATGCTCAGCGTCCTTAAAGTGAATGCCGATCATGACATCCACACAGTCGCAGGTTTTGAGATCGGGCGTGTCCACTTTACGGCAAAAGAACACTTTTATGAGCCTCCTGTTGCCTCGATCATCCTCTCAGGCGACAGAGCTCCCGGCCAATTTGAAACAAAAAATGAAAAAGTGGACTTTTTTGACTTGAAAGGGATTGTTGAAAATCTATTTGCTTCTCTTAAAATCGAAAATTTTTCGTTTTCTCCCAGTAAGTTTGAAAACTTCCATCCAGGAAGACAAGCAGAGATTATAATCCATAACGTGCGCGTTGGGATTATGGGAGAAGTTCATCCAAGCACCTTAAAAAAGGCCGATTTAAACCAACCGGCTTTTTTTGCTGAATTGAATCTGCACGATCTTTACAGCCATCTTCCCGAAGCGATCCAAATCAAGCCCCTGCCACAATACCCAGCTTCTAGCCGGGATTGGACAGTGACTGTTCCGGATCAGATAAGTGTGGGACAATTGACTGGATGGATCCAACAAATCCCATCCGATTTGCTCGAATCTTTTTCTTTACTTGACGTTTACAGAAGCGACAAATTAGGATCTGATCGGAAAAACGTCACTTTTCGATTTGTTTATCGTGATAAGCACACAACCGTCTCTCTTGCTACAGTTGAGAATGAACATCTTCGGATCACAAAGGCTATATTAGAACACATAACTTAAGGAAAATCCCATGAAAAAGACACTGCCCTTACTTTCACTTGTCTGCCTTGCACTTGCAGCCTGCAGTACGAGCAATCAAAGCCGCGACATTGTCAAAGAGACTTATGTCCATAAATTTGGAGTCCCTGTTGCCAAAGCAGACTGGGAAAGCCAAGGCCGGGATGGTCAGACAATTGGCCTTCGAAAAGATGGTGTCACTGTAACCTCAAATTATGAGCAGGGAGTTTTAGAAGGTGATGTAACCTATACCTTCCCCAATTCTAAAACCACCCAGTATACAGAAACTTATGCCAAAGGTGCCCTTGTTGCAAAAAAAGAACACTATGCAAGCGGCGCTCCCCTGAACGAAGAGCAATTCAACAGAAGCGGTAAATTGGTCAAGCTCACACGCTGGTATGAAGATGGGACTCCACAAGCTACTGAGCACTACGATGATGCACTTCTTGTTTATGGGGAATACCGAACTCCGTTAAATGTCGTAGAATCTAAAATTGTCGATGGGCACGGCAATCGCATTCGCCGCTCAAACGAGGGTGTACTTCTTGCCAAAGAAGGCTTTTACAACGGACAGATGGTAGAAAGAGGGACTTACTTTCCAAATGGAGAACCTTCCTCTATCGCTACCTACCAAAACGGTGTGCTCCACGGCACGCGCCTAACATTTTTAAATGGCGGCCTTCCGAATACCGTTGAACAGTGGAACCATGGCAAGCAAACAGGCATTACAGTTGCCTATCAGAACGGAGAAAAAATCGCTGAAATCCCTTATGTCAACGGTGTTAAACACGGAACTGAATACCGCTTCCGCGATGGCAATATCCTCGCTGAAGAGATCACATGGCAAAATAATGTGCAACATGGCGAGCGGATCTACCACATTAGCAACAAAGAAACCCGTTCTGAGTGGTATTATCAAGGTGAGCTAGTCTCTCGATTTACTTTTGACCTCCTGACTCCGCCCACTAACATGCGCTAACCCTCCATCCCGTGCCCGTCCCTGTGCCCGTGCCCGTGCCCGCCCGTTTCCCGAAAGTCTTAGTCTTAAAAGCCACCGGGAAAGGGCGGGCACAGGCACGGGCACGGGCACGGGAATTTCCTACAAACCGAAACTTTATTTTGGCATCCCAATTGCATAGTTAATCCTCGAAAAGAATCGGAGGATACATGCAACCCACAAACGCTTTAGAAAAAAAAATTGCTTACTTAGAGTTTGTAAACGACCAGCTCGTCAGCGAAATTGACTATGTTGACCGTCTTTTAAAATTGATTGGCTTTCCGGAAGGGCTTGCCACCATTAAAAGTGCCGCTCAGGAAGTATTCGAAGAAGAAGAAGAGGATTGTTCATAAAGCAATTCCGTTCTATGCTTCTTCTATGAAATTCTGGGACCAACACAATTCATGGGAAGAAGCGGAAGCTAAATGGGATGCAGGCTCTGAAGAGGCAGCACAAAAAGCACCTGTTAAAAAGTTGAAAGTGCTGCCACAAATTCCGGGAATCGCTGAGGAAACAGCCCAAAACTTGAAGTGGAAAAGCTTTAAATATATGGCTTTACACGACAAAGAGGGCAAAATCCGCAATCACTTCCTCAAACGCCCCTTTTTTTATGGGGCCAACTTCCTCAAATCTGTTTTCAAAAAAAAATCTTTTGTCCGAGACAACGATTTTTTCTTTTACGGAGTTGATTCTCTCGAATCTTTTATTGAATCCGTGCAAAAAGCGGATGCCCTTCTTGTGATTGGCTTCTCCTATTGCCAAAAACCTCATGAATGTCCCTCAGGACGCTTTAATGACCACTGTATCCGTGACCCTAACAATCCTGTTTGTAGACAATGTGACATTGCAAAAGTGATGCATGCAGCGCCTCCTCAGACAATTCCCCTTTTGATCCCCACGATCCATTATGTAGGCGATAAAATTTTTGAGCTGATCCACAAAAATCCAGGCAAAAAAGTGCATTTTATCATCACAGCCTGCGAGCTTGTGCTTGAGATGTTTGGAGATCTTGGGAATATGGTCCAAATCCGTGGGATTGGCGTGCGCCTTGATGGGCGGATTTGCAACACCATGAAGGCCTTTGAGCTCTCCGAAGAAGGAATTAAGCCGGGTCTGACTGTTGTGACACAGAGCACGCAGAAACAGCTTCTTGATCTTTTGAAGACTCTGCGATCTGATATAAATGCTTCCTTCTAAAAGGTTTATTACCCATCTTCTTGTCGAGTAGACGCACACGTGGGCTTTGCTTACAGTCAAAGCAGCAGCATCCCTTATAGGCGTCCAAACAGGACGGGCAGCACACAAAAAGCTCGTTACAGTCCATATTCGCGCAGTTATAGTAAGTGTCTTCTTTAAGCTGACAGTGGATACAAGAGGCAATCGGCTCATTTTCTTTGCCGTCTATCGAAACGGCAAGTCTGTCATCAAATACAAATAATTTGCCCCTCCAGTGATCGCTCCCCTCCGTTAATCCGTAGTTGATCACCCCCCCATCGAGCTGATAGAGATTGGAAAAGCCTTTGTCTTTCATTAACACCGAATAGAGCTCGCACCGGATCCCACCTGTACAGTACATCATGATTTTCGTGTTGGGATCAATTTCTTCTTTAAGCTTTTCGGCATATTCAGGAAATTCACGGAAAGTGGCCAGTGGAGGCAAAGTGGCTCCCTCAAAATGGCCAATTTCCCACTCATATTGGTTGCGCACATCGAGGACTAAATACTCGCCGCTTTCCAGCATTTCTTTCCAAACTGCGGGAGAGACATGCTCGGCCCCATCCTTGACCTCGATTTTTTGATCGATCGCGACAAGCTGCTTGCGGAATTTGACAGTCATGCGGGGAAACGCAGTTTCTTTAAGAGGATGGATTTTAAATTGAATATTTGAAAAACGGGGGTCTGACTTTAACCAGGCCATGTAGCTTTCGGCATCGTCAATTTGACCGCTCATCTGCCCATTGATCCCTTCGCCCGAGATATAAATGCGTCCGACACAATCTTTACCCTCAAAAAATTTCTGATGTTTTTTAACCTCAGCATGAGGATCTTCCAAAGAGACAAACTGGTAATAAGCTAAAGCAATGTATTGGTTTTCCATGAATTTATCTCGGAATTTGAATAATATGATTTTTTATGATTTTTTTTGCAGATTTCAAAACCGCTGCGAAAGACATACTTGGATAAGTAGGCTGAGCAGCGATTTTGAAATATGCAAAAAAAGGGGCGAAAAGCATTTCTTTCAAATACCGAGATAGATTCATAATGTTGAGTAGTATACTGACTTTTGCGAAATAATTCCATTGTAGAAAATCAAATCCCCCGCTATGATCTTCCTCTCAAATAATCCTGTAAGGTGAAGTAAATATGGCACGTTATCGAGGTCCAAAAAATCGTATCGCACGTAAATTCGGTGCAAATGTTTTCGGAAGGGCCCGCAACCCTCTTCTGCGTAAGGCAAACCCTCCCGGTCAACATGGCGCCCGCCGCCGTAAAAAATCGGACTTCGGCCTACAGCTTGAAGAAAAACAAAAATTGAAAGCCTGCTACGGCATGCTCATGGAAAAGCAGCTGGTGAAGATGTTCAAAGAAGCCGCTGCTCATGATGGCAATACGGCTCAGCTTTTCATGCAAAGACTCGAGTGCCGCCTCGACACAATCGTTTATCGCCTCCGCTTTGCACGTACCATTTTCGGCGCCCAACAGCTCGTTTCTCACGGTCACATCCTCGTGAACGGCAAGAAAGTAGACCGTAGATCGTTCTGTGTCCGTCCAGGTATGGAAATCTCCATCCGCGAGAAATCACGCAAAGTAAAAGCAATCGTAGACTCTATGGAAGCTGCTGCTCACCAAGTCCCCGACTATCTTGAGCTTAACAAAGAGAACTTCAAAGGCAAACTGATGATGGCCCCAGAGCTCCACCAAATCGAGAGCCAGCTCACCCTCCCCATCAACATCCCAGTCGTCTGCGAATTCCTCGCCCACCAAACCTAATCTTTCTAGAGTGCGGCGATCCCTTGCCGCACTCCCATTGCCATAAATTATTTTAGCAAATCGGCGCCTTGATTTGTTTTGCCAATATCTTGAGAGCGTGATCTACAAGATATACATGATATACATGATATCACTAGCGCGTTCCGCGCAAGTGATAGCGCATGGCCAAGGCACCAAAGGTGCTTGGCCAAATTTCCCTATCTTGTTCTTTAATGAACTTCTTGCATAACCTATTTTCGTGCCCGTGTGCGTGCCCGTGCCCGTGCCCGAAAAATCAACTATCATGTGACTAAAGTTTTTAGTAGAATGTGATGCTCATTTCTAAATGAAGAGCATTTCATGCAAAAATACTACAAGATTAAAGATTTACGCTCTGATGCATTCAGGCGTTTAACAGGTGTATCCAAGTTTGTTTTTCAAGCAATGTTAAGTATAGTGCAAGCATCAGGATATAAACGCATGGAGGAGGAAGGACGCGAACTGCTGATTCGTGTCGTATACATGTTGATCAAAATGGCTCGTAGATAGGTCGGGCACGCACACGGGCACGAAAATAGGTTATGCAAGAAGTTCAATACATAACCATGTTCCGAGATTATTTTTCGTTGCAAGTTCTGATGATGACGCTGCAAACAGTTGTAGTCAGGACAGCAAGCGCGCTAGAACCAACTATACCTGACCATTTCGCAGTTGCCCACAATCCTTGAATCACGGCTTCTTTTAATCCGCCACCCAAATGAGTTAGGTTGTGTATATGATCGCCCAGAAGAATCAACAAAGCAACGGCACAAACAGCTAATGCTAAAATTGCAACCCATTTTGAAACAAAGGTGACTATCTCGATAGAGGCTTTCTCGCAAGCGAGATCATTGCTAATGCTAGACATAGAATACCCATTGTGTGAATGCATTTGCCTATAAGTTTATGAATGCTTTAGGTTTTTTTTCAACTAAATTTTTTTTTTGATTCTGATGACTTAGCATTATTTATGAAATGCGCTATACTATTGGGGTGGTCTTTGTGTGAGAACTCAAGGCAATAAGTTTAAAATTTTTGAAAATTTGCAGCTCTAGTTTATCGCATGCACTATTTTATTGATGGCTACAACTTACTTTTTCATTTGTCTGCGAAAACAGAAACTTTTGAGGAAGCAAGACAGCAAATTATTGATGATTTGGTTGATACCAAATTTTCTCTGACTTTGGTATTCGATGGAAAGGGAATCGATTTACCGCATCACATCCATAAAGGATCTCTAGAAATTATCTATACCTCGAAAGGACAGACAGCCGACAACTATATTCTCGATGCACTATCCTTCGTGAAGAACCCCAAAGTGTATACTGTGGTCACCTCTGACAAAAAACTGGCATCCATCTGTTGTCAAATAGGAGCGTACACCAAAACAAATGAATCCTTTCTAGCTCTTCTTAAAAAAAGCAGAACCATTAAAACGTGCGAAAAACCGTCCAGAGAATCAAACAGCGAATTCGAGCGCCTGCTAAAAATTTTCACAGACCGGGACAGATGATTTGCGCATTTTTTATCCAGGACAGGCAGTATTGGTTTCAGGAAAACCCAACCCAGTGATTCTCTACCAAGCTGTGAAAGTTGGCAAGAGGCTACAGAGGCTGAATACATAAGCTGGAGTGCCCAATAAAAGTTTTTCCCTATTATAGCGGCTGTGTTGAAAAACTTATGACGCTCATCTTCAGCCATTTTTGGCCTTCACTTTTTAAAGACGCTGAAGCTCACTCGCTCGAAGGTAGCGCAGGGGCTACCTCCTTCGCTTGTGCTTTAAAAATTGAAGGCCAAATCTGCCTAAATCTGAGCATCCTAAGTTTTTCAACACAGCCTATTATAGCCGCACATCCATTAAATTCATTGTTCTTAATAATTGACTTAAAGGGTTGTGCTTGAGTGTAGAAAACCGATTGTATGAATCTCATACAATCGGCCTTTCTAACTCTTAGCTAGTTGAGTTCACACGGAACGTTTTAGTTTGATTCGTTTCCTGATCAATCAGTGTGACTGTGAAACTTGGTTGGTAGGAGTTGGAGGGCACAAACATTAACATATTTGAGTGGGAATGTTGGTAAATCATGTGGTCCTTAGCAGTCTTTGCATCGAAATCTCTATCGAGTGCCGCATTGGCATTGGCTGACTTGACGCCATCCACAATGGCAGGGATGACGAACGGCCAGATAAGCAGGGCTGCCGCTCCATATCCTGTTGCTCTCCCTACTGTTGAAGTGTGTGCTTTTGCTGCGACCTCTTCTGGGCTGGCACAAGGCAGGCTGACTCTGCTTAAGGCGAATCGATAGTTCTTGTCTGAGTTGTTCTCGATATAAAGTTGAACGGGATAGTATCCATAACCAATAACATCTCGATCCAGATATTTTTTACAGTCGTTTTTGTTGAAAGTTTTTGCGCTGATAAACACGCCATCATGACTCATAGTTTGGTCACATGCAATCAAGTCGGGGGACAGATTATTTAACGCTGAGGCCCGGTAATTGGCACAGCTTGTTAGGGTCGTGCTTGCAATCAGCATGAGTGCTAATAATAGTTTTGAAATATTTATTTTGTTCATCAACAAATTCCCTGTTACAAAAAGAAATAGTTTTGTGTTTTAGTAAAAATAAATCAACAAAACTAATTTATTGATGATAGAATTAGAAAAAATTAACATTTTATCATCATTTATTATTAGAAAGATTAGGCAGTCCGTTAAATGTTCACCATTCGTTGAAGAAAATCATTGCGCGATTTTCCGATTAAGACAAGAAGTGATCTTTCTGCCCGCAGGCTACTTTCTCAGCTTTTTCACGATCAAGTTTTAAAATCTGTTCGGCCTGATGCAGAAGTAAAGTGATGCCCGAAACTTCGTAGCCGTGCTCATTCATCATGAGGGCTACATCGTTATAAGTTTTGGCATTAAGGAGCTCAGCTTGCACTCCTTTGTCCGTTTTAATCTTGGCAAGTAGAGGTCCAAGTTGTTGTTCAAAGGATGAATGGGTATAACCCCAGCAAATAAATGCAATCAGCCAGTAGCCTGCGCTATCTAAGTATCCCTTGCCGCCATCACGTCCCCACTGCGCACCAGATTGTGGTTTACCTCCCCGAGCTAGAACTTCTTGTTGCTCTAAAGGTAAACTTAAGACTCTACCAGCCTGTGCGCGAAGAATATCACTAGCAGTGATCTTAAAGCCCATATCCTTTGCAATGGAGGCTACATCAGAGATTTCATTTGTCACATACAGCCGTTCCTGTAACGCTTGATCGTCCTTAATCCTGGCAAAAAAGGCGTTAAGTTCTTCTGAAAATGCACCTATTTCTTTTGAGGATGCATTTGCGCTTTCTAAAAATGGGTTAATTTCGTCTGACATCTAATGAGCCTCTGGTAAACCTATTATTACGTATAGGACTTGCATGGACAGCTTGTCAGGTCTTTTAGAAAAAATCAATTTGTCGTTTATTGTTAAAGGGGTGGAAGTGGGGGAAAACACCCCCAGAAATAAAAATGGCACTTAAGGGCTTAGCTTAAGTGCCTGTGATTTAAAGACTCCGGGTGTAGGGTTCGGCTCGGTAGCCGGGGCTCACTGCCAAATGCAAAGCTACTCCCTTCGAATCGCTAGCACGAGCAAACCGTTTTGCTCGTTCACCCGCAGCTTTGCTGCGCAAATCTCCGGGTGTAGGATTCGAACCTACGACCAATGGATTAACAGTCTTGCGCAACCCCACAGGCAGCAACAAAGCGCAGATGATAACAACATCAACATTAAAAGTTTAATGGAATTTGATTTTGGTTGCGTTTTGCTGAGTTTGGTCATTTTTTGCCCAGAAGTGGGGTAAAAGTGGGGAATGGCGTGTAAGAGGACTTATCAACCCGTGCATAATATCGTAAAACGCGATGGGAAAGCTCAGGACTCATAGTGAAAAAAACTTAATAGACTTAAATTCAATTTCGAGATGGTCCCTCTATATAGAAAGCTAAGATTTTGAGATAAAAAACTTTCGATGCTTGTTCATCCATTGATTTGCAAGCTTACGACCATCTTCTAAAATGTAAGATATGTCCTTGTCAAACATAAATGGATATCCATTTTCATCAAGCCATTTTTTGCAAAATTCATTTCCAAGTGAAGCTGATAAATACATCCATTTTATACCTTCCACCAAATCTTGAACGACTCCATCTCCACGTCTATAACAGCTGGACAATAAACACATACAGTCATGACAACCTTTTTCAGCTCCCAAAGAGGCCCAGTAAAGGCATTTTTTCATGTCTTTAGCATGGTAATATCTGGCCAACATACTTTCCCAAAAAAAAGTCACCAATTGATTGTTATCTTCCACAGTAAGGGGTTCTTCATTTTCGGCTTTTTGTGTAACAATTTGGATGCCCTTCTGAATATAAAGTTGTTTTTCAGAATCTGTTAGGTTAGAAATATCAAAATTGCATTTTTGAGCATTTTCATATCCCCATCCAAACAAAAGAATTTCGCCATCTACCGAAGATACCAACTCGTCGAATCTATTAGTGTCCTTGTGTGCCTCAATTTCTTTTAAAGCTGGGGATATATCACTGAAGTCCGATCCATGATAACTGGCGCAGCTTGTTAGAGTTGTGCTTGAGATTAACAACATGCATAACAATGCTTTTGAAATATTTATTTTGTTCACTAACAAATTCTCCGCTATAAAAAAAGGAGTTTTGTATTTAAGCAAAATAAAATCAACAAAACTAATTTATTGACACTAGCTGTTGTTGCAATCATTCAACTTAAAGCAAATTTGGCACTTTTTATGCATTTTCAGTATTGCCCTTAATTTTTCTGTTTTTTTACTCAAATTTTCCTAGTTGCTTATTTTTTCCTTTGGTGTAGGACAAATTTATTAGCTCATGGTTGTCGAAGCGAGAAACGTCGATGGAATGCTTTGCATAGACAAAGCTGGATAAGCTGCAATGGAGATCCAATGTGATTTCTTTCTTATTCAAGAATGGGTACCAAAAGAACAGCTTGTCCTTTGCCCTTTACTATCCCTGTACCCACCATAAGGCCATGGTTATTCAAATCAATAATTTCAGATATTTTTTCAAAAGGCGTGTTCCAGTCCAATTCTAAATTTAGAATTTTGTTGATGTTGATGGATTTTAGATCTTCATCGAGGATCGAGCAGGTACCAACAATGATCTGTCCAATGTCGTTAATTTTTTTTGGATTTTCGCTCTGCTCTAATGGAAACGTTTTAATTACACCCTTTTCGGGTGTCCACAGCAAACCAAAAAATTGATTTCCAAAAGAGTAGTAAATTATTCCTAAACCAATATTATTAATACCCATGCCCATAACATAACCTTTTTCTCCAACATCATATGTTCTACGCGTTTTTATGTTGTGATATCTTGCTATTGTGTTGCCGTTCGCTGAAGTTGCAGTGCCAAACAATTCTCCTTGGTTATTTAGCGTTGTGCCAAGCCGAGAAAAAAACTTTCCAAAATTTCTTGTTTCCCCATTTTCAAACAGGAAAATACTATCATCCTTTGAGAAAACAATTTGATTAAGGTCATTGAAAGCTTCTAGCCAGATTGCCGTTGAGCTCTCAACTGCAACATTTTTAATTTCATTTTTGTCATTTACTAGAAACAGATGATACGGTTGTTTTTGCCAAACTCCATTTACACCAACTACATTGCCACTATTGTTAATTAATGGATTGAAGCTCAAAGTGATTGGAATGCCCGTAAAATTTATCCCTGAATCAGGCTTCCACACAAAAAGAAAGGAGTCATTGCCTTTTTTGTAAGTTCCGCAAATTTCGCCTTTGTCATTTATGCTCGTCGCACGACTTGCTTCGGTATGCAAGGTTCCAAGATCTAGTACTTGGTATTTAGTTGTGGCAAAAGCAGAAGAAATAGAAAAAATCAGGAGTAAACAAAACAAATTTTTTTTCACAGAAATTTCCATTAAATTTTTGATTCATGGCATTACTATATTGATTGATTACAGGTTCAAGTGATCAGAGAGCCACGCTGTAATTCGATCTGTTGCCAGTAGATTATGCCTGGTGCTTTTTCAGCCTTAGACCATGGTCCATTTTTCCAGCCATGTGGGTAATCCTCATGGGCAAAATGTCGGATTTACAAAATCTACTATTCATATTATGTAATGCTAAATGTGCATCTATTTATAAATAATGCGCTTGGATAATTTTACTTTCTTAGGCATATAAGTCAACCGATAATGCCATTATAGTTTAATCTATCCTGCTTTTCTAAGCTTTCCATAAATCTTTTATATTCAATTACCTTTTCACTTCCGATCATTGGTGAATCCAGTTCTGAAAACTGGTGGGTCATCGATAGGATCGGGTCGTGTCCCGCATCAAAAAAGTAATAATTTAATGTATTAAAAACTTTCCAAAGAGAAATATAATTTTTTTCTAATTCTTCAATGCTAAGAATAATTTTTGTATTTTCTGTTTCATGTTTTTGTCTCACTTTTTCCAATTGACGATGGGCGACACAGAGGTTCGCAAACTTATTTGTGGATGCACAATTGTTTAATTCCGAATGGATTTTGTTGAAGAAAGCATCACTTATTAAGTCATTTGCATGCCTTTTATTAGCATCTGTATTGGAAAGAGTATCGAATTTCATATGCCTTTGTCTTGATCGGTCAGCCGGTGAAATATCTTTGACAGCACATTGAAATGGCTCTAATGTTTCCGAAAGCTTCCCGAATTCTACCTCGAGCGGATTTTCATAATCATATGGAATTTTTCCATTGCTAACGTAGTTTTTGCGAGAGATAAGCCGCTGATTATCTTTCAACAGTCTGGATATGTTTTTCAGGCTCATCTCGTGGGGCTGACTGCCAAAAGCTAATCCTCTGACACAAATTGAGTGAGTGCTGATAAATCCAAGCTCACTAAAAAGTTTTAAATCTGGATTTCGGAAACAACTTTTTTCTTGGCTTGAGCACCACTCTATTATTTTGCTTATTCTTAAATGTTTAGTTGCGAAGATAAGTTGGCTGCTGACGCTATTATGATCGGTGTTCAACATTTTTTCGATTGTCAGAATCAAGTTGTCATACGAAGAACATTGCGATTGTTTTTTGGGCTTATTCATTTTACACTCTTAAAGTCATAGCCGATGCATTGTCAAATGTACTACCTTTTCGATGTAGCGAATCCTCGCATCTGCATGTCATTCTTTCAGAGCAGATGACTTGACAATAGACAAAATTTCTTCGGCAATTTTATTTAGGCGCGATCTATCTTCTTCATTCAAATGTTCTTTGAGCTTTTTTATTATGAAGGCATCCTTTTCTAACTTGCTGATAAGTGAAGAAGTTGTGTCTCTTTTATTTTTGGAATCTTTAGTGATTGGTAACTTTTCTTGGATTATCGGCAAAATATTTTCTGCTTTCTCCGTGTGATAATCTCGAATAATTTCCGACTTTGTCTCCATATTTCCATCGCGCGAAGCTAATGCATAGGCAGCTTTATAAGGCATTTTTTTGAGCTGCACACGCAAGTCTTCATCCGGAAGAGACTGATAGAATTCATAGTAAGATAAGCAATTATAGGCAGAGGATCTTGATCCAAACGTCATTTGAAGCCATTTAGTAAATGCTCCTCTTCCATTTTCATAATTTTTTAGAATCTCTCTGGCTTGAAAAATACGCTCGCCAACAAGTAAAATTCCCTGTTTATTGATACTCCTGGCTTCCGAGGTTATTTTTTTTAGTATTTCGGCATCTTTGGCTACCTTCGCATTCGCTTCTTCTATGTCTTCTCCAAGACGGGAATGATCAAATAGAAGTTGCTCTAACGCCCTCTCTTCTGTCTCATCAAGCTTTTGAATATCAAAAATAGATCGAAATGCATTTGCTGGATTTGCCTGTATTGGTAAGGTGGTGGTTGCGTGTTTGTGTTTGTTGAAAAAAGCTTTTTTTTCCTGGGTGGTGTTACTCATATTAAAGCCTCTGATGTTGAAACAGATTGGATTGTTCGCTCAACTCTACCCGTCAGAGGTAAGTCATTGGTTGTTTTGCACAAAAATTCTACTGCAAATGCATGAAAATCTTCTGAAGCCCTTGAGTTCGGTTCTGCTTCTATTACTGGCTTTTCTTTGAGGATTGAACGATTAATGGCCATATCTCTTCGAATTTTTGTTTCAAATGTTTTTCCGGGAAAAGCCCCTTCAATTGTTTCTAAATAGACTTCATTTGTGGCACCTCTTGTATCCCAAAAAGTAAGCAGGATACCCAGTACATCGAGGGGATGATTTTCTTGTATCGCCTCATGGTACTCTTTTAGCCTTTGCAATCCGAGAAGTGAATAGGGCTCTGGGGTCAAACAAATAACTGTTGATTTGGAGGCATAGAGAGCGGATTGGGTGAGCCATCCAAGGCTGGGGGGTGTATCAATGAAACAGTAATCGTAGTCCAGGTTTTTTAATGATTTCCTAAGTCTTTCATGGCTATACAGATCACCTGTTAGTGGATAGGTTGCTTCAATTCCATCGAGATAAACGTTTGCTAAAACAATATCTAATCCATCTATACACGTTTTTTTGATAATACTTGGGATTGCTGTTTCGCCTTTTAAAACAGCGGGGAGTGCTTCAAGATTATCGGGGCCAAATCCTAATCCAGAACTTAAATTAGCCTGGGAATCGCAGTCTACAAGCAGCACTCTTTTTTTGTGATTTTTTGCAAGGCATGCTCCCAAATGCAGTGTCGTCGATGTTTTAGCCGTGCCGCCTTTAAAAGAGCAGAAAGTAATAACATGCATGTGGGCTCCAATTTTCCTACTTTTATAAAAGCAGAAGCTGAACAAGTCAATCAGCATTCGTACAACGTTGGACAAATTGTGGTTGACGGACTTCAAGATTTCTAGAATTTTGACTTGCTTAAGGCTAGATATCATGAAGATCACCGGTTGCTCCAGTAGCGAAATGGTCTATGTCTATGATAAAAGTGAGCGTGCCGATAATCCCACAAAAAAAGTATCATTGATACAATGAGCTTGCTGAATTAATGCGTTGTGCCGTGACGCCAAAACGGAGTTATTGTGGTGATATGATAGATACAATCCTCAAATTTCTAACTTTTATACCTAATGCCTTGGCGGGATTTCGAGAACCTGAAAAATTGAAAAAAGATTATGCTGAACTTGAAGAAAAGGCTAATCGCTTGGAAAAAGAAAATAACGATATGAAAGCTGCCCTTGACATTGGGAAAGGATTAGTAAGAGGTAAGTATGGTGCAATGTGGAATCAAGAAAACCTTAATGATCCAAATCAACCGTACTGTACCAGGTGTGTATCTTCAAGAACATGCAGATCTATCCTCATTCCTGATGGAGAGGCTTGGCACTGTCCTGTTTGCAATGAGGGATATAATTATCATCTGCCAGATGATATTTTCCCCAAGCCTCCATTTACCCCGTTTTTCCAGTAGAATGATAGATAAAGATATTTTTATCGCCTAAAAGACATTAATCAGAAAAACGTTTGATTCTGGCAATGACACAGCTTTTAGGTTAGGACCTAAAGGGACATATGGTAGTCAGCTTACGGGTTTTCTTATCTTTGCACCAAAGTCTTGTACTTGAAACAATTTGTGTGGACGGAATTTAAAGATTTGTTAAAATCCCATGCTTCTTGAGTTTCAGTCTCATATGGAGATCCAGCCCCATAGAGGGGATAAGGTAAAAAAAACTTTTAAGCGAGTGGTTTATGGCAAAAGTCTCATTTTTTGGCACTGAAGCATTTCCTAGTATCCCATGTAGTAACAAGGCCTTCTCGACAACAGTGCAGATTGCCCTTTTAGCAATTACTGCTTTGGGAATTGTGCTTGCAGCATTAGGGGGCGCAGAAGTATTGGCCTACAAATTTGTTACTATAGGATCATCAATCGCATCAGTAGCTTTTGTTGCATTGATAGCTTACAAATGCTTGCAAAAAAATTACTTAGAAAGCGCATTTCAAAAAGCGCTTGAGGAAAATAATCTTCATCTAATTCAGTCAATCTGGGAAAACTGTGAAGTAAACGATAACTTCTTCTTTTGGGGGCAGGAAATCAGTTCTAAAGAATATGTTGGAACTGTTGAAGCGCATAGTTTTTGTTCTAAAATAAGGAATCACATAAGAAATGACATAACTGCAAATAATAGAGCAACATGCTGTACCGCATGGGAGCCTATCCTTGAAGGTTTAGAGAAAAAAATAGGAGATGATAATCTTTCGGCGTCTGTTCCTAGATTTATTAGCTATAACAACCCAATTGGAGCATTTTAAATGACTACAAAATTAGATAATGTAAACTTTATTAGTTATTTTGATCAAAATGTCTTTATTGATGAAAAGCATTCTGCCGTTACGATGATTTGTGTTCAGCCACGTCCAATATGCGGATTTCAGCGTTCTTCAAATCATGCTCAAATAATTGTGGAAAGGGTTCATAAAGGTAAATTTCAACGTTTTATAATCGAACTTTTAGGGCCATCATCTTATGCGGAAAGAAATCCTGCTCTCAACGGTTGTAGCTCAAGTGCACTTATCTATTCCAATGGAGCTGTAATAATTGTTAACGATGAAAAGCATTTGAATAAAGTTAATTACAGCCATAAGTCTAAAACGTGGCGTTGCGAGGCTGCGAAAGTGGAAGAAATGCTTCAAGTTGCAAAAAATCAGCGAGATAATCCATTAGAACATCCAAAGGCATTCAGCATTTTTGGGTCGAAGTCGATATTCACCAGTACAGCCTCGGCTTATCAAATTACCGATCCTATTCTAAAAAAATTATTCTTAGAAAATAAGAGCCTCTTTGTATGGCTTTACAAAGTTGCGAAAAACACAGTTCAAAAAAAGGGAATAGAGTGTTTTAATTGGACTGAATTTATACCGTTTAACTATTTTTTTTCTGATGAATGTGGCATAAATGTAGTTTCGGAAGCGATAATATTTGGAAAAGATTTTGAGTTTCCGACAGGTGAAATAGTCTATCTCATGGATTCCGATTCAGGATGTATAGACATTCCTATTAGATTAAACTACAAAAATATTGTTGGTAAAAAAACCCTCGATCATACTTATTATGCTTTTGCTGTTACAAAAAATGATGTTGAACGTAAAAAAGTCGTGGAAAGATTAAAAGAAACATACAGTGATTGTTCTGAAACTCAACACTTCATTGAGCGTGTCGCATATAAAATTAATGAAATTTTGGAAGATTACACAGAAGTTATAAAGAATTATTTTGAAAACACACCAATTGTCATAGATAACGAAAATATTTCTAAAAAAATGTTAGATGAATGTGGTGGCGATTATCTTGTCCTTTATCGAAAAATTTTGAAAATGATTGCTGAATTTACAGATTTAAAATCTTTAATACCCGATAGTTGTTTTACATGGGCAAGAGATCTGGTAAACACATATGTTGGGGCAAATATCGAAATAAAAGATGAAGATAAGTACTGGGCCTATACGAAAAGCTACTTGATACCAAAAGAGATTGACTCACACAAGGGAACTTAGAGCGCTCTAAGGCTTATTTCATTCTTTTTGAGCCAATCGATACTGCCTGATGTCCTCATTGGCAGCTTTGGCAAATTCGATCATTTGTAAATAAAGATCATCAATCATTTGTTTTTTCAAATCGGCCTCAATTGATGGCTCGTTCCAGATATTGTTTATTTCTTTTTGGCATCCCTGAATTGCTCTGTAAGCTTTTTGAAGGGTGTCGTAGTCATAAATTTTCTCAAATCGCTGATATGCAGATTCGCGAGCTTTGTCGGTTTCAAGCTCTATTTTTTCAGCATGCTTAACTGACTTCTTTCGGGCAGTTGCATCGGCATAATTGTCGTAAAATTTCTCGATACTGCGCGTGTTTGCCCTTGGATAGCGAGCAGTAAAGGCATCTAATCCGTGCTTCTCTAGAATTGATTGAGAAGGCCCCGGTATTTTGTCACTAAGTCCAGCAGCTTCAAGTGAGGCATCGGAAATATTGATCATTTCACGACCCAAACCGCCAGTCCAGCTATTGATAAAATGGTCAATTATTGCCGGGGAAGCAGCTTTCGAACGAGTGTCTTGCCCGAGCATATATGCCATGGCACGGCCTAATAAACGTGCTGTGGATGATGTATTGTTCTTGTATTGATATCTTGCGACCAGATCTTGCTTATTTCTTGGGATGATCGGTGCGCCAGTGAAGAAGTTTTTGTTTGCGTATGCCTCGATGAAGGGGTTTGCAAAGGCAGGGATGAATGAGGGTAGCATAGCCGACATCACAGATCCCACAAACTTCTCGAAAGCCTCGGGGTCTTTTTTCATGAAATAGTTGAACATGTGCTGTGTAAGCCCATGCGCAATCACCCCAGTCTCAAAAGGTACGGGGATTTTAAGAGCGGTATTGCCGATAAAAGTGATGAAGTTGAAATCCTGCTCTTCTGCATAGAATTCCTTAATGCGGTCATCATCTTTGTTTAACCATGCAAGCATCAGTGAAGGCAAAACAATGAATCCGATAACCCTCGGCAAGAAATTCTTCCTCTCTTCTGGGTTATTTAGGGCGCGCAGGAGTTTATCTCCACCCTGGATCGTAGCGTTGAAAAATGGAATTATTTGATTGAGGACTTTTGTTTGGAGTCCCATTTTTGCGAAATCAATGCTGAGGTCGCGGGCAGCGAAAGCGGCTATTTCACGGCCTAATCTTGTTTTTCCTTCCACCTCAATAGCTTTTCCAAATTCAACGAGGCGGTTGGATTCTTCCGATATTTCCGCCGCTTGTCTGAGCCATTTGACAACCTGATAGGGCTTATAGCCGTTTCTCACTTCTTCCAATTTTTTTACGATCGCATCACGATCAAGAGACTGCATTGTGGACATTCCGCCGCCGCTTTTCATCCACTCTACATATAAGCTACCTTTGCCGGCAGCTGTGGCCATCATGGCAATGGGGCTGTAGAGAGTGTCGATGAACAACTCAACGGGATTTTTTATAGACTTACCGTATTTGGTAAAAAGCCAAGATCCCCATGTATCACGAATAAGGTTTTTCTGAATAAATTTAGGATTGAGGATAGCTCCAGCTCGTAAAGTACGTGCGGGGATGCGCAGTATTTTTGTGAGCAGGGTGGCTGTATAGGGAGCGATCCCTTTATTCCACATCTCGAATAGCTCGGGGGACACCTCGTAGTATTTAGGCTTTCCCTCAACGAAAACAGTCACGATGTTTTCACCTGCTGGATACTTGCCAGCTCCAAAACGAAGAAATACTTCTGGAATAGCCTCAGCAATATCTTCTCGTAAAACTGGCTTGCCATCCTCTCCATATTCTATGAGGTCACTCAATCCCTCTCTTTCAAATCTTTTGGCAAGCTCCCTTGCTACCTGCTCACCCTCTATTTTTCCTTTCAGTTTTATAGGGGTGGGAACATTTTCAACATACCCGCCCATATTCTTCATTTTGGCAATTTTAGCCAAAACTTGACCGGCTTGGTTCTTTTCTGAGTTGATGATGATAGAGTAAGTATTTTTCAAAATGCTCTCTATAGGAGCAACGATATCCCGTGTAGAGCCCTTCATTCTCTTGATAGGCTTGCCAGCTTGTAATTTACCTGCGCCGGCTGCCGCTCCACCTTTTTCAGTCTCCATGACTCTTTGGAAGGGCGTGTAGAGCAGGTTATTTTTCTTGATGTCCAGATATTGTTTTCCGGAAATGAGGCCGGAGTCCATGGCATACCGCAGCAATGTATCGTTATATTTGTCCAGCTCTTTGGCGAGCTCTCCATATTTTGGCCTCAGCTCCAATTCAACGGCTAAAGCATCGCCCATATTGATTCCAGTCTCAACCTTTTGGGCTGCTTTCTCAAGTGACCTTCTTGCTATCAGGTAGTCGTTAAACTCTCGATATGCTTCTTTATCTGGGAGCTGTTTCAGGATGTCTTTTAAGCTGCCGTTGATCTTATCCAATGTCTTTGCATTGAATGTCTCATGGAGAACAAACACGTCTCCCTTGCCCATAGCCCCTTTTAAAACACGGAGAGCTCTATATAAATTGCGCTCATCTTTGAGATTTTCAACATCAGAAAGTGGGATACCAAATGCTTCTGCGACCAGTCTTTTTGCTGGGAAGACATCATCTAAAAACTCGGTTTTGAGCTTGTCCAGATTGAGATTTTCTTTTACTGCGTCAACAATATTGGCGAGCTTGCCTTTATCCTCGGCATAACTGGTTTGAGCTCTGATGCGAGATTGTGGAGTGCCTTGGAGATAATCCTCGCAATATTCGCGGGCTTCCAAAAGAGCATTTTTCATTTCAGGGTATTGAGCATCTAAATCAGCTTCGAATTTGGCATAGAAGTTGGGAGCCAGTTCTTTTGCAACATCTGGATTGGTGACGTAGAGCCGTGTAAATTCAGCAAAGCCCTCCATACCATAGGGAGCGTAATGAGCGAGTGGCTTCAACTCATCCAGGTATGGGTTCAGGGCAGCGGTGATTTTATTGACTTGTTCCTGTGGAGTTTTGGCATCCCCACCATAAAGAGTGGTGTGCAGGTTGTGCCCGATCTCATGGGCAGCGGTTTCGACATCATTGGCTTTGAGTAAGCGCGTAACTTTGGGCCACAGTTTGTGAATACCTGCCGCTCTCTGCCTGAATTTGCCCAAGCGAATAGGGTCTGTAAATACCTTTTTGAATAAGTCGATGATCTTAGAACGGGCCACAGCTTGTTTTTTGCCCATTACATTGGGTTGTCGCGGCCTTGTCTGTTTGGGGGGGATCTGAGTTGGTTTTTTGGGTAATTCTTCTGGCCCTTTTGCAACTTTAGCTCTTAATACCGGTTCCGCTGGTTCAAATTCAGAAATGATGCGTTCCACGTTTTTGATATCACTTTCTAGACCTGCCCTGTGAGATGCTGGGGCATTTTTTAGAGTTTTTTGCAGATGATCTAAATATTGCCGGGCCTCTTTTTTAGTGGGGAAATCTTCGCGAGTGTATTCCAGCTGCGCTGGATTTGCTTCAATTGGCTTTGGTTTTGCAACTTTAACAATAGGGGTGCCAAAATGGATTTTTTGTCCGCCTTCCCATGCTTCAACGGGAATAAGACCCTCTTTTGGCTTTTTGGAAAAATCGACTAGGGTACGTTGCTCTATTTTGTCTTTGTCCTTGCCACTGAGATATTGAATGCCCAATTGTCCATTTGGCAGCTCGACTATCTTTTTATCTTCACCGGTTGTCTGAATCTCCCCTAATTTAAGAGAGTCTTCAGGAGTAATAAACCATGTCTTTTCACTTTTAGGCTGGATGCCTTCTTCCCCAGGATGTTCAGGACGGCCCGCTTTTACACGCGTTGTTGTACCATCGGGATTGACGGTGTATGTAGATCCCTTTGATGTCGTGAAATTTTCTAGCTCTTCTCCTGCCTCAATTTCAGTTTCTTTGGGCTCGAGACCTTCTTCTTTGGGTTTGTGCTCTAATGCCTTTTTCTCATCTGTCTCTAGTGCTTTTTTAGATTCTTTTTTGGGTGTGATTTCAATTTCAGTTTCTTTGAGCCCCTGCGTTTCTGCCTTTCTAGCTTCACGCATGAGTACTTCAACTTCTGCTTCTCCAATAGACTCAGCAGGGATGAATTTTTTCTTCAGGAAGTTTTTTGTAGATTTCCAGAGTTTCCCTAGAACCTCTTTGGCGGGAACGCCCTCTTTTGCTGCGATGTTGCGGACAGCTTGCCCAAAAGAAATACCCCCACCAATAGCTTGTAATCCTGCATCGATGGCTGCTCATGTAGCTGCTTCCTTACCCAATTCTTCAGCTGTTGGCCTCTCACCTTGCACAAAACCCTTTCCGACTTTGTAGCTTGCCCCTGTTAGTCCAAATCCTGTCATGCGTGCCAAGGACATCAATCCCCGTTTTGCAACCGGGGACTTCGCTGCAAATTGCACCAACGGTTTACCAAGAGCTTGATAAAGTCCTGTGATGGGCAAATACGATCCCACTATATCGCCCAAACCGACCATTAAATCTTCTTCGTCTGGTTTTAAGCCTGGAATGTGCTCACTGGCTGAAAGTGAAAGGCCCGATAGTGCCCCTTTTGTAAAGTCTCTGCTCTGCTGCAATTCTCTAAATTGAGCCAATTCTTTCGCGTATGCCAGTTTGTCTTTTGGAGACATTGCCCGCAGTTCTTCAGGTGTTTTTTCTTCAGGTCTGTACGCATCGAATAGGGGCTTCCGTGGCTCTTTTTCCGCCTTCATCATGTTATAGAAATCGGGCTCCTCTTCTTCCTGACCTATCGCTTGTGGTGCTGTTTCGGGCTCAGCTTCAAATAGCGAGTAAAAGTCAGGAGTATTTTGAGGCTCTGCTTTAGCCTTTGAACGACGAGGTGTTGCGGTGGGGATGGGAGCTTCTTCTAATTCTGTCTCTGGATGCATCAAAGAATAGAAATCAGGAACAGTGCTCACAAGCTAAACTCCTTGGCAAGAGCTGCGTTGACTTTGTTTCTGTCCCCTTTGAACTTTTTATCGAGCTGCTTAAACTTGCGGACATGTTCGGGGTTTTTAGGATTGAACTTCAGTTTTGCAGGCTCTTCCTCCTCTTCAAAGTCTTCTTCCTCTTCGATGTCATTCAGAGCTCTAAAATCGAGAAGCTCATCTCTTTCGGCCGATAGTGCATCTCTTTGCTTCTTTAGGCGTTTCATTTCATCTCTGTCTGCGCTGTTTGGGAATTTTAAGTTTTTAATCTCAATATCAAGCTCTTTGATTCTTGATTTATAGCGCCTTAAAACACTATCCATCTGCAAGCGGTTTTGTTGATCCACTTTGAATGGATCTAGACCGACCATTGACTTTATTAAATTAGATTTCTCGTCTGAGGGCAAATCTGACCTGTAAATGTCAGCCACAAGTTTATGTTTTGGACTGTTTGGATTCTCTGACTCAAGTCTGTCGGCAAATGATTTCATCTTGGGTAACAAATCGGCTTCCCGCTCTTTTACTTGTCCGGCTGTTTTTCCCAATATTGCCTCTGAAAAAGCTTTTTCCCTCATTTTGGGGTCATAGATATCCGTGAGATCAATTCCGTATTGTTTGGCCGCCTCGTTCTCTTTCTGGAAACGCTCCTGCTCAAGTTGCTTTTTTTTCTTTTCATTCATGGCTCCTGCGATTGCGCCAAAACCTTCAGCTATGCCTTGTGTTGCAGGTCCCATAGCTTCTAGAAATTGTTCTAATCCTGTTTTTGCTCTTGGAATAATTTGAACCATATCTTACCTAAATACAAGCCGTTGCTTTTCCCGCTTGAGGACACTTTTTTCATTTATAATTATAATTTGAAACATAACATAAAAAGAGCTTTACTCCAATAGTCGGTAAAGCCTCTATCTTCTTTAAAATGAAGGAGGGGAATGTGTATTTTATAACATTGAGGTAGCAATAGAAGTTTGAGGCCCAATGAAACGGAAACGTAACTCAGTCTACTTTATACTTCGCTTTGTGAGGTGGCCTGATTTTGGCCATCCAATGCGAGCAAGCGTGTCAATTAGCGTTGTACGTTTGACATCAAAAGTGCGGCACACTGCTGATTTTGACATTCCCTGTTCTAAGGATGCAATAATGACATCGAGCTTTTCTTTAGAAATTGCAGGAGGACGCCCCCCAATTCTGCCACGTCGTCTAGCGGCATTTAAACCAGCATTGACCCTTTCAGTAATCAAGGCGCGCTCATATTGAGCCAATGCACCAAATACGTGGAAAAGCAGCTCGCCCGATGGAGTGGAGGTATCCATGCCCTCAGTTAGGGATTTGAATGAGACTTGCTTCGCCTTGAGATTATTCACAATATCGATCAGATGACTTAGCGATCTTCCTAGTCTGTCCAATTTCCAGACGATCAGAGAATCTCCAGCTTTTACAAATTTGAGCATTTCAATTAACCCTTTCCTATCATCTTTGGCACCAGAAGCTTTATCTTCAAAAATATGCCGCTCATCGACTCCAGCTTTTAACAGCGCATCTTTTTGCAAGTCGGTGTTTTGTCTATCTGTATCTGATGAAACTCTCATGTAACCGATTAGCATACGGAAATCCTTGATTATGAATTTCCGTACATCCTATCAATCCGACGCTATTTTCCGCACAAAAAACTGTGGAATGAAATTCTTTTAATCATTTGTAAAAGCTTCTGTCGAAAGACTTGTGTTTTGCGACAGTCTCTTTCAGGATGAATGCAGGCTAAGTTGCTAGTTTTTCACGCAAGTCGTCAATCAGATAATCTAATATTTTTAAAAGATTCGTCAACCCTCCTATATGGCTCCATTTGAATTGTGTACAATGGAGGTGTCTTGCATCCAGGGAAATGCCCAATCGTTTGATCTCAAAAACTTTGCGATAATTTTCGTTAAGATCCCAATATGGGGCAGCTTCTTCTAAGGAATGGGCAGCTACATGGCCCACCGCATCACGAATACATTTTAGAATCATCTGCGCCGCATATAAATCCGAATTCTCTTCGCATTTAACCCGCAGCGATTCGTGGTAGCTTTCTTTGCAGATCATTATCGCACCATTAATGGCATTCATCATCGAATTACTTGATGTGCGTTGAAAATTTTCTGGATCCTTCTCCCAGTCACAATCAATAACAAAACTTGTCCCTGAATAATGTTCTGGAACTTGAAGTTTTTTTACAAAATCGCTCGGGTGTATCTTGCCTCGGTGCACAGCATCGTCGAACTGAATGGCAAAAAAAATCTGTTCTTTTGCTTTAACTAAAGAATTGAAGGCTGTTTGTCGGACACTATTATCCATAGATTTCCTCATTATGATAGATCAAAATATTTTTTCGTACCTTCTAATATTGTTACTATTAGATATCTCAGGCATATAAAGGTAATGGCCTGGCAAAAGACCACTAGAGTCTCTTAAGCTTTCTAATTTTGCTCGTTCAATTTCAGCCTGAGACTTCTGCCCTGTGATATATGAAAGTCCCGTAGCAAGTGTTCTGAAAGCGTCAGAACCATGTGAAGCCCAATTGTGTAGAGGTTGGCTGGACCAGCATCCCGCACGATCATTCCACTCTTTCTTGTAATTTTCGATTGCTTTGATTCCTTGGGCGCACTTTACTTCATCAAACCAGCAACGGTTCAAAATATTCCGCGCTGCATCAATTCCTGGAATCAGATCAACACGAGGTACAGCAATGAGGCTGACCCCCATTTTCCGTGCAGAGGCTTTTCGAGTCATACCCGAAGTGTATTCGTGAGCTAAAATATCATGGGGACACAAGTGTTTTTCGTAGAAATAATCTTTTGATTTTACAACCCCCAGCCAATGTGAAAGTGATTCTCCTGACCCTTCAATGTATTCAATCAAGTGGATCTCTTTGCCTACAATCTGAAAAAACCAAATAGCTGTGCTGTCGTTGTAACCTAAATCCCAAGCTGTATAAACGGGGACAGCAGAATCGTAGGGGATGCGGCCAATTCTTTTTTCATTGCGGGCGTTCATCAGCTGTTTTGCGTAGTAAGCCCCCTTCTGTCGATTGTTCCCATGCTTCTTCGGGAGTCGATGGGAATTCCCGTTTCATATCCTCACCCTGTGTCGCATGGCGAGCTGCATACCAAAATTTCTGCTCTGGATCGAGTTTAATACCCAGTCCTTCAAGCGAAATAAAATATTCATGTATTTCTTGCGACATGCCGAGAGGGGAGCCTATCCGGTAGCTTGGTTCTCCAAACCATGAAAAAAAGTGAAAGCGGAAGTCCATTTTTGATAAATCTTTGCCGGATGCTGCAAGTGCCTGTGCTTGCTTGCAAATCTCGTAGAAACGCCCTTCTCTACCCTCTGCTGTTGATTCGATGAAAACATACTGTCCCGGTGCAAGCGTGTTTAGAGAGCCAGTAATAATCTCTTGGGCTTTATCCGGGAACTTGGCACATATTTTTCCAAATTCTGAGATATGGAGGTATTGCAATGTTGATCCCCTCATCGATGTCCCCACCCGCAAACTGCTGCCATTACTGAAAACAAGCTCTCTTGCGCTATCAACTGTAGCAGGGCGTAGAGCTTTTATTGCATCTGGGAGGGAGTCATATGCGAATTTGATGCGCTTGAAGAGTTGTTCCGCATCTTCCCTGGTATGAGCAATCACGCCGGCAGCCAAGTTGCTATTGAAAAGGCATCGATCTAAAAAAAGCAAACATACAAATGTGCTGATTCCCAGCTGACGGGCCTTGAGAATGATGTTGCAGTACCACATGTCGTGATACAGCTGCTTTTGTGCCCAATTAGGCTCAAAACGGACTTTACGTCCGTGTTTGTCCACTATGTAATAAAGATTTTGCAATCTCCACATGGGATCGGATAGCCTTTTTTCAGCTAATGCAGTCTCACTCTGATTCACAAACTAACTCCTTGCTGCTGCCATCCACATTTTGGAGAAGGAATTGAAGAGGATTTGCTACATCGCCGGCTAACTGTTGCTTATCTGTCCACCCGCATGTATTTGCAAGCACAAGCTTTGTGATTGTGGAGTTATATTGGTTTAATAGGCCGCCTTTGATGAGCTTGGATTGCTGCCAGCCCTGCGACCTCTTATAAACGCCAGAAAACTTTTCATTTTGTTCAGCCCATATTGTCAGCTGATCGGGGTCGTATCCTCTTTCCAAAGCGAAGTCCTTGTACCACATGCTTTCCGGATGTTGCATCCATTCAAGAAAAGCATCGGCCTCTTTTTCAATGAATTCGGGTGTATATTTTTGAGGACGTCCCCCAGTTTCACAACCCTGATACGGTTTATGTCCTTTCGGAGCCGGCATAGTTATTATCCTGGTAAATATTTATCGAATTAATTGGCACTTTCGCCAGGGCGAGCGCATCAAAAATTTGATTGGCATTTAAAGGATTAATTAGAGATGA
>CAZPPS010000023.1:0-33208 GCA_964588495.1 uncultured bacterium | reverse complement strand
TTGATAGATGAGCAACATCAAACAAAAGGACGCGAACTGCTGATTCGTGTCGTATACATGTTGATCAAAATGGTCGGGCACGAGCACGAAAATAGGTTATGCAAGAAGTCTATTCAATTTCAAACTTTGAAATTATTTAGCACGTTTAATTTAAGTTTTTAGCATGTATCGAATCTTGCTTAACGAATTAACATATACCGTTAAAAAATGTTCCGGCTCCGCCAGCGAAGCTTTTAAGCTCTTCATCTGAAAACTCCTGTATCTTATCTGCTAATGGGATGATCAAATAACCCTTTTCAGGCGTTTCTTCTAAAACTTCCAAACGGTAGTTTTCGGGAAGTTTGATATTCCACTCTCTTTCAATCACTTTTTTAGGATTTTGCTTTAATTCGCGGAGTAATTCAGGATTTTTTAAACACTTATATATGAATTCTGATTTTTTGTTTGTTTCCATTGTAACCTAATTTGTTGATTTGTATGACTTTATATTATTCTATTTGTTTATTTAAATGAGAGGTTTTTTTTAAAATAAATAATATGGTTATATATTTTTGTTATTTTCTTAATGCAGCTATTGGGATGGCCCTTAGGCGCTGAGATTTCTCAGATATTTTAAACACAAAGCATGACAGTTGTCTTGAGCCCGCCCTATCGGGAAATCACAAAATGTCTTCTATTTTCTCTCTCGCTCTGCGTCCTCTGCGTTGCAATGGTTATGCAACGGTCTATTGGAGCTCACAAAATTTCAACAAGGCAAGCAGTCTACAAGGTGGTAGTCCTTTGTGGCTCTTTAGAATTTGATCGGGATGCCACAAGTTATAGAATGGCAGATTGCTGAACCACCGCTAATTGCTTTAAGTTCCTCCTCAGAAAAATCTTTCGTCATCTCAAGCGAGGGGATAACCAAATAGCCCTTTTCAGGAGTTTCCTCTAAAATTTGCAGGTGGTAGTTCTCTGGGAGTTTAATATCCAACTCTCTTTCAATCACCTTTTTCGGATTCTTTTTTAGTTCGTTTAATAATTCAGGATTTTTTAAACACTTATATATGAATTCTGATCTTTTGTTTGTGTCCATAAATGTTCCTTTTGGAATGTATCCCATTGTATGTTCTTATGTTACACTATTTTTTTATAAAGTTAGAGTTTTTTTGAAAAAACCGTGCAGATTTGCTCTACAGAAGATAAAAAATGGGGGATTGATGATTAGATTGGGTAAATTTCATGCTTCAAATTTTATTCTACACAGTGTAAAGAACTTGAATTTTTATTTTAAATAATTAAAAATAAAATTGAACAATCAACCTATTGAGGAAAGTATGAAACCTACAGAAAAAACAATTTCTGAGCTGCTTTACAAATGTTTTAAAAATCCCGAATTGTTGAAGCAATTAAAGAAAAACCCAAAACAGTTTATTGAGAAAGAGTTAAATATTAAATTGCCTGAAAACTATGACTTGCAAGTTGTTGAAGAAACTCAAGACAAAGGTTATCTGGTCATTCCGTCACAGGGCAGACTAGAAGAATTCTCCGAGGAAGAGCTTAAAGCGATGTCTGGAGGCACTTTTGGACCTGGGCTTACTAACCTAACACCTCATTTAACAGGACGTTAATATTTTTCGAGGGCTGATTCGGTCATCTTGTTGAATGTGTTTTTTGCAGGCACTGATCGGATCAGCTTATATTTCAAAAGGCATTCTGAGAGTTAAGTTTGCTGGTCTTTTAAAGCGACATAAATCAAAATAATATTTGATAACAAAATAAACCAAATATTTTTGATCTGATGTTTTCTGAGACGGAATTACTGCTGCTGGCAGAACGAGCAAGCTCTTTGAAAGAGCAGATGCAAAGGGCTACCTTAAGCGAGGCGAATGAAGCAAGTCGGGCCCTATGGGCTAAATGGAAAAAAGTTGCGGCCGATAATTGGGATGCAGTTTTTCAGGCCCGGTTAGGTGTGTGGAATTTGACCGAGGAGTGTGTTTCTCGGTTGGGTAATCTAAAGTATGTGGATGCCGAGAAGTTGCCTGAGTGGGTCCAAACCTTCAAGGTGCTTATTTCAGAATGGGAAAAACCGAATGCGGCGTTTGTTTCCAAGAAAAAAAAGATCCCTTTTGAGGAGCTGTTTGAGCCCTTTTTGAATGTGGCTAGAAAGCAATGGCAAAAAAGATTTTTCAAGCATGAACTCCTTAAAGAGGCTTTTTTAGAGCAACTTTTGGTAGAATGGAGCGATCTTTTTACCCAAACTCTCTTGTCAGAATTTTCCATCTTTCGCTCTTTGCATCTCTCCCACTTAGATCGCCTTTTCATGGACCGTGAAAATTGCTCAACTGCTTGCTACGACGCATTTATCTCTTCCTTCGATCGCTCAAAATGGAAGGCCTTTTTTCTCGAATATCCGGTCCTTGCTCGATTGATAGCTGTGAAATACGAACAATGGCTCGAAGTTGTTCAAGAATTTATCCAGCGTTATACAAATGACCACAAAGAGATTGAAGCTACGTTTTTTGCGGGAGATTCGGTTGAGTTAATCAATATTGAAGGGGGACTTTCAGATCCTCATTTGGAGGGCAGAACCGTTTTTCAGCTCACTTTCTCAAATGAAAAAAAACTGATTTACAAGCCCCGTGATATGCATTTGGATGCTCTGTTTGATGAGTTTGTCTTGTGGTGTACAGATCAGTCGAAAACGCTGCTCGATTTGAAAGTGCCGGTCCGTCTTCTGCGGAATGGTTATGGTTGGGTAGAGTTCATAGAACATAAGCCTTGCCAGTCTCTTCAAGAGGGGGTCGATTTTTTTCAGCGAGCGGGGCAGTTGATGGCTCTTGTCCATATTCTGTCAGGGACAGATATCCACCATGAAAATTTGATCGCACAGGGAAGTTATCCTGTTCTTGTGGATACGGAGATCTTTTTTTCCATGTTTTCTGAAAAAAAACAAAACAATGCCCACACAAAACTCCAAGAGCAATTTGCTGCGTCAGTACTCTGCACAGGATTTCTTCCGGCATCGCAATATGCTCTTGGTGAGCATGTTACAATTGGTGGGTTGATTCAATATGAAAAAGGCGAATCTCTTGTATGGAATTTTTTGAATACTGACTTAATGGATAAGGTCACAAAAAAACAGGAAGCTTCTGTTGACAATCTCGCCATCCTTGATGGGACGCCTTTAGATTTTTTGAACCATATCGAAACGGTCAAAAGTGGCTTTAGTGCCATGTACCAATTTCTCCAGGAAAAAAAAGAGGTTTTGTGCCAATCTGGCCATTTTTGGAGTCGCTTTGAACAGTTGAAGACACGTTATGTGTTTCGTCCCACATCCCTTTATTTCATTTTGATAAGAAAATCCGCAAAACCAGAAAATTTGCGTAGCGGCTTGGAGCATAGTTTTGTTTTTGAAACTCTTTTTTCTCTTCTAGATGCGTACGACAAAGAACAATTGGACTTTTTTGTCCAAGAGATCGATCAGCTCGAAAGAGGAGATATTCCTTTTTTGCGCAAGCAAATTTGCAGCCCAAAGCCCATTTTAGAAGATGAGGACCGTCATTTTCAGCTCAACTTGATTGATTTATCGGTCGATCTTTTGAATACAGAAAATGTACATCAGTTTTCTTCAAAAACTTCTGTTCCACTCTCTTCTACGAACTGTAACTTTCTTGATGAGGCAATGGCTATTAAAGAGATTTTAATGCAGAAAGCTTATCGAGCTCCGGACGGAAGTTTGTCTTGGTACACAATCATGCCCGAACCTTTGTCGACGACCCGATTTAAAGCTTCTGTTCTCGATTTAAATTTTTATAGCGGAGCTCTTGGCGTCGCCCTCTTTTTTTCTGTATTAGGACATGTTACAAATGATAGGCACATACATCAGCTTGCAAAAGAGGCGCTTAAACCTGTCCTAGATCAAATCGCACAAGCAACGCCTTTTAAAACAAGCTTTGGATTAGAAGGTTTAGGGGCTAATTTTTATGCACTCTCCTTTATAGGAAGGTTCAGTGATATTCCAGAATTGAAAGCTGTCGTAAAAAATCAATTAAAATGGATTAACGCACATGCCCTATCTGAGAATCAAAATTACGATATTCTTGCTGGGTCGGCAGGGGGGATTTTGGGGCTCATAGCTGCCCATAAGCTCACCGGTGATGAGGAATATCTTTCAAAAGCCCTTGTTTTGGCAGATCATTTGATTAAGGGCCGCGAAGTTTCGAGTACGGGGCACAGAACTTGGCAGTCTTCAGGGAATTTTTTGACAGGTTTTTCTCATGGAACTGCAGGGATTGCCTATGCCCTTCTTGCGCTGTACAGCCAAGTCCATGAGGAGCGTCTTAAAGTCTGCGCGGCAGAATCTATTGAATATGAAAGGGCTCTTTTCCTAGAAGCAGAAGGCAACTGGCCCGATTTAAGAAAAGATGCTAAATCTAAGACGATGACTAGCTGGTGTCATGGCGCGCCGGGCATTGGACTTGGGAGGTTAGGGGGGATTTCTGTTTTCGCCGATTCCAAAGTGCATCAAGAAATAGAGACTGCTCTGAGGACAACTCACCAATTTGGTCTTCAGCCCATAGATAATCTTTGCTGCGGCAATTGCGGAAGGATTGAATTCCTTTTGAGCGCAGGAATCCAACTCAATCAACCAGAATGGATCCAAAAAGCTTTACAGGCAGCTACCCAAATGGCAGAGCGAAGAAACGGGTGTGGATGGGGAGATCTGGACGGGATGATCAATCCCTCTCTTTTCCAAGGTCTTGCCGGCATTGGCTACACTTTCTTGCGCTGCGCCGACTGGACGAAGGTTCCTAACGTACTTCTTTTCGAGACTTGATGAGTTATCAAGCAGCGGCCCGAGCTATCAACTCTCGAGCCGCTTTTTTGGTCGTCATGCATTTAAATTCGTTTTAACCTATTGTGATTGCCAGAAGAATACCTGTACCACCAGACATAGCTTTTAGCTCTTCTTCAGAAAGATCTTGAACCATTTCAAAAGATGGAATGACCAAATATCCCTTTTCGGGAGTTTCTTCTAAAACTTCCAAACGATAGTTTTCTGGGAGTTTAATGTTTAATTCTTTTTCAATTAGCTTTTTAGGGTCTTTCTTGAGTTCCTTTAACAACTCTGGATTTTTGAGGCATTTGTAAATAAATTCTGATCTTTTATTTGTGTCCATAAATTCTCCTAATTTACTGGTTTTCACAACTTTATATTACAGTAATTTTTATTTAAAATGGACGGTTTTTTAAAAAAATATTATATAATAAGGCTTTTATCCAATCTTAGTAGTGAAACGGCTTGTTTTTTAAAACGTTAAGATTCAAAATAATATTTGATAACAAGTGTAAGGAGTCCTCCATGAAATCCTCAAAAGGCAGCCAATCAGAACTGTTGTATAAATGTTTTAAAAATCCTGAATTGTTGGAAGAATTAAAGAAAAATCCGAAGCAGTTCATCGAGAAAGAGCTTAATGTTAAATTTCCGGAGAATTTTGAGCTTCAGGTATTAGAAGAAACTCAGAATAGAGGTTATTTAATTATTCCATCGCAAAAATTTGTGGATGAGTGTTCAGAAGAGGAACTCAAATCAGTAGCAGCTGGGGGATTTAGTACGACTGTCCCTTGCAAAGAGGCTCGTCATCCTTTGGGTGATGGATGAGGAGCGCTTAGATTCCCAAATCCTTTTGTCTTGATATAAAATTTAATTTATATTAAAATAACCTTATTAATCATTGATGATGAGGTTTTTATGGCTTCTTTTTTGCCAGATTTGAGTGGTACGTCTTGTTGTTTAAAAGCAGTAAGCCTTGGCTATACAACGTTTGTGGCCGCTTCTGCGGTCACAATGTTAGTCGTAGGCATTCTGGGGCTGCTAGGTCATTTGCCGATGGCCTATTCAGGCGCAGTGGCTCTTACCAGCATAGGTTCAATACTAACCCTTGCTATACCGGGTGCCTTAGCGAAACAAAGCAATCGGAACGCTTTTGCCGCTTTGGTTTCCTGTAAAGAGGATCCGACTGAAGCTCCAGTTGCTGATTGATTCTTCACTCTAAAGGTTTAAATAGTAGACTTTTAAAACTTAATGTTTCAAAATAATATTTGATATCAAATATAAGGAGTCCCTATGAAACCTTCAGAAAACAAAATGTCAGAGTTGTTATATAGATGTTTTAAAAATCCAGAGTTGTTAAAAGAACTGAAGAAAAATCCGAAGCAATTCATGGAAAAGGAACTCAATGTCAAATTTCCGGCAAACTATGACTTTCAGGTGGTAGAAGAAACTCAAGATAAGGGTTACTTAATCATTCCATCGCAAAAATTAGTTGATGAGTGTTCCGAAGAAGAACTTAAAGCAATCGCATCGGGATCCCAGATGATTAGTATTGGTGGGTGGTGTGTCGAGCAATAAATCGCCCGCTTTGGGAGCTCTAGAAAGCTGTTTTCAAAGCCAGTTCGTTTAATTTACAGATAAAGCTTAATGTTTCAAAATAATATGTGATATTAAATATAAGGAGTTTCTATGAAACCTTCAGAAAGCAAAATATCAGAGTTACTTTATAAATGTTTTAAAAATCCAGAGTTGTTAAAAGAACTGAAGAAAAATCCGAAGCAATTCATTGAAAAAGAACTGAATATTAAGTTGCCCGAAAACTATGACCTCCAGGCATTAGAAGAAACTCAAGAAAAGGGCTTTTTGGTCATCCCTTGGGTGGGTAAGATTCAAGAATGTTCGGATGAGGAACTGAGAGCGCTTGCTGGTGGGGCTGGCACGATTTTTGGAACGTGTGACTGTCTTACAGAAGGTTGTGGTCGATAAGCAAAAGAGCTCAAAGCACTGCCTAGAGTTTAAGCCTTGCTGAATCCTCCAAGTATCTGAGTCAAAAATTGACATTATCGGGTCAATCTGCTATTTTTGCCGGATTAACCTACATGGCCAATGGATCAGTTTCACTTAAAAAGCATGACCGCTTATGGGCGAGGCACGGCTGCCTTTCCTTATGGGCGTTTTACTCTCGAAATTCAGAGCGTTAATCGCCGCTTTCTTGAGATCAATTTGGGCTTGCCCCGCTCTTTTTCCCGTTTTGAAGTGGAAATTCGTAAAAGAATTTCTGAAAGGGTGGGCAGGGGAATGCTCAATGCGACGCTGACTTGGAAATCTGATGGAGCCCAGCCCGTCACTGTGATTCCGAATCTTTCCCTTGCCAAAGCATTAAAACAAGCTTGGGAAAATCTGAATCAAGAGCTTGGGATTCAGGAAGATATCTCCCTAGATTTTTTGGCAAAACAAAACAATATCATGCTCTACGAAGAGGAGATTCTCAACGAAGAGACTTACTGGAATGCCATTCAGAGCGCTCTGGATGATGCCCTTGATGCCTTTGTTGGGATGAAGAATCGGGAAGGGGAGATGCTCACCTTAGATCTAAAAAAAAGATTGGCAACGCTTCATGGCAACATCCATCTGATCGAACAATCTTCAGGGACTGCGACTGAAAAATACCGGCAGAAACTCAAAGATCGCTTAGAAGAGCTCTTTACAGGACATTCTGAAAATGAGGAGCGCGTTCTCAAAGAGGTCGCACTTTTTGCTGAGCGTGTCGATGTGACAGAAGAAATTGTCCGTTTTAATGGCCATCTCGATCAGTTTAAGATTTTGCTTGAAAAACCGTTGGAAAATGAGCTGGAAACACGCGGAAAAACACTCGATTTTCTCCTTCAGGAGCTCCTGAGAGAGATTAATACAATTGGTTCGAAAGCCTCAGATCTCATCGTCGCTCAAACAGTCGTTGCGGTGAAAGCGGAGCTGGAAAAAATCCGAGAGCAGGTTCAGAACATTGAATGAGCAAAAAAGTGTTGGGAAATAAAGATCAGGGACTTCTTTTTATCGTCAGCGCACCTGCAGGAACTGGAAAATCCACCCTTGTAGATATGCTCATTACTGAGTTTCCCGAATCGGTTGTCCAAAGCTGTTCTTCGACCACACGTTTGCCAAGGCCCGGTGAAGTTTTCAACCGTCACTACGAATTTGTGTCCGTAGAGTCTTTTGAAGAGAAAATTGAAGCCCATGCTTTTTTGGAGTATGCCAAAGTTTTTGGAAATTACTATGGAACTTCAAAAGAAGAAGTGGCAAGGCTCCTAGCTTTAGGAAAACATGTTGTCCTCGTGATCGACACACAAGGAGCGATGCAGCTGAAATCCAAAGTAGCTGCCGTTTTCATTTTTATCAGCCCTCCCTCTTTCGACGAGCTGCGCCTCCGCTTATTGAAGCGGCGCACAGAAGATGAGGAAAAAATTCAGGAGCGCCTTTTGTGGGCAAAACAGGAAATGGCAATGGCGCCCCACTACGATTACCAGATTACCAATGATCATCTGGAAACAACCTATCAAGTCCTGCGAAGTATTTTTATCGCAGAAGAGCACAAGAACCGGTGTGTGAACACCCTCTAAGGAGATAATATTGTCTATGTCACTTAAAAATTCACTGACAAATGAGCAGTTAAATCAAAGATTTGGAAACCCCTTCGCACTGGTCAATTATGCGATCAAGCTGGCCAAAGCACGGGTAATGAGAGGGGAAGGTCTCGATTCGAACCCAGCCAACGATGTTTTAGAGCTCATCGCCAAAGGGCATGATTTCCCCGATGATGATGAAGAAGACGAAGATTTTGAAGATGAAGAAGAAGACGAAGATCAATGAGAAAAAAAGTTTTAGTCACCTCTGCGCTCCCTTATGCTAACGGGGCGCTCCATTTTGGTCACATTGCGGGGGCTTATTTGCCTGCCGATGTTTATACCCGTTTTGAAAGGCTGAAAGGGAGCGATGTCGTCTACATTTGCGGCTCTGATGAGTATGGAGTGGCCGTTGCGTTAAGCGCAGAGCTGGCAAAACGAACCCCCAAAGAGCACACAGATCACTTCCACGCTGTTCTGAAAGGTTTTTTTGACACGCTCAACATCGATTTCGATCACTACTCGCGCACCACAAATGCTGAGCACGCAGTTGTCACTCAACAATTTTTTAAAGATCTTCTTGCAAATGGCTTTATTGAAGACAAAGAGACGGAGCAGCTCTTTTCTGAGGCTGATAACCGCTTTTTAGCTGACCGTTATGTGACGGGGACTTGCCCACGTTGCAAATTTGAAGAGGCGCGTGGCGATGAGTGTCCTAAATGTGGGGCCAGCTTTGAAGCGACCGATTTGAAAAATCCCCGTTCTAAAATGACGGGAGCTCCCCTTGTTCTGAAAAAAACGCGCCACTGGTTTTTGCTGTTTGACAAGTTTAAAGACAAACTGGAGCCTTTTTTGGCCTCGAGACCTTGGAAGCCCAATGTCACACATTTTGCAAAAGCTTATTTGGAAGAGCTCCGTCCACGCGGGATTACTCGTGATCTTGCATGGGGCGTTCCAGTCCCTCTGGAGGAGGCTAAAGGCAAGGTTTTTTATGTCTGGTTTGATGCGGTTTTGGGCTATATCAGCATGTCCCAGGAATGGGCCAAACTCAAGGGTAAGCCTGACGTCTGGAAAGATTACTGGTTAGATCAAAAAACCAAATATGTCCAGTTTATGGGCAAAGATAATATCCCTTTCCATGCCATCTTTTTCCCCGCAATGATCATGGGACAAAACCAGCCCTATAAAATTGTGGACGATCTCGTTGCCAACGAATTTTATAACCTCGAAGGGAAAAAATTCAGCAAGTCGGAAGGGTGGACAATTGATCTCGAAGACTTTTTCAAACGCTACCACGCCGATCAAATCCGTTACGCAATTGCTGCTAATGCTCCAGAGACCGGGGATTCTGAGTTTACTTGGAAGGATTTCCAAAACCGTTGCAACGGAGAGCTTTTAGGCAAGTTTGGGAATCTGGCAAACCGGACCCTCGTGTTTGCGCAAAACAATTGCCAGGGAAAAGTCCCTCCACAACATGCTTTAGAAGAGATCGATCATCGCTTTCGCAATGACATGAACAGGCTTGCATCGGAGATTGAAGAGGCATACGCCTCTTATCGCGTCCGCAAAGCCGCTGCGCTCATTATGGAATTGGCCCAGGCAGGGAATGTCTATTTTGATACCAAAATGCCTTGGAAAGATGCAAAAAATGCAGAGACGCGCCCCATTATGGAAACAACGATTGCTTTGTGTCTTGAATGCATTAAAAGGCTAGCCTATCTTGCGTATCCAATCATTCCTACAACGGCACAAAGGCTCTGGGAGCTGTTAGGCTTTACAAACAAACTGAATGAAAATCTCTGGGAAGCTGCGCTCGAAACTCCTTTAAAAGAGGGTGTGACTCTCCCGAAACCTTCCATCTTATTCGTAAAAATCGAGGATGCTGTGATTGAACAAGAAATTTCCAAACTCCAACAAATGCACACAGAAGCTACGGAGAAGAAAGAACCTCCTTACGAGCCCCTCAAAGAGAGCATCACTATCGATGAATTTGCGAAAATGGATTTAAGAGTTGGCCTTGTCAAAAAAGCTGAAAAGCTAGAAAAGAGCAAAAAACTGCTCAAGCTTGAAGTGGATATTGGCATCGAAACACGGACAGTTTTGTCAGGAATTAGTTTACACTACAGCCCCGAAGAGCTTGTGGGCAAAAAAGTGATCGTTGTGGCCAATCTCAAACCTGCCACGATTATGGGAGTAGAAAGTCGAGGGATGATCCTGGCTGGGAGCATCGATGCCTCTTTAGAGCTTGTCACCCTTCAAGATCTGCCTGCCGGTTCTATTGTCAGATAATTATTCTGTTTTTATTTTTGTAGTTGCATTTTATATCCAAATGTGATATTATTTTTTTTACGAAAATATAAAAACAGGATAAAAATAATGAATCCTCTTAATTTTCCAATATCTAGCTATATCTATCAAGAAATGCAAACAACTTTTTTGATTTCTCCTGCCAATCTTCCCAACCCCCATCCCGATTTTGATCCTACTTTCCGTCGCGCTGTCATTGTGTCTAGCATGATCAATAATATGAAACCTGAAGAGTTTAACGATTTAGTGAATCATGTCCAGGTTACGTATGCAACAACAGGAACACAATTCAATAGTGATGGAATCAATTTTGCCACGTTTGCTCAACAATTAATCGATCAAGCCAGAGACACAAGACAGCAGCTTGATCAATTAAAAGCATTAAATGAAGCTCACCAGGGACAAAGGAAAAAATATCTTGAAAGCATAAAAAATATGCATTTCACAGAGCTTCGCAGTCGATTGCAAGAAGCAGAACAAGAGTTGTCTAGAAATCGATCGAATCTTAGCAAGGCACGAGACGCTATGAGAAATCTGTATTTTGGTAATAATAAGCCGACTACAACTGCCATAAAGAACTCATATGAAACAAAGTTAGGTCAAGATATTAAAAGATTTAAAGAGTTTGGTGCTGATCTTGAAATAGAAATAAAAGAATTGACGTTGGCTTATGAAAAGGAAATGAAAGAATTGGACTTTGGCAATCGAATGGATGTTGAAGCTCAAGCGCCTCGCAATCAAAATAGTGCGTTTTCAAGCCGTACCAATATGCCAATATTTGTAAAGCCTTCTGATATTAGAACAAATGCTCCCCAGCTTCAACTCAATGATCCTAGGTATCACTCCTTTTTCGATCATGGTTCAATGGATCAACAGCCCCAGTATGTCCAGCCTCCGCGCGTCAATAATAATAATGGGCCGGGCAATAATCGATTTCCGATATTCTCACCCTCGTCCAATCAGGCAATTCATCCTTTGCTCCGCGATCGTCCAAGCAATCCTTCGGTGGAGAACTCACAAGCAATGGTCTTGTATTCCAATAACGGCATGAGCACTTAAGCAAAAAACAGGATTAACAGGATCGTAAACGGCAGAATAAGATAAAGAAAGAAAAAATAATTTTAAATTATCCTTCTATCCTTTTATCCTGTTATTTTTCTTCTCCTGCCGTTTGCGATCTAGTTAACCTGAGTTTTGGGTTCTTTTCCCTCATCCTCAGGGATTTTTGTGGTCCAAATCGCACTTTTTTGCTCGCAAATAGCGCTTTCAGCTATGAGCTTCGCAAAAAATTGCGATTTTGCCTCACAAAAATCCGCTGATTACGAGGAAAAATAACCCAAAACTCAGGTTAGTTATCGTGTTTTTCTTTTTGTATTGCTTTATCGTTGCTGGCTTTCAATCATTTAGAATGATATCATTTTATTCTTCAAATTGGATAATAATTTTTATGAAAAGAATTAATGCTTATACGAATATTGTTTATCCAGAAAACGATCTTATTTATATTTCTAACTGTGTCGATAGCAGCCATTTCTTTCCCATTTTGACACAAATTCCTTCTTGGCGTGATCTCCTCAGTTTGGCTGCGAGCTGTAAGTATTTTCAGGCAAAAGTTATCGGCTTTTTCTTTGAAAAGTCGCTCACTCTCAAAGTCGATGCTTTCAATCCTTGCCGTGCCCTCAGTCAGCCTGAAACGCCTGAGGAAATGCTGGCTCTTTGCGAGACCTATTGCCGCAATTTGGTGCAGCATCTCGATCAGGCAGTCGATCTGCTCTGGAAGCTTTCCACCTTTCCTCTTTCGCAAGACGAGCAGTTAGAATTGACTCTTCTCAAAGCCGATGTCTATGTCTATTTGGAAGAATTTGAGGATGATAGAAGCAGTAAACATGAAATGAGTATGGAGTGCTTTTTATCTGATATTAATCAGTTAAAAGAAGGGTGTACTTCATTAAAGATTGGGGGTGATGTTCCCTATCTCACAAGCGACAATTTGAAAAGAGCTGTCATGGGGATCAAATTTTTTTCCCTTGCCTTCCTGGGATTTCGGATCCATGCTTCCGTTTCTGAATTGGAAGCACTTTGTGAAAGTGGATATTTGAGCGACAGGAGAAGAGCCACGGCACAGTTGTGGCTAGCAGAAAAATTTCTCCAGGAGCCGGGTGGAAATTTGGATCGATTTCTCCAGATTTGCCAATCGGTCATTAAAAACCAAGAAGCCATGCCAGACGAGCATGTGCATGCCATCTGCATGGTGGCTTTCTGTGTGGCTTTTGGTCTCACGGATGTTATCAGTGTTTCTAGAACACTTTATTGGCTTGAAACAGTTATCAAAAATCCACATTTACGTAGTGAACAGATCAATGATGCCAAAATCCTATTAACAATACTGACTATTAAGGTTCAAGGAATTGAAAATTGTTGCCACAACGAGGCTATCCTCAAACGTTTTGATGTTCAGGGGTCTGAAACGGGATCGCAGTTTGCGAGATTTTATCAGGCACTCCTTCACTACACGGCTGAAAAGAATGATTTTCTGGCAGCAGCTGAATTTCTGAATTTGATGACCGATTCGTTTAAGGGGTTAGCTCTATGTTCCGGCCTTTTTTTAGCCATTATGACTTTGGAAGAACGGACTGAGCTTCTTAATGAAGAGGATGCCCATCTATTGCTGAAAGGAGTTGTGGATCATGTCAATGGCTCTCATCCCTATAATGTGATTCCAGAAAACTATGTGCAAATGGCCCAGCGTTATGCGTTGCTTTTTCCAGAAGATGAGATGAGCGAGCATACACCCGAGATTGGAGAAGAAGATTACATTGTCACTGAAATGAGTGTCATAAAATTTGAAGATGAGTCCCCATTTATGTGGGGCACTGCACAGAATACGAGAATTGAAGAAATTCCCAATTCGATCGTTCCTTTTTTTCAAAAAGTTTTAAAGATTGTCGATCGTCCTCAGCTTGATTTGCAAGCTCATGCACAGGCCATTTTGGATTTTTCCATGTGCGTAGCGCTTGGGATGGTCGATAAAATTTATATTGCAAAAGCTTTCAGTTTGTTGAATGCGCTCTGTAATGATCCAAGCCTTCCAGATTCCGTTCAGGCCGATGCCACTATTTTTAGGGCGATGCTTGAAGTGAACACTTTTGGAGTTGCAGGCTTTAATAAAGGGGAGAACCGCTTAGCTCCTTTATTTAAAATTAAAAACGCCAGCTCAAGGGGCAAAGACTTTATCAATTTAGTGAGTTGCTTAGGACTTTTTCATTCAAGACGCTTTGATAAGATCCTAGCAAATATGCTCATGAAGCTGATCGAAAATGCCTGCGCAAATGTGGCCCACTCTGCCCGTTTATTGATTGCCATGATGTGGCACCAAGAAAGAACTCCAGAGCACATTGATTTTGAAATGGTCTATAGTTATTTGACTGAAGTGATTAGCTATGAAAGAGGGACGACCCCCTATAATCGGATACATCCGGAGCATCTTTCAAAAGCGAAACAACTCATCAAGCTGATGGATCATGAAATGAGCGGGGAAAGTGGTCAGTTTTGCGTAGATGACAGCCTATTTAAATTTTGATCTAGTTTAAAATTAAATACTTAGGTATAATTTCTTTTTTAGGAGTTCGAAGTCATGTTTAGAGCCGCCAATTTAGTCAATTCGCAATCGTATAACTGGGAGACGTCTACTCAAGGAATGAAAAGACTTCTGGAACATTCAGGAGAAAAGTGTGATATCATCGCAAAAGTGCCTGAAGAGATTGCGAGGTCCATTTTTACTTTTGCAGAATGTAACTCTTTTGATCATGAAGAGATTGTTTTTTCTCTAACAGAGTTAGCCGTTGTATCGATAGCATGGAGAGATCAGGTGGCACAAATGGTGGTCTTCAGGCTCAACGAGGGAATCCCTTGCAATACTTTTTCTTACCCTTTGTTTTGCGTGAGTGTACAAAAGCAGGGTCAGAACCTACTGAAGCTCACATCAAGTTTTACAAAAGTAGAAAAATGGTTTAGTTATTGTGTGAATCTGCAGACCTTATGTGTCGATGCAAAAAGGGTGAGTGCCGATTTCTTCAGTAATTTGAGTCAGTTGCCTAAGCTTCAAAGTCTTGATTTCACATGGCATAAGCAAATCGAAGAGAAAATTTTCAACGCGATTGCCAAATTGTCCACTTTGCAGGAAATTGCCGTCCGGGTAAGGGGGAAAGCTAAAAAAGTTAACGAAAGAGCCTTGGGCTGTTTAAGAAAACTGCCAGCCTTAACATCTTACACCTTAGACATGCCAAGCTGTGTAGATGAAAACCTGAAGTTGTTTTCTCCCTTCACTCAGCTTAAAACAATTGAATTGAAAAGTAGCGGGGTTACTGGGCCTGGTTTGAGTCATTTTTCCACATTAATCTCCCTCAACACACTCATTTTGACACGTCAAGAACCTTTTGGGGCCCCTCTATCTTTATCAGAGCTTCCTGCTCTTTCTTCACTGGACACTTTGATAATAAATGGTGTGGGCCATACTGTGATGGATTGGAACAAACTGTCTCAACTGAATAATCTAACAAAATTGGAGGTTTTTACCTCTCCTTTATTTAACACGGTCCCAGCATTTGCTCATTTGACAAATTTAAAGGAAGCGATGCTATGTTTTAGCAATGATTTGGCGTTAGGGAATATCAAATCTCTTACAAATCTAGAGACCTTAAAGATTATTGGACAGGTTACGGGCTCAGGTTTTGTCAACTTTAAGTTACTGACAAACTTGACGAAGCTAACTATTTTCGAGAGCAGAGCGATACGCGATGAAAATTTTTCCTGTATTTCAGAGATGACTCGGCTAAAAAATTTAAGTTTAACACGTTGTATGCTAGGGAAGCATCTGGATTGCCTGTCTACATTGGTCAATCTGGAGCATCTTTATTTGCGAGATTGTCAAACATATGGACAGGTTCCTCATGCCCTTACACAGCTAACCAATTTAAAAAGCCTTGCGCTGAACAGTTGGTTGTTCGACCGCTCCAAACTTTACAAGTTTCATTGGGTGGAATCCGATCCTGACATCCTCATCGGTTGCAAAGGCTTCCCTACCTGGAGCTCTTTTTCAAATTACTAATTAGTATCTAGCTTGAAATTAGATATTTAATTATACTGCGCCTTCAAATTTTTAACAGGAATGGCCGCATGACATCTTCAGCTGAACTTTCGTCTTATTTTTCTGCATACAACTCCAGTTATCCCAGTGATTCAAATGAGTCGTCTTCAGTAAGCGACGGGTCAAAAAGCACGTCCGAAAACAGCAGATCTGGAAGAGAAGCTGAGAGCGGGGAAGATATCGAAATTACTGTAGCACAAGTTGTTAAGCGGATAGATGAAAATTTTTGGAAAATGTTTGTCGATTTGTCGTCTCACAATATGTGTGTAGATGACGAGCCCTATTGTGATGTGAAAATACAACGAGAAATGACGCAACAGGGACTTTCTTTGCCTAGGGAAGGAAGCGAGGGAGTGACTTTTTTAACGATACCTAAAGGATCATCGCTTAACAAGTTAAAAGGCATTGGCGAATCGCCTGTTATGGGGGAAAACACTTGCCTATTTAGGGATCTGTCTCCTGAGCTCTTTGAGGAATATGGAGATATCGAAGTTGAACAAACGTATACGATTGTCCATACCAATAATATTCTAAAGGAGACCCGAAATCAAAAAGTTCCGGAAAATGTGATTTTGGCGAAAACTTTAGGATGTGATTTGCCAGAAATTATTGAAACGATGGCCCTCTGTGTGATGACATACATGATCGAGGGTGTGCATCTTTTCTCCGACGATCGAAATAACTACACACAGTGTAAAACGGAAGTGCACGGCTGCGGCGAAATCAAACTCCAAAACTGCTACCCCATTATAGGGGGATATCTACCTAAAAAGGGACTACGCGTTGATGCGACTCCTCATTATGCAGATGCCTTTGGAGCCGCAGGGGTCATCCGACTGGACCAAAAGGTCTAAATCTGGCGTTATTTAAGAAAGCTTTTTGTAACGTGTAGCTTTTCCGGATCCCTGTTTTTTTAATTTAGATGCTTTCACTAAACTATTAAGACGTCTTCCGGCGGTTGCTCTTGGAATTGCCAAAGATTTTATCACGTCTGTGATGGTTAGCTCTTCTGTCAGATCAAATAAACTGAGGATTTTTTCTTCTTCACTTGCAACATCTGATTCAAGTGAAGTTTTCATTTTTTCTCTCGGTAGGATGCATTTTATATAATTCTCTCCTTCGATGATCTCAGGGGATTTAAGTCCCCATTTTTCATAAGAATGGAAGAGGTTGTTGAAGCCCGATCCTAACTTTTCAATATATTTTGCCTGCCTAAAAATTTTGCTAATCCCAGGATTGCGAATATAGGTTAGGCCAGAGAGCAAATTTGATGTATTAATGGGACCCGGAAAATCGCCTGGGCTAAAGATTTCGATTCGATTATCGTAAATGGCAATTTTAATGGGGGCTGGAATGTGGTAATTACGATGGACAATAGCGTTTAAGAGGACTTCCCTGATGGCAATTTCTGGAACTTCGAGTTTTTCTTCCCTTTTTTTCGTCCGAATGACAAAGGAACGTTGAAGGTGTTTGAGGATAAAAGCGAAAGCCATTTCAAATTGCTCAAAAAGCGTTCCTGTACAGTCTTGAGATGCAAGGGCAGCTCTACCTGAAATTCCAGAAAAACGGGAGCATATAATAAACGCTTCCGGAAGGTGCTTCTCCGGATGTTTTCCGAATAGGAGGATACCTGTGACTGTTGGATATGTAACTTTGTGTTCTTCATTGATAATATTAAACGAAGAGAAGATCGCATCACTTGAACCTTTTTTTTTGCCCTTACGTATAGAAAAAAAATCTTCAAGAGCCTCCTTGTCGAGATCGTCTTCTGCAGCATGGTAAAGGCTCGATAAATCAAAATGCAAACCTCGAGAACTCCACTTTAATTCTTCTATCATATCGGCATTAGCTCGCATGGAGCTTCTGCCAAGTCTGACAAAGACCCCTTTTTCCATTCCCATTGATTTGATGTAATAGGGTTTATTCATGCCCGATGAGACTTCGATAAGTAAAATTACCTTATCTGCAATTCTTTGAGTGTGTACTAAAGGGATAATCGGAGGTGATGAAGACTCATAAATCATTTTGTCAAGGTGCTCCATTTGCTTTTCAGCGAGGCTTTCTTCAATACCGATGATTTCCCCGTTATTAGCAACCCCAATGACAAGTTTCCCGCCGAACCTATTGCAGAAGCCGATGATAGTCTTGATGATCTGCTCCTTTTCGGGAAAAGCAACCTTCCATTCAACTGTAGAGGACTCTGATTCAGGGTATTTCATTTATGGCTCACTTTTTAACTCATGATGCCATTTTGAGTTGATTGAGTCAAATAATATGTAAAATACGACTCAATCGACTCAAGATTTATCCATGAGTCGAAAAGTGAGTTGATTGATTCAAAAATTTAGGCCGGTGTGCCGTTTTTTGACGTCGTCTTGGGAGACGGCGATGGCGATGGCTTTACCGGTGCCGACGAGGACGACAAGGCGTTTGCCCCGCGTGACCGCTGTGTAGAGAAGGTTGCGGTGAAGCATCGTGAAGTGGGTTGTGTGAACGGGGATGACAACGCAGGGGCACTCGCTTCCCTGATACTTGTGGACCGATGTGGCGTAAGCCAAGACCAGCTCGTCGAGATCGAAGAAGGGATAAATCACATCTTTTGTGTCAAAAGTGACTGTAAGCTCCTCCTCTTCCCGGTTGATGCTTTTAATCCTCCCAATATCGCCGTTGTAGACCTCTTTTGTGTAGTCGTTGCGGATCTGCATGACTTTATCAGACACACCGAATTTGCTTCCGGCGTGCATGATCACATCTTGTTGAGGATTAAGCGCCAGCTGCAAAGCATGGTTGAGATTTTCTGTTCCAATCACCCCCCGTTTCATGGGAGTGAGGACTTGGATATCATCGATTGGATTCAGTTTGTAAAATTTGGGTAGCCTTTGCGAGACCAACATCACAATTTTTTCAAGGGCCTCCTGGGGCTCTTCAGCTTTGAGGAAAAAGAAATCGCTCCGATCCTGTACGGAAAGATCGGGAAATTCTCCCTTGTTGATCAAGTGAGCGTTGGTGATGATGCGGGAACCGGCAGCTTGCCTAAAAATTTCGGTCAATTCAGAAACTACAAGCTTTCCGCTGTTGATGAGGTCTTTGAGGACATTTCCAGGGCCCACGCTGGGAAGCTGGTGGATATCGCCCACAAGAATCACCCGTGCATGATCGGGGATTGCCCGTAAAAGGCTGTACATTAGGCTTGTATCGATCATACTCGCCTCGTCGATGATGATCAGATCGCAAACGAGGGGATTTTCTTTGTTCCGCTTAAACCCTTTGGCGCTGAAATCAAACTGCAGAAGGCTATGAATGGTGGAAGCTTCCCGTTTGGTGATCTCACTCATTCGCTTAGCAGCCCGTCCTGTTGGGGCAGCCAAGATGATTTGGCGGGAAAGTTTTTCTGTGATGGCAAGAATTGCTTTTGTGATGGTGCTTTTTCCGGTTCCTGGGCCCCCTGTGATGATCATAAACTTTTCAGCAAGGGCATGTTGGACGGCCACTTTTTGCTGCTCGGCAAGCTTGATATGGAGGTTTTCTTCGACCCAGACAACAGCTTTTTCCGCATCGACGACCCGCAATCTCGAGCTGGCAAATTGGAGTCTTTTAAGCTCGCGGATAATTCCCTGCTCGCAGAGCCAAAGCCTTTTAAGCCACACAAATCCTTTTTCTTTGACGATCCGCTCTTCAGCGACAAGGACATCGAGCCTATCATTGATAGAAATGCCCAGCATTTCTTGCGCTTTGACACACAGCTCTTCCGTTGGAAAACAGGTATTTCCCTCCTCAGAGAGTTCTAAAAGGACATATTCTATGCCCGCATCAATCCTTTGAGTCGCATCTTTGGGGAACCCCAGCTTTTCTGCCAAGCCATCGGCTGTTTTAAAACCGACGCCCCGAATTTCTCGTGCAAGAGCAAATGGATTGACCTGTATCTGTTCGATACTTTGATCGCCGTAAGTTTTGTAGATTTTTTGGGCAAAAGCTGGGCTAACTCCATATTTTTGCAGAAAAACCATCACATTGCGAATGGCTTTTTGATCGCTCCAGCACTTTTGGATTTTCTCAACCCTTTTTTTCCCAATTCCTTCGACATCGAGCAACATTTCAGGGGAGTGGTCGATGATCTCCAGAGTCTTTTCTTTAAACCTCTCAACAATCCGCGCCGCATAGGTAGGGCCAATCCCTTTGACCATCCCCGATTCGAGATATTTCTGGATTCCTACCACATCCTGAGGTGCCTCAATAAAGCACTCCTTGACCTCAAACTGCATCCCATGGGCTTTATTAGACTTCCAGTTGCCCTGCAGCCTTACGCTCTCTCCTGGCTGCACATTGGGCATCGAGCCCACCGCCGTCACCAAATCATTCCGTTTGGGCATCTTCAGCCGGACAACAGTAAACCCATTCTCCTCATTATAAAACGTAATCCGCTCAATAAACCCAAAAACCTGTTCCATAGAGAAGAATCTTACCCTTTTTCCCCCTTATCTCAAATTGATTTTAGGCTGAGAGGGATAATGATTAAATTTTGATGGTGAGGAGCTCGGACCAGCGGGTGGTAAAGCAGGGGGAGCGTAGGTCCTGCTTCATCTTCCAGGAGCGTTCGATCCCTTCGGAGGCGAATTGGAGGATTTTGTAGCCGAAGGCGTGATTGGCCTGGTCGAGAAGGGTCATTGCGGCTTTACGCCTTGCATTCTCCTTTAAGTCTTGTTTGACGAAGAGGTCTTGCTGGTAGCTGTTTTGAGAGCAGAGGCCGCCGAGGAGGACTCCAGCTTTTTTGTAGGCAAAGCCGGGTTTGAAGATCTGTTTTAAGCCCTTAGCGGCGTAGTTGAGGAGAGCGGGCGTGTAATCGGTAGGCTCGTCCAGGGTTAGGGTGGCGTAGTTGGAATATCTCTCTTCGGCACCAAAACTGGTCATGATGAAAACCTGGATCGAGCTTGCCAGGCTTCCCTCTTCCCGGAGCTTCTCAGCGCCACGGGCTCCATGTGTGCAGATCGCTTCCAGCAGTTCCTTTTCTTCAAAGACGGGTCTTCCGAAAGACCTGGAGGTCATAATCGATTGTTTGGCAGGCTGAATCTCTTCAACATCTAAACAGGAGGTGCCTTGAAGTTCCCAAACGGTACGTAAACCGGTCACCGAAAGATTTTTTTTGAGCCAAGGATCGGGCTTTGCGCACAGCTGGCCAGCAGTATGAATTCCTTTAGAGGCTAAAAAACTGGAAATTCTACGGCCAATGCCCCAGATCTCTCCGACTTCCAATGTCTCTAAAATGGAGATCAGCTCCTCATCTTTTGGAAAGTAGACCCCTTTGAAGATGAGGTTTTTTTTGGCAGCCCGGTTGGCCACTTTTGCCAGGGTTTTTGTCTTTGCAATCCCAATCGACACCGGAATCCCTGTCCACTGTAAAACTTTTTTTCGAATCAGGCGGCAATGGGCTTCCGGATCTTTAATTCCCTCAAGAGATAAGAAGGCTTCGTCGATCGAATAGATCTCAAGCTCTGGATTAAAGTGGCTCAAAGTCTGCATCACTCGGTTGGAAATATCGGCATAGAGGGGGAAATTGGAGGAGCAGACAACTGCGTCTTTGGCCTTGAGAGCATCTGCCCACTGAAAATAGGGAGCTCCCATCGGAACGCCCATGGCTTTGATCTCTTGAGATCTTGCGATGATGCAGCCGTCATTACAGGAAAGAACAGCCACAGGTCTTCCAATCAATTTTGGATTGAAGATCCGCTCACAGGAAACAAAAAAATTATTACAATCAACTAAGGCGATGAATAACATAAGTCACTATACCCCAGACTTGGAAATCAGATTCTGCGCCCACAGTTATAACAGGATAGCGGGGATTTTCAGGGGCTAAATAAATCTGTTTGTTCTCAATTTTGAGCCGCTTCACCGTAAATTCTCCATTGAGGAGGGCCACAATCACTTTTCCATTTTGGGGAGGAAGGGAGCGGTCGACAACTAAAATATCTCCTGTATGCATGCCAGCTCCGATCATGGAATCGCCATCCACTTTCACAAAAAATGTGGCGGTTGGATGTTCTACCAAAAGTTCGTGCAAATCGAGCGGCCGCTCCATATAATCTTCGGCAGGTGAGGGGAAGCCAGCAGGAAGTCCCACTTCAAAAAAAGGCAGGGGAGCAGATTTTAGTTCTTTTGTCATAATATCTTTTTATTATAAAATCGATGTAATTTATATGTTTTTAGGCCTTTTATTTGCAATTACTGCCTGTTTTGTTTGGGGATTAATCTTCGTTATTCCCGATTATTTAAGCGATTTCTCCTCCATGGAAGTCGTTTTGGGAAGATATCTCTCTTACGGGATTGTCTCAACCCTTCTGTTTTTCCGTAAAGGATTTAAAGGCATTGGTAAATATCCACTCAGAGCCTGGGTCTTTGCATTCACGTGCGCCCTTCTTTCCAATCTTGTCTATTATATTGGCATCGTGGTGGGCTTGAGATTTGCCACCCCGACGCTCACCGTTTTAGTCGTAGGTCTAGCTCCGATCATGATTGCCTTTTACGGCAATTTTAAGGAGCGGGAAATTGCGTTTCGCGATTTGGCAATCCCCAGCATTTGGATCTGCTTTGGCTTAGTTTTGGTCAACGCCACCGAAGTGGATTGGAGTTTTCAGGGAAGATCTTTTGGGGAATATATTTTGGGAATGGCTGGGGTGATGGTTGCCCTATTTTCCTGGGTTTTCTATGCCGTCCAAAATGCCCGTTTCTTAAAAAAAGGGTGTCCTATCCCAGTTGGTGAATGGTCCACTGTGATTGGTGTTGCAACCCTTTTCTGGTCCGTTTTGTTTGGGATCATTTTGTCGATTACCATGCCTGAACAGCTCAACATTGCCAAATTTTGCAATTTCTCCTCAGATACGCTCCGCTTTTTTGGCTGCGCCACCATTTTAGGAGTTGTCTGCTCTTGGTGTGGCTGCTTTTTGTGGAGTAAAGCCAGCATCCATCTCCCTATTTCACTCATGGGATCCCTTCTCATTTTCGAAACCCTTTTTGGGCTTCTCTTCGTCTTTGTTTTGCACCATGAAGCCCCTTCCTGGATCAAGCTGGCAGGCATTCTTTCAATGATCGGAGGGATTGCGGTCAGTTTGAACTCCTTCCGCCACGTCTACAAGAAAGAATCCCAAAACAGAATCCAGTAAGCTCGTGTTTTGGTAATCATTCTTAGCCTAAGATTAGATTGGCTCGAGATAGTGATACTGGGTGGAACAGGATAGTGTCGTCATAAAATAGTCTACGCTGACGTCAATGCTCCATCCGTGCCAAGGATCGCGCACAGTGGCACGGTTTTTCTCAAGATCGATGCGGTCCACAATCATTTGATGGCCGCCGCAAAGGTTTGTTGTGAAGAGGAGCGAGCCCGACTTTGTAATTGTATTGTGGAGTGTTTCTGCCGTCTCTATTTCCAGTTTAACTGCTTTAAATCCATATTCCGTCATCAAAGATTCTTCGTTTTCAATTTCGGATAGGCTCACGTTAAAGAGTCGGCTTGTATCGAGTTCTTGGACTCCATTATCCAGAAGGAGCATGGCAATCGCTGTCGGGACGCAGGCGCGCACGCCTGGTTGCTGAATGATGTGTCTGTCATCTTCAGTAATTCCCGCAAAAAGCATAGAGCTGAATGAAGATGCCTTTTGAGTGAGGGGCTTGACACTGGTGCAGCGATGAATGGTCAGGATTTGATCATCAGGAACAATAATGGCTGAAAAAACATCCCGTTGGCTGAGGCTCTCTGCATATCCTTGATTATCGATGCAAGGACTACCCGGGCCATTAACGTATTTAGTATCCTGAGGTATAAACACTGTATCCATGAGATTACCGTTGCCACTTCTTGTGGGGATTTTTCTTTCGCTGTAGCCCCACTTGAGCCTCTCTTCAAAGTGATACATTAAATGGGAATCGCCAATCATTCCGTTTTCAGAAAATACATATTTGGGCAGGGTGTCTCGAATTGTGAGTTCTTTGCGAGGCTGCTGCTGCGGCTGTGGTTGCGGTTCTTCAATAGATGATTCTTCCTCAGTGGGAATGGCGACGATTTCCCCTCCGCTCTCAATATCGAAATCTTCTTGTTCAATAGTTGATCCGTCATCGGAATATTCTCTTTCCCTCTCAATGTCGATGTGTATAGGTTCTTCTACAATAAACTCTTCCCGTTCTTCGACTTTATAGTGGCGGTTGAGAATGATAGCGAGTGCACAGAGAAGTGCGTCAGAGCCTCCGGCTGCCGTTGCTGCGATTGACAATGGCTCTGAAAGCAAAGTAGCGCCGTGAGATATCTGCTCAGCTGCTTGATGTAAGTTGGTATAGAGGCTTGTGGCTCCGAATGTAGCAACGGCTACGCCCAAAACGCCCAAAGCAACAAGTGTCCACATCAGTTCATTGCTTGTGCCGATTTTTTTAGTGGTATCCCAAAGAGGGGATTGTGCGTCATTCTTAATCATAATATTAAATTATAGTCTCTAACTATTAATATAAGATTAAGATTTTTCGGTTTTGTAAAAAAGTACAACGAAACAAAGCCCAATAAACATCCAAAAAAATAAATAGTAGATATCCGCTAAGGCAAGAGTGGAGCTTTGATCTTTAATGAGCTGGTAGACAAGGGCTGTGCTTTTGGGCTCCGATTGTGTGACAAGCTCGAAGGGAGCTTTGAGATTTTCAAGCAGGGGATTGCTTGCAAACGTTTTTGCCGTCAGCCGTGTTTGATAAAATGTTTCGCGGAAGATCCACAAGGTGATGGAAAGGGCGACGCCAAAGCCAACAAAGAGCATTCGCGTGAAAGAGAAAACGGAGGCTATGGATGCAACTTTGCTTGCGGCTATTCCTTTGACGACAAGCACAGCGTTTGGAACTGTGAAAAAAGCAAAGCCGATCCCTTGCACGAGGCGGGGAAGGGCGAGATCCCAGAAAGTGGAGTGGATGTTGATCTGGCTGAGCCAGTAAAAAGTGGCGGCATAGAGCAAAAAGCTCAAAATGATCCACAATCTTAAGTCGAGAATGGAGATAAAACGGCCCATCAGTGGGTAAAAAATTAAGGGGAAGAGGCCCACAGGGGCAAGGGTGAGACCTGCCCAGGCAGGGGTGTAGCCTAACACTTCCTGGACCCACAAAGAATCTAAAACGAAGCTCGAAAATAGAATGGCCATCCCAATTCCTGTGACAATAGAGGGGAGGGCAAAATTGCGCGTTTTAAATAGCTTTAGGTCGATAAAAGGGAAGGGGTGATAAAGCTCCCAGATGATCAGGAAAATGAGGCTTAATCCCGAAATGATAAAAAGGGTGACTATAAACGGAGATTGGAACCAGTTATCGATGTTCCAGCGGTTGAGCGCCGATTGCAAAGTCCCAACGCAGGCAAAAAGGAGAACCATTCCCACAATATCGAAGGGAATAGGATGGATCTTCTCCTCTTGGTCTTTTAAAAAAAACCAAACCGTCAGGGCGCTAAAAGCTGCGATGGGAAGATTGAGATAAAACATCCAGGGCCAATGGTAATCGGAGAGCCAGCCTCCAATCATCGGTCCCATAGCAGGTCCCACCATCACAAAAAAGCTCCAAAAGCCAATGCCAATGCTTTTTTTGTCATCTGGAAAATGGTTGAGGATTAAAGCAAGAGAGACCGGCGTTAAAAGCCCGGCTGCGCAGCCTTGCAACACTCTTCCGACCAGAACCAAATTAAAGGTAGGAGCCGATCCTGTAAAAAAAGAGGCTGCCGCAAAGAAGATAATTCCGACAATGAACACCCTGAAATTCCCATAGCGCAAAGAGAGCATACCTGATAGGGGGACACAAGCTGTACTAGCGATCGTAAAAAGGGTAATCATCCATGTGCCCACATCTTTTGGTTCCCCAAGTTCGCTCGAAATGGAAGGAATGGCCACATTGACGATAAAACCATCGAGAGAGATCAAAAAGGAGGCCAGCGCAATCGCTGTCATCAAAAGATAGAGCTTGAAACCCTCATGAGAGCTTTTCGAGATCGGATACGGCTGGGCCATTGATCACTTTTCCTTTGCACGTGAAGCGCGATCCGTGACAAGGACAATCCCACGTTTTTTCAGCGTTGTTCCATTTGACAATACAGCCCAAATGGGGACACACAGCAGAAAATTGGAAAACTTCCCCATTTTCATCTTTATAGACGGCTATTTTGTTCCGTTTATTCTTGATGACTTGGCCACATTCTGACGCAATATCTTTCTCTTCAGAGGGAACGACCCAGGCGGCATATTGAGCTCCCACATTCAGATTTTCAGTGGCGAATTCTTTTAGAGATGAAAGAGAAATAGTTTTTCTCGCAGGGTCATAGAGCTTGGCGTACGGAGAGTCTTTTCCAAGGATCAAATCTCGGATCAGAAGGGCTCCCAAGCTGGAATGGGTCAGGCCATTGCCCGAATCTCCTGTGATGAGAAACACATTTTCTTCCATCGGATTCTTTCCGATAAAAGCTAAAGAGTCGACAGGTTCTATAATTTGACCCGACCACTCAAAGTCGGCTTTATCAAAAAAGGGAAAACGGATTTTTGTCCATCTGAGGAGTCTATCATAGCAGCTCAGAGAATCCTCCATTTGCCCTGTTTTGTGGTCTTCTCCCCCAATGATTAAGAGATCTCTCTCAGATTCTGAATAGACGCGGATATAGTGGTAGGGATCTAAAGTATCGTAGTAAAGAGCTTTAGGGACAGTATCTTTAGGAATGTACTTGGCAATAACATAGGTGCGGTAAGCTGCCTGCTTGGTATGCATGACAAAACGGTTATTCACAGGAGTATTTGTGGCGACAATGATGAAAGAGCCTTTGACTGTGATGTTTTTGTTAGTTTTTGCTGCACACTGTTTGCCCCCGCTGACATCTACCACATGAGCATCATAGATTTTTCCTCCCATTTTCTGAACAATGTGGCTTAGGGCAGAAATATACTTAAGAGCATGAAACTGCGCTTGCTGGGGCAGGGATAACATTTTTGAACTTTCAAAAAACGAAAATGTGGAGGGGACTAGTTGAGCTTCCTTAATTTCGGCACGCAGAAGTGCCTGATATTCCTTTTCCAGGATATCCAGGGGCATGCCAGGGGCATTGAATAAGTAACTTGTGAGCCGCTCAAAATCACATTCTATACTCTCGTCGCGGCAGATTCTTTCGATCAAATCAATGGCTTCTTTGTGACTTTGAAGAGCCAATTTTAGCCCATCTGTCCCAAACATCTCCTCAAGATCAAAAAAACGGTCATCGAGCATATAGGTCAAATGGCCGGTTGTCCGGCACGTTTGACCGGAAAGAAGATTTCCGTCGTTTAAAATGGTGACTGATTTTCCTTCTTTTAGAAGCAAATAGGCGCAAGTTAACCCTGCGATTCCGCAGCCAATGATAACAACCTCGCTTTCGACATTTTCGGGCAAGGGAGGGAAATCAGCAGCTGTAACTTGTTGGGACCAAAAAGAAATGCTTTGTGACATAGCTTCTTTATGAAGAAAGATTTTTTTTTAATAAACCAATTTCGACATCAACCCCAGGAGAAAAAATCACATGTGCAGGGGCATCGCTTTGGCTTGAGATTTGATGCCGTGCTAATAAGCTCTGTTGCATTGCCGTGATTTCAGCCTCTCTTAAGGAATAGGGTTTATGGGAAACATCGATAAAATAAAGAGTGTCTGCATAAAAAGTGTATAACCGGTACCGCTCCATTAAAAAATGCTCGAGTGTTCCTTCGGCGGCATGGGATTCTTTTTGATTTGTCACCCACTCAAAATAAATATCTTTTCCTGCTGAAAAAACGCCCTTATCAAAAGTCATGTTAGCGTAATAGTAGGGAAGATGCGCCCAAGTTTTGGCAACAAAAGCCATGATCTTGCTGGTGATATCAAGAGAGAAAAAGTAAACACCCCGCTCATTTTTATGATTCCTAACATAAGTGCGGCAATTAAGCTCAACTGCCCGGAAAAGGCCTGGCAGAGGAGGCAAGCCTTTTACCCGAATACTATGCATACGAAAAGGAATAACCCCAAAGTAAGCCCTTCCTTCAAACGTATCGACAATCAGACCGGGCGGAAGCTTTTTTTGAATCTCTTCCGGCTCACACATCCAATGGATAAATAAAAGATCTCTCCATTTCTGATACATAAATAAAAAATTATCTTAAATGGACGTTTTAATCTAATTATTTTATAATTAGTTCTGTGAGTAAGATTTGTGGAACAAATTACAGCAATCCTCTCTTTGAAGAAAAGTCTGCCTGCAGCCGATCAAAGGTTGCGTTTGTTGCCAGTCTTGTAGGGACAGCTGCTGGGATCGCGTTCGTCATTTTGGCCTCTCTGCAATTCTTTGGGACAGTCGGCAGCGCTCCTTTTATTACCGCAATCATTGCGAGCTCTTTTGTCACCCTAATCTCTTCGGGTCCCCTCGTCTGGGTCCTCATCGATTCCTGCAAAAGACTCCACCAAAATGCGCAAGAAACCCCCACCCTTCCCGATGAATTAAGCTAATTCAGGTTAATACCATTTATCAAGAATACCTTCTATAAAATGCATATCCGTATCCTCCCTTTTTTGCAAGATGTGGCCACTTATAATGCTGTTATAGTTGGCCACAACTCGCTTTGAAAGAAAGATGTGGCCAAGTATAATGAAGGTATAATTGGCCACAACTCGGGTGGAAATCTTTCGAAACTATGCTGTAGAGGTGAAACGACAAAAAATGATCATAGGAAGAAGAGAGGAAATAAAAATACTTGCACAGATTCGACAGTCAAAGGAAGCTGAGTTTTTAGCAGTTTATGGCAGAAGACGTGTTGGAAAAACCTTCCTGATTAGAGAATATTTTTCCGATAAAGGTGTCTATTTAGAAACTGCAGGTGTTAAGGGTCTTTCTCTTACAGAACAGTTAGAAAATTTTTCTGACGCCTTTTCCAAAGTTTTCTTAAAGAATTTATCGATCAAAGTGCCACGTTCGTGGAAAGAGGCTTTTGAATTACTGACAGAGCAAATTAAATCAGCTGGAAAGAATAAAAAAGTCATCATTTTTTTTGATGAGCTTCCCTGGCTTGCCTCTAGCAAGTCAGGTTTTATACCAGCACTTGATTATTACTGGAATTTGTATTGGAGCAGGCTGCCGAATTTAATTTTAGTTGTTTGTGGTTCAGCTGCTTCATGGATGTTAGAACATGTTGTTCATGCAAAAGGTGGATTATACAATCGTGTGACAAAAAGAATGCTATTAGAAGCCTTTTCTCTTAAGGAAACCGCAGACTTTCTAAAAGCGCGCACTGTCAACCTAAACAAGAAGCAGATATTGGACCTTTATATGGTGGTAGGGGGAATTCCTTTTTACCTTAAAGAAGTCACAAAAGGACAAACAACTGCACAAATAATAGATAGTCTGTGTTTTCAAAAAAATGGGATCCTCTACACAGAATTCAATAATGTTTTTAGATCGCTTTTTGATAATGCCGAGACTAATTTACAAATCATTCGAGAAATTGCAAAATCAGGCAATTCACTGTCGCGTGAACGTCTAATAGAGATCACGAGCTTGTCTTCAGGAGGCGGCTTAAATAGAAGATTGGAAGAGCTCGAAGCTTCAGAGTTTATCAGATGCTATGTGCCGCTTGGGAAAAAAAATAGGGAACGTTTTTATCGCATCATTGATGAGTATACCCTTTTTTATTTGAAATGGATAGATCCTCTCATTCGTTCGGGGACTTTTACAGGTGAGAAGGGATATTGGCAAAAAATGTTGAAAACACCCGAAAAATTGGTCTGGTCAGGTTATGCTTTTGAAAGTGTGTGTCTCAAGCATATTCATCAAATTTCTCAAGCCTTGGGTTTAGAAAAAATTCCTTATTTAAGCGGCAGTTGGCGCTACATTCCAGCAAGAAAATCCAAAGAACAAGGAGCTCAAATTGATTTGCTCTTTGATCGGGGTGATGATGCGGTTACAGTAGGAGAAATTAAATACAGTGAAACCGCATTTGTGATTGATAAAAGTTATGCTAAGAATCTCCAGCAGAAAATAGAAGCTGTTCAGGAAAATTATCCCAGTAAAAAGAACCCAACAAAAAAACAAATTTTTTTGGCGGTCATTTCAACTTTCGGTCTCAAAAAAAACGTATATTTTGAAGATCTGGTCCAAAATGAAGTTTTCCTGGAAGATCTATTCGTTTAAGATCCATCAGAATGTCTTGCGGATGACCCTTTTCTTCTGTGCATTGGTAATGAGGCCGAGGTCGACATAGTCGGCCAAAGAGCTTTCTATATTATTTCTGTAGTCATCCATGTCTAAACCATTTGAATCGTATTCTTTATAGCACTGGATAAGGGCATCATCGATTTTGCCCGCATTGCACAACTTAGTAAGATCAGCATGGAATTCTTTATGCCCCGTCACGCCCCCTGTTGTTCGAAGGTTTCGATGGATATCGTTAGGAAGAGTGATCGCAGGCATTTGGTTTTCGCCCGGTCGTGTGCCTTTACCTTTTACAAGTGCGCGCATTTTGGGATTCGTCGTCTTTTTCCAAACATTGTGGGGGATTGTGTGATCACTTTCAATGACTCCCTTTACCGAATACTTCTTTGTCTCATTATGCAATCCGGTCATGCCCACACACTGTTCGGTAAATTTTTCAAATTTGCGCGGATATGTTTGTTCAATGTAGGCAAGGTTAGCTTTTGAAAAAGAGATCGTCTTGTTTTTGTTCAATTTAATTTTTTTGTCTTTTTTCAATTCTTTTTCTAATAAACCTCGGAGAATTTTCTCCGATTCATAGCCTTCTTCATCAATGAAAAGATTTGTGCTAGAAGGTTCGAGATAAGTGACACAATCTTTGGTACAATAAGATTGTCCTTGAGAGAGCTCGCCATGCGCCAATTTCTTAAATAGGGAATTGGGATTTTGTTCGACAATCCGTTTCAGGGGAATCGCATACCGGACAAGGTTCATGGTTTCTTCTTCGATCTGCGAGCCCAAATGGAGGGCAATCATCCGTTTTTCCGGGTCAAAATAGGCACCTCCCGAAGATTGGTAGTCGGAATCGTGAAAGGCCACTAGATAATCGGATTGATACTGCGTTTGCATAAAAGTATGCACAGAGACCTTTAGCGGTTTTCCAAGGGGATAATGGAGAAGGGCAGGTTCTGTGATAGCTTGGCTTTCCACATCCAAACAGACGAACCCCAGATCTTCACCAACGGGATCTGTCAATTGGATAATGGCATAGTCACAACGCGCATCTTCTTCGATGACACACTCAAAACTGGTATAGCCAGCACTATAACAAGTGCCCAAAAACTCAGTATAACCAAATGTGACCTGCAGCTTTGTAAGATCTCTTCCAGCTACTGAGTGGCGTGCTACCAAGACAAGGTTATGAGCAATGAGTGCGCAGGTTCCCACGGACTCTCCATTCGTAGAATCGGTAATTGCCCCCATTTTGTTGATCAGAGGCGAAATCGTTTGTGCCAGGGAAACTTCGCCATAGTGTGCCGGCCTATTATTTAGAGAATAGATGAGGTCGAGTACGCCCATTTGTTGCAAACGGGTGTAATCAAAATGTCCCATGACAGGCATATAGTGAAAAGATTGGGTATTGTAGGGGACAACCGGATTGTAGGCCTTCCTAGTCGCCGAATAGACCTCATTCGTTTTCACTCCTAGTGTATCAAATATGTAATCACTCGGAGATTGATAATGAGCAACAATTGGTTGTTGATAGTGCGTATTGGTATACATGATTCACCAAAGGCTAGATGAAGAAGATAGCCTATTATATATGACTTCGGTTATATCGTGGAAAAAATATTTTTGAGTATGAAGCGTCTTCTAATTGGTTTATTGATTGTCGTGCTCCTAGGAATTGCTGCGTACTACATATACGCCCATTTCCAGGCCCAAAGAAATGCGCATCAACTCATCCTTTATGGCAATGTCGATGTGCGGCAGGTCGATATTGGTTTTCGAGTTTCGGGGCAGGTCAAAGAACTTAAATTTGAAGAAGGGGCTTATGTCACGGCGGGGACATTGCTCGCAGAGCTCGATCAGACGCCTTATAATAACCAGCTGAACCAAGCAGAGGCGAGCGCACTTTCGATCAACAAAACTTTAGAAAATGCCAGAAAGCAATACGAGCGGCGCAAGCAAGTTGTCGGGATTGGAGCCGTTTCCCGGGAAAATTTTGAGGATGCAGAAGCTAATATCAGTACGCTGAACGCCAACTATGCAGCAGCAGTTGCCGCCTACGACGTTGCCAAAAATAATATCACCTATACCCAAGCTTTTGCCCCCACAAACGGAATCATTCTGACACGTATCCGTGAGCCTGGAAGCGTTATCAACGCCTTTGAGCCTGTCTACATTCTTTCGGTGAGCTCTCCTGTCTGGATCCGAGCTTTTGTGAGTGAGGTCAATCTGGGGCAAGTGCACTTCGGAATGCCGGCAGAAATCCACATCGACACTCCTGGAGCCCCTGTTTATCATGGCAAAATCGGATTTATTTCCCCAGTTGCGGAGTTTACCCCCAAAACGGTTGAGACAACGCAGCTACGCACCGATCTTGTTTACCGTTTGCGTATCTACGTCGATAACCCCGATCAAATCCTGAAGCAGGGGATGCCGGTCACCGTCAAACTCAAGCTGAATCATGAAAAATGAGACGCTGGTTGATATCAAAGACATCTCCAAAGTGTTTTCTGAGCGCTTTCCTCCTGCTTTGACGCAAATCAGCGCCACAATCCCTTACGGTGAGATTGTGGGGCTTGTAGGCCCAGATGGAGCCGGCAAAACAACGTTGATCCGGCTCATAGCAGCCATTATGAATCCAACTTCTGGAGCTATCTCAGTCGAGGGGAAACAAACCACTCAAGATCCCGAATTTATTCACGCAGTTTCGGGCTATATGCCCCAAAAGTTTGGTTTATACGAAGATTTGAGTGTGATTCAGAACTTGAATCTCTATGCCAGTTTAAAAGGGGTTGTTGGGCAGGAAAAAGAGGAGGCTTTTAAAAAGCTTTTGGATTTTACAGGTCTAGAGCCCTTTCAGGAACGGTTAGCCGGTGATTTATCTGGGGGAATGAAGCAAAAACTAGGCCTTGCTTGTGCTCTGATTAAAAAACCGACGTTGCTCCTGTTGGATGAGCCAAGCGTAGGAGTGGATCCAATTTCCCGACGAGAGCTTTGGAAAATGGTTTATGCCCTCCTTGAGGAGGGGGTTTCTATCATTTGGAGCACAGCGTATCTCGATGAGGCTGAAAAATGTGACACTGTGCTCCTTCTCGATAAGGGAAAGCTTCTTTATTCGGGGAAGCCAAAGC
>CAZPPS010000022.1:0-33726 GCA_964588495.1 uncultured bacterium | reverse complement strand
ATGGGGTCCTGACATAGATATTGTCCCGATCCCACTATAGAAGTTGAACTTTCCACGATATTATCCTCTTTTAAAAAAAAATATAAGAATAACTATACGCTATTAATATTTATTCTTTATTAAGATGAATCAAAAAAAATGGACCGGCCCCGGTAAAGTTGGACCCCATCTGAGATGGTAATGTTATGCTGAGCGGCGAATGAGGAGTTTTATGGGCTTAACGTGCTTTAAATTCCGTTTCGTGAGGCGTCCCCAACCTGGTCTTTAAGAAACAAGCGGCTTACAGATTATTTGAGTTATAATTAAGAAATTTTAGAAACGCGCTAAGTGGGAAAGATTAAGGGCTTTAAATGTGTTTCTTAGTCCCGGGCTTACGGTTTAAGCCCGGGTTTTTAAGAATAGTTAGGTCAACCTTTTGCAAAGGCAATACTGCCCCCGATACATCCGCCGCAGGTGGCGAATGTCAGGACGAGGGCAGAAGTTCCAATAGTGACTCCTGCAACCACGTTCATACTCACGACACCGCCGAGTCCAAGAGCGCTGACAATCAGCGAGGGGAGATTGCCAGTAAAAATGCTGGTTACGAGGTTTGCAACGCTCACTTGGTGCAGTGAAAGTCCTCCTTGCAAGCCGATAGCTGAAATGGCAATCGCAGCGATGAAAGCGACCGCAATTGGAGAACAGCAAGAAAGGGCCGAGTTATTGCTCATAAAACTCTCATTTTAAGCTTTAGTAAAGATAAATATACTGGTTTGAGCTCATTTAAAACAACCGTAAGTAATCGTAAATCAGATTGACTTATCGGCTTTGCGCTGCTCTTGGTCGAGACGGCCGAGATCGTAGCCGTCAAAGTCGACAAACTTGAAAAAGTTTTCAAAAAGAGGGCAGACGCGGATCACTTCGGAGGCCATTTTTTGAGCGACGAGGCGGTAACCGGTGTGGCCAGCAGCTTGGGAGCGGAGCTCACAGAGCCATTGGAGGGCGCGGAGGTTTACATGGAAGTACCAACGGACATTATAGGCCATGGGAACGACATATTGGGCCTCTTCGGGAAGTTCGGCTGCAATTCTTTGGTGGACATCGCGCGCCTTGTCCATAGCTTCGCGGTACGCCTCCTCCATCGGAGTATCTAGAATATCGTCAGGGATCCAGTAGCCATAATCTGTAGTGAGTAATTGCCGCCCTTGTGTGAGCATCCTATGTCTATGGAGATCGCGGTAGATGCCAAAATCGGCGATGATTTCAAAAGTAAAGGTGGCATGCTCAAGGGCGCGTGGGGATTTGTGCCGTCTATTTTCCCGCATCGAAGAGGCAGCCTCAAAAAGTTTAGCTAGCTCTTCATTGGAGATTTCATGACAGCGGTATTGAATATCAGATAAACTGTGCTCTGTGTAGGGCCACAAAAGGGCAGCGGCTACTTTATAGAGTCCATCGGTGTCGTAGTCGACGAGTTTGACGCCAGGAGTTGCCTCCACTTTCTCTTTCACTTCAAAATGTTCCGCTACATTTTTGAGCTGCTCACTCATCGATTCAGCAAATTGCGCATAAGAGATGTGGTGGCGGTGGTGGCTTTCGGCTCTTCTTACAAAAGAGGGGACCACTTTGTAGAGCTCTTCATAAGCTTGTTTGCCAATTTCCTGGAGTTCCACAAGGTTTTGGCATTGGAGTTTATTGATGACACCTTCCCAAAAACGGCCGTTCCCAAAAACTCCCATGTTTGTCAGAGTCCCTGCCGGCAAAAGGCCCCTTAAACAGTCGAGCACTTTAGCACGCAACGCTGCGACATAGGCAGCGGTTGATTTTTCAGGTTCCTTGGGGAACTTTTTCTCCATTTGTTCCGTCAAAGGAGGAATCAATTTAGAGTATGTCTCAAATAAATAATCACAGGTTTGGAGATAGATCTCTTTGAAGGCAGAGGTCATCAGGATCGGTTCGCGGTAATAAAGGTATTGATCCTTAACTTTCTGATCGAAATAGATATATCGGGTCGATTTTTCGAGAGGAGAGCCCCCTATACGACTATCTTCTAGTATTTTAGCTGCAAGCATCGAAACATTTTCAACGGCAAGATGGGCCCCGCCCAGTTCCCCAATCGAATCATCGCCATATCCGTCCAAAATGCGGTCATAAAAATTCTGGGCCTTGTGAATGGCAAGAATCTGATTTTCGGGGCTGCTCTCTTCTTGTCCTACAATCGCTTTAAACCCAGCCTCTTCCCCTTCAATAAACTCCTTAAGAAGTAAAGAGCGCAAGCCTAGGCTCGATCTCGAATAGCGGGAAAAAAGGGCTCCTTTGATGACCTCAGGGAGATTGCGCAAAACAAACACATTGCTTGAAGTATTTGTTACAAATCGTTCAAGTAGACGGATTTGCGCTTCTGAAAACTCTTCATAATCTTGCATAAAAAAACTACCAGATCGTTTTGTGCTTAAAAGGTTGCCAAAAAACTCTTGAACGCGCAAGCAAAAAGAAATCCGTATTTTTATAAGTAATTAAACACAAAGGCACGAAGATGCAAATACACAAAGAGTTAGGGTAAGTATTATTTCTTTTCTTTGTGTTCTTTGTATCTTCGTGCCTTTGTGTTGAATCAATCAATGAGTCGAATTCTCAAGGAGGATGCGGAAGATTATTTTATAAAAGTGGCCGAGCCATCTCAAAAACTTGAAAAAATCCCTTTTTCTCTTTTTAAACTGAAATCCTCTGTGGTAAAGGTCGCCTTCGAATGAAATGGCCCATTTTTTGCGCTCTTCAGGGAATTGGCGCGGAAATTGCTTCAAATTTAAGGAAGTAAATTCCTTAAAGCTGACGATCAAACGCTCTGATTGTCGTGTTCGCAGTCTGTGTTGAAACGAGGCATATTGGTCATAAAAAGTTCCCTTTCCCAAAGCGTTCATGTTGGTAAAATAGTGGGGCGAAGTACGCAAAAAGGCTTCCGCTTGTGTCTGATGGGAGCGGTTATACCGTCTGTCATGCAGAATCCAGATCACTGTAAAGCCCAATTTTTGATAATCACGGTTGCGCTCTCTAACCTCGTTTGCGCTGATCGGGGAAACCTGGCACTCAAAAATCAATTTCTTTTCAGGCCAGACAACATCGGCAATCCGTCCGATTTCAGGGAACCTTTGCTCAAGCAACACAGCGTGTTCGCCCAGCATTTTTTGGAGGGCGTGTTGGATATGTAAATGTGTCGCAGATTTTGCCAGATGGTGGCAATTGGAGGGCTCCAGGTGATAAAAATGGAGTTGCCGGAGATAGCCGCCTCGGATTCGCAATTCTTTTTTACATTCGGGGCACTGGTACTTGATTTCCCGCAATGCATGGCTTGCGTGGATAAGTTTGTTCTCAGAATCTAAGGCGTAAATTTGCATAGCTAGATTTAAGGGATTAACGTATAATAAGCAAATTTGAAATATTGTTTAAGTTTAATTCATGAAAAAATCGAAAGAACCCGACGAAGAATTCCAGCAGAAGATGGAGGAGCTTGTAGCAACTGCAAAAGAGCAGGGTTACATCACCTACGAGGAGATCAATGATGTTCTTCCGATGAACTTTGATACCCCCGAGCAAATCGATCAGGTTTTGATCTTTTTGAGTGGGATGGACATCCAGGTTTTAAATCAGGCTGAAGTTGAACGGCAAAAAGAGAAGAAAAAAGAGGCCAAAGAGCTTGAAGGGATAGCCAAACGGGCTGAAGGGACTCCAGACGATCCTGTGCGCATGTATTTGAAAGAGATGGGCTCTGTTCCCCTCTTGACGCGTGAGGAAGAGGTCGAAATTTCCAAGCGGATTGAAAAAGCGCAGATCCAAATCGAACGGATCATCCTCAGATTCCGCTACTCAGGGAAAGAGGCAATTTCGATTGCGGGCTATCTGATCAACGGTAAAGACCGCTTTGACAAGCTCATCTCTGAAAAAGAGGTTGAAGATAAAAATAAGTACCTCAAATTACTCCCTAAGCTTGCTCAGCTTTTGAAGCAGGAAGATCAAGCCATTGAGCAGCTGCTCCATATGTTACGCGTCCCAGGGATCGCGCGGGCAGAAGAGGCCAGAATCAATGATGAAATTGAAAAATGCCGCATCCGCACACAAGCTTACCTGCGCCGTTTTCATTGCAGACACAATATCATAGAAGACTTTGGCGAAGTTGTTTTCAAAGGATATGATCGCTTTCTTTCTCTCGAAAAAGAGATCAACGAGCTTAAAAATCGCGCAGAGAGGAATAAGTTCGCAGCAGCCAAACTCGCAGCTGTCAAACGGAAGCTCGGCAAACGGGAAATTGCTGCAGGACGTACTCTCGATGAGTTTAAAAAAGATGTCCGGATGCTCCAAAGATGGATGGACAAAAGCCAGGAAGCCAAGCGCGAAATGGTGGAATCTAACCTCCGTCTTGTGATCTCGATTGCCAAAAAATATACGAACCGTGGCCTTTCCTTTCTCGATTTGATTCAAGAAGGAAACATGGGGCTCATGAAAGCTGTGGAAAAATTTGAATACCGAAGAGGTTATAAGTTTTCTACTTATGCCACTTGGTGGATTCGCCAAGCTGTGACCCGCGCAATCGCTGATCAGGCCCGCACAATCCGTATTCCTGTTCACATGATCGAGACGATCAACAAGGTTCTGCGAGGAGCTAAAAAGCTCATGATGGAGACAGGTAGAGAACCGACTCCTGAAGAGCTTGCCAATGAACTGGGCCTCACACCTGAGCGTGTGCGCGAAATTTATAAAATTGCGCAGCATCCGATTTCACTTCAGGCTGAAGTGGGAGAAGGGGGCGAGAGCCAGTTTGGGGATTTCCTCGAAGATACAGGTGTTGAATCGCCGGCAGAAGCGACAGGTTATTCGATCTTGAAAGATAAGATGAATGAGGTTCTGACAACGTTGACAGACCGGGAGCGCATTGTTTTGATCCAGCGTTTTGGATTATTAGATGGCAAACCAAAAACCTTGGAAGAGGTGGGGGTTGCCTTTAATGTGACGCGCGAAAGGATCCGACAGATTGAAGCGAAAGCCTTGAGAAAAATGCGCCATCCGATCCGCTCCAAACAGCTCCGTGCCTTCTTGGATCTGCTCGAAAGTGAATGATGTTTTTGAAAAAATCGCAAAAAAGCTGCCCGGTTTTGAAGTGCGTGACGGGCAGTTGCAGATGTTTCAAAATGTCACTCAATCTTATGAAGAAGAACAGACCTCCCTTATCGAAGCGGGGACTGGAACGGGCAAGAGCCTTGCCTATCTGATCCCTGCCATTCTGTGGGCTCTTAAAAAAAAAGAGCCCACAGTCATTGCCACACACACAATTGCCTTGCAAGAACAGTTGATGCAAAAAGATATTCCTTTTTTGCTCGATGCGCTTGAAGTGGATTTGAAGGCCGTTCTTGTCAAAGGGATGAACAATTACGTCTGTCTTCGTAAACTGTATGACAGTTTGGGAACCGTTCCTGATTCCCTTTACGGTTGGGCCAAAAAGACAGTAGAGGGCTCCAAAACGGAACTTCCCGTTGTGGCTTCTGCAGATTTGTGGGACCAAATTGGGGCCGAATCTGAAAATTGTACACACATGAAATGCCCTCATTACAAAGAGTGCTTTTTCTTCAAAGCCCGCAAAGCCGCTGCCGATGCCCAGCTGATAGTCGCCAATCACCATCTTCTCTTTGCAGATCTTGCAGTCCGTGAAGAAACGGACAATTACACAGACAGTGCCGTATTACCGCATTTTAAAAGGCTAATCATCGATGAGGCGCACCATTGCGAAGATGTCGCCACCCAATATTTTGCAAAAAAGGTGAGCAAAAGGGGGTTGATCCAGTCTTTAGGCAGGCTCTTTTCAGACCGGGGAAGTGGCAAGCTAGTGACTCTGTACGCCAAAATTTGCGAAGCCTTTCCCGAAGGTGATCTTTTGAGGGAAAGCCTTACCACGCTTTTACCTGCAGAAAAGAGGCAGATTGTTGATTTAATTGGATCTGCTTTTGATGCCCTCTCCTTTTTTATCACAGCTCAAAAGCCCGACGAAAAATTTCGAGTCAGACAGCACCACTTAGACGAGTCTTTTTGGAAAGAACGTGTACAGCCCCCTGTTGACGCCCTTGTTTCTGAAGGAAAACGCTTTGTGAGCACCGTTTTTTCACTCGAATCTAAGCTCAAAAATGTGGATGATCCCAATTTAGATAGCAAGTGCGCGAGTGTTCTTGCAGAAATTAAGGGCATTTGTTCCCGATTAGACGGTGCTTTAAACACACTTCAAGAATTTGTATTTTCTCCGGTTGAGCCCGAGCGTGTCCGTTGGATTGAGGGAAATGCCCCTGATCTTCACCTCATTTCTGCAGAACTTGAAATCGACAAGCGTCTTGGCCCCTCTTTATTTGAAAAATTACCTACGATTGTTCTCTGTAGCGCCACTCTCAGCTCACAAAAGTCTTTCAGTTTTGTAAGAAAGCGCCTTGGGATCAAAGAATGTGAAGAAAACATCTATCCAAGCCCTTTTAATTATAAGGAAAAAACGCAGCTTACAGTTCCCATTGATCTTCCTGACCCAGCGCATCCCCAATTTGTACAAAAAGCCTCTGAGAGTATCTGGGAAGCCCTTCAAATCTGCAAAGGAGGGGCCTTTGTTTTGTTCACCTCCTATTCCATGCTGCGGGAATGTGAGAAAATTTTATCCCCAAGGCTCCATAAAAAGCACTTCATGCTCTATTGTCAGGGGGACGATAACAGATCCAATCTCCTGCGCAAATTTCGAACGACCGAAAAAGCGGTCTTATTTGGGACAGATTCCTTCTGGGAAGGGGTCGATGTGGCAGGAGAGGCTCTTCGCTGCGTCATCATCGTAAAACTTCCCTTTAAAGTGCCCAGCGAACCCCTTTTTCAGGCCCGATCTGAGGCAATTGAAGCTCAAGGAGGCTCTCCTTTCTTCGAATATTCGCTGCCACACGCGATTGTCAAATTCAAACAAGGTTTTGGCCGTCTGATCCGGAACAAAGAGGATCGTGGCTGTGTAATCTGCTTAGATCCCCGTTTGGCTAAAAAGGGATATGGGAAGAAGTTTGTTGAGAGCTTGCCGGAGTGTCCTTTGGTCTTCGATTCTGGGGATAAGTGTGTGGATGCCCTCAAAGCCTTCTATGCCCAAAAGTGAATGGGTAAGATATAGATGTCGTATTACCACACGGAAAAGAGCATGATATAAGGCTGTGTTGAAAAACTTATGACGCTCATCTTCAGCCATTTTTGGCCTTCACTTTTTAAAGACGCTGAAGCTCACTCGCTCGAAGGTAGCGCAGGGGCTACCTCCTTCGCTTGTGCTTTAAAAATTGAAGGCCAAATCTGCCTAAATCTGAGCATCCTAAGTTTTGCAACACAGCCTGATATAAAGGATTTACCTGATATGCTTGATAAAGAAAAATAGAAAAAGTTATTTTTAATAGAGATAGTTCGTGCAGTAATTTAGAAATATTGTTTTCTTTTTTATCAAACATATTAGGCAGATCATTTATATCATGCTCTAATATGCTCGCGGAGGCTGTTTTTTTTTGGTAATTAGGTTATAATCCTTCCCATGATACGTTACTTTTTAATCATCCTGTTAATCTTTGCTGCAGAGCTTGAGGCGCTCACGGTGGGCGTCGGCCAAACAGACATCACCCCTCCCATCGGCACCCCTTCTGCGGGCTACATGGTTGCGGAGCGGAAAATGACAGGGATTCATGATCCCTTGCTTGCCACAGCTTTGGTGATGGATACCGGAGAGCAAAAAATTGCCATCTGTGCTGTCGACCATTTGGGATTTGATCACACCATGGTTCAAGAAATTAAAGCCCATTTTCCCAAGATGGATATCCTCGTGGCCTCCTCTCATACACATTCGGGAGCGGGAGCTTATCTCAACACTCCCGTCATTGGAGAAAAACTTGCTGGTCAATTTGACCCTTCGATTCGGCAGTTTCTGATTGATCAAACTGTGAAGGCGATAGAAGAAGCTATCGTGTGTCCTCAGGAGGCGCGCATAGGAATTGGCTATGGCACAGCTCCCGGATTGAACATTTTTCGTAGCAGCTGGCCCAGCTATGCTAAGGCTCCCAGTGGCCTTTCGGTGATCCAATTTTTCTCACAAGAGGGGCAGGTTCTGGCTACGATTTTCAATTATGCCATGCATCCGACAGTTCTTTCTGCTAAGAATACTCTTTTTTCTGCCGACTTTATAGGGTATGCAAGGTCTAAAATTGAGAATGAATTAGGTGGCAAAGCTCTTTTTATCAATGGCGCTCAAGGGGATGTTGGGCCCAATAATAATCTTGGTTTTGACGAGGAATTTCAGAAGTGTCAAGTTTTAGGGGAAGGTCTTGCAGAGCGTGTCATTGATCTTGCTCATACAATTGCCCCAAGAGAGTCTTCTAAGGTTGATTTTATCCACTATCCTTACGCTTTTAAGATTGAGCCCACAACTCAAGGTCTGCGTCTGCCAGTAGAAGACTACCAAACCGAATTGAACCTTCTAGTTTTTGACAAACAAGATTTCTTTGTGACAATCCCTGGAGAGCTGAGCTCTCTTTATTTGAAAGATCTGACTCGGAGCAAAAATGTTTCAGTTTTTGGGCTTGTCAACGACGCCCACGGTTATATTCTAAAGCCCGAAGCTTTCGAACACAAAACTCCCGAATCGAGACTCTCCTTCGGTGGCCCTTATTATGGAGAAAGAGTCTTGAGAATCATTATGGACCGGCTATTTGTTCTGGGTAGCTATTGATCTTATAAAATAGACTTCTTGCATAACCTATTTTCGTGCCCGTGCCCGACCTATCTACGAGCCATTTTGATCAACATGGATACGACACGAATCAGCAGTTCGCGTCCTTTTGTTTGATGTTGCTCATCTATCAATTGCAATCGTTGACACACATCCAATATCCCAGCACATTCAGTAGCAGATCTTTTTGCCATACGATAAAATCGGATTTTTTCCTCCATTGAGTATTCTCCTGCTCCTTCGGCTATATTTAAAGGAATTGAAAGAGCTGCTTAATGCAATTGATCGCTCTAATAGGCTCTGCCTCTAGGCAAATGTTCCACGATATTGTCTGCTAATACCACAAACTCTATCGCAATCCGGTAAACATCTAATTTTTCATGATCTAGAACCCATTTTCTTTCTTCTGTAATCGTTTCGATACCCACAGATCCGATAGTCGCTGAACTCAAGCAGCTTCTTCGGAGGGCGTGAGGGGAACTTCGGCGGTGGCAAGGTCTCTGTCGACAACCACTGTGATGCAGGCGTCAGACCAGACGTTGAGAGTCGTTTCGATCATGTCGATCACAGTGTAGAAGGGGAGGATGAGTCCCATCATGTAAAGGGGCATGTCCATGCCGATCAGAAAGGCGCTTGTTAAAAAGAAGCATCCCATCGGGACCCCTGCGTTTCCAATAGCTGCTAACGTGGATAAAAATATCCAGCCGATCAAATCAAGGGCACCAAAGGTCATGCCGTTGATTGTGGAAACAAAAAGAACGGTAATGAGGATAAATGCTGCGCAGCCATTCATGTTGATCACAGAGCAAAGGGGCAGCGAAAAGCTTGCTACTCGGCTTGAGACCCCCAGATTTGTCTCTACTGAGCGGATCGCCACAGGAAGTGTTGCGTTGGATGATTTTGTGAAAAATGCAACGGTTAAGGCGCCGGCCATCCCTCTAAAAATTTTAATGGGCGACTGCTTTTTGAATTTTAGAAAGAGGGGAAGAACAACCACCCCTTGCACTACATTGGCCCCAACGACGCAAAGTAAAAAGAGAACAAGGCGGCTGATATGGGCGTAGTTGTGTTGCAGATCTTTCACAAGCAAGGTCATGAAAGCCCAAATGGCAATCGGCATGAGCGTGATGATAAATGTGGTCAACTTGATCATGGCGGCAAAAAGGCCGGCAAAGAGCTTATTGAGGAAAACCTTTTGTTCTGAAGGGAGAAAAAGGATGGCGACGCTGAGAAGAATGGCTACAAAGACAATCCCCATCACATTACTTTCGGCAAATGCCTGGACAAAGTTTGAGGGGATGATGTTCATCAGGAAGGTTAAATAAGATTTTTGATTTCCGGCAGCTTCAGCGACAGCTGCGTTAGAAAGCCCCCCTTCCATCGCGCTCTTAGCAGGGTCAATTAGCACGTAAAGAAACAAAGCAATTGTGGCCGCAACCAATGTGGTTCCCAAAGTGTAAATAAAGACTTTGCGTCCCATTTTGCGCATTTCAGAGACATCTTTCATTCCTGTGATGGTGGCAGTGACTGCGAGGAAGATGATGGGGAGGCTAATCAGTTTCAAAAGGCGTAAAAAAAGATCAGAGGTTCCACTCGCTACAGTATTGAGGATTGGAATATCTACCCAGCCAGTTAAGAGGCCTACGCCCATAGCTGTGAAGAGCAAAACATTTGCAAGGTAGCGTCTACCTTTAGATTTTCCGATTTCCTGGCACATAAAATCTATTATAGTGAAAGGCGATTAACGGATAAAGATTTTAGAAGTTTTAGATCTAATTTTTGATATCCTGGTCTCACGAGGTATTACAGGAAGGCCTTTGGATGCCATCACAAGCGTTTTCAAAGCATTTGGTAGAAGATTTTTTGATTGATCCAGTACTTTAATCTTGCAAATTTTTTTGCCAGAATGGGCGTTATAGAGATAAATGTTTTGATCTTCAAAATAGTAGGCAAATACAACGTTGTCCACTACCGTGCACAGTTGAGGAAGACTCTTAAATTTAATCGACTGTATGTTTTCTTGATGTTGAAGGTCCATAACATAAGCTTTGCCGGTTTCCATGATCAGATAAACGACATTCTTTCTGATGATTATATCACTGCTTATCTCGTGTTTGTATGTTTTTGGATAAAGAGGAATCTCTTGGCTTTTTGTTTCCAAATCCCAGATAAAAATGTAATTGTTTGTATTGTCCCGGTAATCAAACTGAGAAACGAAGAGTTTGTTATTATAGATCACGGGTTGGGAGATAATAAAAGCTTCCTGATATACAAGTTGACTCTCATGTGTGTCGGTTTGAATGACCTCTATCAGATAATTTGACGCAAGGTTATAGACCACAATCAAGTAGCCTTCTTGTACGTAGAGATTTTTGCAGATCCCTCTTAGCATCTCCAAGCGGTGTTTTTCTGTGAGGGGGTGTTTTTTTGAGTAGGCTGTTTCAATTTTTGTGGTTTTGGCGGGATCCGAAAGATCCCAAACCATGATGCGCCCGTCAGATCGGAAGCCATAAACATGCGTCCTGTCATTGGTTAAACGATTTAAGGGAATGTCTGGCTCACCTTTTAACAGAATACTAATCTCATTGCTTATGTGCACCTTAACATCCGCACAGTTTGCAACACTGAAAACTGGTTTTTGTTGATTGGTAGAGAGGTTATACAGAAGGTTGTTCAAGCATTTATAATGAAAAATTTCGTTCCAACTGAGCACTTTTTGTTCTACAAGGGGCAAAAATGTTTCGTACAATTTTTTGCGGTATCTGAATGCAAGCGATTGCCAAAAAGGCTCTATGTTAAGAACTTGATTGAAATGTTGAGAAAGTCTGCAGAGATTGACAACTTCATGAAGCTGCAAATAGGCAAATAGGAGAGAGCGAAGCTCGCGCGGCATTTTTTCTGGATTGACAATCCATGAAATTAAATTGTCAGGATCTGAATTTAATTTAATGGGAGACAGCATATCGCAACAATTTTATATAGTTTGCTTTATGAAATCAAGACAAGCGAGTCGTGCGATTCCCCCAGCCTACCGGGAAATAACAAAATGTCTTTTTATTTTTTTCTTTCTCTGCGTCTTCTCTCATGTATGCGAGGCCATTTTAAAACCGAAGAGGCGAGAGAGGACGCAGAGAGGGAATTCGTTATTAAGGTGAAGGAGATGGAGTGTGACGGAATCGAACCGACGACCTCAACAATGCCATTGTTGCGCTCTACCAATTGAGCTAACACCCCGCAAAAGGAAGGGAGAATTTACCACTATTTTTCTTTTTGAGCAATCCTGATAGAGTGTTTCTATAAAAGGTTAGTTTGGTATGAGATTTTTTGACACTGTGGAAGGCGCTCCCCTCGATGCGATTTTAGGTTTAAATATCATGTTTGCCGCAGACAATCGGACGAACAAGGTGGATTTGGGAGCAGGAGTTTATAAGACAGCCGATCGGAAGCCCCTCATTTTGAAAAGTGTGAAAAAGGCAGAAGACTGGCTTGTGGAAAACGAGATGAGTAAAGATTATTTGCCCATCGACGGACTTCCAGATTATGTGAATTTGACCAAAGAGCTTGTTTTTGGCAAAAATGACCCCCACATTTATGGTGCGCAGACGGTGGGAGGCACTGCCAGTTTGCGTCTTGCAGCCTCTTTTTTGAAAGAAAGGGGTTTAAGTACTATCTATATCCCCAATCCTACGTGGCCCAATCATGAACGGATTTTCCAGCATGCTGGTTTAATCGTTAAAAACTACCCCTACTACGACAAAAAAACTAAGAATTTCGACTATGCAGGGCTTTTTGAAGCTCTGGATCAAATGCCTGAGCGTTCTATTGTTTGTTTACAAGTGTGCTGTCATAATCCTACTGGGCTAGATCCAGATTCTGATCAATGGATTGAAATGTGCAATCTCATCAAAAGGCGGGGGCTTTTCCCATTTTTTGACTTTGCTTATCAGGGATTTGGCGAGGGTATTGTCGAAGACCGCAAAGCTTTGGAGCCTTTTTTAAACCACGATCTTGAATTTGCAGTTTCTGTCTCCCACGCCAAAAATTTCAGTCTTTATGCCGAAAGGTGCGGCTGCTTATTTTTTGCCTGTCACACAGCTCAGGAGGCGAAAAACGTAGGTTCGCAGCTTAAACTGATCATTCGGGGAATGTATTCCAACCCTCCGTGTCATGGCGCCCGTATTGTCACAACAATTTTGCAAGATGAAGCGTTAACTGCATTGTGGGAAAAAGAGCTGCAACATATGCGTGAGCGCATTAGTGGAATGCGTTCCTTGGCTGTCAAGAAGCTGCAGGAAAGGTTGGGGAGTACTTTTGATTTTTTATCTGTGCAAAAAGGGATGTTCTCTTACACCGGTTTAAGCGAGACCCAAGTTGAGCAGCTTATTAGCCTTTACGCAATTTATTTACCAATTGATGGACGGATAAATGTCGCGGGGTTAAACGAGGCAAATATCGATTATGTAACGGGAGCCATTTCCGATGTATCGAGGCTATAAGCGTTATTTATTTCTAGGAGCAGCTCTTTTTCTTCTCCTTTCTCTGCCGGTTGTTTTTATTGAGAATCTGCAAGGAAAAACCGTTGCGTGCTTTTCTTTTGTTTTTAAGGGGAGCAATTCCTTTATCCAAGGACAATCCCGAGAAAATGAGCGCCTTGAGGGGGAAAATCACCTTTTACGGCTCGAAATCAACAAGCTGCGGGCTCTTTTGGAACAAAAAATCCGGACTGAAAAGTTAAGTCGGGAGTTAAAAAATCCAGCTCTTTCAGCAAGACGCTTGGATGAAACCCAATTCCTTGCTTCCCAATTCACACAAGCAGTTCCTGCCAAGGTGATCTACCGCGATCCGGGCAGTTGGTCGAGCTCTGTATGGGTCAATGTGGGGGAAGAGACGAATGCCCTTCTCAATCAGCCGATCATTCAAAAAAATAGCCCCGTCATTTTAGGAAGGAATTTAGTGGGAGCTGTCGATTATGTGGGCAAAAACCAATCCCGTATCCGGCTCATCACCGATAAGGCGCTGCAGCCCTCTGTGCGCGCTGTACGTGGCCTTCCACAAAATAGTGCCTTGATCGATCAAATTGAGTTTCTACAACGCCAGCTCAACGGCAGATCCGATATCGCATTTAAAAATGATGACAAAACGATTCTCTTGAAGCATTTGGAGAAGTTAAGGGAAATCTTGGCTGCTGATGCCGACGGTTGTTATCTAGCGAAGGGAATCGTTCAAGGAGGATCGGCGCCTCTTTGGAGATCTGTCAATCAAAGATTAAAAGGGATCGGATTTAACTACGATTTTGCAGATGACGAGGGGCAAGCTCAAAGCTTGCGCGGATCAAAAAATCTGGCACTCATCAAAGAATGCGATCTTTTGGTGACGACAGGGATGGATGGGGTCTTTCCTGCAGGCTTAAGAGTGGCTGAAGTCACAAAAATCGCTCCGTTGCGAGAAGGTGCTTATGCTTTTGAGATTGAAGCCCGTCCCATCCAGGAAAACCTCGATACGTTGCAAACTGTTTTTATTATTCCTCCGATGGGATATGAAACAGATATTGAAGAGGAAAATTAGATGAAAGTTGTTACAGCAAAAGAGATGGCCCGCATTGAAAAAATGGCTTATGGGCAAGGGGAGTCAGAAGTAGCTTTTATGGAGTCGGCAGGAACTGGGGTTGCAGAGCTTGCCCAACAAATGATTGCAAACTTACATCTTAAGCCTAAAATCACCCTTCTTTGTGGTTCTGGAAATAATGCGGGCGATGCCTATGTCGCGGGTAGGGTTTTGCGGAAAGGGGGATTTCATGTCCACGCGTTGGCTTTAGCTCCCCTTGAAAAGAGCAGCCCTCTTTGCCAGCTGCAAGCGCAACGCTTTGTTGAGGAAGGGGGGATGATTGAATATCCTTCAGGCAATGACATCTCTTTTACCGATGCCGAGCTTTTGATCGATGGCATTTTTGGGACAGGCTTTCATGGTGAGGTGGAGGGTCTGAATCTTATGGCTATTGAAAAGGCCAATCAATCCCGTTTGCCGATTCTCTCGATCGATATCCCTTCTGGAATCGATGGTTCCACGGGCAAATTGGGCAATGTGGCAATTAAAGCTGCAAACACTCTTTTTTTGGGACTGCCCAAATCGGGCTGCTTTACGAAAGAGGTTTGGGACTTTATGGGAAAAGTCACGGTTCACAATTTTGGGCTCAAGGATAGTTATGTTGAAGAAGCTGAAGAAGATCTGCATTTAATTGATCAGGCAATCATCCGTAAAAATCTTCCGCCAGTTGTGCGCACGCGCCACAAATACGAAGCAGGATATGTTGTGGGTATCGGAGGGAGTCCTGGGATGCCAGGAGCTCCTATTCTTTCGAGCGTTGCAGCTTTACGTTCGGGAGCTGGGATCGTCAGACTCTTGCATCCGAAAGAGACAAGCGAAGAGATGGGGATGGCGCCTCTCGAAATTATCCGGGAAGGTTTTCGGAGCTCTGAGGATATTTTAGAGGCAACCAAAAGAGCGTCAGCTGTTTTTATTGGCCCGGGCCTTGGAACTGCCTCTTCGACTGTCAGATTGTTAAAACAAGTTTTGCCCCAAATCAATAAACCCTGCGTGATCGATGCCGAAGCGCTTACTTTAATTGCCGAAAACGACATCTCTCTTCCCGCTCAATGCATTCTAACGCCCCACCACGGCGAGATGAAAAGGCTACTGAAAGTGGAAAAAGAGATTTCTTTTTCAGAGCTTTTCGAAATGTCAAGATCCTACGCATTCCACGCAAAAGTGACCCTTGTGCTAAAGGGAGCGCCCACTTTTATCTTTCATCCTCAAAGTAAGCCGTTTGTGTGTGCAAATGGCGATCCCGGCATGGCTACTGCAGGAAGCGGGGACGTGCTAACAGGCATCATCGCAGCCTTTCTAGCGCAGACACATGATCCTCTGAAAGCTGCTGTGTTGGGAGTCTATTTCCATGCCAAGGCAGGGGAGCATGCTGCTAAGGCTTTGAGCTCCTATAGCATGATCGCGAGCGATATTACCGCTTCGTTGCCCACAGTATTTCGTGAGTATGCCTAATTCAACGCAAAGATAGCAAACATGCAAAGGCGCAAAGAGAAGTATTTATTTTTTTCTCTTTGCGCCTTTGGGTCTTTGCTTCTTTGCGTTAAATGCTTTGCTTATGAGACATGTACCAGTTGACGAAGTGGGCAAGGCCTGTTTCTAGAGAGGTTGTGGGGTTGAAGCCGAGTTTTTTCTGAACGTCGGAGATGTCGGCATAGGTGGTCGCAACTTCGCCGCTGCTGGCTCCCTCAAAGACTTTTGTGGCCTCTTTGCCGAGCAGTTTTTCGAGAATCGCAACGAAATCGAGCAGCGCAACCGGTTTGTTATTGCCCAAATTAAACAATTCACACTCTCCCTCATAGTCAATCGCAGCTACTGTTCCACGTACAACATCGTCGATGTAGGTAAAGTCCCGCTCCATCTGACCGTTGTTGAACAAATGGATTGGCTTTCCTGCAAGAATTGCCTCAGTAAAGAGATAATAGGCCATATCGGGACGTCCCCAAGGACCGTAAACGGTAAAGTAGCGCAAACCTGTGGAACGGATGCCAAAAAGATGGTGGTAGCTATAAGCCATCAACTCGTTGGCTTTTTTTGTGGCCGCGTAGAGGTTGGCTGGTTTGTCAGTGGTGTCGGTGACGGCAAAAGGGATTTTGGTGTTACATCCGTAAACTGAGGAGGAAGAGGCGTAAGTGAGTCGCATGTTTGGATACAAGCGCAAAGTCTCCAAAAGACTCAAAAAACCATCAATATTGCTTTCAATATAGGCTTCGGGATGTGTTTTGGAATACCGCACACCCGCTTGAGCTGCTAAATGAAGGACATGGGTGAAGTTGTATGTCTCAAAAAGTTGTGCGAGCAGCTTTTTGTCGGTTATATTTCCGGCGACCACTTCAATATCAACGTTTTTAAGGAGCTTTGCACGTTCCCTTTTTAGATCTGGCGAATAATAGGGATTAAAATTGTCGAGTCCAAGGATAGTGTCTCCCCGTTTTTTTAAGGCTTGTGCGCAATGGAATCCAATGAAGCCGGCGGCTCCTGTAATAAGAATTTTTTTGTGAGACACGCTTTTTTTTATTTGTTTCTTTTCTTGGGAGTATCTGTATAATCAAACGATTCTTCTAATGCAAGTTTATTATCGTTAAATGAAAATCTTAATTGTTGGCGCAGGTTATGTAGGTCTTGTTACGGGGGCCTGTTTTGCAGAAATGGGGCATCATGTCATTTGCCTCGATGTGGATGCTGAAAAAATTGAGAAGCTTAAAACGGGGACGATCCCGATTTACGAACCCGGACTTGAAGAGATTGTCCGGCGTAATACGGCAGCTTCACGGCTCGAATTTACAACCGATTATGCTTATGGAGTGAAAAATTCCCTCTTTTGTTTCATTGCAGTCTCCACTCCTACATCCATAACGGGATCTGCAGACACCTCTTATGTGGAGCAGGCGGCTAAGCAAATTGCAAGTCACATGCAAGGCTATAAAATCATTGTTAATAAGTCCACAGTCCCAGTGGGTTCTGCGAAAATGGTCTCCGAATGGGTCCAATCAGAGCTTGCCAACCGGGGCGAAAGCTTTGAGTTTGATGTGGTCTCTAATCCCGAGTTTTTAAAAGAGGGGGATGCCCTCAATGATTTCATGAAACCTGACCGTATTGTGATCGGCACTGAAAATCCAAAAGTGGCTGAGCTTATGCATGAGCTTTATGCCCCTTTCAATGTGAACCACGATAGGATGCTGGTCATGGATACCCTTTCTGCAGAAATGACCAAATATGCAGCCAACGCAATGCTTGCCTCCCGCATTTCTTTTATGAATGAAATGGCCCGCATCTGTGAAAAGGTGGGTGCCGATATCTCAAGTGTTCGTAAAGGCATTGGATCTGATCAGCGGATTGGCTACTCATTTCTCTATGCTGGGGCGGGTTACGGGGGATCTTGTTTTCCTAAAGATATTAAAGCGATTAGGGCAACAGCTCAGGAACTGGATTGTCCAACTCCTTTGCTCGATGCGGTGGAAGCGGTCAATCAAGAGCAAAAAGAGCTTTTAGGGAGAAAAATTGAGGCTTATTTTGAAGATTTAGACGGCAAAACGATTGCCATTTGGGGTTTAGCTTTTAAACCGGGCACAGATGATATGCGCGAAGCTCCTGCGCTTGTTTTAATTCGGCAATTGTTGCAAAAAGGGGCTTTTTTGCGCCTCTATGACCCTATTTCGATGCCGAAAGCGAAACAGATCCTTAAAAAGTCGCCCCAGATCTGCTGGTGCAGCAGTGAATTTGAAGCAGCGGATGGTGCCGATGCGATTGTCCTTGTCACAGAATGGAAGCAATTCCGGTTTGTCGATTTTTCAACAATCTTGCCCAAATTGCGCGGAAAAGTCTTTTTTGATGGCCGCAACCAATATCTGCCAAAAGAGATGGCAGCTTTAGGTTTTGATTATTTGAGTGTTGGGCGTCCTGCTGAATTTGGAAATGAATTAATGTCCTATGCTTGAGGTTTTGAAAAAAAAGGGATTTGATTTTTTTGGCTGTCTTCTTTTTCTCTACTTCATCACTTTACATGCCGATCGGCTCAGCGTAGGTCTTTTAGGTTCAAATATTCGGATCAATAATGTCCTGGCCCTATTTCTCTTGGCGATGGTCGTTGCCCGGTTTCGTTTCCAATTAGTTCCTATTTCCAAAAAGCTGATCCAACCTTTGTTATGGATTACTCTATCTCTTGCCCTATCGTGTCTGTTTTCTCCCTATAAGAGCAGATGCATTGTGTTCGTGGGCTGGTTTTCCTTTACTGTGATCTGTTATCTTTTGATCCCCTATTTGCTTGTAAAAATGTGGGATCCCAAGCAGGTATTTTCTCTCTACTGCCTCTCTTTTTTTTGTGTAGGAGGTTATGCGGGCTTACAACTGGTCTTTTCAATTCTGGGATTTAACGACCCGTTTGCCGAGCAGGTTATTGCAGGCAAAATCGTTAGACCCAATGCCCTTTGCTTCGAACCTTCCTACTATGCCCTCTACATGACCCCTTTTGTGTTCTTGTACAATTACCATTATCTCATGGGCTTTGAAGAGCCCTTTTTTATCTTCAAAAAAAAATCGCTTGCCCTGCTTGTGATCGTTAATCTTTTATATGTGGCCTCCACATCCACTTCTGTTTTTTTTGCCTATTTTATTTTTCTGTTTCTGATCTTATGTGTGCAAAAATTGAGCCTCAAAACCCTGAAGTTTGCTTTAAGTTTGGCTGCCTGCGCCCTTCTTCTTTTTTGCCTGGCACCCTTTTTATTTAAGCAATTTTTCCTCAAATTTTTCTTTTTGGGATTTATGGCCCATCACTCTTTTTTTGAGCGCTTTGTTGGGATTCAAAATGCGTGGCACATTTTTTGGGAACACCCTTTTTTTGGCGTTGGTTTAGGAGCTTATCCGAATTATTTGATGGAAGCCTTTTTGAGGGGAGACAACTCCTTCCTTTATTTACAGTTGTCCCACATGAATCCTGAAAAAAACCCCTTAAAGTACTTTGAAGCCATGAATGTGCTCACCGAATTGATGGCAAGTTTGGGCATTGGAGGATTGCTAAGCTTTGGATTATTGTTTGTGAATTATTTTTCAGAGGCCAAAAAGGCTTTTATTCACAATAAAACCCTTGTCCATAGCCTCTGGATCTCTTTTGTAGTCACTGTGATCGTCCTTCAATTTAATCAGGGTCTTTTCCGAACCTACATCTGGGTTCACTTGGGACTGACGTTTGGCTATTTTGAAGTACTTAAAAGCGGAGCGTTCTCATTGAGGCTTCCCGATTGCAAATTCCAAAAGGTGTAATAGCGTCCCCCAAGAGCCACAAGATCGTGGTGTGTTCCGGTCTCTACAATCGAGCCCTTATCCATGACGATAATGTGATCTGCTAACTGCAGGGTAGATAGTCTGTGTGCTACGATGATAATGGTTTTCTCAGACCTTAGCTCTTCAAGAGAATTTTGGATGACCTGTTCTGAGTGGCTGTCAAGATGGCTTGTGGCTTCATCCAAAACCAGGATCTGAGAGTGTCTGACCAAAGCTTGCGCCATAGAAATGCGCTGTTTTTCTCCTCCAGATAGACGGTAGCCTTTTTCCCCTACAATGGTTTTATATTTTTGAGGAAGGGCCTCAATAAAAGAATGGGCTCCAGCCAATTTTGCAGCCTGCACGACCTCATCTTCAGTGGCTGAGAGTCTGCCAAAACGGATATTTTCTTCGATGGTATCGTGGAACAGAAAGGAATCTTGGGGGACAATTCCAAACAAAGAGCGCCACTGATTTAGAGAAAAATGCTCGGCGTCTGTATCATCAAGCATGATTTTCCCCTCTTGAGGCTCATAAAGGCGCATCAGTAAATCGATCAGAGTAGATTTTCCAGCTCCCGATGTGCCCACAACAGCTACAACGCTTTTATGTGGGATTGTCAGAGAAATATTTTTTAGTGCTGGAGAGTCTTTGTGGGAGTAGCTAAAGCTGACATTTTTAAAAGCAATCGCCTGTTTGAAGAGCACTTCCGGTTCATTGATCTTTTGGTTGATGTACACGTCGCGCGCTAACATCTCTTCCAGTTTTTTGAGCGGACCTGAGTAGTAAGAGATAATCCCTTTTGCCAGCATCGCAAATTGGATTCGGGTTCCAAGTCTATATGTGAGGGTCAAGTAGGTAAAAAGGAAGGCTGCAAAGGTTTTGCCATCTTTTTTTAAGAAAAAGACCCCGGCAAGGAGAGAAATCCCTACCAGAAGCACCCCAAGGCTCTCATTGATGGTTGGGATAAATGTGTTTAAACGCTTCAGGCGGGTCGTAGCACCAGCAATCAACTGGAGAATGCTCTCCATTTTCCTTAAAATGAGAGGTTGTCTTTGAAGTATATGGATCAGTTTCAAGGAGTCGAGATTTTGAGCTGTCTCTTTACTTAAATCTGTGATGTGATCGTTGTGAATCCTGGAAGCATTTGAAATATTTCTGAGTAATACTTTTTGAATCAGAGCAGCAGCTACAAAACAGCCTAAGATGATACAGGTCAACTGCCAAGAGATCCGGAACATAATGATGAGGTAGGTGAAGATCATCAGAGCTGAGACAAAAAAGCGGTTATATTCATCGTAGAGCATCGGAATGAAGGAGGGGGGAGCTGTGACCTGATGCATCAGATCACCCTTTTTCATCTCAGCAACCTGGACCCAGGGCATGTGAAGAATACGCTCAAAGGTTTGTTTTTGCGCCTCTGTCTGGATGTTGACTGTCAGAAGAATTGTAAAATAGTGTCCCAAATAGGTGCTCAGAGATCTTAGCATCTGAAAAAACATCGCGCCGCCAAGAGATAGGACAAGCGAATTGTTCACTTTCCCCTCGAGAAAGCTAAACACCGGAGGGAGTGCGATGCTCTCGTTTGTCAAAGCAGCGATACCAAGTAGCAAAAAACCGAAAGAGACACCTTCAAGACAGGCCGCGAAAAAATTAAAAAACAGGATAAAGAAAGCAAAGATGCTATTTTTCTTTGTATTGAGTCGGAAGAGTTTCCACACGGTAATGTCCCCCAAGAGAGTGTATGCAAGGCAAAAGGGCACACTATAACACTTTAAAAGTTTCAACACAAAGACACAAAGAGAAAATACACATGCCCCTTTTCTTTATGCCTTTGTGTCTTTGTGTTGAATTTTTCTTGTTTCTTAGAGTTATATAGAGGCGAGGAGTTGCTCCATCCGGGTGTTAATAGAGGCGAGGAGCTGGTCCATCCGGGTACTGACTCTTGTCCCAAATGCGCGGACAGCCTCAATTTTAGGGGTGATTGTTCTTTCAAGGGGATAGAAAACATGGACATCCAGCAAACGGGGCACTTCATCTGTCATTTGGAACATAAAACGGGAAGTTTCCCTGAGGAGTTGGGGGCCTAGGGATTTGATTTCACAAGCTGACCTGAAAGGCAAATCGCTCAGAACATACATAATGGGAAGTGTGCCGTATAGAGTGCTTGTTAAAGTGCGCTTGGTTTCGCTGCCTGACGATTTCAGGACATGGAACGACTCGAGGGCCATGCGGTAGGAAATATCTGCCAAAGGCTCAGAGCCTGCTTTTAGAGCGCGGAATGTGCTTGTAAAGGTCTTCACAGTTTCACGGCCTCCCACAACGGCGCTTGAGCCGGCTTCCTGTAGAGAATGGGCACAGGCAACTGCCGCAAGAGAGCCTCCGTTATAGATAGCTCTGCCAGTTGCAACGGCAGCTCTTGGGACCATATAGATTTCTGAAGTGACTGTGGACCATGTTTCGTGCAATAAAGCACACAAACCTGGATAGATCCATTCTGTGCCACTTCGGATGGCAAGCGCTAGAGCCAAAAAGGCATTCTTAGTTTCTTTGCAGCCGGTTTTAAGAGTTGAAAAGCTCTCATACAAGATCCCCAGCAATAGGGCTTCCAGGATCTCAACTCCGACACGTGCGGCCCTGTAGAGGCTTGTAAAGGTGATTTTGGTTTGCTGAGCGCCTATTTTGAGACAGGATAGACACTCTTTTAAAAGGGCTAGTAGTCCATCAAAAGGGGTTTGAAAAAAGGCTTTCAGAGCAGGAGGAAGAGAGTTAAGGACTCGGGTACATTCTTTGCTGCCTACTCCAAAGAGCTCAGCACTCTCATCAACAAAGCAGGAAATAGGCGCAGAAGCCATCTCAAAGAAGTTTTCCGTAGCGGGAGGAATCGCATGGAGAAATTTTACAAAATCCTCCCAGCCCATCCCAAACAACTCGCCGCCTTCAATAATGAGACGGAAGCTTGAATTTTTTGAAACTTGAAGGCCATTTTGGATGGCTGTTTTAGTCCCATTAAAGCCATGCTTTGTCTCATCAAGACCCTGAACAAACAGCTCGATGAGCTCATCCACATATCCTTCGAGAAAATAATGGGCTCCCGCTTTGAAAGTGGGCCCGGTTCGATAGAGCGAGATGCCTGTTTTTGCAACCTCAAAGGCTCCTGTTTTGGTTGCGCTCCAAATTTCTTGGGCAGTCGTAACAACTGTGGCATCGAGCACTTCAACCGTGCTATGAGATAACGCTCCCTTGAAGAATCTCTTGGTTTCGAGAGCTCCTTGCGCCATAAGTGACCTTGTTTCCACAAGAGGAGACAATGAGGCGCCCACACATTCTGAGGCAGAATAGAGGCTGTTTAAGCCCCCTCTTCCCGTCCTTTTCATCTCTTTCCACAAATCGGGAAAAAGTGCGCCTATCTCTGTCAAAAGCGAGAGAACCAATGCGCTGACGGAGTCTCTTAAGGTGCCTGAACCATTGTAAAGATGTTGGGCTGTCCGGCCGGTTTCTCTCCACCCAGCTTTGCCGCTGCTAACAGTTTCGCAAAACGACCGTTTAGCAAGGAGCCAACTTCCCTGGCCTAGCAGGACGATCCCTGCTACGCCCGTCAAACAACAATCGCCTGCAGAAAAATGAGATTCATTGACGCTCATGATCAGCCTGCTTTTCTCTCAGCATTTTTCCAGGCAGTATGTTTATCCTCTGCAGCCAGAGTGTAGGCTGTTTGGGCATTGCGGAATATCGTATTTCTTTCAACATTCGTTGTGTTTCTTTCTGTATAGTAATTAAACAAAAATTCGGTCGAAATGGCAGTGGGAGCCACCGTATTGATTGTACCGATCCCTGCAGCTAAGAATGTAGCTCCCAAATCGATCCATTCTTGACCGATGCGTCTTAGGTCCTCGACAACGAGATTGAAGATGGGTTCACCATTCTCGTCTTTTGTCATGTACTCACTATAGCGACTATGTTGGAAAGCGGCTACTGGGGCTGAGATAAAGATTCCGATTGTCCGTACCAGCACACGTATAATACGGGCTCCCAACGTCAATAACCAACCAATTCCAATCGGGGTTGCATGAAATAGGGTACGGGCGCGCACGTTTTGGTCGTTATTGGCATAATGGTTCATTTGCGCAGTGATCAGGCGCTCAACAGCCATCGGGGCGACGGGCGTTAGTTCATCAACTGTTTTTGTACCTCTTAATGCATCTCTTGCTGCGATAATTAGGGCGTTTCTCGTCTCAAGACTGTCCCGTTGGCCAATGGGGGCAAATAGTGTCATAATATACTCCTTTTGTTTGTCTAAAGTATAAAATATATCGTGCTTAAAATTAAGATTCAATCAATAAGTTCTTGTTTTTTTAGATAAATTTTAACTAAAATCCTCTTCTATGATGAATCCTATAAGAAACGAATCGTCTTTATGTTGTTTTTCCCTCGAGGAGCAATCTAAAGTTCTGGATGTTGCAAAAGTTGTTTTTGTAGCTTTAGCCATTCTCCTATTAGCAACAGGCTTAAGCTGCATGTATACAGAAATTATTTCAACCCCTGCCTCGAGGGTCTTGTTTGGGGGATATCTTTTAGGACTTTCTCCTTTTCCGGCTGCTGCTGCTCTGATTATTGAGTTGCTGAGCGTTCAGAAAAGAAAGCCTGCCGAGATAAAAAAGAAGCTGCCTCAAGACCCTCCCAAAGAACTCAGTTTGAGCGAACGGATTCCCGGTGAGGTGTGGAAAGATAGTATCTGTTTTTTTGCAGGCAACAAAGAACACTACCGCTCTATGATGAGTAGAGTTACAACAACATTTTATAATATTCTTCGTTTCGCCACCGATGAACCAAAAGGCCGTTTGTTCCAAGAGATGGCCCGTGGAAATTATTCAGCATACATCCTTCATTATCGCAGCCTATTTGATAGTCGAACCTGCATCCATAAGATACAGGCTGTTGGCAAAAATATCTTTATGTCTGCTGGTTCAGAACATAGTTCTAACCTCTCTTTGATGGTTTGGAATTTTGATGTCAATCGATTTACGAGCCGCAATCTATTGCCCGAAATGGGCGGCCTCACAACATTTTGTGTCGATCATGACGTTCTCTATTTTGATCGGCAAGGTGTTGACCCAGCTACCGGTTATGTTCAGCATTTTTTCTGTAAATGGGATCTTGCGCGCAAGCAATCCATCGAAGAATTTCCCATAGATGCCTGGTGTAAAAACATTCAGGTTTTAGAAGCGCGCTACCTTCTTACCTTTGAGATCGGTGCCGCTTTATTTGAAAAAGAAGGATTCCAGCAAATTCATGTATTCAAAGGAGTCACTTCCTGTTTCATGCACCAAAACAAGTTATTTTATGTGGCTTTAGATCTAGTAGCTTATGCTGGCAGCAGTTATTTAGGAAAAATAGAACTCGATGCGATTGAAGATGAAAAATCAATAGATTTGTACAAAGGTCAATCCAAGCTTTGTACGGTTCTCTATGACAATTTACACGTCCGCAGCGCTACACTCATGGAGGATAAAATAGTGGCGTTGGTAGGTAGAGATCATGAAGATCGGAGAATGATTGAGTTCCCCCTTGCGACTTACCAACCTTTAGATTTTGGAATTAGTGACAAGCGTGCAAAATTGGCAGTCTTTGGGACAGCTCTTTTCGCCTACACTTCCAATTTTCTTTTTCCGGCCGGCGAGTTTAAAATCATTAGTGGGCTTAACAGAAAAATTGTGGGTACTATCGCTGCAGATCGTATGGTGGAAGCTTTAGAAGTGGTGGATGAAAAATCTCTGGTTGTTGCCTATAAAAATGGTGACATCAAGCTCCTTACTGCCAATACCCTCAGCTAAATCCCAAAAAATGGAGTCGCAAACTCCAAAAAATGGACATTTTTGGAGTTTGCGACTCCATTTTTTGCCCAGTTCAATCATGTAAAGCGTTTTATCTAGGCTCCCTTGTGATCGTTTCTGTCTCAGGTTTTAAGGGTGAATAAGATCTGAGAAGTCGATGATGAAGTCAAAGATGCCGCTGTCGATCACCTCGTCGGTGACCCCATTGACGTGGACTAAGGCCGTTCGTATGGAAAAGCCCCTGGGAAATAAAAGACGAGCGACCTTTTCTTCCATTTCTTTGACGGCTGAGGTATCAATTTTTGAACGAGAAAATTTGATTTCTATGAGATAAAGGACACATTGATGTGTCTGGATCATAAAGTCGATTTGACAGCCTTTATTTCTTGCAGTTTTCCGTTGGAAAAATGGGTTGGCAATGTAGACATCTTGCGTTGTGATGTTTAGTTTTTTATAGAGAGCCAATCTGTTGGCAATGACTAAATTTTCAAATTGAAAGCCCATCATCGTAGCCCAATTGGGCAAAGCTTCGAGTTTTGGGTAGGAAAAGCCCGCTTTTTGGATAATTTCTTTTTGGGGAAGGACATATTTCAGATAGAAACGTAGGTAATTATCACTTAAACGGTACTTGCGCAAATTGGAAATTTTTTCAGTCGCAATGTTCCAGGTCCAATCGGCGCTAATAAAGCCAGCTTCTTCCATATCAAATAGATACCCGGAAATCACGCCGCTCTTCTCGGTTTTGATTTTTTTGCAGATTTCATCCAAAGTTTTTGAGCCGCTGACAAGTGAGGCTGCTATTTGTTTGTAGGTTGTGCTCCGCTTGGAAAAAAGATCAGAAAATATTTGATCAAATTCCCGAAAAAGCAAGCCTTCAGGTCTAAAACAGAGAGCCTGAATATTCTCCTCAGCGGTTTTTGCGGGAATGATTTCTTCTAGATATTTGGGAATGCCCCCTGTGACGCTGACAACCTTGAAAGCTTCATAAGGTGCTATCCGATTTTTGGCTTTGCCCCAAAACTGGATACATTCTGATAGGGGCAATTCTTCTAAAACAATATCTAAAGAGACGCGCCCTAAAAAACCTGTATGGCTAATGATGTTTTTTTCGATCCATGTCGAAATAGAACCACATAGAACCAACATAAGTTTTGGATTTTTTGAAAAATAGCTGTCCCAGGCATTTTTCAGTTTCCCGAAAAAGCAAGCCTTCAGGTCTAAAACAGAGAGCCTGAATATTCTCCTCAGCGGTTTTTGCGGGAATGATTTCTTCTAGATATTTGGGAATGCCCCCTGTGACGCTGACAACCTTGAAAGCTTCATAAGGTGCTATCCGATTTTTGGCTTTGCCCCAAAACTGGATACATTCTGATAGGGGCAATTCTTCTAAAACAATATCTAAAGAGACGCGCCCTAAAAAACCTGTATGGCTAATGATGTTTTTTTCGATCCATGTCGAAATAGAACCACATAGAACCAACATAAGTTTTGGATTTTTTGAAAAATAGCTGTCCCAGGCATTTTTCAGTTTACCGAGGAAATCGGGATCTTTCGATCCCATCCAGGAAATTTCATCAAAGACAATGATCCATCGTTTTTTAGACGTTTTTTGTCCTAATTGCCAAAAAAGTTGGCTCCAGTCCTCTGCTTTGAAATTTGGCATTTCTAAGGCTTGGGACATTTGAAGCGAAAATTCGTTTAATTGACTCTGGGTAGTTGTCATTTCGTTCGGAGGAAAACTTGTGAAATGTATGGAATTATGATTTTTGCAAAATTCTTCGATTAACCTACTTTTTCCAATTCGGCGCCTTCCTCGAATGATAACAAGGCTCGAACTTTGTTTTTTTTAAAGTATTTTGCAAAAGAGAGAGCTCTTTCTTTCTGCCATAGAAAGGACGTAAGTTATCTAAAGGCATTTTTCCTCATCATAGAATCGACATTTGTCATTTCCATGATGAAAAAAGACTTAGAACCATTTTTTGCGCTTAATGGCTTTCTCAGAATGGTTTTTGATTTTGACCAGGAGATAGCTGGCAAGCGCGTAGAGCACAACATGTAATATAATCTTCAACATAAACACCTCACCTTGAGGTAATTATAGCACAAAATTCTTTAATTTGCGACTTGGCAGTCTTGGAGGGTCAGTTTTACGGTGTTATAGACCTGTTCTACGAGGATTGAACGGATACATCTCATCTCGGAGCAGCCTTTGAGGCAAGGGGAGCACGGGGTGGGCTCGGTCAAAATGGTGATCTCAGCCCCGAGGGGGGCCCATCTTCTAGGAGGGTGAATACCTGTATAGAGGAGGACTGCGGGCGTGCCTACCGCAGCTGCCACGTGGCCTGCGCTTGTATCGAGGCTAATGAGCAGTTTCGCGGCAGCAATGAGTGCCGTAAACTCATTCCAGCTTTGCTTGTTGCAAAGGTTTTGGACGCGGGGCAGGTGTTCCAGTGCGTATTCACTATCAGAACAGTTGCCCCGACCTGTGAAAATCAGATTTTCCCCATCCTGAACCAGTTTTTTGACTAAAGCTCTCCATTTCTCTTTGGGCCAGTTTTTTTTAACATCTCCTGCTCCCATATGGATAACGATATAATTCTGTTTGGGACAGGGCCCTTGGGCAAGCGAGGGTTGTAGGAGCTCTTGGGATGGTTTGATTTGGAAATCTTCTAAAAGGAGCAAGAAGGTCTCGACTACCGATTGGTTGATGTGAGGATCCCGTTTGATGTGTGTCAGCCAGCCGCTTAAGCCCGCATTTTCAAAGCCGATCCGTACGGGAATTTGCGCTTGCCAAAGAAGAAAGGCCATATTGGGGAAGTGGAGGTTACAATCAAGGGCAAGATCAAATTTTTCTTGTCGCAGCAGCTCTTTGGCCCTCCTGCGCGTTTTAAAATAGCGGCTCAATTTTTGGATACGAGAGAGGTTTGAGCGGTTAAGCTTCCAATGATCGACTGTGTACACAGCGTCAATTAAAGGGTGATTCTCAACAACTGAGCTAGACCAATTTCCAATCAAGAACGCAATTTTAGCTTCCGGAAAAACCGCTTTTAACACAGGCAAAAGGGCGGTGGTTAAAATAACATCACCGAGATGGGCTCCATTGCACACCAAGATTTTTTTGTGAGAAATATGGGCTAAATCTGGCTTTTTTAGCCAGGGAGCGACACAGACATCGAGAACAAGATCGAAAAAAAAGAGGAGCCAATACGCCAAGGGCTTAAAGATTGGATATTTCATCCGTGAGGCGGGTGAGTAAGATGTCTGGGTCTTGGATATTTTCATTGATCGCGATCCGTTCCGCCATTTTTAGATAGATTCCCATTTTTTTACCAGAGATCCCCAAATTTTGAAGATCCTGAGAGCCCACGACGGGCTTTTTTGTTTGGATCCGTTCAATGTGTGGCTGAAGTTTTTCTTGGGCGTGTTGATGGTTATTCGCAAACTCTACACGTTCTTTGACCGGCAACTTTGCAGCTGCCACTTGGAGAAATAAGGGGGCCAAAGGATGGGCATAAAAATGTGCCCAATCAACAGCCTCCACGGATTCCCGGGAAAAAAGGGCCTCCGATTCACAGAAAAATTCGACAATTTTGCGCTCATTTGCAGATGTTTTCAGATCCAAACAAATTTGCACCTTGTCCTGAGGGCTTAAATGGGGAAATAATTGAAGCAAATAGACAATTGTTGGGGTTTTCAGAGGAAAATAGGGAAAACTTTGAGTGCGGCTTTCAATGGCACTTAAGGGAATATCTTTGAGCTGTGGAAAAATGACTGGCAGGAGTCCATAGTCGTGCAGCATGCAAATGGCTTTGTCAAAGTGGGGATAGTCCGCCATTTTGCAAAACTCCTGCCAGATCCTTTCCATGGAAACTGCAGGCAAAAGAAGATCTGCAAAGGATTTGATGGCGTCCGCTGTTTTTTCTTCGATCCGGAAGCCGAAACGGGCAGCAAAGCGGATGGCTCGGATCATGCGTAGCCGATCTTCAGCAAAGCGCTCTTGTGCTTCTCCAATTGCCCTTATAAGGCCATTTTGAAGATCCACTTGGCCCTCGACATAATCGTAGATGGTTTCTGTCAACGGGTCGTAGAAGATGCCATTGATCGTAAAATCCCGTCTTTGCGCATCTTTTTCAGGTGTCGAGTAGTCAACTCCCTCGGGGTGCCTTCCATCCACATAAGGATGGTCTTTGCGGAAAGTGGCCACTTCAAAGTTGATCCCTTCTTCCAAGACAATCACTACACCAAAAGCAATCCCAACAGGAATCGTTTTGGGGAAAAGCTCCTGAATCACATGGGGAGGGGCATTTGTGGCAATGTCAATTTCGTCGGAAGTTTTGTTGAGAAGAAGATCCCGAACCCAGCCTCCAGCAAAATAGGCGGTGTACCCTTTGTCGAAAAGGGTTTGGCAGATCGATCGGGCGAGCTCGTAAATATTCATATTTCCGTGCCCGTGCCCGTGCCTGTGCCCGGGCCCGCCCGTTCCCCAAAGATCTGGAAATCGGGCACGGGCACGGGCACAGGCACGGGCACGGAAGTTTTTTAAGCTATCTTCTTTGCATCCCGACGCACAATAACAGCAGGCTCATTCCGCTTAATCGTCCCCTCAGAAATATGAATTTCTGCAATGGTCTCATCGGAAGGGGTCTCAAACATCAAATCCCTCAAAAGATTTTCAAGGATCATCCGCAACGCGCGCGCGCCTGTCCCTGCTTCTTTTGCTTTTGTGGCCGCTGCAATCAGCGCATCATGAGAAAACTCAAGTTTCACATCTTCTTCTGCAAACAAGTTTTTATATTGTTTTACAACGGCATTTTTAGGCTCTGTCAGGATTCGGACAAGATCATCCAGTGTCAGCTCATTTGAGTTGACGATGCAGTTAAATCTGCCGATAAATTCAGGAATCATCCCAAAAGAGATCAAATCTTCAGGTTCCACCTGTCCCAAAAGACGGTTTTTATCGTAAGGATCGATCACTTCGCCCGTTTTTGTATCGGTAAAGCCAATTTTGCTCTTTCCTAAACGTTTGGCAATGATTTTATCGAGATGGACAAAGGCGCCCCCCACGATAAACAGAATATTTTCTGTGCTAACCTTGATATATTCCTGGTGGGGATGTTTACGGCCACCTTTTGGGGGGACGTTGGCAACGGTTCCTTCCACAATTTTCAAAAGGGCCTGCTGCACACCTTCACCTGAAACGTCCCGTGTGATTGAAACGTTGGACGTTGTCCGTCCAATTTTATCGATCTCGTCGATGTAGATAATCCCTTGTTCCGCTCTTGCAACGTCATAGTCAGCTGCTTGAAGAAGGCGGAGCACAATGTTTTCCACATCCTCTCCCACATAGCCAGCCTCTGTTAAAGTGGTGGCATCTGCGATGGTAAAGGGAACGTCGAGAATTTGAGCCAAAGTTTTGGTCATTAAGGTTTTACCCGAGCCCGTTGGCCCTAGAAGCATCACGTTGGATTTGGCGTAGCTGACTTCTTTATTTTGAGTAATCGAACGGATTCTTTTGTAGTGGTTGTAGACAGCAACAGCAATGGTCCGTTTGGCAGCTTCCTGGCCTACAATAAATTGATCAAGCCGCTCTTTGATTTCCATCGGCTTGAGTATTTTAAGCTCACCCGCTGGAGGCTTTTTTTCTATAATGCTCATGCTGAGTCTGATGCAATTATCGCAAATATAGACATTGGGGCCAGAAATAAGCTTTTCTACCTCTTCTTCGGGACGTGCGCAAAAAGAGCAAACAAGACTCTCTTTGTTGTAAAAACCTTTTTTCGTCATCTTTAATTACTGTTTTCGGGTTACTACTTCGTCAATCAGACCATATTCAATTGCCTGTTGAGGGCTCATGAAATAATCTCTTTCCGAATCTTCTATAATTTTAGCGACAGGCTGGCCTGTGCACTCAGATAAAATCTCAGAAAGATAGCCTTTAAGACGCAAAATTTCTTCTGCCTGCACTTTAATGTCAGCAGAAGTTCCCATGATACCTCCAGAGGGCTGGTGGATCATGATACGGCTATGAGGTAGGGCTTTTCGTTTTCCTTTTGTTCCGGCAGCGAGAAGCAAAGCTCCCATGCTGGCTGCCTGGCCGATGCAGTAAGTGTTCACATCACAGCCCAAAAACCGCATGGTGTCGTAAATCGCAAGGCCTGCTGTTATGTAGCCGCCAGGGGAATTGATAAAGACCTGAATATCTTTTTTAGGATCCTCAGACGAGAGGAAAAGGAGCTGAGCGATTACTGTATTAGCAAGATGCTCATCAATTGCTGTACCGATCAAGACGATACGGTCTTTCAAAAGTCGGGAATAAATGTCCATGGCTCTTTCGCCACGGCCTGTATCTTCAATTACATAGGGAACAAGTGTCATTTAAGCAGCCTCACAAAGATCTTTTAGAAAATCGGGAGTGTAAAGTTAAGCCTTTCGAAGGTCAAGGATAAAAAAGTGTTTGTCACATTCCGACTTTCCTGGAGTGCGGCGATCTTTCGCCGCTTTTCAATCGCTATGCAACTTTCTATCCATTGCAGAGCGGCGAAGGATCGCCGCACTCCAGGAAGGATTTATGCGCCCTCAACTTGAGATAATGCATAATCCTTAGTCTTGCGCTGCATCATAGCTGAAGCCATGCGCGATGCGATTTCCCGAACTTCCTCATCATTTCTATCTTTTGAATAGAGATAAGGATTTTGGCTCATATAGCGCATCAGCTCATCATTGAGCTCTTGATTGGTCAGGGAAATTTTTCCCTGTTTGGCGATCTGTTTATTAATGAAATAGAGGCGGATATCACGGTCGATCTCAGCGTTGACCTCTTTGGCGATCGCATTTTCCTGACTGCGGATCTCTTCGTCTGAAATATTTTCACTTTTCAAAGCTTCGAGACGTCTTTTCAGCCGTTCACGTCTTTCTGCATCGATTAAAGAAGCCGGAAGTTCAAAAGAATAGGTTTCTAAAAGAGCTTCATCAATGGCTGCAATTTTCTTGTCCTTCAGATTCAGCTCAGCTTCTCTTTCTAGATTGTGCCGAATCTTGTTTTTCAAGTCCTCAACAGATTCTGCGCCCGTTTTTTTGGCAAGCTCATCATCAATTTCTGGCAACACCATTTTCTTGATGGCCTTGAGCGTGATTCTGATGTTTGTCGGTTTAAAGTTTCTCTTGGCAACTTCGTCTGCTTTGGAGTCGAGCTCAGATGTGCCCTCGTTACTTTCGCCCACTTTCAAGCCGACGATTAATTTCACAAGCCAGGGAGCCAATTTTTTCTCATCGACTTCAAAGCGGCGGTCTCTCACAAGCTCTTTTGGAGTCTCTTCTTCAAGAGAATCGATATCCACATCGACATGATCCCCTTTTTTTACCGCGCGCCCTTCGACATCTTCATATGTGGCGTGGGTACGTCTAACCTCTTCTACGATCTCGTCAACTTTGTCATCAGAAACTTTCTCTTGTTTGATGGAAGGAAGCTTAATTTTAGAAAATTCCACTTCAGGAACGATCGGATAATGCTCGTAAGCAATCAGAACTACCGCCCCATCTTCTTGAGAACAGCTCTCGATTTTAGGTTTATCGATGCTCTCTTTGCTTGTGGGATAAATGTCGGTAAATTCAACAGCTGCTCTGTAAGCGTCGCCTACGATAATTTCTTTCCATTCTTGCTCAATGTAGGAGCTATAACGGCTAACGACCGTTTTATCGGGAGCATGCCCTTTTCTAAAACCTGGGACAGAAATTTGTTTATTAACGACTTTGATCGCTTGTTTGTAGGCTTTTTGGGCAGCTTGCGGCTTAACAAATACTTTCACAGAGAGACGGCATCCACCCTCTTCTGTGGCCTCAGCTGAATAATTGTCATTTTCGAAATTTTTCACTTAGATCCACGAGATAAATTTAAAAAATTAAAGCGGGTGATGAGGTTCGAACTCACGACCCTCACGTTGGCAACGTGATGCTCTACCACTGAGCTACACCCGCAAGGAAGAAAGGATGCAGATTGTATAAATCGGTCGGGTTTTTCGCAACCCCCATTTTTTTTCACCCCGTGCGTGACCGTGTCCGTGACCGTGTGACCGATCCGTGCCTCCGATTTCCGTGCCTGACAGTTAAGTAACGCAGAGGCGCGAGAGACGCTAAGGCGCAGAGAAAAGAAAAAAAGGTCTTCTCTGTGTTCTCTCTGTCCTCTGTGGTTTATATACCCCCCTAAAAGCTTTTATGACAGTAAGTTGTGAGGAAATTATAAAAAACCAGGTGCAATCGGTCACATAGTTAACAAATCAGTTCACCCACATGGGT
>CAZPPS010000021.1:0-33854 GCA_964588495.1 uncultured bacterium | reverse complement strand
ATAAAGCTCACTCTCTTTCTGGTTCACAGCTATCTTTTCCCACGCTTGGCTAGCATCGATAGAGCCTGCACGTAAATCGGCGTCAATGGCCATCTGTTTTCCGGGCATGGCGTCCAATCTAAAGCGGGCAGCCACCTCTGCAACCCGTTCAGCACCTTTGGTGACGACGATAAACTGCACGATGGTGATGATGATAAAGATGACAAGACCCACGACATAGTTTCCGCCGACCACAAAGTTACCAAAGGCCTGAATGATGTGTCCTGCGTAGGCATTGAGGAGAATCTGACGGGTTGAAGATATGTTAACGCCTAAGCGGAAAAGGGTTGTGACAAGCAGCATCGAGGGAAACATCGAAAGGTGGATAGCGCTTGGGATGTAGAGGGCTACCATCAAAATTCCGACAGCTGCTGTCAGGTTAAAGGTAATTGCCAAGTCGATGATCGCCGGAGGTATGGGGAGGACGATCATGATGATGACAGCAATGATCCAACCGGCGAGGATTAAATCACTCGATTGGTTAATCGCGTTGAGGGTACTCTCTCCGCTTAAAGCTCGGGCAAAAAAATTGTTTAGTTTTTTCATAATTTCAGCAAGATGTCAAGTTTCTGTTACCCGAAGGCTTTCAATATAGAGAAGGATCTCACCTACGGCATCATAGGTTTCTTCTGGCACTAATCGGTTCGCCTCACCCTTTTCAAGCAACTGATGTGCCAATGGAACATTGCGCATGATTGGGATGTGGTACTTCTCAGCTTCTGTAATAATAGCGAGCGCCCGTTTTTCTGTCCCCATCGCAATGATCCAAGGCGCTTTATATTTTTCAGGTTCATAGCCAATAGCAACTGCAATGTCTGTTGGATTCGTGACAACAGCACGCGCTCTTCGGATGTTTGTTGTCCCCTCATCGTAGGCGATCTCTTGTGCAATTTGGCGCCTTTTACCCTTAATTTCAGGGTTTCCTTCTGTGTCTTTATATTCCTGTTTGACCTCAAATTTTTCCATCTTCATTTCTTTGGCAAAATTGAAACGTTGATAGAGAAGATCGAAAACAGCGATCAAAATAAAGTAGATTCCAATCCAGACAGCGACTTTGTAGATGATTTTTTTAAAAACCTGAAGAGAGATTGCTGGGGGAAGGGCAACTGTGGCAACCAGATTTTCAATATCGTGATAAATGGCAAAATAAAGAAGGACGGCGGCTCCAAAAATTTTAAAGATCGATTTGAGCAGCTCAATCAAGGTCTTCATCTTGAATTTCTGCTTGATATTATCGACTGGATTGAACTTTTTGAAGTTGGGTTTAAAAACTTCCGTAGAAAATGTGGGTCCCACCACTAAAAAGCCGACGAGAATGCCCACAACGGAAACAAGAACTGCAATCGGCAGCGAAGTGATCAAGATCACATTGATCATTTTCTTTAAAAAGTAGGGGGCAGTGACCTCTAGAGACGTTTTGGGGGCATTGACGAAGATTTCCATCATGAATCCGACGATATGATCGTACAAAAATTCGCCGAGATAAAGAGTCAAAGCGATGGCCACAATAAATGTGATGGCTGAGGGGAAATCCTGTGCTTTGGCTACTTGGCCTTTTTTCCGGGCATCGCGCAGCTTCTTCGGGGTTGCCTTTTCGGTCTTCTCTGCCATATTTTGGCAGTATACTTAAGTTTGGCTATTTCACAAAAGTTTACTTCCCTGGCCTTTGAATCTGTTCTTTTAATAATTTGCAATCTCTTAATAAAAAATCTGGCTTGAAAATGGGAGTAAATGTTTTACTTGTCTGCCGCTTTGGAGGTTTTATGAGTCTAATACAACTACACAGTAACCTATTTTACGATGTTTCAACGCGTCAGTTTTTGTCCAAAAACGAGCGCTTTAGTTCTTTCAAAGAGTTAAGCAAAGAGAATTTTATCTGTGTGGCCAAGAGTGTAATTGATTTGAATGAGCTTGTGCTGCAGGAAGCGAGAAATTATTCGAACAGTGACAATTCCTGGCAATCTCCGCGCGGCCGAAACTGTCAGGAGGCTTTGCTGCAACTGGCGATCCATCCTTCTTATAGTATGCAAAGCTCTGAAAAGGACCCTATTTTTTTGGCTGCGTGTAAAAGAGGGATGATTGACATCGTCGAGTGTTTTCTCGCAGATCAGAAAGTGCTCACCAGTTATTTTTTCTCATCTCCTGCGAATGTGGCTTTCGATTTTAATCAGGAGGACGTGCTGCTTACTTTTTTGCAATTTATCTTAAGCGATGTGCAAAACCGAGATGCTATAAACAACGAACTTTTGAAAAACATTAGAGAATTCATCAAACGTGTGCTGAGAAAATTTCCAGAAAATCAAGAGTTTTTGGCCCTGACAAAACAGATTTTCGGTGCTTTTATTGATAAGGGCTATCCGATTGTGAAGCTGCTGATTGCAATTTCAGATTCAGTCATAGGGTCTGATTGTGTCCGTCTCATTGTCGAATCGGGCAAGTTTTGGGCAAATGGAATTGCAACGGTTGTCGAAAAACTCCCTCCCGAAAAATTCACGACCCTCCGTTATTTCGGCTGTTGGATAAAAGGTGACAAACTCGATCATTTTCTCAATATCTGCAGCTTGGTTAGACACGGATATCAAAAGATCGAGGTTGTGCTCGAAAGACCCTATTACGAAGGGAGCCGGCACTGTCGTTTGCTTCAGGAAATCTCGCAATCTTTTGGGACCCAACTCGCTTTTTCTGAGATCAAAAATCTGGATCAATTGAAGGGAGAATTTCATATCATAGCAGCTGTTCAATTAATTGATTTAATTCGGGATAAAATTGCCAAAAATAGGGCTTCTCATTGTTTTCTTTTGTCCTTGAACAATTTTTTTGTCCAACCCGAAAAATGCGAGCTCTTAGATGAAGATCCATTAGAAGATCCTTCAAGGACACAGATGCTGGAATCCTTGCAAATTGCAGCTTTGGGACACGCGCGTTTAAGCGTCACATTTACAATTGAATGTCAGATTAACTGGGATTTTTATGTAAAACTCCATTTGATTTATTATTTGAAGGCAATCACTTCGGATAAAAATCTTGAACACTTGAATATCACTATTTTTAAACCTCTGATTTTTAGTGAGGTTACAGAAGAAAGCTTGCAAAGTTTTTTTTCGATGATTCTACCTAAAATTGAAATCACCGTTACATGGACTCATCAATGGGAGCAACTGATGCAGTTGGCTGAAAAGCAGGATATTGTATTGATGCAGTTTAACACAAAAGAGCACGATTTAAAGATCCAGGAGATGCGCAAGCACCAACCTGAGGCTATTCAGTATTACATTCATGACGGATTTAGAGACAGAGCGCTATGGAAGTGTTCCCCCGACAACTTTCTTGAATTTTTCACTCCCCGGAGTGAGGAGGATAGCCGAAAAAAGGTGCAAAAATAGGGGCTAAACGGTTACTTTATTCCTTTTTTTATTAAGGATTATGTATGTCTGAACATCAACTGGCGTGTGGGATTGTAGGATTGCCGAATGTGGGCAAATCGACCCTTTTTAATGCGCTGACACGGGCAGGAGCTGCTTCGTCTAATTACCCATTTTGTACAATTGATCCCAATGTGGGAGTTGTTGATGTTTTTGATCCCAGACTGGGCGTTTTGTCTAATTTGTCTGGAAGTGAAAAAATCATTTATGCAGCGATGCGCTTTGTCGATATCGCAGGCTTGGTTAAAGGAGCCTCTCAAGGGGAAGGACTGGGCAATCAGTTTTTAGCCCATATTCGGGAAACCGACGCCATTGTCCATGTGGTCCGCTGTTTTGAAAGTGAGGACATTATCCACGTAGCAGGGGAAGTTAGCCCTATCCAAGACATTGAGACGATCAACCTTGAACTTCTTCTTGCCGATTTGCAAACCACGCAAAATACAGTCTCGCGCATGGAAAAGCAGATTAAAACCAAAAAAGAATTGGTTCCCACCTTTCAAGCTCTTGAAAAGGTGAGGGATCATCTCGATAAGGGACTTCCTGTCCGCTCTTTAGAGCTGACAAAAGAGGAAAGTTTGTTATTGAAGCCCTATCCTTTCCTGACGCAGAAAAAAGTGATTTATGCGGCAAATGTCGCAGAAGAAGATCTTCCTTCCATGGAAAATAAATACGTTGAACAGGTTCGTGAGTATGCCGCTAAAGAAGGGAATTTGGTTGTTCCCATTTGCAGCAAATTGGAAGCGGAAATTTCTGAGCTTGACGAGGCAGAACAGGAAGATTTTTTGAAGAGTGTCGGCCTTGAAGAGACCGGTCTGAATCGATTGATCCACGTCTCTTTTAAAATGCTCGGGCTCATCACCTATTTGACAACAGGGGAGATGGAAACGCGTGCCTGGACCATTGCGAAGGGGACAAATGCTGTTGAGGCTGCTGGAAGAATTCACGGCGATATCCAGAAAGGGTTTATCCGGGCAGAGGTAATCGCCTATGACGATATGGTTGCCTACAAAGGGAGGGCGGGCGCGAAGGAGGCCGGTAAGTTGCGGGCAGAAGGGCGGGATTATATCGTTCAGGATGGGGATGTGATTCTGTTTTTACATAATTAAATCTATGGGAATACCGACGTGATCGAATTAGAAAAATTCAACACGAAGACACAAAGATACGAAGGCACAAAGAATGAAGAAGAACTTTCACGTCAAATTATTGGTGCCTCCATAGAAGTTCACAAAACATTAGGTGGCCCTGGGTTGTTGGAGAGTATATATGAATCTGCATTATGTCATGAACTCACGCTGAGTGGATTGCATGTACAACGACAAAGACCTGTCCAAGTAATATACAAGGAAGTAGCAATTAAAGATCCTCTATTTATCGATATCGTTGTTGAAAATAAAGTGCTTATTGAAGTCAGGGCTGTTGAAAAAAACCATCCAGTTTATGAAACACAGGTTCTCACCTATTTACGATTAACAGGTATCAAACTAGGTCTTTTGATCAATTTTGGAGTTCCATATGTAAAAGACGGTGTTTCAAGAGTAATAAACGGTGTTTTATAGCTTCTTTGTGTCTTTGTATCTTTGTGCCTTCGTGTTTAATTTGTTAATGATATGAAAATTGTTAGTTCCTTTCAGAAATTTTTGGTGAGCGGCTCGGAAATCAGCCTAAAACGAGGCGAAGGGGGAGTCGTCCATATCCAGGCACAAGATGCCGAAGGTCAAAACCGCGCTCTTGGCTTTGTCCATGCCCATGAGCGGCTCAATCAGATGTTGCTCACACGGGTTCTCGCTTCAGGGAAAATCACAGAGTATTTGGGTGATACTGATGGGTTGTTTGCGATGGATTCTCTCATCCACAAAATGCCCATGCAGCATGACACAGCAGCTGATATCGAAAATTTAACATTTGAGGCAAAAACGTGGTGCCAAGCCTATTGTGACGGGGTCAATCATTATCTCGAAACCTATGGCGCTCCCCGTTTATCCCGGTTTTTAAAAGTGCCGGTCCATCCTTGGACTTTGAACGATCTGTTTACTTTGGTCAAAGTACATAAGTATATTGGCCTTGCGCAGATTCAGGAACGGCTCGAACGTTTTATTGTGCAAGCGATCCATGATGGCGTTGATTTTGTCCAGCTCAAGAAGATTTTTGTCCCCTATCTTGATTCGCTTGACGAGGAGACTGTAAAAATCCTCAAAAAAGTGCATCTCAAACCCTATATTAAGATGCAGATGCATCCTGAGCCTGCTTTTAGCAACAATTGGGTAGTTTCTGGGCTCAAGACAGCATCAGGAAAGCCTTTATGTGCCCACGATCCCCATCTTCAAATCAACCGTTTGCCCTCTTTTTGGTACGAGGTTGTCATCGAAACGCCTCAAGACTATCAAATGGGGGTGACTATTCCCGGATTTCCCGGAATGCTCATGGGGCGAACCAAAAATTTGTCGGGCTCATTCACTTACGGGATGATGGACACAATTGATCTTTTCATAGAAGAGATTAAAGATGGCCATTATCGACGCGAAGAGGGTTGGAAACCACTTGTAGAGCGCAAAGAGGTGGTCAAGCGGAAGAAAAAGGGAGACACAACTCTCACGTTTTTCGAAACAGATGCGGGCGTGATTGAAACAAGCTCTCACGCAATTGATGATGGTTTCTACATTTCTTTGGCGTGGAGTGCAAAAAAACTCGGAGTCTCTCCTACCATCAACGCGATTTCCAAACTTTGGAGTGCAGATTCTGCTTTGAAAGCTGGCGAAATTGCCCGCGAAATGACCCTTTCCTGCAACTGGATTTTTGCAGACCAAAATAACAACATTGCTTACCAGCAATCAGGAAGGCTTCCCAAAAGGAAGCACACGACCCTTTTTCCCCTTCCTGCCTGGAAAAAAGAAAATCTTTGGGACGGGTTTGTTGACCCGAAAGAGCTCAGCTCCTGTTATAATCCCCCTTGTGGCTTTGTAGCTTCTGCCAACAACGACAAAAACCTGCCTAATCTACCCATTTCGATCACGTGTCCTTATTCTTCTTACCGTTACGAGCGGATTGTGGAGCGTTTGTCTGAAGACAAAAAGTTTACAATCGACGAGATGAAGGCTCTTCAATGTGACCTCTATTCCCTTCAAGCAGAAAGATTCATGAATCAGATTCAAGATCTGCTTCCCCAAACAGAGGCAGGCAACATTTTAAAGACGTGGGATTGCAAATATACAACCGAATCAAAAGGGGCTTTCCTGTTTGAAGCTTACTATGAAGCTCTCATGCAAGAGGTTTTCGGGAACATCTTTGGCCAAGCTGCCTGGGAGGAGATTTCCCATCAGCGGAGCCTTCTAATCTTTACCCATGGACATTTTGACCGCATATTATTATCAGACGATGAGAGCTGGTTTGGGCCGGAAGGTAAAAAAGCCTGTTTGAAAAAGGTTCTCGAGAAACTCCCCAAGACCATTTCTACTTGGGGGAAGCATAACCGTTTTACGATGCACCATTTGCTCTTCAGCGGCAAACTGGGGAAGCTCTTACGTTACAATATTGGACCTCTAGAGATTGCCGGAAGCCGGGCAACAGTTGCTGCCAGTTTTATCATGCATGAATCTAAAAGAGCTGTCGCAGTTGGCGCCTGTTACCGTTCTGTTTCCGATTTGGCCACCGATGAGGCTCACACGATTTTAGCAGGGGGGCCCAGCGAAAAAGCCTTTTCCCCGTTTTACAAAATTGACATCAAAAAATGGCTCAATTTCGAATATAAAAAACTATTTCAGCGGTGATTCTGTTGGTGAGTATTCTGTGGTGTAGAAACTCAGAGCGGGAATAGAGGGAATGCCTAAATCAAAATGCTCCCACTGTTTATAGTATTTCGACTCTTCTCTTGATTTACAGTACTCTCGCAGTTTGTTATGAGAGAGTAAAAGACAGCTTGAGAGGGTAAGTACTCCTGCTGCTGTGAGCATTGACCAGGAAGCTGCCGGTGAAAAAGAGCAGGCTCCTCCTAAACCCAAGATGGCCAAGAGAGCCAAAACGCAAGGAAGCGCGCCATCAAGAATTTGGCACACAACTCTTCCGTAATTCACAAGGTTGTCTTCGAAGTTGGGATAGATTTTATTGGTAAATTCAAAATTCTCATCCTCGTCATCAGGCTTAGGAGTCGCAAAATTCCAATCATTTACCCCACAAACAAGCGTGTACCCTTGCGTCAAAATCATAACTTACCCTCGGTTTGCGAATAGGAGTGTAAGGCCAAAGTCCCGATTAACTCAAGCACGATTCTGCCAAGGATAGTCCTGTTCTTTCGTTTCGGCTATAGGACTCCTTAGCCACTGAAGGGGCTAAGGAGTCCCTTGGTGGCTCTATCCATGGCTTGTCTTTATTGATTCCCGTAGAGATTTCAATTGGTCACCTATGACTGGCATAGCAGGCCTCTTTGGCGAATTGGACATCTTTTTGGATTTGGGCCTGCAGGGCAGAGAAGCTCTCGAATTTTTTTTCGGGGCGGAGGAAGTTGAGGAATAAAACTTCCAGTTCGGAACCGTAGAGGTTTCTATTTTCATCGATCAGATGGACTTCGAGGCAGGTTTTCCGGTTTTCGTGCAAAGTGGGGGCGTGGCCTAAGTTGGCAACTGCTGCTAAAATCTCATCTCCGATTTTTACGTGGACAGCGTAGACTCCTAGTGGGGGAAGGGCGAGGTTTTCGACGGGAAGATTTGCTGTGTGAAAGCCTAGTTTTCCCCCTTTTCCACTTCCATGTCCGACAGAAGCAAAAATGGAATAGGGGCGGCCCAGTTTCAAGCTGGCAGCTGTCAAATCTCCCTCTTGGATACGTTTTCTGATTTCGCTACTTGAAATGATTTTTCCGCTTATTGTGACAACGTCAAGATATTCGAGAGAAAATCCTAATTCTTGTGCAACATCTGAGAGATCTTGATTGCGGTCGTGGCCAAGGACAGCATCGTGACCCAGGACTAAATGGGTAAAGGGAATGTGTTTTTTCAGATTTTTCAAAAAATCAAAGGCGCTCTGCTCAGCAAAAGTCTTGGAAAAAGGGAAAAGGATTGTTTCATCAATACCAAGCTTTTCAAAGAGGCTCAAGCGGTGGGGGAGGGTTGTCAGCCAGGGTTTTTTGATGCCGTGCAACACTTCACATGGTTGGTTTGAAAAAGAGAAGACAACCGTAAAAGGGGCAACCTCCTTGAGCCGCTGTAGAAGGGCCTGATGTCCTAGATGAACGCCATCGAAGTTGCCAATGGTTAAACTAATGCGTTTTTGAGAAGCGACAAACTGATCTGCATTATACAAAATTTTCATAATGTAACAGATGGGGCGTGATATCGAATTCGGCATTTTCTAACCAATTGCCGTCGATACATTTTTCCAAACAAAAATGGCCGCTGCGTGTTCTGTTGAGCTTAGAAAGATGGGCGCCACAGCCCAGCAGCTGACCAATTTCGTGAGCGATGCTGCGAATGTACGTTCCTTTACTACAAGCGATCTTTAGCTGAAGGTTTGGATAATCATAACTGACGATTTCCGTGCTTAGCTGTACTTTGGCAGGTGCCCGTTCGATGATGGTTCCCTTGCGGGCAAGCTCGTACAATTTTTTGCCTTGAACTTTTTTTGCCGAATACATGGGAGGAATCTGTTCAATTTCCCCCTGAAATTTGGCAACCACTTCTTCAATTTCCTGGAGAGTGGGAACTTTTTTTGAGCTGGCAACGATTTTGCCGTCACAATCATAAGTATCGGTGCTGACGCCGAGCGAAACGAGCCCCACATATTCTTTGTCCTGCAAGAGCAGTTTGTCAGAATAGCGGGTGTATTGTCTTCCCAGAAGGATCACCATAACGCCGGTTGCAAAAGGATCAAGAGTACCTGCGTGGCCGATTTTCTTGATCCCAGTGAGTTTCCGCAAAGACCTGATCAGGCTGAAAGAGGTGCGCCCTTCAGGTTTATTGACCAGCAAAAGACCCTCTTTGAGCTCAGTTGCAATCTCACTCACGTGACTTTCGCTCCTGTTCGATTTTCTCTATGATCTCGGTTATTTTGATCTGCGCATCTACAGAACTATCGAGAACAAAAGTCAGATGGGGAAAGTAGCGGATTTTCATCTCTTTAGAGGCATGCACTCCAATAAAGCCAGAAGCTGATTGCAGCGTATCAATAGCGAGTTGCCGGGTTTTTTCATCACCGATGACACTGACAAAAACCTTTGCATAATGCAAATCCTGGGTGACCTCAACATTGGTAATGGTGATCAGCTTGGGCAAATGGGGATTTTTAACATCTTTTGCAATCACATCAGAGATGACTTCTTTTAAAAGGGAATTCAACCGCTCAATTCTTCTGCTCATGAATCCCCGCTATTTGCATAATATGATTTTTGATGGATTTCATAGCTCCTGCGTCAGGTAAATGATTTCGTAGGCTTGGATAATATCTTCGGCCTGCATTTCATTAAAGCCATCGAGCAGTATTCCACACTCAAATCCCTTTTTGATTTCCTTCACGTCCTCTTTGACCCGCTTGATGGAGGCAATTTGACCTTTCCAAATAACTTTTTTATCTCGAAGAACTCTTACCTTATGATTGCGGTGGATAACTCCATCGGTCACTATACAGCCAGCGATCACCCCGAGCTGAGAAGCTTTAAATGTAGCCCTCACTTCAGCAGTTCCGGTATCACGCTCCTCTTCAATCTTATCAAGGAGTCCTTTCATGAGCGCTTTAACCTCATCGACTGCGTGGTAGATGATGTCAAATTGTTTCACCACAACTCCATGCTCTTTAATGAGCCCTTCGGCGTGGCTTTCAACCGCTGTATGGAAACCAATAATCACAGCATTGGAAGCAGAGGCGAGCTGAACATCAGATTCTGAGACCTCTCCCACACCTGTGAAAATGATATCTACTTGTGCTTTATCAGAATGGATTTTCTGAATCGATGTTTTAAGGGCTTCGACAGAGCCTTGTACGTCGCCGCGCAAGATCAGTTTAAGCGTTTTCTTCTCTGTTCCTTTTTGCATCAGCTGTTCAAGACTTGGGACTTTTCTTTGCATCAACGCTGTGTGCTCACGGCCAATTTCTCTTGTTTCAATAATGTGGCGCGCTTCTTTTTCAGATGCGACCACAATAAAGGGGTCACCCGCTTTTGGTATACCCGATAAACCTGTAATTTCCACAGGAGTTGAAGGGCCCGCTGATTTAAGGACTACGCCATGTTCATCGTGCATGGTTTTAACACGTCCCCAGTGGCGCTCAAAGGCGATTGCATCTCCAATATGGAGCGTACCATTTTGCACAAGTACACGAGCGACAGATCCAAGACCCTTATGGAGCTCAGATTCCAAAACAGAACCGCGTGCACGCATTTTGGGGTTAGCTCTCAGCTCGAGAACCTCTGCTTGAAGAGCTAACATCTCAAGAAGCTGATTGATTCCCTCGCCAGTAACAGCGGATGTATTGACTGTGATTGTCTGGCCGCCCCAAGCTTCTGGTAGAAGACCATTTTCAGAAAGCTGACGGTAGACGTTTTCAACGTTGAAGTTAGGTTTATCACATTTGTTGATCGCAACAACAATTGTCACCTTAGATCCAAGGGCATGTTGCAAAGCTTCGATCGTCTGATCGCGCATGCCCTCATCGCCTGCCACAACGAGCACCACAATGTCTGTCACAATAGCACCTCGTGCTCTCATCGCAGAGAAGGCTTCGTGGCCAGGGGTGTCCAAAATGGTCAAATCGCCGACAGCTGTTTTACATCTAAAGGCGCCAATATGCTGAGTAATGGCTCCCGCTTCACCCGCTGCGATATTACTTTTGCGGATCGAATCGATCAAACTTGTTTTACCATGGTCGACGTGACCCATAAAGGCAACAACTGGGGGTCTTGTGATCAACTCTCCTTCATCCGATGCGGAAATTTCTTCACGAATCGTTTTAGAGGTGATCTGGATGCGCTCTTGTTCTGAGGTGTCGACCTTGATTTCGCAGCCAAATTCATTGCCGACATATTGGACTGTCGTTTCATCATCTAGAAGATCATTAAGCGTGTAGGTCATCCCATGCAAGAAGAGCTTTTGGACGATCTCAGCAGCTTTTAACTTCATTTCGGCAGCTAAATCTTTAACACTGATTGGAAGACGGATTTTCAGTTTTGTGGGTCGGATAACTTCTTCTTTAATAGAAGCGCCCCCTTTCAGTCCCCGTTTTTTTCTCCATCTGTCATCATCGTCAGTGAGCCCTTGACGGTCACGACCATCAAAAGATCTTTCTCGGTCGCGACGCAACGGTTTAAGGTCTTTAAATTCCTGAACCTTCTTTCCTTTTTTCAGATCTTTTTTAGGATCTGTTACTTCTGCTGTTTTTCCTTTTTCTGCAGCTTTTGGAGCTTCAGCTTTTTTGACTTCACGCGCAGGGGCAGGAGCTGGTTCTTTTTTACGCGGCAACAAATCGTTGATGTGTCGCCCTGTTGGACCTAATTTAACAGGCGCCTCTTTAACAACTGGAGCAGGAGCTGGAGCTGGAGGTGGCGGCGTCTGTGGCTTTTCAACCACAACTACAACGGGAGGCTCTTCTGCTTTCGTCTCTTCTTTTACCTCAGGCACCGGTTCTACAGGTGTTTCTTCGATAACTTCAGGAGCCATCTCTTCAGCTGGCTCTGCAGCTTCTATAGGGGCAGCTTCTTGCTCTTCTTCTTTTTGAGGTTCATCTTCAACAACAAATGCAGATTTTGATTTTGCACGGACGCGGGGAAGCTTAGGCTCTTCAGTACCAACTTCTGCCGGCTTTAGAAGTTTTGGCTCTTTCTCTTCTTTAGATTCACTTTTCTCTTTGCCCGCAAGTTTGGCTTTCAATTTGTCCAGACCTGCAGCTTTTGCCAGCTGTGTATTTTTAATGTTAAGTTTTAAATTTTTAGCCAAAGCTATTTACTCCGTGGTTTACTCACTTCTTCTAAAATCTTGTAAGCCATTTCGATGCTGATGCCAGGAACTGCTGCCAGCTCATCAACTTGGGCTTTCAAGATTTTTCTTAATGTGTCAAAACCTGCTTGTACAAGGTTTTCGAGAATTAATCGGTTAAAGCCTGGAATTTCCAAAGGCTTGTCGAGCTGAGGATCATCCACCTCAGCAAGTTGCATGCGCTGGATTTCAAGCGCTTTATTAAATTCGCTCATTCTTTGAACTTCAAGCTCATAGCCAATCAGTTGACCAGTAAGTCTTGCGTTCATGCCCCGTTTGCCAATCACTGCCGCATATGAGTCATCATCAACGACAATTGCGATCACATTTTCTTCTTCATTGACTCCAATTTTGCGGATCTCAATAGGGGAGAGAATGTTCTGAAGCAAAGTGACAGAATCTTTGCTGTAGGGGACGATGTCGATTTTTTCGTTGTTGAGCTCTCGGATCACATTTTTGACCCGATTTCCACGCATCCCGACACAGGCGCCCACCGGATCCACTTTAAGATCGGTCGAACGGACTGTCATTTTGGTGCGGTAGCCGGCATCGCGCTCAATACCCACAATTTCAATGGTCCCATCTTCAAGTTCAGGAACTTCCTGTAAAAACAGCTCTTTGACAAATTCTGGATGGCTGCGTGTTAAAATAACTTCTGCGCTTCCATTTTCCAAATCCTGCACTTCGTACAAAAGGGCGTAAATTTTGTCCCCAATTTTGTATTTTTCGGTCTTCGGATAGTTGCGGGCAGGAAGTAGGGCCTCTACTTTTCCTAAATCAACAACCAGATTGGCTCCGCGAGAAAATCTTTTGACCACCCCAGAGACAATTTCATGGGTGCGGTGGCGGTATTCTTCATAGATCACATCACGCTCTGCACCTCGAAGCTTTTGGGCAATGATTTGCCGGGCAGTTTGTGCAGCGATCCTACCGAAGTTTTTAGGAGTGACCGGAACATCGATGAATTGGCCGATTTGACTCTCAGGATCGAGCTCTTGTGCGGCATCCAATGAGATTTCAAGAGTGGGGTAGGTCACTTCATCTACGATTTCTTTTTCACAAAAAACTTCGATATCACCCGATTTTGGGTTGATTTGGACAGCAACGTTGGCCTCGTCCTTGATACTTTTGCGAGCAGCCGCTTTGAGCGCGGTCTCAATTGCGCCAATCACGACATCACGGTTGATGCCTTTTTCACGCTCCATATATTCAAAGATGGCTACTAGATCTTTATTCATTTCTTCCTCTAAAACGTTAAACCATACATCCCGTGCCCGTGCCCTTGTCCGTGCCCGTGCCCGAAATCTGAAGCGCAAAGCCCCAACGACATAAAAACCCAAAAACCGAAGGCTTCAACCTTCGGCTTTATTCAAAAATAGGCATACTAAAGAGCCGCCCAAAAGCGGCCCCCAACACCCTACCTACGCCTCAACAGTGTCCTCTTCCTCGCTTCCTACGGCACCGCCAACGACGATATCATCGCGGTTTACATGGTCGCGCTCTACCAAATATTCTTTGGCAGAAAGAGAGACTTTCTTGTGCTCAGGGTCGAGTTTAATCACTTTTGTTGTGACGTTATCGCCAACAGAAAGAACATCTTCCACTTTTGCAAAAGCCTGATCAGAAAGTTCTGTGACGTGGATTAAACCTTCAATTCCATTTTCCAGCTCAACAAAGGCTCCAAAAGCTGTGATTTTTGTCACAACCCCTTTCACAATCGAACCGATGGGGATTGTCTTTTCAAGCGCTTCCCAAGGGTTTGTGCTCAATTGCTTGACACCGAGAGTGATTTTTTTGCTCTCTTTGTCCACTGAAAGGATAATGGCTTCAACTTTGTCACCTTTCTTGAAGAGCTCAGAAGGGTGAGAAACTTTTTTGATCCAGCTCATATCAGAGATGTGGATCAGTCCCTCGATTCCAGGCTCCAGCTCGACAAAAGCGCCGTAGTTGGTCAAACTCTTCACTTCTGCTTCAACACTTGAGTTGAGCGGGTATTTACGTTCAACATCATCCCATGGATTGTGCTCTGTCTGCTTGATTCCCAAAGAGATTTTACCCTCGTCTTTCTGTACAGACAAGACAATCGCTTCAACCTCATCGCCCTTATTCACAACTTCGCTCGGATCTGTGACGTTTTTGACCCATGACATCTCAGAGACGTGAATGAGTCCTTCAATGCCGGGTTCAATCTCGATAAAGGCTCCGTAAGGGAGGAGCTTGACGATTTTGCCCTTAACACGAGTTCCAGGTGGGTATTTTCTTTCGATATCATCCCATGGATTGTGCTCTTTTTGCTTCAAGCCTAAAGCGACACGTCCCTTGTCTTTGTCGATACTCAGAATCATCACTTCGAGTTCTTGGCCCAGATCGACCATTTCGGAAGGATGCTTGATACGCTTCCAGGTCATGTCAGTGATGTGCAAGAGGCCGTCAATACCTTCAAGGTCAAGGAAGACGCCGAAATCTGTGATATTTTTCACAACACCAATGCGGACATCGCCCACTTGGATTGTCTCGAGAAGCTCAGCTTTTTTAGAAATGCGCTCCGCTTCAAGAAGCTCTCTTCTTGAAACAACGACATTTTTTCTCTCGATATTGATCTTGAGGATCTTAAATTCGCAAGTTTTGCCAAGGTATTCGTCGAGGTTTTTAATACGCTTGTTGTCGATCTGTGAACCGGGGAGGAACGCTTCCATCCCGATATCGACCATCAAGCCGCCTTTAACTTTGCGGATGATCTTACCTTTAACAATAGAACCTTCTTCGCAGTGCTCAAGGATAAATTCCCATTGTCTTTGACGGGCAGCCTTTTCACGAGAAAGGACGATTTGTCCCTGCTCATCTTCAGCGCGGTCAAGATAAACTTCTACTTCGTTGTCGAGAATGAGCTCTTCTGGCTCAGTAAATTCAGCTGTCGGTACAAGCCCCTCAGATTTCAGACCTACGTCTACGACGACATAATCTTTACCGATTTCAACGATGCGTCCACGCAAAATGGTCCCAGGGGCCATGTTTGCTGCGCCTTCTTCTCCTTCTTTTTTATGGCCTTGAAGAAGATTTTTGAAAGCATCCGCATCGGCGTCTTGATAATCTACATCATCAAGAATATTTTTTGCTGTCCAGGTGTATTCACTATTTTTTGGCATTTATAAAGTTCTCCTATTTTAGGAAAAAGTATAGGACTCTCCGAAAAAAAACGCAAGGAACAACGAAAAAATCCGTGCCTGACCTTGTCCGTGACCGACCCGAGCATCCGCGTCCCGATGATTTAGTGGCAAAAGTGTGCTTGGAGTGCGGCGCATAATCCTTCCAGTTCTATATAAGTTTTTCTTGATTGAATAACTTCTTTGGAGTGCGGTGACTTGTCACCACTTTTCCGCGAACCCTTTGAACCTTTAAACCTTACAAAAGCGGCGACGAGTCGCCGCACTCCAAAAATAATATTTGTGCAAGAAAACTTATGTAGAACTGCAAGGAATAATCGCTGCGCTCCAGGGCTGTTTATGAGGTTAAGGTCATAATCCCAAAAGCAATTTGTTCTCAGCGGCTAGCTTGTTATAATGCTCAGGATGGAACAGGTTTTGGGTGTGCAAATGTATTAAAACATGTTCGGGCAAGGAATTGAGCCGATCGGGAGTCGTAGTGAAGTAGACCGGGAAAAGGGATAGAATGTTTGATTGGGTCAGCTCATGAAGGGGAAAGCCCAAATAGCCAATAACTTCTGCGGGCATATGGTCCCGAAGATAATTGAGGGGATTAAAAGATTGGCGAGGATCATCCTTATTTGCCAAAAACAGCTTCCACGGGAAACGTGCACTTTTAAGCCTAACGCCAAATAGGGGCAAATGAAGGCTTAGCGGCAAACTCTGCCCAAGGAAGGCTCGTCGTAAGAAGGAAGGAAGCATCAAAAAACTGATAAAGAGAGAACCCGATTCCTGGCTTTTTGATAAACTCGTTCCAGGGGAATTTTGCATGGGCAATTTGCTTGCTATCAAAAAACTCCAAATGTTCCAGTTTCAAATCGGGGGCAAGCTTTGCAATGGCATCATAACCGGAATGTGATAAAATATTTTTTGTAAAGTCGCTGGCCTTTTCTCCTGAGGGGTAATTCTCGTTTGAAGTGTTGAATAACTTCTCCAACAACTGTTTTCTCCCTGCAAGTTCCCTTGGGTCGAATGGTGTCTCGTTTAAAAGAAATTGAGATGTGTAATGATGAAGATAAAAAGCGATCCCTGGCTTGTCGAAAAATACGCTCCAAGGGAAATCAAGCTCATTTTTCATATGATCGCGCATGAGAAGTAAACATTCCGCATCGAGGTGAGGGGCAAGCAGGATGATCTTACCGATTGGCAGTGCGGGCAAAAGCGCCTTGGTTAGATCAGCTTGTGGATCCAGAATATGCTTCAGTTCTTTAGTCGCAATGGCATCTTCCCAGGGAAAATCTGCGTGTAGAAAAGCCTCAAGAGGCAAACATCAGAACTGCTGCCAATTAAAATCTTTCATGTGGGGGATAAGGAATGCGCAATCCCCAAAAGCACGCATGCGGTGTTCTGTGTAAAGGTCAAAATGGGTGTGTCCTCTTGTAAATAAAAGATTGGGTAGATCGAGGTTTGTGCTCTCATGACGGGACAGAAGGTCTTTAATTTGTTCAGCTTTTAAGAACATGAGTCCTTCGACCGGGATATTACCTTCACAGATTTGATCGGCGGTCATTGCGCGCAATGAGGCCAGGGTTTCTGGATTGGATTCTTCCGGTTCCAAGCCATTTTGTTCGCTATGGATCAACCTCCAGGCAATCACTTCCAGCTGTTCATCGGAAAATTCGGCAATCTCTGAAAGCTTCAGATCAAAAAAGTCTTTCCAGGGGAGGAGCAAGAGGTTGATGGTTTTTTCATCTGCGGTGCACACGCTCTTCTCAAATTCTTTAATGTCCAAAGAAGGTAAGATTTCAAATACCTTATATTTTCGCTTAGAAGGTCCATAAAAATTGACGAGGTCTGCGCTAAGAACTGCGAAGTTATAATCTTCGAATTTTGGTTTGGGTGTTTTTCTGACACGCCCCAATTTTTCAGTTGGTAGTGGGTCTTTATTAGGTTGCCCCTCTGGCACATCCACATGAGCAAGAGAAGAAGAGGTCTTCTCGATTGACTCTTTGTTTTCGAAATGTAGGGGATTCTCTGGAATCGGTTCTGGCTCTTCTTTTTGAGGCCTTAAGCAAAAATAGAGGGAGCTACCAAATCCCCAGAGAAGGAGAAGGGCAGGCCCGCCAGCTGTGATTCCGGCACCTATTTGCCAGCCCCAGGTGGCGAGTTCTTGGAATGGCCCTTTTAAGACCAAGATGCCCACAATAATGGCAGCTACGGCAACTACTGTAACCGTACACGACAGAAGAACATATTTGGGGTTTTCTTGAATGAAGTTGGGTTGCGACTCATTACTGACAGGCTTAAGCGACATAAGTTTTCCTTGATTTTTACTAAATATAAGGGATAAGTATTAAGATTGAATTAAAATAATGATTAAAATATTTGCGGTTTCGGGGAGGGGCAGGGGTTTAGAGAGTATCCAGGATGTGCTCAAAGTAGGAGCAAAGTTCCCGATCTTGAGCGTTCAGCCAAGCTCTAAGCTCTTCAGTGGAGTCCCACATCTCTTTTTTGACGTTGCGGCAGGGCTTTTTCGTGAAGGCGCCAATGTCCAGGAAGATGGCCTGATTGCCTGCAAAGCCCGAGTTTTTGTGGATCATCACATCCTCGTCTTTAATGCCTTTGAGGAGGCGCTCTGCGTGGATGAAAGCCAGATGGGAAAGGGCCTGTTTGGCTTCGTGTTTGCGATTTTTGTCGATCAGCGGTTTTAAATAGGCGTAGATATGTTTTGCGTGGGTTTGGAGGACAAATTCGTATTTGTAGATGTCGATGGGGTAGGCTCTTTTGAGTTTATCAAAGATGATGACCGTTTTTTTAAGAGCCGCGGTTTTATGAAGGTTAGAAAACAGGATGCCGCTCTCTTCGGAAAGCTCTTGAGAAGCGATTGTACAGCTTTTAAAAAGGGCTTCCCGTTTCTTTTGTTTGAGAATCTGTTTTGCCTGTGCATTTTTACTGAAAAATACGGTCAGAGATTCGAGTTTTGAAAGGCGGAGGCGCTCGTGTCTGAAAAACTTGAGAACAGTCTGTTTATCTTCACTTTCAAAGACGTAGCAGTGGGAGCCTTTGCCAACATAATAAAAATTTTGGTCCAAAAGACCCGAAGTTTCTGCGGTTTGAGGAGAAATTGCCAGGGGAAGATCACTCTGAATATTCCGGAGCGAAAAGCCTTCGTTGAGACGCCAAATCGCAACTGAAAAAGCAGCATAAACCCCTGCCAGGATGCAAATTATTGATATAAACTTTTTCATTTAACCGAATAGCTGATCACTTTCCATTGTCCTGGCATATGTTGTATCAAAGTCACCGATTCAGTGGCCATTGGCTTGTTCGCAAATTGTGTCTGGTAATGGATGATCATAAAATCCCCTGATAATCCCCCTTTCAATGACTTTGTGACATGATGGGAGATCACTTTGCGTGCTTTGACAACGCCGAGATGCATCCGGGTGGCCCGCATCCCTTCTGCCCAGATTCTTTGGGGCATAATATCGTGCATAGCAGCTCCTGCATCAAGCCAAGCCCCTCCATATATCTGATTATCGATAATGTTGATGAAGTGCATAGAGGCTGCACTTGCATGTGTAAAAGCTACCCCGAGCCTCCCTTCTCGTGATCCTGTAGGATCATAGGGATTGGGGGTATTAGGGATCGGGGGGAGTGTGTGATTTGGAGGAATTCGATGGGGACTGCCCGCAACTTCTGGGAGCACATAGGGCGATTGATACGTCTGAGGCTGTCCCAAAAGAGGGGAAACACTCAGGAAAAACACGAAAATCAGCAACGTTTTCATAATTGATTTGCGAAAAAACAAAATGTTTAGGTATGTTTTACTTCCTTCCAAGTTAAAGGGAAGAACGTTAGAGAGCAAGTAAATTTGCTTCAGATGATTTTGGGGGCTTAGCTCAGCTGGTAGAGCATCAGATTTGCATTCTGAGGGTCAGGAGTTCGATTCTCCTAGCCTCCATAAAGTTCTAGTTTTTTCTGCGGGTATAGCTCAGTTGGTTAGAGCGCGACACTGATAATGTCGAGGTCCCAAGTTCAAGTCTTGGTACCCGCACATTTTATTTTTCTTCAAAAATTCGTTGGAATGACTATGATGCGGCTTAAAGTTTATTTAATTCTTTGGTTCATCATGTCAGCACCGATTCAGCCCGGATTCTCTTCAGAAAATACTTTTAAGTCAGACCCGCACAATCCCTGTTATTTGGCTTGTAGCGACATTCTGAAGAGTCAGGAAGAGCATCTGCTCTCTGCACATTCCCACTCTTCCTATGCGATGGAAACCCTCATCCATGGACACGAGCAGGAACTTTACAGAATTCTCGACAGCGATCCTGCGACCAGAGGTTTACCAGAAGCGGCCAAGCGGGAATTTATTTCAACCGAGATCGAGCATCAGAAAACAACTTACTTACAGCCCCTAAAAGAGACAGAATCGATTTCTCAGGGAACGGCTACGCATCGATTGGGGGATAATCCACCAGCCAATGAACAGACACTCGATATTGATGGTGTTTCTGTCTATGTGTATACCGTAAACGGCAAGACTCTTTATTTTCCTGTGGGTCATTCTTCTCAAGGTGGTAATAATAACACACCATCAGAAGCTTGGGGTTATGCGATGCGCAATGCAATTGCTGCGGGCGATCAAGCTTTTTTTCAAAAACTGGCTGATAGCTACCTCTATTTTTGTAATAAAACGGTCGAAAAAACGGGCATGAGCTCCATCTTTGGTCTGATGGGTTGGAATCCCGATATGGTCAGTGGAAGTTACGATAGTACCGCGTTTGCAACATCGGCTTCAGATGGAGATGAGGATATCATCGGCGCGCTCATTCAAGCCTGTCAAAAATGGCCCAATATGACGATCACAGACCCATTTTCTTCGGGGCCACATGCAAGCATGCCCATTCTGGATTTAACAAAAGCAGCCATTCAGGCGTTTGTCAAACATGATATTGGAAGTTTTGGTGGGCATGACCCCATTCTGACTTTGGATTTCTGGGGACACGACCAGGTCTTTCCCGATTATTTTGATCCGATGGAATTCGCCAACATGATCACTTTTCTCAAGGCGAATGGGGGAAATGACTCAGATATCACAAGGTTGCAATCAGCTGCTGTCAATACGATGAATTATGTGATGAGTGTTGCAGGGAAATGGAGCGCTAATGATTGGAATAGCGGCAATGCCTACGAAAATTCACGGCTGTTGATGCGTTTGGGTGAATTTATTGCCTCTCCAAATGCCAGCACGATCTTTGGACAAGGTTTTTTTGATGCAGCTGTTGGAGTGCTTCAATCAAATGTTAAGGTTTTGATGCCAAATGGGGAGTTTAACCCTCCAAATGATATTAAAGGGGCGTTTTTGTCAGGGCCCCTTTTAGTTGCGTTGACAGCTTTGGGCAAAATCCAGAAAGATCCTTTTCCAGCTTCTGCGACGCAGTCAGTTTTTCAAAAATATCAGTTTGACATGACGCAGTATGACATCCACGGGGGCACAACGGGTTGGCAAAATAACGGCTATTTTAATATGCAGTTAGGCGTACTAAGCGAGGCGATCATGAAACAGCTTGGGATTTACCCCTAACAACTCACTTATCTTTCTTATTGATTTCGCCGCGAGCTTTATCAAGAGCCTTTGCCATGATTTCCTGACGCTTATTCCGGTCTTTTTTCTCTTCGCCCATCCGGTCTTTGATATCGCTCAAGATTTTGCCCTGATATTCCACTTTCCAATTGGTGTTTTTGGTCAGTTTCCCATCGTCTTCTTCACGCCAGTCCAGGAAGTTTTTCAGAATGAATTTATGCCTCATCTTTTTCGGCATTTCGGGCACGCCGTAATCATCCAGATTTTTAAGCATAGCCAGCACCAATTCTTCCCGTCTGTCCTTGTTTTTAAGATCCATTTTCACAGAGAAGACAATAAAGGGGATGCTCAAAGCGATCAAAATAATCCCAGGAACTACGGCAGGAAGAATGACATCATAGACCACGTTGACGCCCGGTAGCATCAGACAAAGGCAACCGCACGTGATAATGACCAAAGCGCCAATCAACAAAAACGAGGCGGCAGCTGCCGAATAGCCTGAAAGCTTGGCCTTATGGTCAAATTTTTCGCGGACCTTAGTCAGGATCTCTTTTTCAGCCTTTGTGATCGAAGTAATAGACATTGGATTAATTTTTTTAGATCTCTATTATATAACATATGTCCTACCCATTCAAGATCTCAGATTCTGTGCACGGATTTATCCGTTTTGGAGAAATCGAAAAAGAGGTGATCAATTCCCGTCCTTTTCAAAGGCTCCGCTACATCCACCAGATGGCCGTTGCCTATTTGGTCTACCCCGGCGCCACACATAGCCGTTTTGAGCACTCTTTAGGGGTCATGGAGCTGGCAACGCGCATCTACAACACCCTTGTTGCTCCCCATAATCAAATCAAACCTTTTAACAAGACCCAAGAAGAGATCGATTACTGGCGCCAAATCGTCCGCTTCGCAGCCCTTTGCCACGATATGGGCCATCTTCCTTTTTCCCACACCGCAGAAAAGTCCCTCCTTCCTGAAATTGGGCATGAGGGGATGACCCTCAAAATCATCCATTCTCCCGAGCTGAGAAAAATCTGGGACAAAATCGGGCCAAACGCGGTGAATGACATCGTAAACCTCAGCGTTTCCCACGACAACCCCTCGCTCTCTTCTTGGGAAAAAATGCTCTCCAAAATCATCACCGAAGACAGTTTTGGAGCAGATAGAATTGACTATCTCATCCGGGATGGCCGCTACACAGGAGTGGGTTACGGCCATTTTGATTACCACCAGCTCATCGACACTCTACGCATCCTCAATGGCGATTTAGGGATCTTAGCCAGCGGCATCCAATCGGTTGAATCTTTATGGATTGCCCGCTACATGATGTACGCCAGGGTCTATCTCCATCCCAAAGTCCGCGTCTTCACCAACCACCTCCACAGATTCATGCGCACACGCTACCAAGACGTTTTCTCTCAAAACCTGGATACATACCTCGAAAAAACCGATTATATGCTCCTTTCCGACCTCGCAAAATGTGCTAAACAAGGGGATTCCGATGCGCAAGTTCTCCTGAAACAAAGGCCCCCCTATTTCGAAGTGCCAGTTAAGGATCTTTCTGAGGCAACCAAAGAAAAACTAGAAAGTACATTTGGCGATGCTGTATTCATCGATGAGATTGTCCATAAAAAGATTACGTGTCTTTTTCCTGTCTATCTTGAGGATGGGAGCATCGTTGACTGCGATAAAGCCTCGCCCTTTATCAGAGATATTCCGGCAGGGGGGCAGGTCTTTTCCCTCTACGTCGACCCCGATAAGAAGGATGCGATCGAACAGATGTTGCAAGTTGAGTCCACCCCAAAACCCCGGGGTTGAACGATCATAAGTTGCCCCATATTATTAATATGAGATAACTTATGATCGTTCAACCCCGGGGTTTTGGGGTGGTCGAAATGCAGAAAAGCAACTAGACTCTGGTATAAAAAGAGAAATTTATTTTTTTTCCTTTATCTTGCATATCAAGCATATCCTTCATATCATGCTCTTTCAGCTTGTTTGTAGAAGGGTTATCAGGGTTTGTGTTAACTCTTGATGACACACACTCGTTCTAAAATCTCCAACGATCTTGCCCTTAGCCAGAACTAATATCCGATCCGCCATTGCCAACGCATCTCGAAAATCATGTGTCACCATCACAAGAGTCTTCCGGTACTGCTCGCGAATCTCTCTCAACAGTCCATAGAGCTTATCCCGCATAATCACATCAAGAGAGGCGAAAGGCTCATCTAAAAGCATCAGGGGCCTGTTTTGCAGTAAAGATCGGGCAAGGGCTACCCTTTGACGCATTCCTCCAGAGAGCTCTTTGGGATAGAGTTTCTCATGATTCTCCAATCCCACTTTTTTGAGCAAAATTAAAGCTTCCTCTTTAAGGAGTGCCCTATCTTTCTTCTCTTTGCCAAGTTCTGTGAATAGCAAAAGATTATCCAGGACATTGCGCCAAGGGAGCAAGAGATCTTCTTGCCGCATATAGGTTGATAAATCTTCTGTTTGAATCCTGCCACTACTCGGCGCAATGACCCCATTGATGAGACGGAAAAGGGTTGTTTTGCCCGATCCTGAAACCCCGATCAGGGCCACAATCTCTCCTTCGCGGACAGAAAATGAGATCCCTTCGAGGATCTGTTTTTTTCCATAGGCAAAATGGACATCTTCAACATGCAGCATTGTTCTCATGTTACCTGGCAATATTAATATTGTTAAGAAAAATTTATGAAAAATTAATTATATAAATATAGAGAAGTGGTATATTAATTATGTGGCAATATCAATTACTAATAACAATCCGGATAATATAACCCCAATAATTGAAGTTACCCCTTACTCTCAAGCTTGCCTAGTCTTTGAACAGTTCTGGAATGGCGCATCTGAAAAGTTTAGTTCTTTGACTTCTTCTGTAACAGACATCGGGGCGAGTGTTTATGCCGTAGCCACCGATGATGGCTGGGTCTCTTTATTCAATGAAACCATCAACGTCACCTCTCAAATATGCACGCTACTTGATTTTACCTATTATGATGTGATTCCCGGGTTGTCTTTGATCAATATTTCCTATTTGGGGCCAGCTCTTAAAAATTGTGTCGAACGTCTCCAGTTTTTGGTGATGGCAGTGAAGACTTCCCAATTTGCCGATGCCTTCTTTTTAGCAGGTAGGTCGGTGGGAGCTGTGGGGTCGATATTGAGCGATACCATCAAGCCCTTTTCTGGCGGATTGCTCATGTTTTCGTTGATGCATATCCCAGCGGTTTCTCTCACTTTTTCCTTCATTTTTCCCATTATCTTGATTGTCTTAAGTGGAATTGGAGGAACGACGCAGGGTTGGAGTTTAATGCGCTCTATCTGTGCCAAATCTAGATTGGAAAATAGGATGCGCCATCTGGATGGCTCGCTCCAAAGTTTAAATCACGTACTTCCTTATTTTCAGAAAAGGGGCGATTCTGTGGAGGCTACCCTTAAAGAGAAAATGATCACTGAGAATTTCTTTGCAAATTCCGAAAGAGCCGAGTATGTGCAGAAAAGGATAGAAAAACTAATGGGTTTTGATGCTGATCCTTCAATCAAGAAGGCTCACAGCGCCCTTGAGCAACTGCTTCCTATCATGGAAGAGGCGATCGAACTTCCAGACGAGAACACCTCAATCTTTGAGCGTATCGATTCCACCGTCACCCTCATGGAAAAGGTTCTTAAAATCGCTCGCGATTTAGAGATAGAAGGCTCTGCTTTCTCAGATTTAGAAAATGGGTTGCAGGAACTTTCCGAATTGAAGAAGGTCCTGTATGCAGAAGGTGTCTCTATTGCCGAAAATATTCTTCTTGAAGCTGAGTGCCGCGTGATGGAACAGACTTTTCAGGTTTTGACCTCAGCCATGACACTCATTTCCTCAATTCTTTACCTTGCCTTCCCGCAGTTTCAGCTTTATGCCCACGCCCTGTCTTTAACAAGCTCAAGTGTGGGGATGGTCTCGACTATCATCAACAAAGCCCATATCCGCTATGACGATTTCCGCGAAACAGAGCGCTTCTTCCACCTTCTCGAAGAACAAAAAAAAGGGGGCATTTAACGGCTGTGTTGAAAAACTTATGACGCTCATCTTCAGCCATTTTTGGCCTTCACTTTTTAAAGACGCTGAAGCTCACTCGCTCGAAGGTAGCGCAGGGGCTACCTCCTTCGCTTGTGCTTTAAAAATTGAAGGCCAAATCTGCCTAAATCTGAGCATCCTAAGTTTTTCAACACAGCCGCATTTAACCCCCTTTTTTATTACTTATTTTAAGCACAAATTAGCGACGACCGAATATAGAATCAAGAGGGCGGTCACGATCTACATCGTCCTTAATTTTGTCCCGTGTCACACAATTGAGGATAAAACCAATACCACTTAGGCTGCTATTACTTGTAAGGAGTTCAGCTTTGTCATATTGTCCTTCCTTGATTTTTTGATGGGCCAGTTTTAGCCTATCGAGCTCGGGTTTGACTTGTTTGGCCTGATCTATCATCTTTTTTTCATTTACTGTTGATAAATAATCAACATCTGAAGAGGTAATTCCTTTCAGTTTGCTTTGAACCTCAGCGTTCATTTCCTCAAGTTTTTCCATGCTATAGTCGTGGGCATATTCGTAAGCAAGAAGTTCATAGAGCGTGTTTTTGGAAGTATTTGAATTTTCTAGCCTATTGATTACTTGCTTGCCAATACAGGTCCTTTCAGTCACCTACGGACGGAAACCTACGGATTCACGGAGCCGCTTTGGATGGGGATGGGGTGGCAGGGGAAAGGGGAGGGTCTGGCGGAGGTGATGAAGACCTGGGAGCCTAGGTCGGACATTTTTTGGAAGAGCTCTTGTTCGCGGGAAGAATCGAAGGAGACGCCGAGATCGTCGATGCCGAAGAGGGGGGGAGTGCCCGTGATGGCTTTAATCCACTTCCACTCAGCGAGTTTGAGGGCTGCGATGCAGCTCCGTTGTTGACCTTCGCTGGCAAAATGGCGCGCTTCTTTGTCCTGGACTAAGATGTAGATGTCGTCGCGGTGAGGACCTGTGAGGGTTGAGGCGAGCTCAAATTCCCGGGATCTGTGCTTTAAAAACTGCTGTAAAAAGAAACTGGTGAGTGTGACGGGGCTCTCTTTTAAAAGCGCGTGGGCTTGGGTTCGGTAGCTGAGTTTTAACTGATCAGAGCCCAAAGCCTCTGATTGGCTCAAATTTTCGAGTTCTTCGACGGTTTGTGCGCGCATTTGTGTGAGAAGGGCTGCGGCGTCTGCCATTTGGGCTTCCCAGATATCGAGAGTGGAAAGATTGCGGTTTTTGAGCAAGTGGTTGCGCTGCTGCATAGCGCGGCTATAGCGGGAAAGGTGGGAGAGATAGAGCGGTTTGGCTTGCGACTGCAAAATGTCGAGAAACTGCCGTCTTAAGGAGGGGCCCCCTTTGATAAGGGCCCTATCTTCTGGTGAGAGGACAACGCCATTGAGTATCCCTAAAAGAGCGCTCAAAGAGGGGAGAGAGGTAGCATTGTGGATAATTTTGCGCTCTTTGCCATCGAATGAGAATTTGAGGGTCTGCTCAATCCCGTTTTTTTCGAAAACCAGCTGGAGATAAAAAGATTTGGCTCCAAAACGGATCAGTTCGTTCAAGTGGGAAGTGCGGAAAGAGCGCCCTGTAATAAAAAGGAAGAGGGCCTCTAAAAGATTGGTTTTCCCTTGCGCGTTATCTCCCCAAATGAGGTTGATTGTAGGGGAAAAATGGACCATCGCCTCTTTGTAATTGCGAAAGTCCTTTAGGTAAAGAGATTTAATCATCACTCAGGCGCATCGGCATGATGACGAACAAGCTCTCGCTCGAATCGGTGATGATGCCGGGATTATAAGAATCGGAGATCTCGAGTGTAACAGTCTCATCTTTGCTGTGGCGGAGAATGTCGAGGAAAAAGAAGGGGTTGAAAGCAATGTCGATTGTTTCGTCAGCATAGTTAACAGGCATACTCACTTTTCCCTCTCCCACTTCGGCACAATTAGAGATCAGAAACAGCTCGCCCGGGGCAAAGGTGAATCTGACAGAATTGACCGCGTCGTTTGTAAAAAGGGCGATCTGTCTTAAAAGGGTGATCATCTCTTCGCGGTGTAGGGTCAGTTTTTTCTCATTATTGGTGACGATAATCTGTTCAAAATCGGGATAATCGCCCGCTAAGAGTTTAGTTACCATCATCGAAGAGCCCGATTCGACAGCGACTTTATCTTCGGTCAGATAAATCGTTGCCATCTTCTCTTCGCCGAGCATTTTGATAATCTCATCGACTGCTTTGAGCGGGAGGATGTATTCACCAGAAAATGCGGGATCTAAAGGGATCGCGCTTTGTGTTTTGGCAAGTCTTTTGCCATCTGTTCCGACAAAAATGACCCTTCCATTTTGGATGCGCATCAAAACACCTGTCAGCGCATAACGGGTATCTTCTTTGGAGACCGCAAAAGCTGTTCTATAGAGCATTTCTTTTAAATTTTCGCTCTCCATCTGGAACTGGGTCGCCTCTTTAAGATCGGGAAGAGCCGGATACACTTGTTTATCCATGCCGTGGAGACGAAAAACAGAAGAGCCCGATTTGATCTCAGCCATTTCGCTGTCAGCGGCTGTCACTTCGACGTTTGCCTCTGTCAGCTCCTTGACCAGGGAAAAAAAACGTTTGGAGGGGATCGCTAAAGAACCTTTTTCAAGAATTTTGGCTTTTGCACGGCAGCGGGAGCCCACAGTGAGGTCGGTCGCTGTAAAAATCAGCTCATCTTCTTCGGCTTCAATTAAAAAATTGGATAGGATGGGAATGGGGGCATTTTGGGGAACAACATTTTGAATTTTTCGGATTAATCCACTCAGCTCATTACGGGAGATCACAAATCTCATAAACCAACTCCAATGTTAACCTACCACGATAGGAGAGTGACCCCCGTTTGTCAAGTAATTCAACACAAAGGCACGAAGACACAAAGACACAAAGAGAAAATTATTTTTTTCCCCTCTCTCTGTACTCTCTGTTCTCTGTGGTTTTTTTATTTTCTCTACAAAGACTATTTGAATAAAGTCTTCGTGCATTTAATAAACCACAGAGGACAGAGAGTACAAAGAGAAAAAAAACGTTCTCTTTGCGTCTTTGTGCCTTTGTGTTCAAATACGCAAGTGTTGTTTATAAATTCTTGATTTGCTATCATTTTGAGCCTTATGCTCACAGTTATTTCAGAAAAACGCTCCGCTTTTGATCTTTCCGCTGATGAATGGCGCGTTTGGTGTCAGGAAGCGGGGTTGCCCAAGTTTGCGGCTAAACAAATTGTGGATTGGATCTATGTGAAGCAAATTTTGGATCCCGATCTGTTCTCCAATCTCTCAAAGGCTTTGCGCAATCGGTTGAAAAACTCTTTTAGCTGGGAGCTTCTGACAGTTGATTCACGCTTGATTTCCAAAGATAAGAGCGAAAAGTTTCTACTCAAGACGCGCGATAATCTGCTGATTGAAATGGTTTTGATGCCAAGTGAGAAGCGGACGACTTTGTGCATTAGCTGCCAGGTTGGTTGTAAGATGGGATGCACTTTTTGTCAGACCGGCAAAATGGGATTGAAACGCAATCTCAGCTCCGGCGAGATTTTGGCGCAGCTGTTGATTGCAAATCAACACATGCGTGTGACAAATATCGTTTTTATGGGAATGGGAGAGCCTCTCGATAATTACGATGAAGTTGTCAAAGCTTGCCAGATCATGCTCGATAAAGAAGCATTTGGACTCTCAAAAGCCCGCGTTACCATTTCAACTTCTGGGCTGATCCCTGAAATTCAAAAACTGGGCACAGATCTTCCTGTACGCCTTGCGATTTCCCTACATTCGGCAGATGAGGCTCTAAGATCCAAGATGATGCCTGTGAATCGAAAATATTCACTCAAAGATCTCAAAAAAGCTCTCCTCGACTACCCAGCACCTGAACGCTATGGGATTACCTTCGAATATGTGATGATAGAGGGTGTCAATGATTCGATGGAAGATGCAGAAAAACTTGTGAAATATCTGCATGGTTTGAAAGCCAAAGTGAATTTGATCCCCATCAATCACTTTCCGGGAGTCGAAATGTGCGCTTCGAGTCAAGAGCGCCTGTTTGCCTTTCAAAATTATCTCAGCACACGTTCTATTCCCGCCCCCATCCGCTACAGCCGCGGGCAAGATATTAGCGGAGGCTGTGGCCAGCTTGCCGCCAAACGAGAAGGTGAGCTCGACATGGATCCCCGCAAACTTCGCCGCACCCGCCCTTAACATCACAGCGCAAAAGACACAAAGAGAGAGAAAATATTAATTTCCCCTTATCTGTGTCCTCTGTGTTCTCTGTGGTTTTTTTAAATTCCCGAAAGTTGGATCAGTGAAGTCTGTGTGGCTGTTTAAAAACCACAGAGAACAGAGAGGACACAGAGGGGGGGGGGTAATAATTTCTCGCTCTTCGTGTATCTGTGTTTAAAAAGGGCTCGAAGCTCAGCGCTTGGCGACGCGTAGGGCGACGTTTTCGGGGAGCTTTTTGTGGATCCCCCTGACGTAGTTTCCGCGCAGCAAAAGGAGGATTTTAGAGACAGGCTGGTCGATGATAATCTGACTTGCTTCAAATCTTTCAGCGTAAGCGACTGCGATATCGGTGAATGAGTCGGTGACGCTGTAGTTGTAGCTGGCTTGTTTGTGCTCCACATGCTGTTGAACATATTCAAAGACACGGAGCGCAAGCAGGTCATTGCCCCCCGATTTTTTCAGGTCTTTTTCAGCAAATACTTTCTGTTCACGGACAAAGACAATATTGAGGGGAATTTGCGTTTGATTTGATTCTTCAACTGCGCTTCTAACCGCTTTGCCAAATCTTTTGACGACACAAACGATGCCCCCTTTGATCCCTTCGGTACTAAATTCTTCTGGCATGGGAAGAATTTCTCTTTGACGCATCATTTTTGCAATTTGTCTCAAGCCGAACCCAACAACTAATACGGCGATGGCAAAATTGCGAGCATGGGGTTTTTGAATAAAAAGGGTGACTTCAATGCATGCCATAATCACAAAAGTGCAAAACATGAAAACCCGTTTAACCCTTCCCAAATCTAAACTGAAATCGGTGGAGGTTGCCCCTAAATTCACAGCAATAGCTCCCACAAAGCCGATGGCATACAGATCGGCAAGGAATACGATTTTTTTGAAAACAAGGATTAAAATTGCAGGAACAACAGTTGTAATCACAAGGGGAATGAGGGGAACGCCAAAAGAGTTAGATCTGCGGAAGAGGGAAGGGAGCTCATGATCGGAAGCCATCAGGTATTGAAGGGCCACTAACCCGTTGATGGCTGTGTTGACTGCAGATAAAAGAATCAAGCCTACAATGATTTTCAAAACGAAGGAAAAGATCACCCCAAATGTCGATCCAAATAACTTGCCTCCAAAGATTAAGGCGAGATAACTGAGTATCGAATCGCCCACATCGGGAAAACCGGGGGCAGAAACTACTAAATCTTTGACAGTGAAATTGCTGATCGCAGCAGCAGCCAGCCCAAATAACGTTGTATAGATAATCACCTCTGCCATGACCACTAAAATGGCTGGGGTTGAGGTGTTAGTAACTAGCGGATTTTTACTTGTTGATCCTCGATTGAGCTTCATGACAGAGGTGGTATTGGCAATCGCTTCCACCCCCGAAAGAGCGACAATGACAGAACAAAACTGAGTCCAGAAGCTGAGAGGGTTTTTAATCGGCTCAAGATTGTGCCATCCCTGACCTAAAAAAGGGACTGAGATCACAGCTAAAACGGTAAATACAGCCACTGCTGAAATGGCAATAATCACGGCAAATGTTCCGGTGTGTTTAGGGCCAAAATAGTTAAAAAGACCCATCAAAATAATAAAAATCGCCGAGTAAATCGCCGGATCTGGGGTCCCAAAATAGTGGAAGGCCGAAAGAGCACTTAGAGCAGCTGTCACAATGTAGTCGGCAACCAGAAAAAAAGCTCCCATGAAAGCGAGTATTTGGGAACGTTTGCGCGCGCTTGCATAAACACCACCCCCGTTGGGATAGTGTTTGCAGATAATGGTGTAATTGAGCCCCACAATCAATGAGAGGGCAGAGACTGCTAAAATGGGCCAAAAAGAGGCATAACCAGCAATTGCAAAGGCAAGACCGATCACATAGGCTTTACTTGTGCCCCAATCTCCATAGAGCATGCCAGCTGCGCGGTAGGCATTGACGTTGCGCGGCCGGTGAGTTGACATTACGAACATGTACTTTTCCCTGCAATGAAGGCGGTGGTCCAGGCATTTTGGAAGTTAAAGCCACCTGTTATTCCATCAATATCTAATATCTCGCCAGCGAAATAAAGGCCAGGACACTTCTTACTTTGCATGGTTTTGAAATCAATTTCGTTTAAAGTGATGCCGCCGCAGGTGACAAATTCTTCTTTATTGGTTGTTTTTCCATCGATTTGGTAGAGGTCGGCATGGAGTTTTTGAGAGAGGGCGCGCAATCTTTTATCGGGGATGGTATTGGGTTTTTGTTCAGAGATTTCTTCTAATAAAGCTTTCCACAGGTTTTTGGGCAGACCAAAAAGATTGGGAAGTTTTGCGGGATTTTCGGCTTTAGTTTTTTGAAGAGTCAAAAAGGATTTTTCAGATGTGCTATTAGGGAGCCAATTGATGGAAACAGTTGCTTTGTAGTTTTTGTCGTGGAGGAGCCTAGCTTCAAAGGCAGAAAGTTTAAGGATAGCTGGGCCGCTAAAGCCAAAATGGGTGATCAGAAGGGGGCCTTTTTGGAACCGTTTGCCCCCTAAGATGTTCACAACAACTTCTTCGCACGCAACGCCACTCAAATCTTTCAAAGGAGATGTGGGAATATTGAAGGTGAAAAGGGAGGGGATTGGGTTTGCGATGGTGTGTCCTAAACTTTCAGCAAAACGGTAACCTTCGAGGGCGCTTCCTGTTGCTAAAAGGAGATATGCACAAGTTGCTTGCGTGCCATTTTTAAAAAATATTTCAAAACCGTCACATGTTTTTTCGATGTTTTCAATTTTTTCCTGCACAAGGATTTCGATGCCCAAATCTTTCGCTCTTCCAAGCAAACAGTCAATAATTGTTTGAGACGAATCGGTGATTGGGAACATGCGCCCATCTTTTTCCGTTTTTAACTGCACACCATTTTTTTCAAACCACTCGATGGTGTCCTTGGGTTGGAATTGGTGAAACGGGCCAAGGAGCTCTTTGTGGCCTCTAGGGTAGTTCAAAACAAGCTCTTTTGGATCCAAACAGGCATGGGTCACATTGCAGCGACCCCCTCCAGAAACCCGGACTTTAGAGAGAAGGGCATTGTGCTTTTCGATGACGGTAACCTGAAGCTCGGGGTGGTGTTCTTTGGCACAAATGGCGGCAAAGATGCCCGCAGCTCCTCCGCCCAAAATCATTAACTGTTTCATAAAATCCTTTTAAAAGGCAAAATTGTTTCTTCGATCATATAATATTGAGGTTAACGATGCGAGCAACAATGGATAAAACAGAAAAACGTGAATGGATAATTATGGAAAAAGAGGGGCAACAAATCTTTGGAGTCCTCCACCGTCCTGTTGACGTTGAAAATCCACCAGTTGTTGTGATTTTGCACGGTTTTGCAAGCAGCAAACACGGCTCTAATCGGTGTTACGTGAATTTGGCGCACGCTTTGGCCAAAGCGGGATTTGCGGCTCTCCGGTTTGATTCTAGAGGCTCGGGCGATAGCGAGGGAAATTTATCTGACATCACTTTTGAAGATCTCGTTTCCGATGCTGCCTTTGTCATCAAATCTGTGGGGGAAATCGATGGAGTTGATAGCAGCCGCATGGCTCTTTTTGGCGCTTCTTTAGGCGGCTCTCTTGCTATCCTTGCGGCAGAAAGAACACAATGCGTCAAAGCGATGGCCCTTTGGGCTCCAGCTGCCAGCGGCGAGCTCTGGTTCCGCGATTATTTAGCCCGCCATCCCGAACATATGAATGTCGAACCCGGCAAACTTTTGGCGACCTACAAGGGCAATCAAATCCATCCCCTATTCCGGGAACAGTTTGCAAAATTGCAGGCTTACAAAAGTATGGCTAATCTGCACGATCTGCCGATTTTGCACATGCATGGCGAAAAAGATGTCACAATCTCATCTGCCCATGCCGCGGCCTTTAAAAATGCATGCCCTCCCGATCAGTCAAATGTCCAATTTTTAAGCTATCCTGATGGGGAACATTCTTTAGGCTATTCTTCAAGTTTCAAAAATGTTATTGAGGAGACAATAAGATTTTTTGAGCGGAACTTATGAATTTGTTTGCCGATGAGCGTCGTAAATTTGAACCCACACTTCCCAAGATTTTCAAAGAGATCGGGACATTAACAGTTCAAGAGGGGGAGAATTTTGCCCCCCACGGTTCGATTGCCAATCTGTTCCCCCATATTTGCAAGCAACCCGCGCTTAAGTTTAGACACGAAGAAGGAGTCGAGCACACTCCTTTGAATGTGGGCGTTGTCCTCTCAGGAGGACAGGCAGCTGGTGGCCACAATGTCATCTGCGGCCTTTTCTTTGCCCTCAAGAAACTCAACGAATACACACGCCTTTTTGGATTTTTGTCTGGCCCATCGGGCATTATTGGGAACAAATACATCGAAATCACCCCAGAGATGGTCGCCCAATACAAAAATACAGTCGGCTTTGACATGATCGGCTC
>CAZPPS010000020.1:0-34135 GCA_964588495.1 uncultured bacterium | reverse complement strand
AAATTAGTCGCGTAATCTCTATTTCTCTCTGGCCCTAAATCGGGGGCAAGGTCAACCCTCGTATGTCAAGTCATCATTGGCAAGCTGAAAAGAGAAATTGAATCTTGTTATAAAGACAACGAGACATTTGTGACCCAAGCAGACATCGAAGTGATGAGGTACGAATTAAGGGGTAGGAATGCTCTAGATCACAACTGTCCTAATATCGATGATAAGATAAAGTTGGCAGGTCAATGTGCAATTTATATTCAACAAAATCACTTTATAATTTTAAAGAACATACATCAGCTTACCGTGCTAGGTGATCTTTCTAAGGCAATTCAAGAAGTAGAGTGCTTAAGTGACTCTGCCTATTTGAGCTACTTTGGCAACGGAAGCAAGCAATTGGTGAATTTAATCCTCTCAGAGGCTAGTCAACAAAAGAATCACTTTGAAAAAGCTTGGGAGTTAATTGAAAAAACGTGGAGAAAAATACCTTACCTAACGGGGGGTGATTTCAAAAGTGTCCAGAGAACATTGGCATCGTTGTTTTGTAGTTGTGCCCATTTAGGCCAAATTGAAAGAGCCGTTAAACTGATCGAAAACAGTAGTCAGTCTGAGGCGGGGTTAAACTTTGTTACAAATAGTTGTTTTTCCCGTTTCTTTTTGGAAGATAAAGATTCTAAGTATATTTTTGTTTTAAATAAAAGCATCACTAGGCCGTCAGTTATGAAAATATTTTTAGGCAATTTGTTTTCCAAGAAAACAATCAGTTTGAATGCAGATCAAATTGCCGAGCTCGTGACCAATCAATCTCCAACAATTTATGATGTAGAAAGTGAAGATTTGTCAATTATTTGTGACATTTTTTACAAATTTTTAGAATATAAATACCTCAATGGCTTAAAAGTAGTTTTTGAAAGAATGAAATTAATACAAATGAAAAACCCTAGATTGTATGCCGAAAAATTTGTTAAGAGATTAAGCATTCTTACGGACTCTAGTTCATTAATAGGTTAATCCTATGTGCTAAGGGCGACAGGAGTTTCGGGCCCTTTGAAGGGGATGTCGATGGCGGTGGGTTGACTTTGACCGGTGGGGCGAGCTAGGTCGATGCCGAGAAGGCCCATAAAAGCCATGGCCATCAGTCCTGTGATAAAGAAGGTGATCCCCATTCCTTGTAGGCCTTTGGGGATATTGGAGTAGGTAAGCTTTTCACGGATGGCGGCAATGAGGGCAATCGCTAGCCACCAGCCAAGGCCAGAGCCTAGAGAAAAGATGAGGGCGGGGATGAGCGGGTATTCCCTTGTCACCATGAAGAGGACGCCGCCGAGAATCGCGCAGTTAACGGTAATGAGCGGCAAAAACATCCCAAGAGCGTAGTAAAGAGGCGGAGAAAATCTTTCGATGATAATCTCGAGGACCTGCACAAAGGCCGCAATGACAGAGATAAAAATAATCAGTTCCAAAAAGCTAAGGTCGATGTTTGTGGCGTCAAGGCCGGTGAAGCTTAGCCATGAAAGAGCCCCTTTGGCTGTGACGTAATTGTGGACCAGCCAGTTGAGCACACCTGAAGCTGCCAAAACAACCGCAACTGCCATGCCAAGACCGTTGGCTGTGGCTAATCTATTGGAGCAGGCCAAGTAGCTGCACATCCCCAAAAAATAGGCGAGCAGGATGTTTTGGATAAACACCGTTTGGATCAGAAGTCCCAGCATGTTCACACATGTATATTCACCACACCACATCATATAGATCTCACAAAATTATTTTGAGTATTCTGTTGCAAAGCGGCGACCATTCGCCGCACTCCAAAAAGATCTTCGCTCTGCTTGCTTTTCAAGATTATGACCCTTTCTTAATTGAGTTTGCGATCCAGATAAAGAGACCGATGATAAAAAAGGCAGCAGGTGCGAGCACCATCAATCCCAAATTTTGGTAGGCATCGGGATGTTCTGCACTTGCATACCAGCTTTGAGGAATGAGCTGTATCCCAAAAAGCTGACCAAAGCCCCAAAACTCCCGAATGACAGCCACAGCTGTGAGGACAACTGCATATCCGAGGCCTGCAGAAAGTCCATCCAGAAAGGCTGGAACAGGGGTGATATTTTTGGCCATACTCTCTGTCCGTCCCATCACAATACAATTTGTAATAATCAGCCCGACAAACACGGAAAGGGTCTTCGAAATATTGTAAAAATAGGCGCGCAGGAATTGATCGACAATGATCACTAAAGAGGCAATGATGGCAAGCTGCGTGATCATCCGGACGCTGTCAGGAGTGACTTTTCGAAACAGGGAAACAAAAAAGCAGGAAAAACCGGTCACCAAACTCACTGCAATTCCCATCGTAAAAGCTGTGGGAAGGGTGGTTGTCACAGCAAGAGCTGAGCAAATCCCCAGAATGGCCACAAGGATCTGGTTGTTTTTCCAGAGGGGCTCTACAAAATAGTTTTTAAGTGGAACGTTTGCCATGATTTACCAAGATAGAAATATTAATCGTTGTATGTTTGTATGCACCGTTTCGTAAAGCGAGCATGATGCGAAGGATATGCACGATATGCTTGATGAAAAAGAAGAAAAACAGTGGTCTCGACATCTTTTTTTTTCATTTTTTTTTGTGTTTATCATGCGTATCAAGCGTATCCTTTAAATCATGCTATTTTTGGCTGTGTTGAAAAACTTATGACGCTCATCTTCAGTCATTTTTGGCCTTCACTTTTTAAAGACGCTGAAGCTCACTCGCTCGAAGGTAGCGCAGGGGCTACCTCCTTCGCTTGTGCTTTAAAAATTGAATGCCAAATCTGCCTAAATCTGAGCATCCTAAGTTTTTCAACACAGCCGCTATTTTTACGGAACATTTAGGATTTCAACTCATTTTTATTTATCTTTGCTCACCTTGATGAGGAATTGCCGGTAAGGGGTTAAGCTAGCCCGATAAGCGGCGGTCACTCCATCCCCGGTCGCAGTGGCTCCTGACATCCCATCCACGGCACTTTTGGATTTGGGTAAATTTCCATACACATCCCTAACTTTACCCTTCACCACGATAATGCCCATGTTGGCGGTCTGGAAGTTGTTTTTATTGCCTGCCGTTTCCTGGAAGACGAGTTTTCCATAAAACTGCTCTTGCCACCACGCTTCCGTAATGTTGGCTCCAAGGCCGGGCGTTTCGCCATGCTCATACCAGGTGGTGCCAATGACTTTGTCTCCATCGGAGCCAATCGCAACATAGCCGTAGATCGGAGCCCAGAGGCCAAAACCGGACACGGGTAAGACGAAGGTCGAAGCTTTGGAAAGATCTTTTTGGATTTCTGCCCCGGTAATGTTCTCGGCTTCTTTTTCATTAGGAAGAATAGCGTAGAAGAGCTTGAGAGGGAGATCTGCGTAGCCCTTTTTCTTATTTTCAGCCAAATAATCGGCCAGTTTGAGATTTTTGTCCTCGAGGGTAAAGACATTTCCCTCTTTATCAGTGAGAAGGGGACGGATTCTTAGGGCGGCGATTTTCTTGATCTGATCGTCTGTCGCTTTAGGAGCATTTGCATCTTTGACTAATATCCCGTCCTCAAAACGGGCTTTAGAGATATTTCCATCCTCTTCCAAAAGCTCGAATTGGCCAGTGTGGCTTAAAATTTTGGCTGCAATGAGCATCTGTTTGCTCTGGTCAAACTCTTTGGCATTTTGCTGGGCATCTGCAAGGCTGTAGGCGGTCACGCCGAGTGCCAAGGCACAAATTAAGCAGAGAATGAATATGAAAAAAATCACATAGCTAGGACGATGCGGTTGTTTGATTTCAGGATTTTGCACGTCGCCATCCTCTTCTAAAGTTGCGCACAGCGTAGTAATCGATCAAGGGGGCAAAAACGTTACCAAAGAGTATGGCAAGCATGACCCCTTCAGGATAGGCGGGATTGATCAGGCGGATCAAGATGGTGACCACCCCAATCAGGATCCCGTAAATCCATTTGGCACTATTCATGCCTGGGGAGCTGACAGGATCCGTTGCCATGTAGACCAAACCAAAAGCTAAACCTCCCACAATCATGTGGCGGTAGGCGGGCATGGCAAAGCGGGCGGGATTCCACGCTCCTGAATCGATTCCAAAATGGGTCGAGAAAAACTCGAAGAACCAGGCTGTGATAAAGGCGCCGATGCCAAAAGCTGCCATTGTCCTCCAAGAGCCCACTCCTGTCCAAATTAAGAAAATAGCTCCCAAAAGGCAGGCGATTACAGAAGTTTCGCCCATACTTCCGAGCATATTTCCTAAAAAGAGCTTTCCATCCGAAAATTTCCCAAGGCCATAAACGGTTTCTGCTGCATTATGAGCTGCCTGATAGTTTCCAGGGATGAGATCTAATCCGCCCTGATCAAAAGGGGTGGTCACAAAAGTTCTGAGTTGCTCACTTGTCAATGCCGAGATGTCAGAGGCTGTGCTCGCAGTTGCCGTTTTCCAATCAGCGAAACGATTCTGGATCAAATCATAGTGGGCCGCTTTGTTTCCGATCGTATGGCTAGCGATGGCATCCATATGGATTTGCTTAATTTCATTGCTCGCCCCCATTAAACCCTGAAGGGGAGTTGCTTGCGTGTAGCCATCGATGTCGCTGAGGCCTGCCGCTAAGTTCATCTTTTGCAAGCTTTTGCTAATAGTTGTCGGATTTGTCCCCACCCACACATCGCCTGTCATTTTTCCAGGGAAGGTAAAGAATAAAAAGGCGCGGCATACGAGCGCCGGATTTAAAATATTCATCCCCGTGCCGCCAAAAAGCTCTTTACTAACAACCACTCCAAAAGCGACTCCCAAAGCCACCATCCAATAAGGGATAGTTGGGGGCAAAATCAGAGGATAGAGCATACCAGTGACTAAAAAACCTTCCGCAATTTCGTGTCCTCTGATGGAAGCCACAATGCCTTCAACAAGTCCTCCCACAAGATAGCTGATGATCATCACAGGCAAAAAGGCAAAAGCTCCGAGCTTTAGGATCGTTAAATAGCGTCCCTCAGAAAAAGCCCACTGAAAATACCCTTTAAAGGTATCAGAGGCTTTTAAATAGCCATTCATTAACTGAAAGTCACCACTTTCATAAACCATTTTTTGTAAGCCCGTATTCCAGATGGCCATCAAAATGGTGGGTAAAAGAGCGAGCACGACCAAAACCATCCACCGCTTCAAGTCGACAGCATCGCGGATAAAAGGGGCTCTTTTTGTGTTAATCGGCACCTCGTAACAAAAAGTGTCGAGAGCAGATGCAAAAGGGTGCAGCCGGTGAAGGGGTTTCCCTTTTTCAAAAAAGGAGAGTTTAAAATCGAGTATTTTTCGTAACATTTGCCGGCAAGGCTACCATTTTTTTTCGAAATTGAGAAGTAAAATGAAGTGAGCTACACTCTCCAATGTGATAAAGCGGCTGATACTGAGTTTTGCACTGTTTTTCGTCCTATTTTTTGTGGGGGGAATTGCTCTTTTTCCCAAACAGGCGCTGCTTTTTCTGATCGAATGGAAAACAAACCATTATTGTCAGGAAGCTTTTGGGGCAAAACTGGAGTTAGATTCTGTCATTTGGGAAGAGGGCTCGATAAAGCTGATGGGGGGACGGCTTCAAAAAAGTGGGGAGCTCGAAGCCCTTTTTGAAAAGGCCGTATTAAAGCCCTCGTTCAACTTAAAAAAGCGCATTTTCGGCGGAACTCTCACTCTTTCAGGTTTAAAGGTAAGCCACCAAAAAAAAGAGCTGCGGCCGATTTGTAATCTTCCTTCTCATTCAAGCTTTTTTACTCTCAAATTAGACACGATCATCGAAAATGGGGAGCTCCATCTTTTTGATCTGCTCCACAAAAACCGTGTTTCTCAAGAAGCCACATTTAATCTGAATCACCAAATTTTTGGCAAAAAGAGCTCGGGAGCCATCACCTTTAATCTTAACCGGGGCACGCAGGGTCTTGTTACCTGTTTTGAAACGGATGGACTTGGGGGGCTCGAATTGAAAACGGAATTAAATGGACAAAGTTTTGCCTCCCTTTCACAACTTGTGACCTATTTTTTTCAGTACTATGTTCCCGAAAAAGTTTTCCAGTGGGATATTCTTTCTGGGAGTGTCCATGGGGCTCTGAATTTATATTTTCTTAAGGGAGAGCTTTTAAAGATCTATGGAAAAGTGGATCTCGATAAAGTTTTGGGAGAAAATCTTCCTCACAAACTTTCAGCTGAGGCGCTTAAAATCGGTTGCGATCTTGACATGAATTTTTCAAGCCTTGCATCGATCAATGGGACCTTTGATTTAAACGGAGGACGGTTTGTTTTACATGAAAATAATCTCTGGCAAGACCTTTGGGATTTAAAAAATGTCCATTCCAAAATCTCTATTAAAGAGGGAAGGCTCGAAACCTCTTCTTTAAAAGGGGATTTGATGGGAATGCGTGGGGAGATGGTTTTTGATGGAAATGCAAGGGAAATTCTGATGCATACCCGTTTTTGCGGCTCTTCAAAAGAAATGCTTGCCTTGATGCCTGAAGCTTTCCAAAAAGGGTTTTCTATTGCCTTTCCAGATGACGACTTTGCTTTAAACGCCTCTCTCAAACGTTCCATAAAGGGGCTTGAGCTCAAAGGAATTCTTTCGATTACCGATGCTCAGGAAATTCCCTATCATTTTGATTTTGGCTGCGTCCTTGGTAGTTCAGAACTCTTGAGTGAAGATGCCATTCCTGCCTATGCCCACACTGCGGATTTTTCTTTTTCCCGTTCAGTGGATTCTTTGCTCGATAACTTAAAAAATCAATTCTATCTATTCCACAAACGGTTTGGCTGGGTTTTAGGGAAAAATATCCCATTTGAAAAGTTCATTTCCCCTTTCCTTCTCAGAGATGTGTCGATGCAGCTTTCAGGACTTGCCGATTTTAATGCGACATTTGATGAGAGCTTTCTCACCCTTTTTTATGAAACCCACCGGTTATCTCTAGAAAGTCCCGGGTTTTCGATTGAGACAAGTGCTTTGGCAGAAACAGCCGCGGTCCACTATTTTGATCTCAAAACAGGCCATCATGTGGGTTGTCTTCCCCTCAAAGAGGCCAATTATTGGCAAAAAAACTTTGATTTCCACCTTGAAAATACCGATGCGCTTGTTCACTTCGAAAACAATCAGATCCGTATTAAAAACATCGTCACTCAAGCTGAAGGCTTAGGATTACATGGACATGTCAATCTTGTTCTGCATGCAAAAGATGATGTTGAAATGAAACTAGGCATCGATAAAGCCACTGGGTCTGCAGGTTCTGCTCAAAAATTTCTTTCCCATTTCACCCCTTCTTTTTTTTGGCAGCTCCCGATTGAGGGCACTATTGAGGGGAAAGAGGAGTGTCTTTTTTTCCATTACCGTTTTCATACCGGAGCCTCTTTAATTAAAGGAGAAGTGGGGTGTGACCTTCTCTTGAATTTTGACCATCCTCTTGGGTCTATAAAAGACTATCAGACCCATTTACACTATGATCATCTCCATAAAAATCTCAGCTTTAAAGATGGCTGTGGCAAAGTATTTTTGACCAAAAATGAGAAGCAGCTAGAACTTTCAGACTGTGAACTTAGCGTAACAGAGCTTCCCGATTATCTTTTCGACTTGGCCTTTAACGTGAAAGCTGAGGGGGAAGATCATCCGTATAGCGTCAAGGGTATGTCATCGCGGAATCAGGAAGAAAAAGCCATTACCCTCTCAAGCTGTGATGCAGAAGGAAAAGAGATCTTTGCTTTAAGCGGAAGACAAAGTGGCGGCATTTTGATCATCCCAGAGTGTGTTTGCAACGATTGGAAAGGGCGTGCCGAGCTCAATTTTGACAAAAATGAGATTGCAATCACGGAGTTTTACTGCGCTTCCGATCAAAAAATGGCTTTGGCCTTTGCCGGAAACTACCATTTTGAGGAAAAGACTCTTTCGGGAAACATTATCCATCTCGCAGCAAACTTAGCTTCTCCATTTGAGAAAAGTCTTTCACAGTGGAGGCCAAAAGGGACGATTACCGGCTCTGGGCCCCTTGTGTGGCAAGTTGGGAAAAGGGTGGATGCCAACGCGACCATTTCTTTTCACAATCTCGAATTTGGAGGGATCTATTTTGGTTCGGGAGATGAACTCAGCTGTTGCTATTCTTCAGATGAGGGGTTGATTGTTGAAGGACTCCAAGTAGAAGTGCCCTCAGGTGGGGCCTCTGAAAAATATAAGTTGGGCCGTTTCCATTATGACATCGACAAACAAAAAATCCTGTTTGACGGCTTTGATTTTTCACTGCCCCCTGAAAAACTTCCTTGGGTGGCAAAAACTGCCAGTGAGTTGTTTCCCGAGAAATTTCATCCTGTCATGCTCGATTGGCTAGAGGCTCTGAAACGGAATGAACCTTTAGATGGACGGATCTCAATTGACGCCGATCCTGACAATCTTGGGATCCATCTCATGCTGAAAGATGGGGCTTATTTTCTTGCAGATCAAAAAGTTGAAGTTAAAAACTTCCATCTTGACTATGACCCGCGCACGCTTAACATCCGGAGCGAAATCCTCTATCAGGGACATTACTACCAATCTCATCTTGTCACAGATAGCAAGACGATGCGTGAAGGGCATTTAAGTCTTTCTGAAACCCAGAACATAAAGGATGCTCTAACAGCTGCCTGGGAAAAGAAGGGGGAAAATAGTTGGTCTATCAACAAAATTGATGGAAGTTTTTGCGGTATTGTTGCCGCACTGAAAAGCACCTCAGACCTTTCTCTCCCATTTCTTTCCATGAACGGCACCCTTTCGGTTAATCCTGAGCAGCTTCTCCCTTTGCTTAAAGGATCTGCCAAGGAAGTTGTACAGGATTTAGGGCTTGCAGGTACATTTGTCTTAAACGGCCACTTAATGCTCGATATGAGAGAGCTCATGGATACAGCCTTCACAGGAAAGCTTTCCGCTACCAATTTAAAGGTTAAAAACGTTGCCTTTGACACATTGAATACAGCCCTTGTGTGGCAAAAAAATATACTTCAGCTCTCTGACTTATCCATCCATGACCGTGCTGGAACACTCGCTGTGAATCAGTTCAAGCTTTTTCAAGACCAGGGCTGGCATTTCCTTGCCGATCAGTTGTCCGTTTCTGATTTAAGATTTTCCCGCATTAAAAGCCCTTGGGCACAGCTGAGACCTAAAAATAAATCCTTTTTCCGCTCCCTTTTGATCCCTACTTTTGTCGTGGAAAATTTTTCCGGTGATCTTCATGACCCTAAATCGGTCATGGGACGGGGAAAGATTCAATTTGCCACTGTTTCTAAAAGAACCTTCCTTTCGAGTCTGTTATATGTTCCCACAGAGATCACAGCCCGCATTGGACTTGATATGAGCAACCTGTTTCCGGCTCAAGGGATCATTGATTATGAGGTGCGCGGGGGCAAAATCTACTTAAATAAGTTTAGGGAGATGTATAGCGAAGGAAAGCGTTCCCGTTTTTATCTGGCACGTGGTTCGGAAGCCTATATTGATTTTAAGGGCAATATGAATCTTAAGGTGCGCATGAAACAGTACACCCTTCTTTTAAAACTGGCAGACCTACTGACGATTTCGGTGAAAGGGACTCTGATGCACCCTTCCTATACTTTGAGCAATCACGCTGATGATGAAGAGTCTTCTTAATCTCTTTTTTCCCCCTCTTTGTCTTCATTGTGAAACACTCACCGACCACCTTTTTTGCAAAGGTTGTGCGGGCTTTTTTGAAATGATCGACCCTTCTAGCAGATGTTGTTACTGTTTTGTCGAGAACTCGGGCTCCCGTCCTTGCCAGGAATGTGTGAGCAAGAAAAGGTGGAATGTAAAAATGGCCTCTGCTCTCGATTATTTGGGAGCGGTCAGCTCGCTTGTCAAAAAGTTGAAATATGGACGGATGCCCTATCTTGCAAAAACGGGGGCCAGCTTCATGGTTGCCCAATTTTTCCGTCTTGAGTGGCCACAGCCCGATCTCATCATCCCTGTTCCCAGAAGAAATTGGTTCTGCGGAACAAATCATGCTACCCTGCTCGCCCAAAATCTGGCAAAACAACTCGCTGTCAACTGCCAGGAGCTCGTCAAACGAAAAGGCGGCGATTTTTCGCAGGCCAACCTCTCAAAAGAGCAGCGGGAAAACCTCTCTACAGCGAGCTTTTATCTAAAAAAGGGGGCTCAGATCGAGAATAAAACCATTCTTCTCATCGATGATGTGATCACAACCGGCACCACCATCCGCAACTGCGCAGAGGCCCTCAGAGAGGGTTTTCCTACCCATATCTACGCCCTCAGTCTTGCGCGCAGCCTCTCTGATTAATTTAAAAGGTAAAAAAAAGTAGTTTAGGGCTTGAATTTTGTCTTGATAGATAGTTTTTGTTCTTTAATACTCCCTTCAACATAGCCTCATCATTAGCCTTTTGGGAGTAGGGTCATGAAACTTGATAGGAATTTTGTTTTTGGGGCAATTTTTTCTTTTGTCCTAGCTGGAATTGTTTTTGCTTATGGTGGCAATTTAAAGAAAGAAACTACGCTTGCAAGACAACAAGAGCTCCAAAAATCGATCGTCATCATGGCCTACAAAGATGACAGAGTGAAACAATGGGATCCAGACAGTATTAAGAGTGGTATTGTTGGATCTGAAGAAGCGATCATTTATATTTCCCAAAAGCTTGCTGGCTTGGGATATAAAGTTCTAGTTCTTGGTAATCCGCCTGAAAGTTCTCCACATTCTCTGCCAGAAGCTAATCCCCGTTTTGTGAGTGCTGATTTTAATGATGGGTCTGTTTATGACATTGCGATCGCTTGGAGGCTGCCCTGGAAGGCGCAGGAACTAAAAGCTAGGGCCCACAATGTCTATTTATGGCCCCACGACACCTCTCAAGGTCACTTTACGGAAGAGGAAATTAATGGATTCGACGATGTTCTTTGGCTTTCAAAATGGCAAAGAGAAAACTGGATTGAAGAAAATCCCGGATTTGCCAAATTTACCAAGATTTTTGGGAATGGGATTAATCCCGATCAATTTAAGCCTCTGCAAAAGCGGAAAAATCCTTATGCCTGCATTTATGGTTCCAATTATGCACGCGGCTTGGAATTATTGCTTGATGTGTGGCCTCAAGTCAAACGTCAGTTTCCTTTAGCGACTCTAGATGTTTATTATGGCTGGCAGCATTGGGGATTGCTAACGCCCGAAAAAGAAGCCAAAATGCGCGCTCAATTTGTTCAATTAAAGGACCTGGATGTCCATGACCATGGGCTCGTGAGCCATGAAGAATTGAATCGGGCTTATGAGAAAGCCTCGCTTTGGACTTATCCCTGCACGGCTCCTGAAACATTTTGCATCACAGCTCTTAAAGCTCAGCTCGCCGGTGCTATTCCTGTCATTATTGAAGGAACTGCTCTCAGTGAAACTGTTCGGACAGGCTATAAATGTTCTCAATCTGAAGAGTATCTTTCCACTTTGACAAAGGCCATGAAAGAAATTGAAAGGACGTCTTTGAAACAGCGGAAAGCCATGAGGGATTTCATTGTGAAGGAATTCACCTGGGAGGCTTTGGCGGCAAAATGGAAGGAAGTATTCGAGGCCAATGATTACCAAGTCGCTAGAAATGACGATAAGAGCGTTTTGATTGCTATTTTAGCTAAAAATAAAGCGCACGTTTTAGACAAATTTCTAAAATGTATTCACAACCTTGATTACAACAAAAAATTGATCACTCTTTACATAAAAACGGACAATAACACGGATAATACCAAGGAACTGCTCCAAAAGTGGGTGAAGGAGCATGGAGAAGAGTACCGATCTATCGTTTTTGATAGTAAGGACACTTCCGATACTCAAGTGACAAAACCTCATGAGTGGAATCCTACACGCTTCAAGGTCCTTGCGACAATACGCAATAACAGCATGCAGAAAACTAAGGAATGCAAGTGTGACTATTACTTTGTTGTCGACTGCGATAACTTTATTGCCCCTTCCACACTGAAAGACCTGGTAAAAAAGGATAAGCCTATCATTGCACCTCTCTTAAGGTCGATTCCGGAACCAAACGATTTATACGCCAATTTCTTTCATTCTACAGAGCCAAATGGCTATTTTAAGCACCATCCAGATCACCTTGCCATTTTGGAAAGGACAAAGGTGGGAACATTTAAGGTGGACCTTGTCCATTGTACATATCTCATTAAAAATGAATATATTGATAAATTAAACTATATTGATGGCACCAATGACTATGAATTTATCGTTTTTTCAAGAACTGCTCGGGATAATCATGTGGATCAATACATCTGCAATGAAAAGGAATATGGGGTCCAGATCCACTACAATGATAATTTATCTCTGGAAGAAGAGAAAATGCGTATTCTCCCCATTCTGACAATTCCTTAATCCAGTCAAAAGTAGACCTCTTGCATAACCTATTTTCGTGCCCGTGTGCGTGCCCGTGCCCGAAAAATCAACTATCATGAGACTAAATTTTTCAGTTGGATGTGATGCTCATTTCTAACTGCTGATTCGTGTCGTATCCATGTTGATCAAAATGGCTCGTAGATAGGTCGGGCACGGGCACGGACACGAAAATAGGTTATGCAAGAACTCTAGTAACAAAGAGATACTTATTTTTCTTCTTTTCTCTGTGCCCTCTGTGGTTTAAAAATGTGCCGAAAGTTGTCTGTAAAACAACGTAGTGGGCAAAAATCCAATTCGCACAAGTCTTCCGGAAAAAATAAAAAAACCACAGAGCACACAGAGAAAACAGAGAAGGAAAAAAATGTTTCTCTCTCTTTGTTTCTTTGCGGCTTTGTGTTTAAAATTATTCGGCGGCGTCTTTGGGGGTGACAAGGACGTAGCCTGTGATGGTGACACCTTCGTCGACGCAGAGTGATTTGGCCTGGATATCGCCTTTCACGACAGCTTCGCCACGCAGCTCAAGTTTTTCCTGAACGGTAATATTGCCTTCGATGATCCCTTCGATGATCGCTTCTCGCAGGTTGAGATTGGCTTTGACTTTGCCGGTAGGGCCCACAATGACTTTCCCTTGAGAAAGAAGATCTCCTTCAAACGAGCCGTCGATGCGCAGGAGACGCTCAAAGCTTAAAGAGCCGCGGAAAGTGACTCCTTCTCCCAATGTCGTCTCGGGAGTTTCTTCGGAGGCCATCCCCTCAAAATGGTGAGGGAGCGCTGTTGTCTTTGGGTGTGTGCCCCAGTTCTCTTCATGAGCTTCCATCGGTGTTGTCAGAGACATGGGGGGAATGAATTGATGGGAAGGCATTTCCATTTCGGTTTTTTTGGGGCCATATTTGTTAAAAGGTGAGGGTGGGGCCTCATTATAGAGAGCGTTAGTTTCATCATGACTATTTTTTCCAGAACGGCGGAACATAAAAACACCAAAGATTTAATTGTTAATGATCGATATGACGTCTGCACAAGGAGATTTGACGCTTGAGCGCCTCATCTTTTTTAATTTTTCCATCAATTGTCTTGCACGCATGCAAAATCGTGGAGTGCGTTTTTCCAAAAGAGGCTCCAATCATGATGAGAGATTCTTGCATCAGCTCTTTTGCCAAATACATAGCCACCTGGCGGGCCAATGCGACATCTTTTGTCCTGCAAGTCCCTTTAAGATCGCTCACGCGGATTTGGAAAACAGTGGCAACGCTTTTCAAAATGTTTTCAACAGAGACTTTTTGTTTAGGAGGCATTTGGAAAAGTTCGCTGAGCGTGTGCTCTACCAAATCTTCTGTCACACTTTGTCCCATCAAACGGCAATGGGCAGTCAGGCGGTTAATTGCCCCTTCGAGCTGTCTGACGTTGCTAAAAATGTGCTCTGCAATGAAAAAAGCGACAGAGTTGGGAATGGCAAGTCCTTTTTGTTCCGCCTTGTGTTGTAAAATAGCGACCCTTGTTTCAAGATCGGGCATGCCGACGTGGGCAACTAGTCCCCATTCCATCCGGGCGACGATCCTTTCGGAGAGTTTGAGCTGCCCGGGAGGTTTATCACTTGTGATCACAATCTGCTTGTTTTGGTTGATCAAGCTTTCGAAGGTGTTGCAAAACTCTTCTTCGAAATTCAAACGGTTTTGCAAAAACTGGATATCATCCACTAAGAGAATATCGAGTGAGCGGTAAAAACGTTTCATCTTGTCGACCGATTTGTTGCGCAGGCTATCGACAAGGTCGTTGATAAAAGCTTCGGTTGTGATGCAATGGACGCGGAGTTTTTTGTGGTTTTCCCGCGCATAGTGGCCAATCGCATGCAAAAGGTGCGTTTTACCAAGACCGACACCGCCATGAATAAACAAAGGGTTGTACGATTTTCCAGGGCGATTGGCAATCCCCATTGCCGCCGATTTGACAAACTGATTAGAAGGTCCTTCAATAAAATTATCAAAACGGTAAGAAGGATTGAGCTTCAATTCGTACTCGAGCACTTCTTCTTGAAGGGGCTGTACAACGGGACGTTGAGGAACTTGAATTTTTCGAGCCACCTGATCGGCGATCACAAATTCAATCAGCGGCTCACCCATCGCATCGACAGGAACAAACGCTGCTAAATCCTTTTTGTAATTGTCGAGCACGTAGGCTTTCACAAAAATATTCGGCACTTCCAAACGGAGGATGCCATCATTTGATTCGATCACCTTGATCGGGGAAAGCCAGTTTTCAAATGCAGTCAGCGAGCAGCGTTTCTTTACGTATTCTAAAAACTGAAGCCAGGTGTCTTGAGCATCACAAGTCAGCATATGAACCTATCAAAAAATTGTGAACAATGTTTTCCACAACGTTGCCTGAGTGGATTTTTTAGTTGTGAACAAGTTTGAGAATTTAACAGCTGGCCACAAAGCTCGCAAGGTTTTTTGCATGCAATTTTTTTGCGCCCCACAAAATCTTAACGATCAAGTCTCTTAACGGTCCGTTTTTCAGAAGACAATAGAATTAAAACTGAGCTCGCAATGAAGATGTTTGCAAATGCCTGCAATGTTAGATAGGTCATCTTCTGTTAGCCACTTTTTAAGATCCTTCATCACGTTTTTGAATAAAACCTCGTTCTGCCCAAATTTTAGAGTTTTGAGGCAGTAGCAAAATGCAACTCGCTCTTTCTTGCAAATTTTTTGGAGAATGCTTTCTTGCAAGCATTCGATTCCCTGTTGAGTTAGGGATTGAACATCGTGTGCGTGTCTGGCAGAGCTTAAAGCAGTCAGCAAACGGTAGACTCTCCTGTAGCGAGTACCAATATCATAATCTGTGGGCTTTTTATCTGTTGCATTATACGCTAAAGCTTTATCTACAATGCACTGTTCTTCTTCATCAGACAAATCTAGCAGCAGTGTGATGGGAAAAACCTTAATGTTAAGTTCAGAAAACCAATATTCCACCACCTTGCCAAAAACTTCTTCATCTTTACGGACAGCGTTCAGCAAAGGCACACTCAACTGTGATATAATCCACATGCCAAGAAATCTCGCTTCACGTTCTCCATATTGCTTCACCAAATAGTCCATAGCAGCGCTATTGTCACTATACTTCTCGAGAACAGGGATCATAGGCTCAAAATCATAATCAAATTTGAGAGGATTTTCTTGGCTTCTTTTTCTGATTGCGTCAATTTCAAGCTCATAAGCAGGACGCGTAGACATCGAAGTCTCCTCAAAGTCATTTTCAACTCGGATTGCAGACGAGTCACACGCTGTCCTGATGCAGAGACCCACAAAACCTGCCATCGATAAGCCACTGGCTACACTAAACGCCACAACGCCCGGCAGCCCCAGTCCTCCAAAATGGGAAGCGACAGCTGCCGCTCCAAATAACAGGCTGCACACAAGAAGGGTGATTTGTGCGACTCCTTGTGGCGCGCACGTTACTTTTTCTCCTGAATCCGCTCCTTGAGCTCCACAACATTTTGTAATGCAAGACATGACGCTAACCCCTTTCTAAAAGAACGGAGTTTATCAAATTTTCTATATTAACAGAATCTTTAAATAAATTTCTGGAATCATTCATTTAAGCAAGCACGATTGGGGGAATATGCTTGGTGTGCAGGATAAAATAGAAAATAGTTAGTTGTGATTGAGTGCTGGGTAAGTTTTTTATTTTTTTATCATGCGTATCAAGCATATCCTACCTATCGTGCCCTTTAGAGTATAGATACGAACCTCCCTATCCAATCAAGTTTATCTAGGTGTAGGCGAAGAGGAGGGCGGAGGCATCGCCGGCGATAGCAGGATCAGAGCTATTAACTAGGAGGCGCACGATTTCGAGCGCTTCTGCTCGTTCATTGACGCTGAAGAGGGTTTTGGCTTTGTTGAGAAGAGTGGGTTCGTGGGAAGGATCGAGATCTAGCGCTGCATTAAGAGTTTTGATCGCTTTTTGATTCTCGCCGATTTGGACATAGAGGGCGCCCAAGGTTTGAGCGTCGTAGGCATTTTTAGGACCTAAGAGATGGAGCGCTTCGAAGAAGAGAAGGGCCTTTTGGTAATGACCTTCGCGCAAAAATGAGAAGCCTGAGAAGCGGAGCTCTTCTAGCTGCTCTTCTGACCATCCTAAAATCTCTTGCCAGTTTGTTTTCATCGTTTATGCCTGGATAAATTGGTACATGCGGGAGATAACAAAATCGACCATTTCGTTCGTCTCTTTCACGCCATGTTTCAGAAGATCGATGAGAACTTTTCCCTCATCAATCATCTCGTCTTCCTCATTTTTTTGATCTTTTTTTTCCCTTTCTGCATCCGGCTTAAAGCGCCCTTCTGTTCTGTTGGAAAGATAAGACTCCAGACGATGAATATCGGCATCCTGCATTTCCTTTGAGCCAAGCGAGGGGGCTACATAAGAGGATGAAAAGCGTTGCAGATAATAATTTTTCGGAATCTCAAAGCGGGCCCAAAGAGTCCTTTGATAGGTTTGCATCAAAAGGACAATGGCAGGCTGCTTGGGGACAAAATCGAGGATTTTGGTCTGAACAGCAACTACACGGGAGCCACTTGGAGACAAGTGGTACTGTTTGCGGAACGCTTCCACATCTTGCTGATCGCGGGCAAACCGTTCGTGTGTGGTAACATCGTAATTGTAAATTTCGAGAGGCATATTTCTATCTTACTTAACCAGTGTGATTGCTTTCAATAACACGTTTTTTTTATAGTGCACAGGAGCCATTATGCAAATTACTAAAACTTTAAGTTGCACCATCCGTCCGCCGCCTCAGAGCTACGAGATTGTCATCGGGAAGATGCTCCTTGAGAGCGTCCTCAAATTTGCCAAAACACTCTCTTCCCACACTTTAATCATCACCACGCAACTTGTCAGCGAAATTTACAACTTAGGGAAGGAAGAAAAACTCATCCTTCCGCCAGGGGAGACAATCAAATCGCGTGCCATTAAAGAAAAAATTGAAGATGCGCTGATTGAACGGGGTTGGGGCAAAGAGACTTGCCTGATAGCGATCGGTGGGGGCGCGCTCATCGACCTTGTGGGGTTTGTAGCAGCAACTTATTGCCGGGGAATTTCTTACGTTTCTGTTCCGACAACCCTTCTTGCGATGACCGATGCTGCTATCGGCGGCAAAACTGGTGTCAATGTCGAAGAGGCTAAAAATTGGATCGGCGCGTTTCATCATCCCCAAAAAGTGTTTATCGACATGATGTTCCTCAAAAGTCTCCCAGACCGGGAATTTCTCTATGGTCTTGCCGAGACGATCAAGCATGGTTTGATTGCCGATGCCGATTTGGTGAGTTTCATGGAAACGCGTTCTGATGAAATACTTAAGCGGCAACCTGTTGTCCTTGAAGAGCTTATTTTGCGCAGTTGCTCGATCAAAAAAACCATTATTGAAAAAGATCCTTACGAAACTTTGGGTTTGCGCCGCATTCTCAATTTTGGACACACGATCGGCCATGCCATCGAGACCCTGTCGGAATACCGCTGTCCTCATGGATTGGCAGTTGTGATGGGAATGCGCATCGAATCGGAAATTGCTTGTCTGATGAATTATCTTTCTAAGACGTGTTTAACGCGGATTACCCAATTGTTGAAGCTCTATCCTTTTAAAATGGATTATCCTGCTTCTTTGCCTTTTGAAATGTTGCAGCGCGATAAAAAAGGGGCGCACCGCTTTGTGGTTCTTACCTCCATTGGATGTGCCGCGCCATTGATGGGCGCTTATACCACAACCTTCTCTCAAAAACATTTAGAAAGTGCCTGGAAAAATGTTGTGTGCACCTCTGAGAAGTGAAAATTCGCTGGTCAAACAAGCAGATCTCATTGAATTACGAGCCGATTGCTTTGAGCTGAAAAAGTTTTGCCAAAAGCCGGTCATTTTCAAGCAGGAAGTGGTTGATTTTGAGGCTCTTTCCATTCTGCCTGAGTATGTCGATTTGCCCCACACCACAAGCTCAGCCGATTTTGAAAAAATTAAACGGCAATTTCCCAATGTCAAAACGATTTGTTCCTTTCACGATTTCGAAAAAACAGGCGATCTTGAAAAGATCTATGCAGAGCTCAAAACAAATGGAGCCGATCTGATTAAAATTGCCACGCAGGCAAATTCTACGCTAGATGCTTTGAGGATGCTTTTGCTTGTGAAAAAATATCAGTGCATCGGCGTTTGTATGGGGGATTTAGGGGCGATCACCCGCATTTTGGCTCCTGTCGTTGGTGCGCCTTGGACATATGCCCCAGAAGAGGAGTCTCAAAAAACAGCTCCAGGTCAAATTCTCCTCCAAGAGCTTGTGGAAACCTTCAATTACCAAAATTTAAACAAAAATACCCGCCTTTACGGACTTATTGGGGACCCTGTTTCTAAAAGCATCTCTCACAAGACACATAATTGGTTTTTTAAAAACTCAAGCCTAAACGCCGTTTATGTGAAAATGTGTGTCAAAAAAGAGGAACTACCCGAATTTTTTTCCCTTTGCCGAGAGGTTGGCTTCAAGGGACTCAGTGTGACGATGCCTCTTAAGGAGGCAGTGATTGATTATCTTGATTACCCAACGGCAAAGGCGATCAACACGATTGGCTTTGAAGAAGAGGGTGTGTATGGCTGGAACACCGATGGGTCAGGAGCTTTGGATGCTTTAGAGAAAAAAGTAAAGGTCCAGGGAAAAAAAATGGTTCTTCTAGGTGCAGGAGGAGCAGCTTATGGCATTGCTCACGAAGCCAAAAAAAGGGGCGCAAAACTTATCATTTGCAACCGCACTTTAAAAAGAGCTGAAGCTTTAGCCTCAGAAGTTTCTGGTTTGGCCTATCCACTTTCTGCTTTTTCTCAGATTGGAGATTACGACATATTGATCAACTGCACATCTGTTGGAATGTTAGAGCCAAAAAGTCCAGTGCCGGAAGACACTCTTTTAGAGGGAAAAGTAGTGATGGATATCATCTCTTCCCCCCGCATCACACCTCTTTTAGCGGCTGCATTAAAGAAAAACTGTGAGATTATCGAAGGTTTGCAGATGTTTATCCATCAGGCTCTCGGTCAATATTTTCATTGGTTTAAAAGTGAAAATTTAGCCCTGTCCGAACAATGTTTGCCTGAGGAGATTTAAATCTATAGTTCAAAAAATTGGTGGAAAATTGTGCAGGATCCGTCAAGGTGACAGTACTGCTTTCCAATCTTACGTGTAGATACTCCAATTTTGCACTCATGCAGCGCAAAAATGCCACTTCAACACCAGCTCCCGCTGTCAAGCCCTTCTGTGAAGTCGTTTTATGACCATGAAAATTTCCCGAAGTTGTGGGATTGAATACCAAGCTTGCACTGTTTTTGATCTGGCAATAGGCAAGACCTGCTGTGAGGTACAAAAAGGTTCGACAGAAAGAATAGCCAGCTCTTCCACGGACTGTAGCGAGCCATTCCAAATCGGTCTTTGCTTTTGATACGGAGGGCGCAAAGCCAGGGGCACCAGGAAGTTCGATAGTGTCGCGGCCACGTATCACTGTTTTTTGAAGATCTGCCTCCACTCCCACTACAAAATGACAGAGTTGCAAATTATACCCGATTTGCCCCCCTCCAACGAATCCCGCGGGTTTTAAATGAAAAGTTTTGGGGACGTTATTACCAAACGTAATAGTACCCTCAAAGCCTGGGCTAAAGGAGCCTCTTCGGACAGTTTGAGTAGAACAGCCGGCTCCTCCTATATTACCCCCAAAATAAAACCCAGACCAGCAACTACAGTCTGGCTTAAAGCAAATGGCTTCGAGGGAGGTTTGATAAAACGCTAAAACGGCTAAAAAAATAAATATTCTTTTCATACATTACCAATCCCATTATTATCGTTTTTTTTCAATACAAATCACAAATTGATTAGCAGGATAGTTTTCATGTCCAATAGCTTCGGGCACATCTTTAGGATCACAACTTGGGGAGAATCGCATGGGAAAGCGATTGGGGTTGTCATCGATGGATGCCCTGCTGGACTCGAAATCAGCGAGGAAGAGATTGCCGCCGAGCTTGCAAAAAGAGCTCCTGGAGTGCATCCGCTGACAAGCCCACGCAAAGAGCCGGACTGTCCAGAAATCTTCTCAGGCATTTTTGAGGGAAAAACAACCGGGGCTCCTATTTCGATCGTGATTTTTAATCAAGATGTCGACTCTTCCAAATATGAGCCCATAAAAGACCTCTTGCGTCCCGGTCACGCCAATTTTACCTATATCAAGAAATATGGAGTCTTTGATTACCGGGGAGGGGGAAGATCTTCTGCAAGAGAAACAGCTTGTAGAGTAGCAGCCGGAGCGATTGCCAAAAAATTCCTGGCCTTTTCTCAGATCGAGATCAAGGCAACGCTCAAAGAAGTGGGCGGCCATGCAGATTACGAAGAAATCCTCAAAAAAGCCAAAGAAGAGGGAGATTCGCTCGGTGGTGTGGTTGAAGTTACAGTAGACAATGTCCCCATAGGTCTTGGTGAGCCCATTTATCGCAAAATGGAAGCTCTTTTGGCCTCGGCCATGCTCTCTTTGCCAGCCAGCAAAGGGTTTGAAATCGGGGAGGGTTTTTCTGCAGCTTGCATGAGAGGCTCTGAACATAATGACAGCTTCATCGGAGAGGGTAAAACAGCAACAAACCATTCCGGAGGCACTTTAGGGGGAATCACAACTGGAATGCCCTTGATTTTCCGTGTGCCTTTTAAACCGACCTCCAGTATTTTAAAGCCCCAAAAAACGACGACAATCTCGGGAGAGAAGGCAGATTTTATCTTGCCAGAGGGGTCAAGACATGATCCTTGTGTGGCTTTGCGTGCCGTTCCCGTTGTTGAAGCAATGACCGCCCTTGTATTGGCAGACACAATCCTTTTAAGCAGGTGCTCTCAACTATGACACATCATAAATCGATCATGGTCGATCAATTTCTCTCATTTTTCCAGGATCTCAACCTATCTACCTTTGTGGATGGAACAGTGGGAGCTGGCGGTCATGCCAAAGCCCTTCTGGAGGCACATCCTGAGATCGAACAGTTCTACGGAATTGATCAGGATGAGCTTGCCCTTGGAATTGCAAGTGATGTCCTGAAACCTTTTTCTGAAAAGGTCAAGCTGATTCACAGCAATTTCGCAGAAATGAAAACACTCTTTCCAGAAGAGTCCGTCGATGGGATTTTTATGGATCTTGGGGTCTCTTCGATGCAGCTTGATCTTCCGGAAAAAGGATTTAGTCTCTACAAAGAGGGGCCTCTTGACATGCGTATGGACGCCAATCAGTCGCTCACAGCTGAATTTGTCGTGAACACCTATTCAGAAAAGGACCTAGGGGAAATCTTCCGCCTTCTTGGAGAAGAGCCCAGATGGCGCAAAGTGGCAAAAGCCCTCGTTGAGGCCCGCAAGAAAAAGAAAATCAAGACCACAACCGATTTGACAGAGGCTTTGAAACATGTCCTGACTTGGGGCGGTAGAAGGGGCAAAAAAATCCATCCTATGACCCTCGTTTTCCAAGCCCTCCGTATCTTTGTCAACGATGAGCTTGAAGTTGTCAAAAAAGTGATTCCTGATGCCATCAGCATGCTAAGGCCGGGGGGCAGGCTGGGAATCATCACCTTCCACAGCCTTGAAGACAGGATCGTTAAACACACGTTTAGAGAAATTGCACAAACAGACGATGTCACCATTTTGACAAAGAAACCACTCATTGCCGATGTCAATGAAACTAGACTAAACCCGCGCAGCCGCTCTGCCAAAATGCGCTTCATCGAAAAATCGCGAGATGACGATGAGACTATTGTGTAAAACTAATAAAACGCAGAGACGCAAAGGCGCAAAGAGAGGAAATATTTTTTCTCCTCTGTGTTCTCTGTGCCCTCTGTGGTTTTTTAATTTCCTCGCAACCTTTTTGGTCATCACTTTGAGGGAATTTATTAAACCACAGAGAACACAGAGAAGAGAAAAAAATACTTTCCCTCCCTTTGCGCCTTTGCGTTTCTATTGGTTATGATATGAAGTTGCTAAATAACTGAAGTTTGAGACAATCGAATTTATGACTACAAATCTAGGCATCGTAATCCGGACATTGATCTGCATCCTGACAATTGGGTGTTTTCTTTATGCCTATATCACGAAGCAAAATGATATCACAGAACTGCGTCTGCAAATCCCTGTCAAAGCCAAGATGTTAGAAGAGATCGCCCAAGCGTGCACAGCGCTCCAATTTCAGATCGATCAGTTTGAAAATCCCCAACATTTAATGGAGCTCAGCTCACAGCCTCAATTCAGCCATCTGAAATATCCGCTCTTGAGTGACATTATCACGATCGAGGTTCCATGAAAAAAAGGCTTGTGATTGTCTCTTTGAGCCTTTTTTTTCTTTTTTCGGTTCTGATTGCCCAATATTTCAAAATTCAAATCCTCGAAGAGGAAAAATGGGTCAAAGAGGCCCATGGCCAGCACGAAATCATCATCAAAGACCCTTTTAAAAGGGGAGCCTTTTTCTCCAATACCAATCTGAAAAAGGGGCATCCCAAAAGCCCGCAACCTTTTGTCATCGATGTGACCAAATTTCATCTGTTTATTGATCCCCTTTCCATTCCGCAGAATTTACGGGCAACGATTGTAGAGCAGCTTGTCTTTTCTGCCTCTTTAGATCCAGAGATCGCGAAGGAGTTTGAGGTCAAAAGTAGATCCCGCAGAATTGCTCTTTGGCTCGATCGGGAAGCTAAAGATGCGATCATGGCTTGGTGGATCCCTTTTGCCAAAAAAAATAAGGTGGCCTGCAATGCCCTTTATTTTGTCACCGATTATAAGCGCTCCTATCCTTTTGGGAAGCTTTTGGGCCAGGTTTTACACACTATCCGCGACATGAAGGACGAGTCAACCGCAGAAGCATTGCCCACAGGGGGTCTAGAAGCCTATTTTAACGACTACTTAAAAGGAAAACAGGGAAAGCGCAAACTTTTAAGGTCCCCGTTGAATCATCTGGAGATCGATCATGTGATCAATGCTCCCGAAGATGGGGCTGACATCTATTTGACGATCAATCACTGCATACAAGCCATTGCGGAAGAAGAGCTCGAAAAAGGGGTGAAAGCTGCCGGAGCTAAAGGGGGGTGGTCGGTAATGATCGATCCTCACACGGGCGAGGTGATGGCCATGGCCCAATATCCTTTTTTTGACCCCTCTAACTACCGTGAGTATTTCAACGATCCCCATAAAATAGAAGATTCCAAAGTCAAGGCTGTCACAGATGCTTTTGAGCTAGGATCTATCATGAAGCCGATTACAATTGCGATTGGTTTAAAAGCCAATGAGGAGCTGAAACGGCAGGGTAAAGAGCCCATTTTTTCCCCCGAAGAAAAAATCGATACCCTGCGCACCATTTTTCCCGGGAGGGCTTACCGCCCCTTAAAAGATGTTCCGGGTCCACATAAAGTTTTAAACATGTCAATGGCTGTCCAGAAATCCTCAAATATCTATGTCGCTCAGATTGTCGACAGAATTGTTAACACGCTCGGCAATGAGTGGTATCGCAAAGAATTGGTGAACACTTTTGGTTTTGGGGAAAAAACGGGGATTGAGCTGCCCGCAGAAGCTGTGGGCTTAGTGCCCACTCCAGGAAAATGCCATGCAAATGGAGCTCTTGAGTGGTCAGTGCCAACTCCCTATTCGTTGTCGATGGGCTATAACATTTTGGCTACAACCCTGCAGATGATCAGAGCCCATGCGGTGATTGCAAATGGCGGGTATCTTCCAAAGTTAACTCTTGTTAAAAAAATTGTCGCAAAAGATACAGTTTTGTACGACAATGAAACCTCTTTGAACAACATTCCAGCTGTTTTAAACAAAGAAATTACCCATCAGATAGCCAGATGTATGAAATTTACGACTAAAATCGGGGGATCGGCCGCACGGGGCGATGTAAGCGGCTATTCAGAAGCAGGAAAAACAGGAACTGCGGAAAAAATTGTCAATGGAGTGTACTCAAAAACACGGCACATCTCATCTTTTATCGGCTTTGCTCCTGCAACTCTCAATGAAAGGAATCCTGTCCGTTTTGTTTTGATTGTCTCGATTGATGAGCCCGAGGTGATGCTTCTCGAAGGGGGGCGCAAGAATCAGATGGGGGGAGGATGCGCGGCTCCCATATTTAAGGAAATTGCGCGCAGAACTCTGGAATATTTAGGCATTGCCCCTGATGATCCGTTTGGTTACCCTTATGGCGATCCCCGTTACGATCCGGAAAAAGCGGATTGGATGAAAGAAGTAAATGAGTTGAAAATCCTCTACGACAAGTGGAATAAGTGAAGAAATGAAATTAAAAAAGCTGATTGCAGAGCTCCCCCTAGAAATGCCCCGAGGAGGGCAAGATCTTGAGATCACAGGAGTTTGTGCACACTCAAAACTTGTCTGTCCCGGCAATTTATTCATCGCCAAAAAAGGAAGTCTCGATGATGGGGCAAAATACATCGAAGAGGCTGTCACAACAGGGGCCCTTGCCGTATTAACAGATACTTTCAACCCTTTTCTTAAAGGTGTTGTGCAATTGATCCATCCAGCTCCTCACACTCTGGAGGCAAAGCTTGCTGCCCGCTTTTATGGTTTTCCTTCACAATCTCTGTTTACTGTCGGAATTACCGGAACCAATGGAAAGACAACAACAGCGTATTTAACAAAGCATCTCTTGGACGGTTTGAAAAGCCCTTGCGGCCTCATAGGGACTGTTGAATACATTGTGGGCAATCATCAATTTGAATCGGAGAGGACAACGCCCGATGCCATTACCCTTCAAAAGCTATTGAAAGAGATGTTGAAGCAGGGGTGCACGTCGTGTGCAATGGAGGTCTCCTCTCACGGTCTGGCACAACAAAGATGTGATGAAATTGACTTTGATGTGGGAATTTTCACCAACTTGTCTCAAGACCATTTGGACTATCATGGGACAATGGAGGCCTATGCCGCAGCAAAATCCAAGTTGTTCACCCATTTAGGAACGAACAAAACAGCCATTGTGAATGGCGATTCCCAATGGACGCCAAAACTCATTGCGGGATCCAAAGCCCGTATTTTGACTTATGGATTTAGTGAAAAAGAAGATATTTACGCGTGCAATATCCGTTTTTTTTCCAATAAAACAGAGTTTACAGTCCATTTTGAGGGCAAATCGACCCGTTTTTCGTGGGATGTGATTGGCCGCTATAACATTTCCAATTGTCTAGCAGCCTTGGGGGCAGCACTTGCCAGTGGAGCAGATCTTGAGGCTTTGGTCCCTTTGGTGAAAACTTTTTCCTCAGCCCCCGGAAGATTAGAGAAGGTAGATAATAATAAAGGCTTAAATCTTTTTGTCGATTATGCCCATACGCCTGACGCTTTAGAAAAAGTTCTTGACTGTCTCAAAGAGATCAATCAGGGAAAAATCATTACAGTTTTTGGTTGTGGCGGGGAACGGGATCGTTTAAAACGTCCCCAAATGGGGAAGGCTGCCGAAGAGGGGAGCGATTTCACCATTGTCACCTCTGACAACCCCCGCTCTGAAGATCCGGAAGTGATTTGCCGTGAAGTGGCTGAGGGCTTTTCCTCCTCAAATTTTTCGATTATCATCGACCGTAAAGAGGCCATTGAGAAGGCGGTGAGCATGGCAAGCGCCAAAGACTTGATATTAATTGCAGGAAAAGGGCATGAAACTTACCAATTGTTTGCGCATCAGACAATTCCGTTTGATGACCGTAAAATCGCCAAAGAAATAGCCAACCGGATTTAAATGAAAAAATTGCTCTGTTTTTTGCTGCTACTATCGCTCGGAGCTTGCAGCCATCTCGAGATGCCAACAGATGATGTGGCAATGCCTAATGTCCCCAAACCCACGCCAAAAAGGGAACTGATCATTGTCGATGCAGGTCATGGAGGCAAAGATGCTGGGACTAGCAACAAAAAAGACCGCTACGAAGAAAAAGTGCTGACTTTAGAGACAGCCTTTTTAATCTCTGATGCTTTAAAACAGCTGGGCTATAAGACTCTTTTGACACGTAGCAACGACATTTTCCTTCCCCTGGAAACGCGGGCAGAGATCGCCAATTCGGTCAATGCCGATCTATTTGTCAGCATTCACTATAACTTTTCCTCAAGCGCAAGTGCCGAAGGGATTGAAGTTTATTACTACAAAGAAAACAAATCGCCGAACTCCTCCAGAATTACACAATCCAAAGAGCTTGCAGGGGAAGTGCTCAAAAAGGTGATCAAAAACACAGGCGCCGAATCAAGAGGGCTTAAAACCGAAAATTTTGCTGTAATCCGTGAGACAAAGATGCCTGCCATCTTGATTGAGGGGGGCTTTTTGTCCAATCCCAAGGAGCGCGAAAGGCTGCACGATCCCAGATACTTGCAGGAATTGGCAGGCGGAATCGCTCACGGCGTGGATCAGTATTTGAAAACCCACAGAAAATAATCCCGTCGTGTTCCGTGCCCAAGAGAAAATACAACGCAGAGGCAGCAGAGACACTAAGAGCAAAGAGTTGAAATACATTCTGCCTCTCTCTGTGTTCTCTGTGGTTTTATAAATTATCCGAAAGCGATTTGACAAAGAGTTGTGCGGGAAATTAAAAAACCACAGAGGGCACAGAGAACACAGAGAGGAAAAAAATAGATTCATCTCTGCGTCTTAGCGTTGTATTTTCTCTCAGACACGGAATACGGCCGGGCGCAGCTACTTATGGTGATTAACTTTTTTGATCAGAAGCCTCTACTACAGACACGTAGTCGACTTTCTCTTTCTCGATATACTCTTTGACCGCACTCTTAAAGGGAAGAGAACCTTGATCTTTTTTCGATGACTCAGTGGGTATTTCAACAAAAATCAGTTTAAAATTTTTCTGTCTGCCGATTTTTTTATGGATCGTTCCAAAAGAGGAGATTAATTCTCGGTTCGTTTTGTCACTATAGACAAGATCGCTCACGATGAAGATTGTGAGCTGTCTTCCCAGATTATGCTCGTACAAATACCTCTTTTCTAATCGGGTACTTAAAAAAAGAAGGTTGGTCCGTTTAACACAGCAGATGCTTTTTAATAAACCAACATTTGTTTTTGCATTCATTTCAAGAGAACATTGTTTATCAAAAGTAAAAAGATCCATTTTTTTGAGAAAAAATTTTCTTTCCTCAACAATTTTTTCAACAGCAGAACAAGCAGATTCGATGAGTGTATTCATGATAAAGCCGGTTTTCTGTGTTCCCATGGAGCCGGAGATATCGACATAAATCTCGCAGCGGGAAAGCCAGGCATCTTTAAAGAGTTGCCAACTGTCCTGATAGTCTTTTGAAAGACAGATATTTAAGTCTTTGAATAGTTTGAGGAAGCGATTGCCAAAATCTGGATGCTTTAAAGCGGCATTCCAATGTTTGTTAACAGAGAGAGCTTTGGGCAAATCAGAGGGGGAAAGTTTTGCGCACCATTCGCGTAAAATATCCTGATGGGGATTTGACCATACAGCAGGTGGTGTTTCAGAGATAATTTCAAGTTTTCTAATCATATATAAATAATGGCGTCCTCGGCGCGATTCGAACGCGCGACCTGCCGCTTAGGAGGCGACCGCTCTATCCTGCTGAGCTACGAGGACAGGAGGGAGCCATTTTATCTTAAGATCTACTTAAGGTTAAGTAATAACTGGACGATTCTGCTGAAAACCTGCTATACATTCGGTAATTGTCTAGAGGAGAAAAGTTATGACACAAGCAGATATTGGGTTGATTGGCCTTGCCGTGATGGGACAAAATTTGGTCCTAAATATGAACGACCATGGCTATGTGGTAGCAGTTTATAACCGGACTGTTTCCAAAGTAGACGAATTTATGGAAGGTCCAGCTAAGGGAACGAAAGTTATTGGCTGTAAAACACTCAATGAGCTTGTGCAAAATCTGAAACGGCCCCGCAGAATCATGTTGATGGTGAAAGCGGGCGATCCTGTGGATGAGTTTATCGAACATTTGGTCCCCCTTTTAGAGCGGGGCGATATCATCATCGATGGGGGCAACAGCCACTTCCCCGATACCAACCGCCGCTGTCAGTATCTGAAAAGCAAAGGGATCTATTTTATTGGAGCAGGAATTTCTGGGGGAGAAGAGGGAGCCCGACATGGCCCTTCTATTATGCCAGGAGGGCATCCGGAAGCGTGGCCCCATGTGAAACAAATTTTCCAGGACGTCGCAGCGAAAGTAGAGAGCGGCGAGCCATGCTGTGATTGGGTGGGCGAAGAAGGGGCGGGACACTATGTCAAAATGGTCCATAACGGTATTGAGTATGGCGATATCCAGCTGATCTGCGAAGCGTACGCCCTCATGAAAAACGTTTTAAAGCTCTCTTCTGACAGGATTGCCGATATTTTCACCGATTGGAACAAGCGGGAGCTCAATAGCTACCTGATCGAAATTGCAAGCCACGTTTTCCGCACAAAAGATAGCGACGGCTCCCTTCTTTTGGACAAAATTTTAGATGTGGCTGGCCAAAAAGGGACAGGAAAGTGGACGGCGATCAATTCCCTTGATATGGGTATTCCTGTGACACTGATTGGAGAAGCGGTTTTTGCAAGATGTCTGTCTGCACTTAAAGATGAAAGACTAGCGGCCAGTAAAATCCTTTCTGGCCCCAAACCTGATTTTAAGGGGGATCCAGAAGCGTTTATCAACGACATTTTCTATGCGCTTTATGCTTCTAAAATCATCAGCTACACGCAAGGCTACATGTTGATGCGAGAAGCTTCCAAAGATTATAACTGGCACCTCAACTACGGAGGCATTGCCCTCATGTGGCGCGGTGGTTGCATCATTCGAAGTGTCTTTTTGGGCGAGATTAAGAAGGCTTTTGATAAAAATCCAAAGCTTCTCAATCTCCTTCTCGACGACTTTTTCAAGAAGGAGCTCGACAAGTGCCAAAACGGTTGGCGCAACGTGATTGCAGAATCTGCTAAAAACGGCGTTCCCATTCCGTGCTTCAGCACAGCTCTTTCTTTCTACGACGGTTACAGAAGCGCCACACTTCCTGCCAATTTGTTGCAGGCTCTGCGTGACTATTTTGGGGCCCACACATACGAGAGAACCGATAAACCACGTGGTGAATACTTCCACACCAACTGGACAGGGACAGGGGGCAAAGTGAGCTCTTCTTCCTATTCGGTCTGAGCAAACTAACACTAAACATTTTACAAAATAGGGAGTGCTGCTGTAGACTGACGCGCCACAAAAAAAGGATTTTATGAGCGTTAATCATTCTACAGCCACTTCGACCAATTTCCCAAATAACGACCCTCAAGCAAAAACCTGCTGTTACCAACCTTGGGTTTGGGTAGCACTTGCTGTGATCACAACTCTTGGAGCTGTTGCTGCCATCAGCTATGGACTCGCGCTAATTCCAGACCTATCCCCTCTGGTATATGGCTACACGGTGAGTTTGACGCTTGGAATTGGTCTGCTCGCAACCGCTGCCTGTTTGCTCGATGCTGTCAACAACGTCAAGTGGTCTACTGTTAAAGAAGAAGAAATTGCTTTAACGCCTATAGAAGCTAATTTGCTGAATTTTGTGAAGGAGTTAGAGGAACATCAAACCTATTTGGATTCTCTAAAGTCTGACGAAAACCAAAAACTTTTAAATGACGATTGCAAAGTTCTAAGAGGAGAAGAGGGGAAAAAACAACGAGATTTGTGTGTCAAGTGTGTGGTTCAATCGAGTGAATTTTTAGACTCAGAAAAAAACTTCCAAACACAACAAGGAGCACAGACAGAAATGCTCCATGAAGGTGTTGTGAATGAATTTTCCCAAAAACATGAAGACATATTTACTGAACTGGAAGCAACCAAAGAAGTGACGACTCAAAAAATTGAGATTGCTAAACAAATTCTGAAAAACCTCGAAGAGAAGGCTGTCAATAGTCCTATCCTTAAAAAAACGCGCTCTAGAATCAATCCGCAAGAAAAGCCCGTTGCAGAAACGAAGGAAATCGAGATTGATTTAGTGGGTCTAGAAAAAAAGCTTATTCGCCAAACAAAGATTCTCATGAAGATGCATGAGTGCCTGCAAGAAATTAATTTGTCCGAATTCGAGGAAGATGATGAAGATGGATTAGAAGAAATATTAGACGATCTTGCTTTTTACGAGACCGATCAGAATTTATATCTTTGGTTAATGGAGGCAAACGCAAATGCTACAGAGATCGGAGAAATTCCTGAAAATGAAAAAACCAAAGAAATTTTTGATAAATATTCAGAGCAGTTGGCTACTTTTGGAGAAATTAAAGCTAAAACCGATGAATTGTTAGGGCTAGTTCGACAGAGAAATGAAGGATTATTAGAGTCCAATGTAGAGAGTTTTATACCGCAATTAAAGACCTTTTACAGGTATTTGAAGCCTCTATACGAAGATAACGCGGACCTATTAAATGACGAGTGTGAGGTTTTAAAAGGGGAAGAGCGTCAAGCGCAACGTCGTTTAATTCCTGACTGCATTGAGCAGATCAATGGATTTTTAGCATTAGAAGGATTGTTCCAGGCAGAACAACGGAAATTATTGGCTTTTTTTGATGCAGATTTTGTAAGAAAATTCTCAGAAGAAAATGAGGTAGTATTTAGAGATCTAACTATGGTCAAAAAATGCACGAACGAAATAAAAAGAATTGCGACCACGATTCAAAAGAAACTACCTGTTTTTAATAGCCCCCTGCCAATAAGAACGCGACCCAAGAGCCCGCAACAAAAAATGGATGAGCGGCTCAATAGCATGGCCAAAATACTTGTGACTTGTCAATCGATGACCTATGACATTTTCAAGATACTGGCAACAGATGAAGGAAGATGGCAGCAAATTCAAAACATATCTGTAGAACTTGGCAATTATGCGGACGATGAAGAAAAGTCTCTGCTTTGTATAGATCGACGTGAAGGCTTATTTGCTCAAGTTACCAGTATTCGATGGTTAAAAAATCTAGTCAATGAAATCGAAGCTGTTAGGTTAAATGATGGTACAGATTTAGCTGTAGATGCAACAGGGATTTTAAAAACTCGTTTAGAAGATCTGAACCTGCAAATTGAAAAGCTCAAAGAGAAAAAGCTTATTCCACTTTGCAAATTGTTTATAGAAGAAATACGGAAAGTCGAGAGTGAATACCTGAGTCGTAAAGCGGGTCACAGTGACCTGCTTAGCCTCCAGAAACGCAACAAAGCAAAAATTGCAGGGGACAAGGGATCGGGTGAAGAAAGTTAATATTTAATAAATTTATTAGTTTATGTTAACTTCCTTGCGATGACTGCACATAGACCATCGCCGACAAAAGATGTACCACATATCAGTAGAGCTGAAAGGGAGCCGCCTGTGGGTTATGACTCATGGGTTTGGCTTGCCCTTGCTGTGATTGCCGCGGCAGTCACTGTGGCTCTTGCTTATGGGCTGACTTATGTCCCGTCTGTTGGAACTTTTTACCACTTTGCCCCTGTCTTTTCTTTGACGGGGGGCATTGCGATCACCATCTTGTGTCTCATCCTTGCACAAAAAAAGGACCGTTGGGTGGCTTCTTTTCAGGATTCCAATGACAGAAAATATTCTGATTATTTGTTGCAATTGGCTGAAATTTCTGTCTTTCTTGCCAATCAAGATCCCTCAAAAATTGATGCTTATGAAGCTGGCATTTTAGGTGAGATGTTTACAGAAGGCTCATTGATCAGTCAAAGGGCCCAGAATCTGATGCCTCAGCAAAGTTTAAGAGTTAAAAAACTCTGATATCTACTGTAATTAACTTTATCGTTTATCGCCTATAGCTTATGCTGTTTGGAATGTACAAACGTGAAAATATAAGAAATTTTTCGATTATCGCCCATATTGACCATGGGAAATCCACAATTGCCGACCGGCTTCTGGAATTGACGCAAACAGTGCAGCGTCGCGATATGCAGGAGCAGGTTTTGGATGCCATGGATCTTGAAAGGGAGCGGGGCATTACCATCAAGGCCCACCCTGTGACTATGGATTATAAGGCTCCCGATGGGCAGATCTACCAGCTCAATTTGATCGATACTCCGGGCCACGTCGATTTTACCTATGAAGTTTCCAGGTCCTTGTCAGCTTGTGAAGGGGCCCTTTTAGTGGTCGATGCGGTCCAAGGGGTTCAGGCGCAGAGCTTGGCCAACGTCTATTTAGCACTCGAGCGTAATCTTGAAATTTTACCTGTTTTGAACAAAATCGATCTACCAGCTGCCGATATCCCTGAAGTGAAACGGCAGATTGAGGAATTTATCGGTTTAGACACTAAAGACGCCGTAGCAGCTTCTGCAAAAGCGGGGATTGGCATTCAGGAAATCCTGGATGGCATCATCAAGTTTATTCCGGCTCCGAAAGAGCCTGAAGATGATATTTTGCGCGCTCTTGTGTTTGATTCCAAATATGATACTTTCCGTGGCGTGATGGTTTATGTGCGCGTTATCAGCGGCGAGATCAAGTCAGGTGTCCCGATCCAGTTTATGGTAACAGGGAAGAGCTTTGAGGTGATGGAAGTGGGCGTTTTTAAGCCCAAAGCGACCAAAACAGAGGCCTTGCGCCCAGGAGAGGTGGGTTATATCATCGCCAACATCAAAAATGTGAAAGACATCAAAATTGGTGATACGGTCACTCACCAGAAAAAACAGGCCTCAGAGCCCTTGCCTGGTTTTAAAGAGATCCGTCCCGTTGTTTTTGCTGGGATTTATCCGATTGACTCCTCCGATTTTGAAGCTTTACGCGATGCCCTTGTCAAACTGCAGCTCAACGATTCAGCCCTGCTTGTAGAACAGTAGAGCAGCACCGCTTTAGGATTTGGCTTTAGATGTGGCTTTTTGGGACTTTTGCATCTGGAGATCGTATTTGAGCGGATCATGCGCGAATTTGATGTCGATGTAATCACCACAGCCCCAAGCGTAATCTACAAAGTGGTTCTCAATGATGGAAGCGTAATCGATGTGGATAATCCAGCTCACTATCCTGACCAATCGATGGTTGACTTCGTCGAAGAACCGTGGGTTGTGGCCCACATCATGATCCCCAGTGATTATTTGGGAGCTGTCATGAATCTTGGGATGGAAAAACGGGGCAATTGCCAAAAAACAGAAACCCTCGATGCGAGCCGTGTTGTCTTGACCTATCAGCTCCCTCTCAACGAAATCATTACTGACTTCAATGACAAACTCAAATCAGTCACTAAGGGCTACGGCTCTTTTGACTACGAGTTTGATCACTACGAAAAAGGGGATATCATCAAGCTGGAGATCAAAGTCAATGATGAGCCAGTCGATGCCTTCTCCTGCCTTGTCCATAAGACAAAAGCTGAGTCCAAAGGAAGAGCCATCTGCGAAAAGCTGGTTGAGGTGATCCCTCAGCAGCTCTTCCGCGTCCCTGTCCAAGCCGCTATCGGCGGCAAAATCATTGCCCGCGAAACCATCCGCGCCCTTTCCAAAAACGTCACCGCAAAGTGCTATGGCGGCGATATTACCCGTAAGCGCAAGCTTTGGGAGAAACAGAAGAAGGGCAAAAAGAAGATGAAAGAGATTGGCAAAGTCACGATTCCCCAAAGCGCCTTCATGGAAGTCCTCAAAGCCGAGTAAGGCTGGGCTAGTCACAACCGATTGAAACGCAGAGGCGCAATAAACGCAAAGAAAGGATAATTTTTTTCTTTTCTCTGTGCGCTCTGTGCTCTCTGTCGTGGTCCAGTTCACCCACATAGGTAACAGATTAGTTCACCCACATGGGTAACACT
>CAZPPS010000019.1:0-34490 GCA_964588495.1 uncultured bacterium | reverse complement strand
TTTTCCTGAAAAGCCTTTTTATTGAGTCCTTCGAGGTAATTAGACATAAATGCTTTAGAGGCGTTGTAAGCGGGCGCAATGGAATTGCCCATCAAGGCTCCGATCGATGAAATGCCCACCAAATGACCTTGCTTTTGTTGTGAGAAAAATTTATAGAGCTCTCCTGCGAGTGCGCAAAAACCATAAACGTTCACATCGAGCGTTTGTTGCTCCTTTGTCCAATCTAGTTCAGGGTTTAAAAATCCGGTGCCTGAGTTGATGACAACAAGATCGACTCCTTGCAGCGTTTGAATCATAGTTCGCAATTTCTCCAGGGCCTCAAGCGCATTGCTAAGATCGATGTGACCAACATGCGTTTTTGTAGGAATTTCATTTTGCAAAGTCTCAAGCAAATCAGTGCGCCTTGCCATTAAACCCACTTCATAACCATTTTTTGCGAGGGAAATAGAAAGTGCTCTGCCAATTCCCGACGACGCTCCAATCACAATTGCTTTTTTCATTGTGCCTCCCTATTGAATACCGATAAAAATATCCAAAATAATGTTTTGGTGATCCCGAGCCCTTTCGTCGTAGATTTCAAAATCTGTAATGAAAGAGCGTATTCCACCAAGTTCTGCAGGGGACATTTCCCAAATTTGCTCCCAGGGTTTTCGGACCACATCAGGCATAGAGCCCGGACCGTTTGTGAATTTGATATAGTTTTGAGATGGAATGACTAAAGTCTCTAAATCGTTTGGAACTTCTTCAAAAGATACCACCTCTTCTCCAATAAAATAGGTGTAGTCTCCCAAATGATCGCTTTCATAATCGGTATAAATACAAAAAGTCGTTCCTGGCTGTACCCGATTGGGTATGCTTTCAGCCACATTTTGATGAAAGTAGTGTTTCACGACCGGGAAGATCTTTCCCTCCAACGAATTGGCCTCTAATCGATTATTCGTGCGCGTTTTGATCCCCACGATTTTTTTCTCAGCTTGATTGACTTGAATCTTTTTCATAATCTAATAAATGTGTTTTTCATTTCGAGCTCAAATGTTTGTGTCAATTGTCAATAGATTTGGCCAATAAACCCTTTTCAAACTCCTTAATGGTTTCAAGGAAGTGTTGTTCTACCAAAGAAGGTGCCTCAAGCATCTGTTTCTGATATTTGGAGTATTCTACTCTAGCCTTATCAAGAGCCTTTTCGTGGCTTATTTTCCCAGCATGAGACAGGATGTCTCGAGAAGCCATGCGTAGAAAATCATCTAGTTTGGCAATCCAGTCTTTCATATACATGGGATTTTGGCTTAAGGCTTGTAACTCAGCTAAATCTAGATAAAGAGTAACAATTAAATTGAGGACTTTCAATTCCTCTTCGTTGAGGTAATTCTTTGCGCTTTCTGTATCAATTTTCTGAGGTTTTTTTCCGGCCCAGGAGGTGAGTCCCATGTTTGTTTTTTCAGCATTTGCCCTGGAATAGATGATCTCAGCTGCTGTATGACCATGAGCTGCCCAGTGCATTTTATTTTGCACAACCGAGAAAAACTGCTTGGAAGCCTCAGTTTTTGGGTCGTAATCAATACTTGTCGCGTAGATATCGAGGACTTTTCGCCAGAATACTTTTTCAGAAGAGCGGATGTCTCTGATTCTAGCTAAAAGTTCATTGAAATAGTTTCCGCCACCGCCACGTTTGAGTCGCTCGTCATCAAGAGTAAAGCCTTTGATCAAATACTCTTTCAATCTTTGAGTTGCCCAGATGCGGAATTGAGTGCCTCTATGCGAGCTCACTCTATAGCCAACGGAGATGATTACATCCAAATTGTAGTGCAATACTTGATAATTTTTACCGTCAGAAGCAGTATGCCGGAATTTCCGGCATACTGAATTTTCCTCTAATTCTTTCTCCGCAAATATATTGTGTATATGCTCAGCAACGGTTCTTCTATCTTTATCAAATAGTTCACTCAGCTGCGCTTGACTTAACCAAACAGTCTCATCCTGAAGGCGCACTTCAATTTTGGTTTGACCATCTTCTGTCTGATAGAGCAGCAAGGAACTGTCTGTAGGGATAACATCCATAGTTTTTTTAACAATTATTTTTGTTTAAACAGTTAGCATAATCCTGTGGAGAAAAAATTTCTATCGTTCCGACAAAATTTATGAACTATCAGTTGATCCTTACGCCCTTGGCGTCCAGAAAGTCCAAAATGGCTTGTTTTTCTGAGAGTCCTTGGATAAGAATGGCTTGATATAGCCAGTAACTTCCCATTTTAGGGACTCTGCCCTCTTTTTGCATGAGTAGATGTTTCATTTCCAAAATGAGTTTTCGTGTGCTTTCAGTGAGAGCTGTTTGCAATTGGTCAAGAAGCTGTCGATTTTTTCTGAAATCTTCGTCTTGGAGAGACCAAATATCAAATTTCCAAATGCCGCCAAGGTCGGGGAAATCGATCTTTGCAGCGAGACACATCCCTTTTGGCCAATGGGGCTTATAATCGTTGTTAAAGTTGATGATCTGAGCTTTGATCAAATTTTTCTGATGCACAAAAAGATCCATGATTTGCATAAGAGCCTCAGAGGGAGCAAGCTCTTTTTGAACTACGACCTGCATATCAATATCGTTCCAGGTCATCAGATTGAGTGCGTAGCTTCCCGTAAAATAGAGCTTTCCTACTTTGTTTATCGAAGAAGTAAGTTGTAGACGTTCTAAAACCGCATCAGCTTGTAGGCGAATTTGTTCGGAAATTTCTAAATGCGAAGGTTTTGTCATGTTAAGATATTACGGTATTTGAAGCTTTTGATATAGAATTTTCTAATGCATTTTTGATTGGGAGAATGTAAAATTCTGGTGAGCTAGGAAACAATCTCATGAAATTTTATATTGCAACGTCACTTTCAAGAATGAAGGCCCATCAAACGGTAAGGGATTCTCTTAAGCAAGAAGGTCATGAAATTTCATACGACTGGACTGTGCATGGAAATGTAAAGTCTACGAGTAAAGAGCGTCTCCAAGAAGTTGCGATACTTGAATTGAAGGGCATTTTAGCAGCCGATTTTGTTGTTGTTCTGCTGCCAGGAGGGGTTGGAACGCATGTCGAGCTTGGATTTGCACTTGGAAACCAAAAAAAAGTTTTTCTTCATGCCGAAGATCCCCAATTTTTTGAACTGGGTCCTCAAACATGCGCCTTCTACCACCATCCCGATCTTGTCTGTCTGGATTGTCCTTTTGCCGACTTAGGAACTGTGGTGCATGCAATGCTCACACAACCTGCCATGGCTTTTTAAAATTATTAGTTGTTATTATAGGCCTCACTTTCATTGAAAATCAATGATTTATAAACGCATTCTTTGTAAAATGGTCGCAGTTTAATTAATTAAGGGTCAGATCATGTCTAACATTAAGTTATTTGAAGTTTCCAAAGAAGCTAGTCATTGGAAAGATTTGAGTGAAAGTGAAGCGCGTACCGAACAAGCCGTGCGCATTTCGTTAATTGTTGGAGCCATTGTATTATTGATTGGCACCGCAATAGCTATTTATTATATTGCAACTCTGCCAGAAACAAGTTATTGGTGTGAGTTTCATAAAACCTTTCATTATATATCACTTAAACCATTGATTATTCTCCCAGTGCTATTAGGGGGCGGAATTTCTACTATACTTCTCTTTGGTGGTTTTTGCATTAATTTTGAAGACCGTCATGGCTATTCGAAAAATCTTTCTGAAGCATTTGAAAAAGAAGAACTGCGCATCCTCTTAATTGAAAAGAAGATAGAAGATATCTATAGCAAATACTATCACAAAAACGGGGGAATCGGACCTCTAGTGCGTCAAGGGTTTATCCTTCCGGAACAGGGCGCTCTACTAAGGACTCTGCTTGAGCAATATCATGAACACAAAAAGACTATTGACGGTTTTGAAAGTCAGCCTTTGTGCAAAGCTAAAATCGATCAAAATCAAGCGCCTGAAGCTTATAAGGTAGCTGAAAAGGCAATTGAAAAAATTAATCAGCAGTGGGCTGTGATTCAAAAAGAGCTTTCAAGACAATATTGATCCTAGTAGAATGAGTCGGCTGCTCAAATAGGCCGAGCAGAGGAGAATCATGGATCAGAGAATGGTTTCCTATAAGGAAATAATTGGCTTCTTTTGGAAATTCATTAGAAAGCAAAGATGGACATTCTCTTCCATTTTGATTCAGGACTGTATCAACACTTTAGATTCTCTTCTGTGGCCCTTCATCTTGCGCTGGGTGATCGATATTTTCACCCAAAATGAAGCCAACCGGGCAATGGCTTGGGGATCTCTTCAAACACCCATAATCTTAAGCATCTGCTTAATTGCATTTATTGAAATCAATTCCCGAGCCATGGGTTTTCTCATGGCAAAAGCCATTCCTAAGTTGCAAGCCGATATCCGCATGACGCTATTTGATCATGTTCAAGAGCACTCTCCTCATTATTTTAATGAGCGGTTTGCTGGAAGTTTAGCCAATAAAATTACAGATATGACCACCGCTGCCGAATCGATTCTCCAGCAGCTATTTTGGCCTATTATTTCCTCGATTGCGATGTCTGTTTTGGGTGCCCTTTTTCTCTGGTTTGTCCACCCAATCCTCTCCGTGGTCTTAATTTTATGGATTATCATCCATTTGTGTATCTGCTTGGTCTTTAGTAAGACCTGCGATTTATATGAACATCGCCATGGAGAAGCGCGTAGCACACTTCTTGGGAAAATTGTCGATAGTTTAAGCAACAATTTTGCAGTCAATCTATTCTACCGGTTTAGATTTGAGAAAAATGCATTAGTTCCTTGTCAGGACGCCGAAGAAAAAACCAATGTTGCGGCCCGAAGATATGTCGAAAAAATGCGCAGTATCACCTCGTTTTTTTATGCCACGATTTGTTTTTTGGGAATCAATGGATTTGTCATCTATTTATGGCTTCAGAACAAAATCTCTACAGGTGAAGTGGCTCAAGTGTTTGCCACAATGTGGAATATAGCAGCTGTTATGTGGGCAGTGGGTGGGGCTCTCCCTGCCTTTTTTCAGTCATTTGGCATCGCAAAACAGGCCTATTCTATCATGCTTGACCCTCAAGATTTGGGAGATAGGCCCGATGCGCAAGAATTACAAATCCAGGCGGGCGAAATTATCTTTGATAATGTCTCCTTCCATTACGGAGAGAAAAAACTTTTCGCTAACAAACATGCCCATATTTGCCGAGGAGAAAAAGTGGGTCTTGTGGGCTTTACAGGAGCTGGAAAATCGACTTTCGTGAGTCTGATTCTCCGATTTTTTCCTCTGAATAGCGGCAAGATCCTCATCGACGGTCAAGACATCGCAGATGTCACCTTAGAATCTTTGCGACGTCAAATTGCGTTGATTCCTCAAGATCCTATTTTGTTTCATAGAACTCTGCGCGAAAACATATCTTATGGAAAGCCAGAAGCTACAGAAACAGAGATCTTGGATGCAGCTAGGTTGGCCCATTGTGATGAATTTATTCGCACGATTCCCTCGGGTTATGAAGCTAAAGTTGGTGAGAGAGGAACAAAACTTTCAGGAGGGGAAAAGCAAAGAATTGCGATTGCAAGAGCCATCCTTGTAAACGCCCCAATTCTTATTTTAGATGAAGCGACCTCCTCTTTGGATTCGGTCACAGAAAAATATATCCAAGAGAGCTTAGACAAGCTGATGCAAAACAGAACGACCCTTGTGATTGCACACCGCCTCTCCACCCTTTCTCGTATGGATTGCATCTTGGTTTTTGATAGAGGAAAGATTGTGGAGGAGGGGACCCACGCTACATTAATGAGCCAAGATGGGCTATATGCCAAAATGTGGAATATGCAAGTCGGCGGCTTTTTACCTGAGAGGCTCCCGTGACGGTTTTTTTACCTTACAAGTTCATATTTCAGTTGTATGAGTCCGCTTGGATAAGTCTCTGAAGAGAGCGCTTTCAACGGAATCTCCTTATCGATGACATTGAAGAGTGGAATCCCCGAGCCTAGAATGACCGGAATGATGGATAGAGTCATCATATCGACCATTTGGAGCGCAAGAAATTGCGAAATGGTCACTCCTCCATCGATCCAAATGTGTTGGATGCCTTCTTGATGCAGCTTGGCGAGTAGCTCGCCCAAATCTCCCCGATAAAGCTCCATGTCATTTCGGACCGCATTTAGGCTATTGCTCAGGACAACCACTCTTTTTCCAGGATAGGGATCAGGAACTGTAGTCGCGACTTCATACGTTTTGCGCCCAATAATCAAGGCGTCAATGCTACCAAGTAGCTCCTGAAACCCATAATCTTCATCAAAGCCACCCACCCGATCGAGCCAATCAAGACCGCCATCTTTCCGAGCGATATACCCATCGATGCTTGTTGCAATGTAGATAGAGATTTTTGGTCGATCCATTTTTAGTTGCCCTCACAGCTTCAGCGGAAAAAAATTAAGTATATCCGAGCAAGACTTTTGTGTTATGGTTTTTTAAAATAATTAATTTTTAAAAGTAAACTCATGACTTCAAAAGCTAATCCTTTGGATTCTAATACATTTGCCGCTTATTCAAAACAGGCTTATTCTCTGACGTCTCCATCCAAGTGTGCCATTGCTGCTTTAGCTCTTGGAACTGTTGTTGGGGTGATCTTTGTTTCTTTAGGTGCGACAAATCTTTTTGGATCTGTCGGGAGCCTTAAGTCTGTCGTATCGATCGCAGGAGGTGCTAGCTTGACACTCATTGCGCTGGGTGGTATTGCCTTGATTATTTGTAAATGCAAGCCGCGGGAGCAAAAAAAAATGAGTGAGACACAGTCAGTTAGCGACCATTCATCCATCCAAGCCGGGCAAACTAAAGTCTATTTTGTCAGTGACCCAGCCTACACAGAACATCTCACAGGTAAAGATCATCCAGAAAGGCCGGAGCGTGTCACATCCATTAACCGCGCTTTAGAACAGGCGGGTTTAAAAGATAAGAACAATAGCCTATCTCCACGCATAGCGACTGCGGCAGAACTAAACCTTTGTCATGATGTCGAATATATTCACAAAGTTCAATCTGAAATAGAGCAACTCAAACCCCAACAAATGGCTGAATTGTCAACAGGGGATGTCAACATTTCTCCAAAATCATTCCATGCAGCGCGTCTGGCAGTTGGGGGCGTGCTTACAGCGGTGGATCAGGTTTTTACAAGCGAAATTGCCAAAGTGTTTTGCGTTGTCCGTCCCCCTGGACACCATGCAAGTCGCAACCGTGGTGCCGGCTTTTGCATTTTCAATAACGTTGCTATAGCAGCGCGCTACGCACAGCAGAAGTATGGCGTTAATCGGGTATTGATTGTGGATTGGGATGTCCATCATGGCGACGGAACACAAAACATTTTTTATGCCGATCCTTCTGTCTTTTATTTTAGTACCCATGAGGCAGGCAATTATCCCCACACAGGGGCAATGAATGAAACAGGTGTTGACGCAGGCAAAGGTTTTACAGTGAATATCCCTATCCCTGGTAAGGCACAATTCAAAGATAGACAGGGGACGGGGGCTATCGTAATAGAAGCTTTTCAACGCCAGTTGAAGAATGCCATGCATCATTTTCAGCCCGAATTTATTTTGATTTCCTGTGGCTTTGATGGCCATAAAGACGATCCATTGGGTGGTTTTGACCTCACAAATGAGGATTATGCCACCTTAACGCAGTGTATCAACCAAATCGCGAATCAATACGCAAAGGGAAGGATCGTCTCCGTTTTAGAGGGAGGCTATAATCTCAAAGCGATCGCAGAGGCTTCTGTCTCTCATGTCAGGGCGCTCACAGGATCATAGTCTTGTGTTATTCAAAAGATGAATTTTTTCTCCACTCAATGACCAAGTTATTTTCTTTATAATGTGTAGTGATTTGTCGAGCCTGCGAGTAATTTGGCAGATTGCTCCACAATACGAGGGAGATGTCCAGAGGTATCGATAACAGCATCCCAAGTGTGTCCATGAAGGGCTTCCAAATTCCCATCCCGATCTCCCTGCAATTGTTGCACGGGGAAATCAACAGCACGTGTGCCTCGATTGAATAAGGTCACCTCATGACCCTTGTTCACCAATTCTTCCGTAAGATGGATGCCTAAAAAGTGTGTCCCACCGAGAATCAGAATTTTCATTACAGTAATATTCATGTAGAATCCTTAAGGATCTTAATAGATCTGTTAACATCATTAGATGATCCAATCTCAGCAATTTTATTCTGAGCTGCGGCAAACATAAAATCAGCGCAGGGTTTTAGAAATTCCCGGATATCTTCCCAAAGCTCTTTTTCTTCCCCAGTGCAAATGGCCTTCGCCCGTGCCATAACGGGGCGATATTTTTCAGGAAGATGATGAATCGCCCAATCGGCTGCAGCTGGCTTAGAGCGGATCCTATCCGTGGTCACTGTGCTCCAGATACGAGCTAACGTTAATAAAACATTACGAGTATCACTATCAAGATCCAACATTAAATGGGGTAATCCATCGCTGATAGCAGCCATAAAATCTTGATAAGGAACCTTGCAGAGGAGTTCTTCGGGAGGTGCACCCACCAACGTTTTGCTGGCTAATAAAATTTGGGTCACGATGACTGCAAGATCGGGCATTTCTTTAGCTTGCTTTGGTTCTATATTTCCTTGCTCGAATTGTTCACGTAACCATTCCCCATATTGAAAATCAAATCTCGGCGGGTAACGCCAAGGATTCAATTCAGATTGCGCAACGATTGTCAATTCGATAGGCAGCTTCTCACTTTTCATATAAATGCCCGAAATTTGGAGCAGACTAGCGATGAGTTTCGCTTTTTCTTCAAAAGTGGTCGCTCTATTAGAGACAACGAATAGGTCAAGATCGCTATATTTTTGAAGTCCGCCTAATATGGAGGATCCGAACAAATAGATTCCCAGTAGATCTGGTCCCAGAATTTCTTTAATTATGCTTACGCATTGATGAGTTTGTTTTTGTTCGCAGGGTTCATTCATTTGCTAAAATATCCGTTGGGCATAGAACGCTAAAAAAGTAAAAAACGCGAGGGTGATTAGAGTCACAAAATAGCCTGCTAGAATAAAAACACCATCATCTTCTAATAAGCCCAGACTAATTAAGAATATAGCCCATCCGGCAGGAAGATTAGTAAAGGGGATTGGTAATGGAAGTGCTAGGATAATTCCCAGAATTACAATTAAAAGCCCATTACAGACATGAATGATTTTATGTGAATAGAGCCACTCAAGCCGTGGACGAATCAAGCACGACATCTTTTTCATTAGCTTAAGGTACTTTTCTGCAATTTTTTTGATCGTTGCAGAAGGAACTGTCTTTGACAAAAGGCTCTTGGGTAACCAAACATGTTTCCCAAATGCCATGCGAAAACCCATCAATGCGATTACTAAGCCAAAGGGTATTGATAACCCTGGGATCTGTAAAGGCTGGCAAAAGGGTAAGCTCAACAAGATAAGGACCAAAAGGCGCCCCTTGCCAGATAAAATCTTTAGAATTTCCCCGATAGAAACTGCCGTTTGGCTCTGAGCTTTCTCGAGCAAAAGGGCAAGATTTTCCTTTAAGTTTCTATTTTTCATTGACTATCTGGGCGGCAGTGTTCATGTAATAGATAAGCGGCCTGGCAAATTTAGGAAATGAAAAAGCATTGAAGGGAGTTAGATTTTTATTGACCGACCGTCGGTCGGTACGTATAATTCGATTCAGTATTAAGGCCAAAAAGGAAGAAGTTTTATGAAGGTGCTTATCTCTGGGGCGGGTATTGCTGGGCTTACACTTGCCTATTGGCTCAAACGCTATGGATGGACTCCAATTCTGATCGAAAAACATCCCGACTTACGTGCAGAAGGTTATAAAATTGATATCCGTGGCAAGGCTGTTGAAGTGATCAAACAAATGGGCCTTCACCCCGCCATTTTTGAGGCGCGCACGCAGATTCGAGAGGCGCGGTTTGTGGATGGTTCGGGTAAATTGATCGCACAAACCAATCCCGACCTCTGTGGTGTACGCTCCGATGGCGATCTCGAGATTGTTCGAGGACGCTTATGCCAAATTCTTTATCAGAATCTCGGCGACACAGAGTGTTTGTTTGGGGATTCGATCAAATCTCTTGTGGAAAACGGAGATGGAGTGGGTGTGGAATTTGAAAAAGGGAGAGCGCGTTCCTTCGATCTTGTGATTGGCGCTGACGGGTTGCATTCCAAAGTGCGGCAATTGGCCTTTGGCAATGAATCAGGGTTCCTGCGCGAATTGGGTTTATATGTTTCGTTCTATTCGATACCAAACTATCTAGAGTTGGATCAAGTTGAGATCGAATATCATATGCCTAAACGCTTTGCGATCGCTTATTGCCCCAAAGATGGTATGGCTAAAGCAGGATTTGCTTTTTCAGGCAAGCCAGGTCAACACGAGCTGCACCACCATCCTGAGCACCAGAAGAAATTTCTGAGGGAAGCATTTGCGGATGCTGGATGGGAAGTGCCCCGTTTTCTTCACTTGATGAATGAGTCTCCTGACTTTTATTTTGATTGCATGGCGCAGATTCACATGCCCCATTGGACAAAGGGGCGCGTAGCGCTCATCGGCGATGCAGGTTACGCAGTCTCTCCCATCGCAGGCCAAGGGGCCAGCGTGGCGCTCGTTGGCGCTTATGTTCTTGCAGCTGAGCTTGCCAAGATGCAAAAAGACTACAAAAGCGCCTTTCTGAATTATGAGACGACCATCAAGGACTTTGTTAAAAAGAATCAGGATCTGGCCAAAATGAGCGGAAATCTTGTGAGTACTCCTCTTTGGCTTATGAAAATTTTCTTCCGATGGATGCCGAAAAATGGAATTCAGTTCTTTAAAAATCTGGGGTTGAGGAAAACGACAAAAGCTGCAAATGCCATTAATTTAAGCGTCTATGAAAAGAATCGTTAAAAATTCCGCAGTGCGAAAATCTGAGATCATTCAGGCGGCGAAAAAGCTATTTCTGACTCAGGAGTATGAGAAGACAACGTTGCAAGATATCATGGACCAACTGCAGATTGCGAAGGGGACGATTTATCACTATTTTGCTTCCAAAGAAGATCTTCTGGAAGCTGTTATCATTGATATGGTGGATACCCATCTTCATGCAATCGAGGCTCAACTTAAATGTTTTCAGGGCAACGCTTTGCAGAGGATGGAGAAACTTAGTGAATTCGGCAACATGGCCAAAGATTACCCAGAACTTGTCGATCCGCTTCACCGACCCTCTCACGCTGGAATGCATACCCGTATTTTGGCTGAAACTCTACTAAAACTTGCCCCGATCTATGAAAAGCTGATTCGGCAAGGTTGCGATGAAGGGATTTTTCAAACAAAGCATCCCAAAGAATGTGCGGAGCTCATCCTATCCTCCGTGCAGTTTTTAACAGACACTGGGATTTATCCCTGGACACACGAGGATTTGGAGCGGAGGATCAAAGCTTTTCCAACCTTGATCGAACAGCAACTGCAAGCCGCCCCCGGCTCCTTCAAATTTCTCTTTTAGCGATGCAATGAAAAGTGCGGGCAGGATTTTGATTCATTGTTTTAAAGTCGAATTGCTCAAACCATTGAATATCAAAAGATTTAAGTAGCTTCATGATCATTTGAGTTGTAAAATGCCTAACAGTTAGATTTTCGTTTGTCGTGTAAATTCCCCATTCTCCAAATTGCTCCAAGCCCAAAGTGTATCGATCATGGTATCTCGGATGATCGCAAATCAGAAAATCGGTCATGTATAAAACACCTTGCGGTTTTAGAACCCGTTTGATTTCGGCGATTAGTTCGACTAATTTTTGTTCATCTGTTATGCAGCAAAGGACCGTTGACATGACCACAGCGTCAATAGTTTCGTCATCACTTGGAATCTTTCCTGCTTTCTCTAACAATCTCAGGTCCAAATCAGGATTTTCTTTGCGTCCTCTTATAATCATATTCGGAGCAAAGTCAAAGCCGATAAGATTATGATATCCCACAGATTTTAAGATGCGCATCATACGGCCATAACCACATCCATATTCAACAATTTGAGCAGTAGACGATAAGAAAGGCTGAAGTTTGTCTATGTAGAGAGGATCTTCAAACACCTTCTTTGCTCCTATGTCGTTCCAGTATTGTTGTGCTAGCATGATGCGTTCTCCTTGTAAGGCTCTATTAGACCTCTTTCGAAATTCCATACAAAGCGAATTTCGAAAAAGGTCTATTGTAGCCTGAATAGCGTTTATTAATTGATGAAAAAAGTTAGGTTGTTTACGAGGCGCATCCATAGATAAGCTTAAACTCGCTTGAACATCTCATGTCTAAAATTTCTGCTTGTAGATTTTGTCGGGTTGTGGTAAAACTGTGTGCATGGATACAAGAACGAATTGTTTACATCCAATTCAGGAGCAGCCTTACCGCACAAGGTCGGTAGCTGTTGACTCCATTTTTTCTCTTGTCCTTCTGCCACCATTTCTTCTGTGCCAACAGGCACAATAATATATTAATTTTTCTACATCACATTTTTTTTGTTAATCAAGGTCTAAAAGAACTAAATAACTTCAATTATTTTAAAGGAGTAACAATGGAAAATAGTCCTATCATAATGCACGATACGAAAATAGGTGTTATTGTAAGAGACGATCTGGAGGTCTGGCAAAAGCTGAACGTTACAGCTTTTTTAATTGCGGGAATTGCTGCTGCAAGCCCAGAAATTATTGGTGCACAGTATCAAGATGGCTCAGGAAATATCTATCTTCCCATTCTTGGACAACCCGTTTTTGTTTATGCAGCACATGCTGAACATATGCAGCGCACTCGTAGCCGGGCTTTGAGTCGGGGTGTGCCGCTAGCCATCTATACTATGGGTATGTTTGCAACCAATAACGACAATGATAATCGTGCGGTAGTAAAAGCAGTTGATGCAGATAAGTTAGAAATCGTTGGGCTTGCACTGCAGGCAGATCGAAAAAACTTTGATAAAATCATTAACGGTCTAAAGCTTCATTCATAGATTGTAGAAATTTAAAGCGGTTGATGTACATGTTCACGCTAATTTACAGCTGTTATTGAGGGTAAGGGACGTCTTTATGAAACAAAAAAAATTATGGATTGCGTTCGGTGGTTTTATCCTTCTTTGTTTGATTGTACAAATCATCGGAAGTTTTTGGACAAAAGAAAGCGTTTCGACATGGTATCCCACACTAGTCAAGCCTTCATGGACGCCGCCTGATTGGATATTTGGTCCTGTCTGGTCCTTTCTATACATTCTGATAGCGGTTTCTGGCTGGTTAATCTACCGGGCTGAATATTCACATCAGAGAACTGTTGCTTTAATCTTCTATGGTGCTCAGCTCGCTGTAAATTTTATCTGGTCATTTCTCTTTTTTTCCTTACGCAGCCCTATCTTAGGATTGATCGACATCGTTTTGCTTTGCATTCTAATCATCTTAACGATCATTAAGGCTTGGCGCGTGAATCGTTTAGCAAGTCTTCTGCTGATTCCTTACTTAGCTTGGGTCCTGTATGCGACAACGCTTAACATTGGAATCTGGCTTCTCAATGACTGATATTACCCTGATATTTCCTGACCAACTATTCTTAAAACATCCTTGCATAGCCTCTCCGAGGCAAATATACCTTGTTGAAGAGTTTCTTTTTTATAAAGTACAGCCATTTCACAAACAAAGGCTGATTCTCCTAAGGTCTGCGATGCAAAGATATGGTGAAATGCTCCGAAAAAACCAATCTGATGTGATCTATCTCCCTTCGAAAGAGCTTTCATACCGTGGAAGTTTGTTCGATATACTTGGGAAAAAACATATCAAAAATATTCACTTATGTGAATTTGCCGATGAATGGCTCTACCAAGATTTAATGATCGGTGCCGAAAAATATGGGTGGAAAATTCATTCTTACCCTTCACCGGGTTTTATTTGCTCCAACCAAGAATTAAAGACGTTTTTTGCCAATAAAACACACTATTCCATGGCTCAGTTTTATGCTTATCAGCGAAAGAGTCAGAATATTTTAATGGAAGGTGGGCGTCCTACTGGGGGGAAATATAGCTTTGATACTGACAATAGGAAAAAGATCCCCAAAAGCCTTCTGATTCCTCCTACTTTCATTCCACACCAAAAGCCAGAGATAGAAAAAATAATCGCCGAAGTGGAAAACGAATTTACGGATGCTATTGGGGATGCGGCCCCTTTTTTGTATCCCACAACCCACCAGGAAGCCAGAAAAGCACTTGAGTTCTTTTTAAAGGATAAACTCCCTTTTTTTGGCGCTTATCAGGATGCTATACAGAAAGAAGAATCATTTCTTTTTCATAGCGTTTTGTCTCCACTCCTAAATATAGGACTTTTAACCCCCCAAGAAGTCATTCAAGCTGCCCTTAATCACGCGAAAAAACACTCTGTCCCCTTAAATTCTCTTGAGGGGTTTTTGCGGCAAATCATGGGTTGGAGGGAGTTTGTAAGGGCATCTTATCTATTAAAAGGATCGTATCAACGTTCATTTAACTTTTTTCATCATCATGAGACGATTCCTAAAAAGTTTTGGGAAGGCTCAACAGGTATTTTGCCTATAGATACAGTTGTTCAAAGAATTTTAAAAACCGGGTACGGCAATCATATTGAGCGTTTGATGGTGCTCGGAAACTTTCTATTATTAACAGAAGCCTCACCCGATGAAATTTATAGATGGTTCAATGGGTATTTTGTAGATGCTTATGATTGGGTCATGGTCCCAAATGTCTACGGAATGAGTCAGTATGCTGATGGGGGCCTTATGACTACTAAACCTTATATCTGCTCTTCGAATTATATTTTAAAGATGAGCAATTACCCTAAGGGAGACTGGACAGAAATATGGGACGGTCTTTTTTGGCGTTTCGTTTGTAAACACCGCCCTTTATTTTCCTCTAATCATCGCACGCTAAATTTAATACAGATTATAAACAAAAACGAAGAGAGTATTTCCTCAAAAGTTCGAAAGGCAGAATTGTGGCTTGCAGATTATAAGTCAGAAAGTAAATATTACGGGCACTAAGCACAACTTTCGGTGATGCCTCTCCCTTTTAACTTATTCTCCAGCTAAAGCCTTTGCCATTTTTCGAAAAATAAAAAAATGAAAAGGAATAAGGGCATACCAATAAAGACGTCCTAGAACACCTTTAGGCCGAAAAGTTGCTGTTTGAACAAGAAACGATTCCTGATTTTTTTGTTCAACTTTAAACTGAAGCCAAGCTTCACCAGGGACTTTCATTCCAGCGTATAGAATGAGATGACCCTTATCCTTATCCGCGAGGATGACTCTCCAAAAATCGATAGAATCGCCCACTTGAATTTCAGATGGATGCCGTCTTCCTCTATTCAAACCAACCCCTCCAATCATTTGATCCAACAAACCTCGCAATTGCCAAGCCCAATTCAAAGCATAATAACCAGTAGTGCCGCCAATGCGCCAAATTCTTTCGATAGCAGCTGCTTTTGAACCTTTGATCAAGACGATTCTTTTATCTCTTAGACATCCTTCCTCAGGGACTTGAATATAATTTTCAATACTGGGATTAGTTCCCTTAATTTCCCATGAATCCATCCAACTGGAAATCACCTCATTCTGTGCGATTTTTTGAAAAGCGAGTTCCAATGATTGCGTGTATGTCAAACAAATGTGAGGAAGGATTTTTTGTATTTCATCTTTTTGAACGACTGTGCTTGTTTTCATACTCTCCACTAAATAAGCACATAGGGAATAACGAACAGATGTAATAAAAACCAACCAATAGCTTGACAAACGGGGAGTTAGAACAGGGACATTGATGATCCATCGTTTAAGATTTCGGAATTGGGTATATCTAAGCATCACTTCTTTGAATGTAAGGACTTCTGGACCTCCAATATCAAAAATCTTGTTCATGCATTTTTCATTGAGAAGGACGCCAGAAAGATAGAAAAGGACATCCCGAACGGCTATGGGTTGGCATAATGAGTTAATCCAAATGGGAGCGATCATGATAGGTAGCTTTTCACATAAATCCCGAATGACCTCAAAAGAGGCACTTCCAGCCCCAATGATAATGCTTGCACGCAAAACAGTGTAAGGAATGCCACTCTCTTTTAGAGCTTTTTCGACCAATAATCGGGATTTAAGATGAGGAGATAACTTTTTTTCGTCATTGATAATTCCACCAAGATAAATGATCTGCTTAATTTGGGTGTTTTTGATCGCTTGTAAGAATCGCTCCACCACTTCCATTTCAGTATCCACTAGGTTGCCCACAATTTCGGACATGGAGTGAACAAGATAATAAGCCGCTTCAATATCTTGTGGGAAATCTTTCAAAGTTTCAGGGTTTCTTAAATCTCCCCAAATGTAATGAAGATTTGGCCGATCATCTGGAAAAACTTTAGTCCCTATAATGCGACACAAAGCATAGACTTGATGCCCCTGATTGAGTAGATCAGCAATTAGCCTTTTCCCTACGAATCCATTAGCTCCTGTCACTAAAATCTTTGTCATTGTGGAATTCCTATTTCTATCATTATTTCATTGCGACGTAATAAAGGAGGTGTCCAGGGAGGATTATAAAAGGCAAAAATGGGTTCTCCAAGTCGCTTAAGTTTCTCAGCTAAAATATACGCTTTAAGCTCTTCTGTATGCATCTTAATATTTTCATCATCCGCGAGACCAGAAAAATAAATGACGGCAAAGCGTCGAGCGGGCAAGGAAATTAAAACCACATCTTTAGAATTTGGTTTGGGGAGTGTTTCAAGATGATATTTTTTGGGCATAACGAATCGGATTTTCCACTTATCCCGATACTTTTCCTGTATGACTGGCGCCGTCATAGGTATTTTTTCGCTGATTTCATTTGTAACTGGCGGTGTCATCCCCATTTTTTTGTTTGAGGTGTTGTTTCCAAAGATATAATCTGCGAGAACTTTAAAACCTTCGCTAATCGCTTCTTTTCTTTTACCAGAAATTTCTACTTCAGCCAAAATCATGGGTGCATAGTCGCGGATTTCGATGTTTTCTTCTGACTGAAGCAGTTTGTAATCAGGTTGTTCTGTGTTGCTCATGCTGTTCATTCCTAGTAAGGGTTAGGTGACGATTGGCAAGTTCAAAATTCATTGAATTTCAATTGCTTGATTTGTTCTTTCATCACAATAACCACACCAAAAAGAGAAGCTAAGAGCAAGAAAGAGCAGATTCTTGTAGATGTGATAAAAGCCTACGGTATGAAATGATTTTTCTCAATGTTGAGGAAGAGAAAATCCTAGAGGCTTGTGTTGGAAAATTGGCTGTTCTGTTAAAAAATAGCTGAAGAAAGGGGTTAAAATGACTGAAGAACATACAGAGGAGCAGACCACCCAGTCGGAAAACTTTTCCAAAAAAAGCTTGGAAAATCGGTCTTTTATGGGATGCGTCTTTAACAGTTGTGACTTTTCTGAAGCTGTCTTAAGGAATGCGAAATTTGGATCATGCACATTCTCAAATTGCAATTTCAGCCTCGTCAAGCTGGATGGTTGCCGCCTGCAAGACATTCGTTTTTTGGATTGCAAAATCGTCGGCGCTGAATTTTTCAAGTGTGATAGAACATTTTTTTCAGCGAATTTCAAAAGCTGCCTCCTTCAGTATTGTAATTTTGCCGACCTGAATATGAAAAACAGTTCTTTCAAAGGAAGCAAATTAAGAGACAGCCATTTTACAAATACAATATTGAAAGGGGCCGACTTCAGCGGCGTCGATTTATCGGGAACAATCTTTCATAATTGCGATCTTTGCACTGCAGATTTCTCTAGCAGTACGCACTATGATATCGATCCAAGGACAAATAAAATTACGAAAGCAAAATTCTCATTTCCTGAAGCTGCCGGATTACTGCGCGCTTTTGACATCACACTTGTTTATTAACCTGAATTTTACGCCGTGTGCAACTTTTTTGAATAAAAGTGCATATTTCCAAGCTAATCTATTTTTCGTCTAAAAAAATAAGATTAAGGGCGAGGATATGCAACTAGATGAGTTTATTATTTCGGTGTATTGCTGTGTAGAGAATTTATTCCATTCAAAGGTGAGGCTGGCTATGGTAGATGTTTCCCATCTTTTTGAAAATGATCCCTCCCCAAGCTGGGTTGCAGCCACCCTGGTAAAAATTACAAAAGACTAGTATCTGACCTCCAATGGCTTAGTGCGTATAAAGCCCAGAAAATACTTTTGCTGATTCTAGTCTGATTTCAGGACGTTTCTTCTTGTTGATGCTCTAATCGTTGGCGGGCATGTTCAATTGCCTTATGTAATTTCTCCCTTAACAGCTCTTTAGCGGGAAGTGCTGTGAGATATTCAGCGACATGGATGCCAGAGCGACCTAGCTCTAAAAGTTCAATCTGCTCACTTTTTTTTCCAGCGCAAAGGATTAAGCCCATTGGGGGATTCTCGTCACTACGGCGTTCATATCTATCGAGCCAGCGTAGGTAAAGTTCCATTTGACCTTTATGTTCGGCTTTGAAATCGCCAAGCTTTAGCTCGATGGCCACAAGCCGTTTGAGGTCTCTGTGAAAAAAGAGAAGGTCTAAGTGGAAATCTTCGCCATCAATAATGATGCGCTTTTGGCGGGCCAGAAAGCAAAATCCGATACCCAGTTCTAATAAAAATTGTTCAAGCTCACGCATAATAGCATCTTCAAGATCCTTTTCTATGTAATGATCATTGAGATTAAGAAATTCAAGGATATAGGGGTCTCGAAAGACTAGGTCAGGATTTATCTGATCCTCTTTGCGTAATGCATCAAGTTCTCGTTGTGCTATTAATTCGGGTCGTTTTGAAAGAGCAGTGCGTACAAAGAGCATCGAATCGATTTTTTTTCGAAGTGTTTTTACATTCCATCGCTCCAAACGGCACATTTCGGCGTAAAAATCTCTCTTGATAGTTTCTTTAATAGGAATGAGTGCAATAAAGTGGGTCCAACTCAAATGTCGTATCAGCGATACGACAATCTCTGGATCAGAAAAAATCTCCGCAAATTGGATCATCCTTCGCAGGTTTTTCTCGTTGAAAGATCTCCCATAGGCGGTAATCAGTTGCCGCGCAACAGACGTGACAATTGATTTGCCATATTCAGCTCGTTCTTCTTTTAAAATTTCTTTTCGGATCCTATTTCCTACATGCCAGTAAAGAATTGTAAGCTTCGAATTGACTGTAGAGGCAATGGATTCTCTGGTCTGATCTATGATTTGCCTGAGTTCTCCAATCAGGTTCTCGATTTCAAAAGAAGTTAAATTGGTCTCATGTGTTTGCAGTGTCATAAGGAATTCCTTTCAGGATTTGTTCTGAGGTTTGCTTGGCTGATCTGTTTTTACCCCAAATCTATGTGTAAACTGGAGGAGCATATTGAGTGTCCGATAACTTGTGCCAGTTTGGAGCATGAGATTTGATGCTCCCGCAGGTGTGTTGTCTTTGATAGGGATAACAGCGCGCGCCGGTGAAGACTGATCTTGAATGGACGCCATTACTCCGCAGGCACATAACTTAAACTTTAAATTGATATTTGATCAAGTTGATTTGTACTCTCATGGATTTGAACCATCACGACGTGCACGGCTGCCAGTGGCAGGTGAGCGCAGAGGTGACCGACGGGTTAGGATCCATTCTCTTCTTGAACACATACTTTTTCATTCAAAAATAAATCGTTGACGACTTCCATACAAATGTCAGGCAATTTTCTATCAGGGTCAAGACAGTCTTGGATAGTTTTGACGGCGTTTCGAATTTCTTCAGGAAGTTCATCCGATGGTGCCTGTTCTCCAGGCCACGAAGCATCTCGAGTTTTTTGATCAGGCCATCTAAGTGCCAGACCTCCTAATTTTTTTGCATTTTGTCCGTGTCAAAGCCCCGGGATTAAACGATCGTAAGTGACCCCATATTGATTAATATTGGGTCACTTACGATCGTTTAATCGCGGGAGCTTTCACGCTAGCCAAAATGCAAAAAAATTATGAGGTCTGGCACTAAAATAAGCAACCCACATCCCTTCTGATGTTCGATGTAAACAGGATCCGATCGCACCACGGTATTTTACAAAATACTGTGCAACAAGTTGCCAGGCATTTTGATAATCACTTTCCGTACCAGGTTTAAGATATCCACGATAAAGCACAGCAAAATTGGACCGTGATTTTTCATTTAAAGCTTGCATAGATTTCTCCTAAGCAGAAATGGTAAAAAGTTTTATTATAGTCTCTTATGATTTTTAGGGGATAAGCTTTTGAAATATCTCAAGCACACTTTTAATTTCTTCTTTTATCAAGGGGCTGAAGAATTGAGCATCTGCTTTTTCCACTGCGGGCATTGCAGACTTAAGTATTATAGTTCCTTGGGAAGTTAAAGAGACATTTTTGGCCCGTCTATCGGAGGACTTATCTCTTTTGAGTAATTCTTTTTGTTCCAATCCTTTTATAATTTGAGAGGTTGTATTGGGATCTAATCCGGCCATTTTCCCAATTGCTGCTTGAGTTGTAAGCTCTCCATTTTTCGTTAACCAGCCCGAAGTTGCCAGGATGACAAATTGAGGGTGAGTTAAGCCAAAAGTTTTAAGAACAGTCTCAATGCGACTGCGCCAAGAGGTGCTGGTGTGCCATAAAAGAAAGCCAGGACTTTGTTTGGGACCCTCATGAATGCTGATCTCTTTGAAATTCGGTCGTTCACTCATTTAAGGACTCCCATCTTTTTTGCAATCAGCTCAAAGTCTGGACGAGAAATTTCAAAAGAACCTCTTCTAAAAGGGAATCCCCATTTTTTCTTATCTTTTATGAAAGTGAGTTCTTCTAATAAGGGCTTAATGGGCACTTCTCTTGCTTTTAAAAAAGTCACGTTCCTGCGCCAAGGAATAAAATCTTGGCTCATTTCAAAGAGGTAAGGTTCTCCTTGTTCAACTGTGCCGATCGCAGTAAAGCAACGACAAACATCTTTTGCGCCAAAGTGGTATGTTGGGGAGTAATAAATTAACCAATCTCCTTCGGACATGGTTTTTAGAGTGCCTATCTTTCCATGGCAAACTTGTGCAAAACCGCCTTTAATACCTGTTTGAACATGCTCAAGGGATGCAACTCCTATCCAATATCTTGTCATTAATTGTCTCCAGTATATAACTCACCTTAGGTAAAAAATCCCCCTCGGAGAGAAAAAATAGACGGCAATCTACTGCAGATTACCATCTCTTTTTTCGCTCCGAGGGGGATTTTTTGCGTAAGGTGAGTTTATAAGCTCTGATTGGTATAGTACGTATACGTATCAATTTGATCACTAAAAAAAAGTGAGAGGGGTTGCCATTAAAGGGCTTGTTCTGCATAATACCCAGAAACTAGGTATTTTTGATGAAGTCGTCTAATAAAACAAGATATGCCATTTTGGGGATCCTTTTTGATGGGCCTAGCACTGGATATGAAATTAAATCTCTTATGGGAAGATCAACTATATATTTCTGGCGTGAATCTGATTCCACAATCTATCCCATGTTGAGAGTTTTGGCTCAGGAAGGAAAAGCTCTTTCCGAATTAGCCTATGTGGGTAAGAAAAAGAAAGAAGTCTTCTCTATTACCGATGCAGGTCGGATAGAATTTCAAGCTTGGTTTGCAAGTCCAACAAGTGATGAAACTCCACGCAATGAATTTCTTCTTAAGCTGTTTTTCACACGGGAGCAGAAGGAGATGATTCGGCTGTTTCAGGAGAGATTGGAAAAAGTCGAGAAGATACATAAAGAATATAAACAAATCGAAGAGAGGCTGGAGAGGTTGCCAGATTGGCCCCTTAAGACGATTCGTCTCAAGGCATTGAGATATGGGCTTTTTCTCCTGGAATCAGAAATGAAATGGCTAGATAGGGAGAAGGGGGCGTGAAATGGGAAATAAAATATTAATTATTGGAGCAGGTCTTGGGGGATTGGCTTTAGCTCAAGGTCTTATCAAGTCTGGGTTTAATGTCACAGTTTTTGAGAGAGATGAAAGTCCTACAAGTCGAACCCAAGGGTATCGAATTTCCATCCGCTCACTAGGAATGCATGCTCTGTCTGTAGTGCTCACACCTGAAAAACTGAGTCGTTTATCCTCAGCCAAAGTTAAAGATGTAGGTGATGGATTTACTTGTGCAAATGAGAAAATGGAACCTTTTTTCAGTGTGCCACAAGGTCAAGATGCTGCTGTCCAATTTCTCCGTTCAGAGCTGAGGAATCTTTTAAAGGAAGGGGTCAATATTCAATGGAACAAGCGTCTTGTCTCGTTTGAAGATAAGGGTGATCAAGTGATTGCCCATTTTGAAGATGGATCCTGGGGGGCTGGAGATTTGCTTGTGGGATGCGATGGTGGTGGGTCAATCGTAAGAAAACTTTTGCCATCAACATATGGAAGCAGCGTTGGGTCAATTCCCAAGGTAATTGAAAGCAATCGTGCCATCTTCGGAGGGCAGATGGATCGCACACCCGAATGGGACAACCTTCTTCCTCTAAACAAAATGGGATTTGTCCGTTTTTTGGGCCCCCATTCCACTAACATTGGAGTATGCTTTTCAGAACGAGCTGATAGAAGTCCTACTGTTTTCTGGGCCTTAGGAGAAGAAATACAAGATCGTAATGCTCCCTGGCATCAGTTTGATCAAGGATTAGAGTCGCAGAAACGGATATTGCATCACTGCAGGCAATCGATGAATAAGGGACCCTGGCATGAGAGTTTGAAAAAATTGGTAGACTCCACTTCAGCTGAAGAAATTATGGCTCCTTGGAAGATACGCACTACGAAATTTCCCGATTCTAACCAATTTCCTATGGTTCCAACGGGGAGAGTGACTCTTCTTGGTGATGCAGCTCATGCGATGCCCCCGGATAAAGGTTTGGGCGGGAATCATGTGCTTGAAGATGCCAGGCTATTGTCGACACTACTCGCAGCTTCTCAAGCAGCGATCGGTGAATTGATAGAGAAGTATGAAAAAGAGATGTTTGCAAGAGCTAGAACTGCAGTTCAGGAATCTGAGGATGCAGCTAAATACTTCCGTAATCTTCGTTCTTAAATAAAAAGATACGAGGAATTTTAAGTCTAATATGAGCTATAGCTAACCAAAAGCATTTGAGTGAGAAAAAGGGATGGCAGGTCAGCTTAAGAAAAAAATTAGTGCTCTTGGATTAGAAGAATATATCGCAATTCTAACATTGCTATGCATCTTTTGTTTTCTGATTTTTCGATTTTTAATCCCGGATTTAGTTCCTTTTGCTAATTACCCCCTTTACGTCGCTTTGTTGGTGGGTGGATTACCTCTTCTTCTCATTCTTTTAAGAAAGCTATTCCGCTTGGAATTTGGCTCAGACCTCATTGCAGGAGTTTCGATTGTTGCCTCAGTTATCTTAGGACAATATTTGGCGGGTGCGCTTGTTGTTCTTATGTTGTCTGGAGGGCAATCCCTTGAAAAGTATGCCATCAGAACCGCTTCAAAAGTACTTGAAGCTTTGGCTAAACGGGCGCCAAACATCGCCCACCGAAAGAAAAAAGTAACTTTAGAAGATATTCCTGTGGGGGAAATAGAAATAGGGGACATTCTTCAGATTTTCCCTCATGAAATTTGTCCTGTTGATGGTGAAGTGATTGAGGGAAAAGGAGTCATGGATGAAGCCTATTTAACAGGCGAACCTTTTCTTCTCTCAAAAGCGCCTGGTTCACAGGTGCTTTCGGGTGCTGTCAATGGTGATGAATCCTTAACGATTAAGGCGACCAAGTTAGCTGTCGATTCCCGCTATGCCAAAATCATGCAAGTCATGCAAGAATCAGAACAAAAAAAGCCGCGTATGCGCCGATTAGGGGATCAGCTAGGTGCTTGGTATACCCCTCTGGCAATATTGATTGCAGCTGTTGCTTGGGCAGTATCGGGTGAGGCGATGCGCTTTTTGGCAGTGCTTGTTATCGCTACACCATGCCCCCTGTTGATTGGGATACCCGTTGCTATTATCGGTACTATTTCTCTTGCTGCACGCCGCGGGATATTGATCAAAAATCCTGTGGTTTTGGAACAGTTCGATCAATGCAAAACCATGATATTTGATAAAACAGGGACCCTGACGTACGGAAAGCCTGTCTTAACAGAACAAATTGTATTTAACCATGCCGATCCACAAGAAATTTTGAGAATGGCAGCTAGCATTGAACAGTATTCTAAACACCCACTTTCTTCTGCCATTATAGAAAAAGCTGTCGAAGAGAAGCTTGATTTAATGAATGTCGAGAAAGTGATTGAACCCAAGGGAAAAGGGATAAGAGGAATTTTAGATGGCCATGAAATTGTCCTTACAAGTCGAAAACAACTTGCTGGATTGGGTTTAGAGGACCAAATTGTTTTGTTACCTAAAGGAATGGGTCTTGAATGTTTGGTGGTTTTGGATGGGAGTCTTGTCGCCTATTATCGCTTTCGTGATATGCCTCGCAAGGAAGGCAAGCGCTTTGTGAGCCATTTATTTCCTAAACATCATTTTAATAAAGCGATGATTGTTTCTGGCGATCGTAAAGAAGAAGTTAAATACCTTGCCGATTCTTTAGGCATTACTGAAATATATGGGAATCAGAGCCCTGAAGAGAAAGTTGCTATCGTTGTAAGAGAAACTGCTCGAGCAAAAACGGTCTATTTAGGGGATGGCATCAATGATGCACCGGCTCTTCTTGTCGCAACAGTTGGGATTGCGATTGGACAAAATAGCGATATTACCGCAGAAGCTGCTGGTGCTGTCATCATGGACAATTCTTTAGAAACGGTGGATGAACTCCTTCATCTCAGTCGCCGAATGCGTGTGATTGGCCTACAAAGTGCACTTGGTGGCATAGCCCTTTCCATTTTGGGAATGATGATTGCAGCTTTTGGCTTTCTTCCGCCTGTTGCTGGGGCTATTACTCAAGAAGTGATTGATGTATTAGCCATTTTAAATTCGCTGCGAACAGCCTGGGGGCCAAAACTATTGACAGATATATCCTCAAAAATTAAAAAGTAAAGTATAGAGCATATTCTAATTGAGAGAAGAATCATGACACAAAAAGTCGTTCTGGTGGTGGCAGCTCTTGCTTTAATATTCACAATACCTATGGAGTCTATGGAAAAAGAAATAACTAAAAATGAAATTCAACCCGTTGTTGTACCGCAATTCTTGGAAGAAGCCAAAAAGAATAATCATTGGAAAAATGCATTTGTAACTGGACAGCATGAACAAATAGTATTTATGAATGTCTCAACTATGACAAATCCCGATAATGAAATCGGCATGGAAGAGCACTCTTTTGATCAAGTTATTTTAATAGTAGAGGGCAGAGGGAAGGCTGTACTGGAAGATCAAACCTACAATGTGAAAGAGGGTGATATGATTTTTATTCCCCAAGGCACACGTCACAATATCATCAATTTGGACCAAGCCAAAGCATTGAAATTAGTAAGTTTTTACTCTGAAAATGATATTCCAAGAGGTGCTGTATATAATAAAAAAGCCGATGCTCCAAAGGATTAGACAATTCTTTATTTTTTTCCTTTAAAGGAAAACACACCCCTTTCAGCTAAACTCTTCAAACGCTTTGAGAGCTTCGGCGGCATACATTAAAGAAGGGCCTCCTCCCATGTAAACAGCCATACTCAAAGTCTCAAGCAACTCCTCTCGTGTAACTCCCAACTTTACCAAAGTCTGCATGTGAAATCCGATACACCCGTCACAATGTGCAGCAATTCCAAGGGCTAAAGCGATCAGTTCTTTGGTTTTTTTGCTAAGGGCGCCATCCTTAGTTGCAGCCTGAGCTATCGTTTCAAATCCCTTCATGACCTCTGGAATTTCTTTGCGCAATTTTGCCAATGAAGAAGTTATATCAACAGTAATATCTTTGTAGTTTTTTATCATTTTATTCTCTGATTCCCATTCATGTATAGATTTCTTCTCTTATCACCCTTGCCATAAAAAAGCGAGAATACTTGCAATATTTGATGATCTAGACAAAATTACCCTTTTGATTACTATCAAAATCAAGTTGTTTAGGTGAGCGGATGAATGAAATTTTAGAAGACAATTGGCACTCTTTAGATCAAGAAAGTGTATTTCAAAAGCTAAGCGCCTCTGAATCAGGCTTAGAGGAGAGTGAAGTCAAAAGGCGCCTAAAACAGTTTGGACCAAATACTTTACACATAAAAACTTCGGAGACCATCCCTCGCATCTTATTAAGACAATTAAATAATCCCCTTGTTTATGTCCTCATTTTTTCTACACTTCTTGCTCTTCTTCTCGGAAAATTAGCCGATAGCCTTGTTATTTTTGGTGTAGTTGTATTGAACACTTTGATTGGTTTTATCCAAGAGTATCGGGCAAATAAAACGATCAAGGCGTTATCTGCAATGGTTCCTAGTAAAACAACGGTCATACGGAATGCCGATACCAAGCTTGTTCATTCTTATCAAATTGTCCCTGGGGACATTGTTGTTTTGCAAGCGGGAGACCGTGTCCCGGCAGACTTACGTCTGTTTTCCATAAAAAACCTTCAATGCGATGAATCCACTCTTACGGGAGAGTCTCTCCCGGTAAATAAAAGAGTTGGCCCTTCACTTTATGAGGCACCGATTGCAGAGCGAAAATCTATGGCGTTCAGTGGCACCTATGTGACATCGGGAACAGGCCTTGGCGTTGTAGTAGCAACTGGATTAAAGACGGAATTCGGAAAAATCTCAGCACTGATAGAACAGGTTCACACTCTCGAGACGCCCTTATCGATTACGATTAGAAGAATCGCTACATTGATTACTTTTGTCATATTAGCCGTAAGTTTGGGATTGTTTCTTATTGGTTATCTTCGAGGCACTGCTCTTTTTGAAGCGGGCTTAGCTGCAATTACGTTAGCTGTGGCGGCCATTCCAGAAGGATTGCCGGCAATTATCACTATAGCCGCCTCTATTGGTGTGCATAGAATGGCGCGTAGACAGGCAATCATCCGTCAATTGCCAGCTGTAGAGGCTCTTGGAAGCACGTCGATCATTTGCACTGATAAAACAGGTACCTTAACTCATAATGAGATTACCGTACAAAAAATTTGGACAAAATCTGGCTTTTCTTTTGTATCTGGAGTTGGATACTCCTTAGAGGGGCAAATCTCTTTTTCAAACGATTTAAACCTACAGGAAGAGGTTGTTGAAATCCTGACGGGAGCCATCTTATGCAGTGATGCAACTGTAGATCATACTCCCGATGGATGGGTTCCCATCGGCGATCCCACTGAAATTGCCTTAATCATCGCTGGAAGAAAGATCGGACTTGTTGACGACAAACTAAGAGAGGAATGGAAGCGAGAGGATGTGATCCCTTTTGAATCAGAAACAAGGATCATGGCTACGTTAAACGCCTCTTCTTTATGTAAATGTATTTTTTTAAAAGGAGCTCCTGAAGAAGTGATTGCTAAATGTAGTGATTCGTTTAATCAGGATATTCATGCCCACGTCCAATCCATGGCGAAAGAGGGCATGCGAGTTTTGGCAATTGCATGGAAGAAAGGACAAGATTTTCAGGTTCTTGATGAAAGCCACATTAAGGGTGGATTTAATTTACTTGGGATTGTTGGAATGATCGACCCTCCAAGAAAAGAGGTTCTTAAGGCTTTAAGATCGTGTTACGAAGCTGGCATTAAAGTAAAAATGGTAACCGGAGACCATCCAGTAACGGCTGAAGCAATCGGCAGAGATTTAGGTATCCTTGGTGCAACAAAGGTTATCACTGGGAATGAAATCAATCAGCTAAGCTTAGAAGAGTGGAGACGTGTTGCTCATGACAATTCTGTATTTGCGCGTGTTTCCCCCGAACATAAACTCAAACTTGTGGAGGTGCTTCAAGAATCAGGTGATGTTGTAGCTATGACCGGCGATGGTGTCAATGATGCGGCAGCCTTAAAGAAAGCAGACATTGGCATTGCAATGGGAATTAAGGGCACAGAGGTTGCCAAGGAGGCTTCCGATATGATCCTTGCTGATGATAACTTTGCCACTATCGAAGCCGCAGTTGAAGAGGGGAGGCGCGTATATGATAATTTGATCAAATCATTAGCCTTTGTCTTACCAACCAGCCTGGGTCAAGCCTTAGTAATTTTGATCGCTGTTTTATTTTTCCCCATTCGCGGAGGAATCTTATTACATCCCATGCTACCTGTACAAATTCTTTGGGTAAACCTCGTAGTTGCAGTGGCATTGTCTCTTCCGCTCGCATTTGAAGCCATGGAACCAGACATCATGCATCGTCCTCCACGGAAAAAAAATGCTCCTGTGTTAAATGGGTTTTTGCTTTTCAAAACTCTGATAGTATCTGGGTGCATGGCAGCAGGAACTATTGGGCTGTTTCTTTGGGAATATTATACCAAAATGGCAAAAGGAATTACAGAAAGCGTCGCTATTTCAGAGGCGCAAACGATGGCAGTGACTGCACTGATATTTTTTCAAATATTTTATCTGTTCAATTGCAGATCACTCAAATTTCCGATTGTAAAAACAAAGTTTTTCTCCAATAAGTATATTTTCATGGGTGTTTTTGCAGTTTTAGTTGCGCAAGCCTGTTTTATTTATCTGCCAGTTATGAATCGACTATTTAAAACGACAAGTCTAGACATAGAATCCTTGCTGATATCTGCTTTGATTACCTTTCTCATCGTCCCTATCATCGCCATAAATCAACTTTTTCGAAAAAAGTAAAAGTGCGGAAAATTAGGACTGATATCTAGCCCCTATTCAAACAGAAAGAATATAAGGAGAATGCATTTGCAATATTTGAAGAGGTGCTGTCCTGGTGAAATCATTGGTCGGGCACTAGTTCCTCTTTTTTTTGAGCTGTTTTATTAGAGCTTCATGTTCAGCAATAGTGACACTCATGCGGATAACCGCATCAGGACTTAAACTGATGCTATCAATGCCACATTCTACTAAAAATTTTGCAAATTCAGGATAGGTTGAGGGGGCATCTCCACATATACCGATTTTGCGTTTTCGTTTTCTAGCAATTTGAATCGCATGGGAAATGAGGCGTTTGACCGCTTCATCACGTTCGTCGTAGATATCAGCCACAAGCTCACTATCTCGATCAACGCCTAGAGTCAGTTGTGTCAGATCATTACTTCCGATGCTGAATCCATCAAAAATATCACAGAATTGATCAGCCAAGATGGCATTGGTAGGAATCTCACACATGACATAGACCTCCAACCCTTTTTTTCCCTGTATGAGCCCATTTTCTTTCATCGTATTTAAAACTCTTTTTCCTTCCTCGGGTGTACGGCACATGGGAATCATTACTTTCAAATTGACAAGCCCAAATTCTTCTCTCACTTTTTTAATCGCTCTGCATTCCAGCGCAAAACCCTCCTTGTAACCTGACTTATAATAGCGAGAAGCGCCGCGCCAGCCAATCATGGGATTGGCTTCTTTGGGTTCAAAATCCTTACCGCCAATGAGATTAGCGTATTCATTTGTTTTGAAGTCACTGAATCGCAAGATGACGTCGCGGGGATAGAAGGCAGCAGCAATAATGGCCACTCCCATAGCCAATTTGTCGATAAAAAATTGTTGTTTGTCTTGATATCCGGCAGTCAATTCTTCAATTTGAAGGCGCGTTTGACGATCTTTCACCGCCTCAAATTTTACCAGTGCCATGGGATGAATCCTGATGTACTCATTGATAATAAATTCTTGGCGTGCCAATCCCACGCCCTCTGTGGGCAAAAAACTCAACTCAAAGGCCTCATCAGGGTAGCTCACATTCATCATGATCTTTGTTTTAGGCGTGGGTGTTTTTTTCACGTCGATTTTTTTTACATTGAATTTCAGAAGGCCCTCATAAACAATGCCACGTTCTCCCTCGGCACAACTCACCGTGATATTTTGGCCTGTTTCGATGACTGTCGTGGCCTTATTTGTCCCTACGATGCAAGGAAGGCCAAGTTCGCGGCTGACAATGGCAGCATGAGAGGTTCTCCCACCTCGATTGGTCACAATAGCGGAGGCTATGCGCATAATGGGGACCCAATCGGGATCTGTCATTTCAGTGATCAGGATCTCACCTGCTTTAAAATCAGAGATCTCTTTCACACTTTTGATCACATGTGCCGGACCTTGAGCGATTTTATTTCCGACACTTTTACCCGTTGCGAGTATTTTTCCTTTTTCAACCACTCGATATTCTTCAAGAATGTTCCGGTTTCTCTGAGAATGAACCGTTTCTGGCCTGGCTTGCACAATAAATAACTGTCCCGTTTCGCCATCTTTTGCCCACTCCAGATCCATTGGAGTCCATTTTTTATTTTTTAGAGTATAGTGCTCTTCAACGACTACCGCCCACTTAGCTAATTGCAGCACTTCTTCATCTGAAAGACAAAATTGTTTTCTTTCTTCAAAGGGGGTGTCGATCTTTTTAACAGGGTAAGGGGCGCCTTCATCCGCATAGACAATTTTGGTTGCTTTCTCGCCAAGCCTTTTATCAATGATGGGTTTATATTTTTGTTTGAGGGTAGGTTTAAAAACATAAAATTCATCTGGATTCACAGCCCCTTGAACGACATTCTCTCCAAGGCCATAGCTGCCTGTAATATACACAACATCAGGAAAACCACTCTCTGTATCTAATGTAAAAATGACCCCTGCAGAGGCGAGATCGGAACGGACCATCTTTTGAATGCCGATCGATAAATAGACTTTAAAATGATCAAATCCCTGTTCAAAGCGGTAAGCAATGGCCCTGCTTGTGTAAAGAGAAGCAAAACATCGCTTGACTGCCTCTAACAAATCTTGCGGGGCGCAAATGTGGAGAAAAGATTCCTGTTGTCCTGCAAAACTTGCTTGAGGCAGATCTTCAGCTGTAGCCGAAGAACGAACAGCTACATCCACATGTTTGATTTTGTATTGGGCCGATAGCTTGTTGTAAGCCTCGAGAATCGCTTTTTGCAACTCTTCTGGTAAATCAAAGCTTAAGATCATCTCTCGTGCATGTTTCCCGGTTGATTCCAAAGATTTTGGATCTCTTACATCCAGGTTCTCAAAAGAGGCTTTAAGCTCAGATAATTTACCCGATTTTTGGAGAAAATATTGATGGGCATAAGAAGTGATTGCAAATCCATTAGGTATGGGTATCTTTTTCTTCTTAAGATTTCGATACATTTCACCTAGGGAAGCATTTTTACCCCCAACTAAGGCGATATCCTCCATACCGATTTCATTAAACCACAGGATAAAAGATTTTAGATGATTTTTACGCATATGCTTCTCAAGTAATTTATTTTTTCGTATATAGAAATTTTTCAACTCCTACCACCTTTTTCTGCCAAGTGAAGAAAGTAAAAAGCGCAAGCGAAGCCGTATCACAAATCCAATCTGGTCAAAGAGTCTTTGTTCAGGGACAAGCAGCAACTCCCCATCTTCTCTTGAAGGCTCTTTTTGAAAGAGCAGACTCCTTAAAAGACGTAGAATTGATCCATCTCCATTTGTTGGGCGAGCTTCCCTATGCAGAGGAAAAATTCAGAAAAAGTTTTCGTGTTGCCCATCTTTTTGTTGGTAAAAGTTCTAGAGAGTCTCTTGATTATGAACATGTCGATTACCTCCCTTGCTTTCTTTCTGAAATCCCCATGCTCTTTAGATCTAAAAGGCGTCCTCTGGACTGCGCACTCATCCATGTCTCACCTCCAGATAATCACGGATTTTGTTCTCTTGGGGTAAGTGTCGACATCGCAAAAGCAGCTATTGAATGCACCAAAATGGTCATTGCGCAAATAAATCCTCAAATGCCTAGAGTGCACGGTGATGGTTTTATTCACATCTCCAAGATTGACTATTTTGTAGAAGTGGATGAGCCCCTACCAGAAATTGCAAGTCACCCTCTCACAGATATTGAAAGAAGGATTGGAGAGCACGTTGCCAATCTTGTAGAGGATGGGGCTACCTTACAGATAGGAATTGGCGCGATTCCCGATGCAGTCCTCCTTGCTCTTAAAAATCACCGCCATTTAGGGATTCACTCGGAAATGTGGTCTGATGGAGCTTTGTCCTTGCTTGAAGCGGGAATTGTAGATAATTCTCAAAAAGTCATCCATCCTGGAAAAACAGTCTCTTCCTTTGTGATGGGAACGAAAAGACTCTATGACTTTATTCATGACAATCCATCAGTGGTTCAGCTCGATATTGGATATGTGAATCTGCCGGGCAATATCGCAAGAAATCCTAAAGTAACTGCAATCAATTCAGCCATAGAAATCGATTTATCTGGGCAAATTTGCGCAGATTCCATTGGAACAAAGATCATTTCGGGTGTGGGGGGGCAAATGGATTTTATGCGCGGAGCCGCCCTATCTCAAGGGGGTAAGCCTATCATTGCGATGGCAAGCCGTACAAAAACAGGAATTTCACGAATTGTCCCTCATTTAAAAAAAGGTGCCGGAGTTGTCACAACGCGCGGTCATGTGCATTATGTAGTCACTGAGTATGGAGCAGTCGATCTTTTTGGAAAAACTCTCAAAGAGAGAGCCAAGAGTTTAATCAGCATTGCACATCCTAATGACCGCGCAGAATTGGAAAACATTTGGTCTGATAGCATTCCCAAGACGCATTTGATCTAATCCGGGCGCAAATTTAAGTTTGCTGTTATTTGCGTAAGGTGAGTTAAAAAAACTCAAAATCTTCAAAAAGAATATTTTTTCTTTTGACTCCAAGAGTCTTAAATTGCTTGGTTAGGTCACACGTGAGTCGTTTCGGTCCGCACATCAGAATATCTTTTTCCTGAGGCCCATTACTCAAGCGCATTACTTTTTGAGCATCTAGACGGTTGTTTTCCTCCGAGCAGAATAGAAAGTAACGAAAATGTGGGAAAATACGGCTGGTACGGTCAAATTCTTCAACAAAGAGAGCGTCGTTTTTGCGATGGAAGCAGTAGAAGAGATCTATTGTTCTATCATCCTCGGTAAATTTGAGGGTTCTTACCCATGCTAGAAAAGGAGCTATTCCAATACCTCCGCCAATCCAGATTTGTGCCTTTCCAGCTTTTGTAAAATCAAATCGACCATAAGGCCCTTCTAGATTGGCTTTAATACCTTCCCTTATATGTTGATACAAAGTGTGTGTGTAATCTCCTCTCGATTTTATCAATATGGAAATTTTGGAGTCGTTGGGAATCCCAGTGAGTGTAAAGGGGTGAGATTCCCGTGTCAGCTTTTCGTCTTGAAAACTAAAAAATACATACTGTCCTGGAGTATACGCCAACTTTTCTCCTTGTGGAGCCAAAGCTATTTCAACGACATTATCATTGATATAACTTATTTCAATGACTTCAAAAAGAGGATGTTTGACAAATAGAGGTATAAAAACCTGTTTATAAAAAATTCCAAACAAACCGATGCAAAATGGAATATAAAGTAAAGCATGAGCAAAAATTGAAGAGCTGATTTTATTTTTGGAAAATAGAACATGGTAAGATGCCAGTAAGAAAACAAGACTCATAAATTTATGTGTGATTTTCCATTTATCGTAGGGAAATACTTTGATGACGGTCACCCCAATAATGACAACCATTAACCAAAATGCGATAGATCCAACATTTACAGACAATCGGTGGTGCACTGGGAAAATAAACACAAAAAATTTATCAAGCCTTTGTGGAATCCATTTTGCCGCAACCACCCATGGGTGGATAAGAATCAGAACAAATCCCCAAATTCCGAGTTGGTGATGAAGGTTGTAAATTTTATCAAGCCCGCCGAACCAATTCTCAAGCTTTGGCCACCTGGAAGATAAAAAAAGTGACAAAGAAAAAAGAAAATAGCCAGCAACGCCGATACCCGATCCCATTCCTTTGAATCTGCAAGCCCAGCGTCTATAAATCCAATCATCTTGAGTAGCAAGTAACCAGATGCTAGTAAAAAGACATATGGCAGAAATTGTAATTAAAAAAGAAAATCTAGTTCGCATAGAAGAAAATTATTCAGGCCCTTACTGGAAAATAGGCAATTTTTGCTTGGTTGTTCATATTTGCCTTTGGAATATTCGCTTCTCAAAGGACTGTTCAAAGCCGGCGGGATTTCCCAAAACGAGTATCAGATGAGCTAGAACATCGCTTATGGCGATCGGTTGCCTTAGTTGCCTAAGCCATTTTGGAGCAGTCATAATGGGCAGCTTTTCAACCAGGTCTCGGATACTTTCAAATGAAGCACTTCCCGAACTGATGATGATCACAGCCAATTAAAATAGTCACAGGAACTTTTCCCTTTTTGAGGATTTCTCCTACCCTTGTGTATTTTAAATTTTTTGTTTGTGATCTGCAAGGACTTCTTCAATTATACGCCAACATAGCTTGGACTCTGAATGATTTGGATTAGTAAATCCTGCTGCAACTACCAGAGCTTTTCAGAGAGTCCAGCCGCGTGCGCGAGCCCAGGTCCCCATATCTAGGGTGACCTTGCCCCCGATTTAGGGCCAGAGAGAAATAGAGATTACGCGACTAATTT
>CAZPPS010000018.1:0-34956 GCA_964588495.1 uncultured bacterium | reverse complement strand
GATACTTACCTCAGCAAGGTACTCATATCAGGAAAATTTTGATGCGCTCGCCCTGCACTTTCGCAAGAACATGCATTTCGAAAATGACAAAAATTTCATCTCTTTCGCAAATATGTTGTTTCACATACGCAACGTCAATTCTATGCAAATCAAAGTCTTCTGGAAATTCAACAACAAAACCACTACATCCCGGATGAATAATATGGGTTAGTTGTCCATAAAGAATTTCTTTATCTTCATGCTCTTCCGTATATTCATATTCTTCTATATTAGTTTGTTGAATTAATTTAATTTCGGAAGTGGCGCACACTCTCTTATTTCTTTTTATTGTATTAGGAGTTAACCTTGGTTTATTGTTTGTCCAATACCATATACCTTCAAAATTCATAAGTCCTTCCATTTTAATACAAGTTATCAAATTATTTATTTACTGTCGCCTGCATGAGTTCATCATCTCAAGCATTTCATCCAATTCACCGGGGTCTACAACCGAAAGCCTGTCATGTAAAACTTTCTCGTATTCTGTCCCCTCTAAAATAAAAGCATCTGCTATCAGGGACGCGCGCTTTGCAAGTGAGCCGAATTTCCACGCTGCTGCCGTGCGATCATAATCAATAGACCTTACTACCTCGACAAACTCTGCCGCTTTCTTTCTGCTTTCTTGCGTTGGTGTTTTAATATTAAATGTAAGCTCTATAAGCTTTTCAATATCGTCTATTGGCTCCTTTGAAGATAAATAAAGTACGATTTCATTGAGATCTTCAATTTGTTTTTTCTCCAAACTTTCAATAAGAAAGCGACTCAAATGGGGGCGCCCTATTGACGTTATGATGCTTCGCCAAATCAAAACGCGCTCGATGTAACCAGTAATCCCTTTAACATATTCATCGGCCACATCAGGAGCAATGACAGCAAGTCGATTCAAAATAGAATCCTGTTGAATAGGCAATACCTCATCACTTTCTCTTGCTGTTTCTAAAAGACAGACGATTTTTTCTCCCATTTCCATATTTCTTATTTTAAAGTCCTATTTCCATATTTTTTTATGCGGCTGGGGTTCCCTCTTTGGTGGGTCTCGAAATTGGTCAACTGGGATTGATCTGACTGGCATTTGATGCGACGTTTTTTTCTTTTCATCTCCGAGTGAAGACTTTGATTCTTGTAACACTTCTTTTTTTTCCACTGGCTGCCTTTCAGGCCAAACAATCGGGTTCACAGTATCCGCCAGTTTTTTCTCAAAATATGCCACCCCCGCTTTGCGAATTGCAGCAATAAGCTCGCTTTGCTTCTCTCCATCCTCGAAACAAACAAAAGGGTAGCGAATTAATGAAGCCGTTTTATGGTGAGTTGCCTCTTTTCCTGGAATAGTGAAAAACCAATGGGTTTTATTATTGCTGACTTTTTTTGAGACATGGATACCTAAAATGTGGAGCCCGATATCCGGAAGGCGAACCCATATGGTTCCTGCAAATGACCCTTTTGCTTCATTTTTTTCGAGAGGGTAAAATTCAACGATTTCAATATTCATAATTATCCTAATATAAAATACTTGTGATCCATTCGCCTAAATTTAGCCCATTCTCAATAGCCTCTCCTATGTCCTTTCCAGATTTAAGAGGGACCGGAGAACTAATAGCGTGAGGATAGAGCCGCTGCCATTTTTCATTCATCGCTAAACCACCTTCATCATTGTCATGGCAAATAAGAATCTTACGGCGTTTTGCCCAAAAATCAGTTACGTTATCAGGATTTTTGGTATTGCTACCGACTGCCACTGCAAAAATACTATCGCTGCCTGCGCAATGTGCTGCATAGGCATCAAGCTCACTTTCCACAACCAGCATCATTGGCTTGCTAAAGTCTCCAACCATGTTTAAGCCGTTCATTGAACCTCGAACAGCCCAATATTTTGGCAATTCATCCCCTTCTTTCCATTTTGTTCGCCGTATTTTTAGGCGTACAATTTTTTCGGACGGCTCAATACTTGGAATAACAATGCCTTCTGGGAAAAATAACTTTTTACCAGCATCAAGCCCAAATTCTATTGGATTAACCCATATGTCACGGCCGCAATACCCTATTTTATAATTTTTGATTGCCAATTCAGGTATCCCGCGTTTTGTTAACCACGCAACCTTATCAGGGAATCCCCAAATTTGTTCATGTGCCCACAAGACAAAGTCCTCGGCTCTCTGAGTCCACCCATCTGAAGGGGGGATCAATGCGGGTGCAACAAAAGATCGTTCAACCACGCGCCCGCAATCGCGTCTTTCAATACTCACACCCAGCTTTTCCTTAGCTTGTTGAAAGGTCAGTCCAAGGAAATCAATGCAGAATTGAATCGCATCACCTTTTTTATCGCATTGGCGGCACCAAAATTTTCCTACACAGTTTTTCGTCTGTTGATTTGGCCAAATGCGGAACCGATCATTTCCGCCACAATCTGGGCAAGCTGAACTGTATTCACTCCCATTGGTTGATGCAGAGCGTTTTGGCTCAAGCCCTATTTCACTAGCCAGATTAATCAAGTCCATAATTGCCTTTGGTCATAGCAAAACGCTTATGGTCATAGCGCCTGGTCATAGCAAAATATTTCTTTAATGACTGATAATCAATAGCGGTCATAGTGGTCATAGTGGTCATGGTGCATTTTTTGCGTAAGAAATGGGTTGGAAAAATAATCCAAAGAAAACAAAACGGAAAATCTCCTATATTTTGTTGTGTTTCTTTTTTAGCTATGACCACTATGACCACTATGACCAGATATTGAAAATAAACAGCTTGCGTTAGCTCATTAACTATGACCACGCTATGACCAAGTGGTGTATTTGCCATGACCAGGACAAAAGTTAATCCCATATCTCTGCCCCCACTTTGAATGATTTTTGGAATTCAGTCCTTACTATGCTTAGATTTTGTAGAACATAAACCGTTTGCCTTCCACCTTCTATCCTTGGCCTGCTCTTTGAAAGGCGACAGTGTTTACTCAATGCCCTACCTAGACTTTCTTCGCTTTCGAATGGAATTCTTTGAAGGCTGCACCAGGCAAAATAATCATCACGAACAGAGGAAGAGGGAATATCTTCCTCCCAGCATAGAGAAGGGGTAGTGTTCCCGACATCGAAGCATCCTTCCCTAAGCACTTCGTAAATATACTTTTCCACGGATGAAGCACTGCGCATTTTTATACTAAATGCCTCCTTATTAAAGGGGAGAATGCGAGGATTAAAGCCGCTGAGATCTTCGTCGAGAAGTTCATGCAAAATGGCCTCATAGCCCCCATTTTTCAGTTCAGTTGAAATTTGACTAAAGTAGACTACATCTTCTTTGTGTTTGTCGCTGACTTTTAAAACAAGCATACGGCGGTCATCTGGGTCAAGATGCACCGGCCACTCATCATTGGAAGAAAAAATAAAGTGCCGAAAGTTCCTCACCGTTATAGTGTCTTTTCCTTTCGACTCGATCATAGCTAGCTCTTCGGTGACCATTGCTTTGAGTTTGCCTACATCCTTTCTGTGCCCACCCCAAATAGTTTCATCGGCAAAAACTAAAACTGCATTTTTCATATGAAAATTGAAATTTCCAACAAGCCTTTCGACGCTGTCCAAGTGAATAAAATGTTTTCCGAAAATCTTTCCTATAGTTTTGGCAAAAATGCCTTTTCCTGTGCCCTGTAAACCCATTAGAAGGATAGCCGTATGGATTTGATCCGGGTGCTGACACAAATATGCGCACCATTTCCAAAGGTAATTGAAGTAGGTTTTATTACCGGAACATATTACTTCCTGAATGTGCCTTTTGAATAGATCGCAGCTCCCTTTTTTGGGGATAACTGCAAAGCCATGCCATAGGTTGTAAAATCCTCTCTCATGTCTGGTTGTAGTGGGATCGAAGGTGATCCCGTTTGGGTATGATCGCCGATCCGGATGAGCTAGCCAAATTTTAGCTTTACTCTTTATATTTCCATCACTGCATCGAATTAATTGATTCTCGTAACAGTGAATAAGGGATTGCCTGCTCTCTAAAACAAAATCATCATTCTCTTTTATAAAAGGATGAGGTTTTTCGGTGAGAATGTAGGAAGAATCGGTGTGAACAAAGGCATGCTTTTTATTTAATTCTTCGACCACTTGCTCTTCAGGGGTAAGAAGATTCCGCGCCTCTTCTTGCAATTGTAAAATGTTCCCTTGGGATGCCTGATCCAAATCAGAGAATTTTGGAATGTCTTTTTCTGGATCAATATTTCTCAATTCCTCAAATGAAATTTCAAGGCCGAGTTTTTTGAGCCCTTCTTTTATATTCTCTTTTTTTTGGGCAATGGGTGTATCAGATAGTTTTGTAGCGGTATTTTGTTGCGTTCCCGGAGGATTTTTATTATTATTAGTCATAAGAGAAAGTTCCAATTTCCTTAAGGCCGCCCAGATTCCAGTTTAGGCGGCTTTTCTATTTCTATTAAATTCGACCCAAATTTTATTTTTCTTGTAGATTTCAAAACGCTTTTTGAAGCTCGCCCCAGAAAATCCGCAATCGTCTTTTAAATCATATATGACTGCATTTTCTTTGCCCGAAGCCGATCGAATTACCCTTCCAATTGCCTGTAGAAGCTTTATTTCGCTACTCATCGGAGTCGCCATGATTAAAACACCCCAGTGTGAAACATCGAGTCCCTCACCGAGCAATCCCGTTGTCCCTATGGTTAATGTGGCATGTCTTGCCCTTTCCAATAGCCCATCACGATCACGAAGCTGCCCATGGGCAAGAAGGTGTGTAATGCCGCGTTTTTCAAACATCGACGAAAGGTCTTCTGCATGTGCAATTCTGTCTGTTAAAATGAGCGTTGGGGCAATTTGAGAGAGTGCCAGGTCTACAATGAGTAAATTTCTATCAGGATTCGCCGAAAGATCGCCTACATAATCGCTCCAGGAATTTGCACAAGGTGAGTAGCCTGTCTCTATGACTTGAACAGTACAGGGGACAGTAGCCCCGATCCCTTCAACCTCAGCTCGCGAAATTGTTTCGATTACTGGGCCAGCTGCCCGATAAATCATTTCTTCAAGACCATCCCGCCGATTAGGTGTAGCTGACAAGCCATAGCGGTTTTTTGCACCGAATAAGCCCAATACTTTGAAAAAAGATTCTGCCGGCAAATGATGGCATTCATCGCATAAAATGAGCCCAAATTTATCTGACAAGTAGGCCTTTATATCCTCTTCTCGACCAGAAAGAGTCTGTATTAAGGCAATTGTAATTTCATCCCCGATTTCCCATTCACCACTGCCGATAATGCCAGCTTGTAATCCCAGGCGTTCTAAAATTACTTCCTTCCACTGCTGTGCGAGGTCGGCACGGTGTACAATAATGAGAGCCCTTTGTTGGCGTTTACGGATAATTTCCAGGCCAATAAAGCTCTTTCCCGATCCCGTGGGTGAAACAATTACCCCTTGATCATATCTCATGGCTGCATCGACGGCGCGCTGCTGATATGATCTAAGCATGATTCCGTTCAATTTTGCGGGATAGGTGCAGGGATTAGAAACGCGCTCATCAATGATATTTGGGGGAATTTTATGATCGGCTAAAACATGTAGTAGATTGCGCATATAGCCTCGTGGAAGGATTAGCAGATTGCCATCGCAGCGGAAAGTGTCGATAAAGGGTTGAGTTTTCCAGTTTGAGTGGCCCTGTAATGCGTTATTTTTGTAGACAGGGTTGTCGAAGCGGTTATCTCCAATGATTTTAGCAGCAATTTCCGCCCTGGAATTTTTCAGGTGGATGTTTGAATTAAGCTGGAGTGTCATTTCAGTGTCCCTAATGCCGGTGTCGAATGCCATTTCTACCTTTCCCGCTCTTCCAAGCTTGTGCGTAAAAATTCCATTAAATTGTGGCGTGGGATTACAAGACGCCTTTTAGAAATACGGACAAAAGGCAAATTCCCACTTTCTATCGCAATACGGGCGCTGTTTACGGATCCATAAAGCCCACAATCAACCAATTGGCGAGCGGTAATAAAAAAGCTGTCACCAAGCTTGGCTTCTAGTGTTTCAAGCAAAGACTCTGTATTTTGTGAAGTCATAGCAATTCCTCATAAATTGAGGCTATTGCCATGCAGGGAAAGAAAAGTAAAATACCACCGGTCAATCAAAGTGATTTTTTTTAAATTGCTTTACGTGGCTTTTTTCTGATATTCTAGAGAACACAAACAGCACTTAGTTTATTACTGTTTAGCCGTAAAAAAGGTGCGAACTTTTTTACGGCTTTTTTGTTTCTCTATTTATCATTATCTCTCCTGCATGGCCTAACCCGTTTGTTGTTCTGTCAATTCTAAGATCGCCTAAAATGGCATTTGTTATTTAAAGCTGATAATATCACTAAACAACATTTTACTTTACATAAAAAATGTGTTGTGTTTATGCTCTTCTGTTTTTTATTTATTGTTATTATTTGTTTAAACATGTGTTCTATTGTCGTTACTAGTTACGTGTTGTTTGCTCATCTATCCAGCTGCGGAAATCTCTCAGAGATATGACGCATTTTCGTCCGATTTGTCTTACACAGCGGTTGAATCCGCCGGTGTTATTAAATCTGTGCCAGCGCAACGAACCCTCCGTAAATGCTGGAAAACGTTGTGCAGCTTGTGGGAAAGTCAAATATTCATCAGAAAAAATATTGTCCAATTTCAATTCATTTGTAATGGTCATTAAAAACTCCTTCTATTTTTGAGTGTTTTTATTGTGCTATTTAGCCTAAGAACGAACGTCATTACACAATATCTACCTCATGTTGTCGATTCCCCATTTTTTTTAGTTTTAGAATGTAAAAATGGGGGGTATTAATTTTTTTACAAAGCGTTATCAGCGATCATGTCCAGAATATGTAGTGAATTTTTTAATGAAAATTTTATTATATTTTTTACAGGTTCTCCACCAATTGCACTATAATATTCGATGAGGGGATGGGCTAATAATGATTGAGAAGTAATATCTCGTTTCGAGAGTTGTAGTAAATGTGCTATCGTGTTGATTGCGATATGCAGCCGCTCAAAGTCAAACTTTATTATTTCTCTTTCCTGAACTAAAAGATCGGGAACCATTGGAAAGTGACCAGTGGATTGCCTTTTAATTTCAGTCACTACCTCTCTATTTCTGTTTTCGCTATCATGAATGAATTCAAAGCCAGGATAACCTTTTAAGCTCTCTAATCGACGACATATTTTTGCAATTGAAAAATCAGGATATTTATATAGATATGCTTGTACAAGCGCTTGCCTTTGTACTTTATTTTTTTGCCCCTTGTTAAGAGAAGTATGAGTTTGCTGAGTTTCGTTGCCAATTTGATATAGAGATGCTGCTACTTGAAACTCAATTGGCAGAATAAAGCCCTGAGTAATAGTGAGGGCAATTGCATCTCGAGGACGAATGAGATATGTGTATTTTTTTGGTTTTGTTATTCCTCTCTCAAAAAAATGGGTCTTTAGGGCATGAGCTTGGATATCATCGTTTTCTGCAGCGCACCATAATTTGTCTATGATGGTTTCAAAATTGCGTTCTGAATATTTATTTTCTTCTGATATCTCTTTTGAAGAGTCCAGTAATTTTTCTGCAGCACCTATAGGAAGCGTTCCTATTCTTTCGATTCTGTATAATTCACTTTGCTCAGGATCCAAATTATAGAATGCATCAAACTTAGTGACTCCAACAAGGAAGTAAGCTGCTTCATAAAGCTCCCAATAGGGCTTTTTGAGTAGTTCCTTGTATTGCTCAATCTTGCTTTGTGATAGCTCGCTTTTAATCATGTAAATTACCCAAAAATTTTTTCGTTCATGCTTGATATCACGCCTGCGGTGTGGTTTTCAGAAAGGTGGGCGTATCTTTTGACCATAGCAAGGGTCTTGTGACCTAAAATTTCGGCAATTTCGGCGAGGCTGGCGCCATTCATGGCGAGGTATGAGGCGCAGGAGTGTCTTAAGTCATGAAAGCGCAGATTGGTGATGCTGCTTTTTTTGACTGCCATATCCCAGGCGGAGCGGATATCAATAGGTTTTGTAGGAAATTTACCCGGAAAGAGGTAGTGGGTGTCTAGACGTCTGATTTTATTGAGTTTTTGGAGAAGCTCAAGTGCTTGACCTGAGATAGCGACTTGGCGGATTTCCCCGTTTTTGGTTTCATGAAGGATGACTCTGCCTTTATTGAAATCGACATCTGCCCATTTAAGATTTAGGATTTCAGCTTGTCTCATGCCTGTGGAAAGCGCAAGGACTACGATTGTATACAGATAGTGATTGTGGCTTTGTTGGCAGGCATGAAGCAGTTGAGTTCTTTCTTCTTCATCTAAAAAGCGGACGCGACCACGCGGTTCCCGCGGTTTTGTGATTTTACGGATAGGGGAGTCTTCAATCCATCCCCATTCCTTGATAGCGATTGTAAAGGCATGGGAGAGTGCTGCGATATACCTGACGACTGTTGCCGGGCTTCTTATCTTTCCTTGTTTTGTGATGCCCCGAAGAAGGACGTCCCTCCGCTCAGCAATCATTGCAGGTGTGACATCCGAAAGGAGGTAGCTGCCAAGTTGCTGTTTCCACCAGATCAATTGAGCCCCCTGCCGATGTTCACATTTTTTCTTGGTTGGCAGTACGTCCCTAATATAGCGATCAATCAGTTGACCAAAGGTGTGCTTTTTTGCTTCAGTTGTTTTAAAGTGCCGGCCTTCGCGGATTGCAGATTCAGTTTGCTGAATCCAGCGATCAGCATCGGTCTTTCGTTTGAAGGAGGCGTATTGCGGGGGAGTCCCTTTTATTCTAATTTGGACATGGTAACGGGTTTTACCGTCTTTGTCTTTTTGTTCTTTAATTGATGCCATTTTTGCCCTTCTTTTTGATTCAAAATACAACCCAGGTGACTCTTATTCTCCTGGGTATAGTTGTCAGTTTCTCTCGTAAGAAATTGGATTTAAGGCGGGCAAGATAGAGGAATTCCCCATTTTTACCCCACTTAAATACAAACTTAACGCAAATTGCGACATTTAGTTTTGTTGTCGTTTATTGTTACAAGTTGCGGCGATGTGGGGTAAAAGTGGGGAAAAAGCATTCCCAGAAATAAAAAAGGCACTTAGGTTTTTGACCTAAATGCCTGTTAATCAAAGACTCCGGGTGTAGGATTCGAACCTACGACCAATGGATTAACAGTCCACTGCTCTACCACTGAGCTAACCCGGAATAGAAAGCGATAATCTAATGGGTGGGGCTATTTTTTTGCAAATGAATCGTGAACTTTTTTTTGCGGAAAATTTGTTTAACTATTCTTGAAACAAATTTGAATTGTTGGTAAAATTTTTGTAAAAAATGTGGGGAATTATGGCGTTTGATAATTTAATTTATTCTATAGAGGCTCGGGTGCCTAGCATTTGTTTGATCGCTGGGAGGTTGCCCTCTGAGGGGATGGAATCTTTTGATATCGACGAAAATGGACGCTTCAAAATTGTGTACAATCAGGAGAATACAGGTGTTCCTATCGACCTTGTGAGGGGGAGAATGGAAGATGTGAAGGTCAATGTCAGTAGAGTAGTGACGGGATTTATGGATAATGAAAGCATTGAGATCGATGCTCGTTGTATTGTCGTTCATAAACAGACTTATGTCGAACTATTCAAAATCAAAAGCAAAGTCACCACTAAGCTTTCATTAAGAAGTGTGAAAGTGAACGATGACTCTTCCTTTGAAGTGAAAGCAAAGATAGAAACTGCAAAAAGCATTGATCTTCCTAAGCAAATCATAACCATGAGTCAAATCAATAGCGTGAAGATAGAGTGGTAGGCTGTTGTTCTATCTTAATGTATTCTAAAACAAAATAGTTCTTAAATAAAAATCTATTATAAAATAGATGATTTAAAACATAATTATTAGTATAATAAGTAATCTTTTTTCAAATTAGGTGCTTATTATGTCTAGTGCAATACAAGATTTTCATAAGTGTTTTGAGAAGGCTCCGCGTGGCGTGGCTTTTTTGGCGTCAAAATTTCCCGGGGAGATGGAATCTTTTGATATAGATGCAAATGGAAGATTCAAGATCGTATATCAAAGGGATCAAATTGGGAATCCTGAGCATGCCTTGGAAGCCATGCCCAAAGCCTCTATTAAGGTCAATAAAGTGATCACCGGTGTTATTGAGAAGCAGAGCGTGCACTTTGATCCTGATTGCGTCACAGTAACCGTTGGAGAGGGCTTTTTTTCTTTTGATGTCTCAGTTACGGATGTGACAGCGGTTAGGGGAGCTGTGGATGTTGCGGTAAAAAAGTTTGGATACTCTACAACCAAGCGAATTTCCAATGACACGATAGAATTTGTGCAGCCTAATTGGAAGGTATAAAAAAAGCCCCCTCGTTGGTGAGGGGGCTTCTTTACGAACTAGTAGTCCATGCCGCCGGGCATAGGAGCTGCTGGTTTTTCTTGAGGGATATCGGTGATGATCGCTTCGGTTGTGAGGAGCAGCGCTGCAATTGAGGCTGCGCTCTCAAGCGCGAGACGAGTCACTTTCATCGGATCGAGAATTCCGCTAGCATACATATCGACATATTCGTCAGAAAGGGCGTTGTAACCTTCGTTTGTAGGAAGGCTCAGGACTTTCTGGAACACAATCGATCCTTCAAGGCCAGCGTTTTCTGCGATTTGTCTAAGAGGAGCTGAAAGGGCTTTTGACACAATTGTGCAGCCGATACGCTCATCACCTTCGAGCTTTTTGGAAAGCTCTTCAAGCACTGGGAGGCAGCGGATGAGGGCAGTTCCGCCACCTGGCAGAATCCCTTCTTCAACAGCTGCAGCCGTTGCGTGCTGAGCATCGTCTACACGGTCTTTTTTCTCTTTCATCTCCACTTCAGTGGCAGCTCCCACATGAATCACAGCGACACCGCCGGAGAGTTTTGCAAGGCGCTCTTGAAGCTTTCCTTTGTCATAATCTGAAGTGCTCTCTTCGATTTGACGCTTGATTTGAGAGCAGCGCTTCTCAATTTCAGCTTTAGAGCCTCCACCTTCAACTAATGTGGTCTCTTCTTTTGTGACGACCACTTTTTTCACCTTGCCGAGCATCTCGATTGTGGTGCTTTCAAGTTTCATTCCCAGCTCTTCGCTGATTAGCTGGCCGCCTGTTAAGACAGCGAGATCATCAAGCATCGCTTTTTTGCGATCGCCAAAACCAGGGGCTTTGACAGCACACACTTTAAGGCCGGCTCTTAAGCGGTTCACAACAAGTGTTGCGAGCGCTTCGCCCTCGACGTCTTCTGCAATGATCAAAAGAGGTTTGCCTGTTTCTGCAACTGTTTGCAAAATAGGAAGGAACTCTTTCATTCCAGAGATTTTCTTTTCGTAAATCAGCACGTAAGCATCTTCATAAACCGCTTCTTGCGTTTCTGGATTTGTCATGAAATAGGCTGAGAGATAGCCTCTATCAAAATTCATCCCTTCAACCACTTCAAGCGTTGTCTCAAAGCCTTTGGCTTCTTCTACAGTGATGGTCCCGTTTTTGCCCACTTTTTCCATCGCTTTGGCAATGATCTGTCCAATTTCTTCGTCGTTATTGGCAGAAATTGTGGCCACTTGTGCAATTTCTTTTTGGTTAGCAACGGGTTTTGCAATTTTTTTGAGTTGCTCAACAACTGTTTTAACCCCTTTTTCGATCCCGCGCTTCAAATCCATAGGATTGGCGCCGGCAGTTACGTTACGAAGGCCTTCTGCGTAGATGGCTTCTGCCAAAACTGTGGCAGTCGTTGTTCCATCACCCGCTTTGCTAGCTGTTTTGCTTGCGACTTCTTTAACCATTTGAGCGCCCATATTCTCATGGCGATCTTCCAATTCAATCTCTTTGGCGACAGTCACGCCGTCCTTTGTCACTTGGGGTGGGCCGTAAGATTTGTCGATCACGACATTGCGCCCTTTGGGTCCCAGAGTTACTTTGACAGCTTCTGCGAGTGTTTTGACACCCTTCAGGATTTTCTGTCTTGCTTCTTCTTGATACTTAATATCTTTTGCTGCCATGGCGAAAATTCTCCGTTATTTTAATTATTCTACAATTGCGATGATGTCGTCTGCGCGCAGGATAATCAATTCCTCGCCCTCTACAGTCACTTCCTGACCAGAGTATTTCTCCATCAGGATTTTGTCGCCCACTTGTACAGGGAAAGGGATCTCGTTACCGCTCTTATCTTTTTTGCCGGTTCCAAGAGCTACAACGACTGCTGTCTCCTGTTTTTTCTTTGCGGAATCGGGAAGGATGATTCCTCCCTTCATTTTTTCTTCTGCTTCGAGGCGTTTTACTAAAATACGTGAGCCAAGTGGCTTAAGTTTGGTTTGTAAAGCTTGTTCTGTCATGTCTATGCACTCCCTTAGAAAGTGAGGTTATTATAAAGATAACAAAATAGCACAGTGAGCAATTTTTGACAACGGCATTTAGCAGTAAAAGGTTGAGAGTGCCAGCTATGCTGTAAGAGCTTCTAGTTGATTCAATAAAGAATCAAATTTTTTGAGAGTTGCTTGAACTGGCGCGGGTTTGGACATATCAACGCCGGCCAATTTAAGCAGATCGATAGGGAAAAGAGAGCTGCCCCCTTTAAGGAACATCAAATACTCATCCCGGGCTTTCTCGTCGCCTTGCAAGATTTTTTCTACGAGGCTTAAAGCGGCGCTGATGCCTGTAGCATACTGGAACACATAGAAGTTGTAGTAAAAATGGGGAATGCGGGCCCATTCGATGGCAATTTCAGGGTCGATTGTGGCTTCAGGGCCAAAATAATCGGCATTCAATTGCAAATAGAGCTCTTTTAAGAGTTTGGGGGTTAAAGGAATTTCCTGTTCGACAAGCTCATGGATTTTAAGCTCAAATTCAGCAAACATGGTCTGTCTAAAAAGAGTGCCTCTAATATCTTCAATTTTTTCGTTGACAAGGAACAGCTTTTCTTCCTTTTTGTCTCTTTTTTTTAGAAGCAGATGCATCAAAAGCTCTTCATTAAAAGTGGAGGCCACTTCTGCTACGAAAATGGGGTATCTGCTGTAATGATATTTTTGATTTGCGTTGCTAAGGTAAGAGTGCATGCTATGGCCAGCTTCATGGGCCAATGTGAAGGTGTCTCTTAAGATCCCTTTGTAGTTCATCAATATATAAGGAAAACTGCCGTAGCAACCGCTCGAATAGGCTCCTGAGCGCTTATTTTTATTTTCAAAGCGGTCGACCCAAAGCTGATCTTTTAGCCCCTTCTCAAGTGTTTTTTGATACTCTTTTCCTAAAGGAGCTACCGATTCAATAATCAGATCCTCGGAGTCTTGATAGCTAAACTGAATCTCCACTTTTGGAACAAGAGGGACATACATGTCATATAAATGCACTTCGGAAAGGTGCAGGACTTTTTTGCGAATGCCCACATAACGGTGAAGGGAGGGAAGGCCAGCTCTGACAGCTTCAATCAACGATTTGTAAACAGAAATGGGGATATTTTTGGGAAAAAGGGCGGCTTCAAGGCTAGAAGCAAAATTGTGAGTCCTGGCATTGAAAATATGGCTCTGAACTTCGCCGTAGAGCAGTTCTGCCATTGTATTTTCAAGATCTGCATATTTATTGTGCATCCCTCTGAAGGCATTTTCTCTTAAAACGCGATCGGGGCTCCGTAAATAGAGTTGGTAGAGTCCGTGGGATAAATCGTGCTCTTTCCCCTCCTGATCTTTGACTTTTCCAAATTTGATATCGGCATTATTGAGGGCTGAAAAGGCTTTAGGGGGCGTTTGCATAGGCTTTTGGGCCATAGCAAGCAGCTCTTCTTTGTCGCCACTCAAAGTATGGGGCCGCATCCGGACAATTTTTTCGATGTGGAATCTATAATCGGCAAGGGTTGGAGATTTAAGGTAATCTGCGATGTGTTTGTCGTCCAGTTCGAGAATTTCAGGCTCTATCCAGGCCGTTTCCTGCTGAAAATCATGTATAAGAGATGAAATACGCAAAAAAGCGCTTTTAGGACCATCTAGAGTGATTTCTTCATCGTGGCGCAAATGGGCGTAAGTATAAAGCCTTTCAAGCTCATTGGAGAGGTTGAAATAAAGCTCTAAAGCCTCTCTGAGAATTTCAGGGCCATCTTTAAGTGTGGATTTAAATTTTTGAAGTTGTGGCCAATGGGGCACTGCTGCCGGATTTGGGCAAATCGACTTAAATTCTTTTTCCCAAGCCTCGAATGAGGGGAAAAGGGGTGTCACATTCCATTGATCATCAACCGAAATTTCATTGCGTGCTTTCATAGTATTTAATAGTGGATGTAAAAACGATTTCTGGCAAGTTCAATGAGGCTTGTAACGGCCGCTTCTGCATCATCACCTGTCGCCTCAATTTCAATGCGTGAGCCGCGTGTGGCAGCTAATGTTAAGATGCCTAGAAGTGATTTGGCATTCACGACAAGATCTTGAAAGATGAGATTGACGTGAGATTTAAAGCCAGTGGCACATCTGACAAGTTCCGTTGAGGGGCGTGTATGCAACCCTTTATCGTTGGCTACAATGAAAAAGCCACGGACATGGGGCTTTTTTGTCGTTGTATAGAGAACGTCAAGCGTTTGTGGAATGTATTTTTTCTGTTTTGAGGTCATAATTTCTTTTATTCAGCATAAGGGATTGTTTTTTCAAGGACTGCGCGTGTGCAATAAATCGGCACTCTTTGGATAAGGGCAAGTGTCAGGCAATCTGAGGGTCTTGCATCGATTTCTACGATATGCAAAAGATCTCCCCTTTGCTGTTCGATAAAGACGCGCGCAAAATAAATCGTATCTTGCAAATCGCTGATCACAACTTGTTTAACTTTGATCTCAAGTCCGCGAAAAATCCGTCCTAGCAATTCATGCGTATAGGGACGTGGTTTTTCAATAGAGGAGAGAAACAATTGCATCGATTTGCCACTTGGCAAATCGGTATAGATGGCAAACTTTTGATCTTCAGCGTTCAAGACAACGCACGTATAGGTCTTAGATTGCATCAATTTTTCAAATTTAACAGGTATCAGTTCTACATTTTCATCCATTCGATCACCCTTTACGCATCTCAATGTGACCGTCTTGATAGCCTACAAGTACCTGGACGGGCAAGTTATAAAAAAGTCCCGTTTCCACAACTCCTGCAAGAGCTGTCAATTTTTGATGGGCAGCTGCCGGATCGGGAAAAGTTTTGGGAGTGTGTACATCAAAAATGAAGTTCCCATTGTCTGTAAGATAGTGAGAGCCATCTTTGTGGTAGCGCATTTTCCCATCAAAGCCCGCTTCTCGAATCCGTGCAAGTGTTGCCAAATAGCAAAAAGGGATAATTTCTACAGGAAGAGTAAAAGCGCCGAGCTCACTGACAAGCTTGCTTTCATCGACAAGGACAAGCATTTGTTTGCTCGTCGATGCTAGAATTTTTTCCCGCACAAGGGCGCCTCCGCCCCCTTTGATCATCCGATTTTGGGGATCGATTTCATCGGCCCCATCCACTGTCAAATCAAGCCGTATGACCTGATCATTACTCAGGATGGGAATGCCACCCTGTTTGGCTAAGGTGTAGGAAGCGTCAGATGTGGCAACAGCCCCTATCTTAAGCTCCGATTGGCATCTTTTGATCAGACTTTCGATAAAACAGGTTGCAGTTGAGCCTGTTCCCAGCCCAACTACCATCCCGTCCTGAACCATCTCTGCGGCCGCTTGTCCGAGAGCTTGCTTAATTGAAAAATGAGTCGCTTGTTTCATAAAATTCGTATATAATGGATCGTCAACTGCTTCGTCAAAGGAAAAAATATGTATTCTCGAGAATTGGAACAATATCTCTCTGAATTTTTAAAAATTTCAAACTTTAAAGATGTGTGCCCAAACGGCCTTCAGGTCGAAGGAAAACAGGAAATTTTAAAAGTGGGGACAGCAGTTTCTGCAAATCTTGCGACCCTTGAAAAAGCCCTCGAAGAAAAAATGGATGCTTTAGTTGTCCATCATGGTCTTTTTTGGCAAAAAGATGAATATCCCATTGTAGGGGCAAAAAAAACGAAGATAGAGCTTTTGCTGAAGCACGGGATCGCCCTTTTTGCTTATCATATTCCGTTGGATGCGCATGCTGAGGTGGGAAATAACTGGCGCGCTGCAAATGATCTGGGATGGGATAATCTACAGCCTTTTGGGGAGTATAATGGCTCCTTAATTGGTGTGAGAGGGACTTTTTCTCCTATGTCCATTGAGACTTTTGTCACAAAAATAGAGAATTATTATGGGCATGGGGCCGCAAAGGCGCTTGGGGGCAAAAAACTTGTTTCAAGTGCCGCTTTGATTTCAGGAGGAGCTTATCGGGAAATTGTTCAGGCTGCCCTTGCAGGGGTCGATTGCTTTATCACAGGAAATTATGATGAGCCTGCGTGGTCAATGGCGCATGAGGAACGGATCAATTTCTTGGCTTTGGGACATTCTGCGACGGAAAGGGTGGGGCCGAGAGCTCTTTCAGAACATCTCAGGAATCAATTTAGGCTGAGTTGCGAATTTTTGGATGTGGAGAATCCGTTTTAATTTTTCCTGGAGTGCGGCGATTATTCGCCGCACTCCAAGAATGTTACGCTGCAGGAGGATTATGAGAAATCCGGCCTTTCAGCTGACGCAGGCCGAGCACTTTTTTCTCAAGTGACGGAACCTGGTTTGGAAGTTCTTTGAAGATTCTGCGACCGATAGCATCAATCTCTTCATTCAGCTGATGCTTGAGATCCTGAATATCTTCACTTTTAGCTTCACGGATGATTGTGCGGTCTTTCAAAGGTTTATGCTCTGAAGATGCGCGCAGCTCCCGTTGTTTAATCGATTTAGAAGAAACTTCTTGTCCCTTCTCAATGTCGACTTTGTGTTTTAACTCAAAGGTTTTGACTTTTTCTTGCTCCCGCTCCAGATACTTCTTTTTCAAGTCCTCATAATTTTCGGGATATTCAAGAATTTCGGTGTTTTGGGGTCGTGAGGTTCCCTCCATAATATAAGCTCCTTTACATCTGTATGATTATATTTATATGATATCATAAAACAGCTTTCTAAGAAACAGGCGATAAGATGTCAATGAAAAATATAATTACTACTCTTGAGGAGCGGGGCTTTATTGAAGCTCAAACTAGTCACGAAATTAAAGAAATTGTTCATAAACCTTTGACATTATATGGGGGGTTTGATCCAACGGCGGACAGTCTCCATTTGGGAAATTTAGTAGGAATTATGTTTCTTGCCTGGTTTCACAAGTTTGGGCACAACCCGATTGCTTTAGTTGGTGGTGCTACCGGAATGATAGGAGATCCTTCTGGGCGTAGCTTGGAGCGTAATTTGCTCGATGCAGAGACTCTACAGCATAACCTGAAGGGGATTGGCAAATCTCTCAAAGCGGTATTAAAAACCGATATTCCGATTGTCAACAATTTTGACTGGTTCCAAGGCATTACGTTTATTGATTTCTTGCGCGATGTGGGCAAACATTTCCGCTTATCCTCAATGCTTGCCAAGGAAAGTGTGAAGACCCGTCTGAACTCGGAAGAAGGGATCAGTTTGACAGAATTTAGCTACCAGCTTCTGCAGGCTTACGACTTTTTACATTTATACGATACTCACAACGTGATTTGTCAAGTTGGTGGAAGTGATCAATGGGGAAACATTACGGCCGGTTGTGAGCTTGTACGTAGAACGCGCAATGCCACTGTCTATGGCCTTACCTGGCCCCTTTTGGTGCGCAGTGACGGCAAAAAATTTGGCAAATCAGAAGAAGGTGCGATCTGGCTGAACGCCGATAAATTGCCACCTTATGATTTTTACCAATATTTGTTCAGAATGCCCGACGCTGATATCTCAAAGGCTTTGAGGATGCTGACCTTCTTGGAAATGGACGAAATTCGGGAAATTGAAGCTTCGATGAAAAGCTCGCAATATGTGGCCAATACTGCGCAGAAAAAACTGGCAGAGGAGGTCACACGTATTGTGCATGGAGAGGAAGGGTTAAAAGAGGCTCTTTCGATTACAGAAGCTGCGCGGCCGGGCTCTAAAGCTCAGCTTGATAAAGCAACGATGGAGCATCTACTTTCTGAAATTCCAAGTTGCATATTGACTCGTAGTGCTGTTGTGGGAGCAAAACTGGTAGATCTGCTCGTAAGTTCTCAAGCAATCGGCAGTAAAGGAGAAGCACGCCGCATGATTGCAAATGGCGGTGTCTATTTGAACAACGAAAAAATCGGCGACGAAAATTTTTGTGTGGACGCCAAACATTTGATCGAAGATGAGTTTCTTCTCCTAGGAATAGGCAAAAAAAAGAAACTTGTGTGTCAGATCAAATAAAAAAAATCGCGTTCTTTGAAAAAATCGCTTGAACCGAAAGATAGGATGGATATTATACGGTTATAACTTAAGCAAATATGCGAAGAGTAAACCCGATTGATCAAATAGGAGGCATATCACAATGGGAACAATGACAAAGAAAAAGTTGATCACAACAATCTCTCAAGACCAGGGAATACATCCTAATCATGTTAGAGCTGTGATCCAGAACTTTCTCGACAAGATGACTGAAGCGCTTGCCAACGGAGACCGACTGGAGTTTCGTGACTTTGGTGTATTGGAGGTTGTGGTAAGAGAGGCAAAAATTGGCCGTAATCCTAAAAACGCATCTGTACCAATTCACATTCCTAGACGCCGCGCCGTAAAATTTACGCCAGGCAAGAAAATGCGCAGCCTCGTTGAAGGTGATAGCGTGAGCTGTGATGACGACTGTGATGACTAAGATCTTTTGCATAAATTGATCTAGCATTTTGTGAACGAGTTGGGGTAAACTCCCGACTCGTTCACGACTTTTTTTGTATGCAACTTGAAGATCTAGAAAACTTAACTGACTCTCATCTCATTGAATCTCTCAGGTTTTCTCCTGAAATTGAAGACAATGAGCTCAATCAGGCAATGTACGCATTGCTTTTGAAGCGCCATCAACTGAAACCCTACAAGCCACAGCTGACCCCTTTACCAAGCGGGGCGATTCCTTTACTTTCCAAAAGCTTTTTCCCTTGGGGAGCGCTTCCTTATCCTCAGGCGCATGCACAGCTTGGGTCCCTTTTGTGCCAACTAGAAGACGCTCAGATGCGCCAAATAGCCTCTGAGATGGTTTCTTTCCAGCAGGCCACTCTAGATCACAATAAAGAACCTATCTTTTCTCTTTTGCAACAAGAAGGGATAGATGTCTACAGTAGGCTGAAGGCTCAGAACGTGGCTTTTTTTGAAGCTGTTTCACAAACTCCAGCTGACGCGTTGAAGTTTGCTGATTCGACCCTGGCCATGATTGCCCAAAGATCGGCGAAAAGAACTGTTGTTGGTATAGGTTCGGGCTGTAAAAGTGGTATGGGGACTTTTTTATCTGAAGACTGTGGTGTGATCAATTTTGGACCCCAGGTGAGCTCTATTGGAGATTGTTCGGGTTTTGGCCTTGCTGGCCGTGCTCAAAATGTGAGTCTAGAAAACGGAGATTCTTTCTCCCTCTCTTTTAGAACCCGGATGGCAGCTGCAGGAAGAAGGCAGACACACTTTTATCAAATGCAAGATTCTGGATTTAGTGGCTTTTGGATCACCTCTCAATTGAGCGGCGATTTAAACAACTTAGCCGTTAAGTGCAAGCTAGAGGGGATTTTTCCTTTTGAACAGGTCCTTTTTTCCTTTTTTGGGAAAGGGGATACGTGTGTTGTGGCAAATTCGCATCAACTGAAAGCCCAATCTCTAGATCGCTACAAAGGACCTGCGAAAAACCTGAATTTTTTTGGGCAAAATGGGGAAGTGAGATTGGAAGCTGACGGGGGAGTCTCTGAAATGCAAATTATTCCTTTAGCCCATGACTCCAATTTCTGGGGAGCTGACTTTTTGGTTTGTTACTCTCTTGCCTCCGATTCTTTCGGTTTTCAGCTGAGCTAAGAGTAAAGATTTTTTTCCGTGCCCGTGCCCGCCCCTTCCCGTTTAGATCCCAGAACTCACGCATCGGGCACGGGCACAGGCACGGGGTGTGTGGGTTAGATCTTGTATTTTAATAGAGAAATCTATAACCTAGTTTTACTATGGATTTTCTACCTCATGAAAAACAAATTGTTGAATATGAAAAAGCGATTCAACAGTTTAAAGAGCAAAATGCTCTAAATCCCATCATGTCGAGCGAAGAGTTGACTAAACTCGAGAAAAAGCTCGATAAACTCAAAGAAAAAGTTTATTCGACGCTGACTCCTTGGCAAAGGGTGCAGATTTGCCGCCATCCAGGACGTCCGAGGTCAATCGATTTTATTCAAAATCTCTGCGAAGATTTTGTAGAGCTTTCAGGGGACCGCACGTTTCGAGATGATCAGGCAGTCATCGGTGGCCTTGCCAAAATAGGTGGGCAAAAATTCATGATCATCGGGCAGGAAAAAGGGAACGATACAGACTCGCGCTTACAGCGCAATTTTGGGATGCTCCATCCAGAGGGATTTAGAAAGGCTTTAAGACTTGCAGAGATGGCTGCCAAATTTGATCTTCCCATCCTATTTTTGCTGGATACGCCAGGCGCTTACCCAGGCCTGACTGCTGAAGAGCGGGGACAAGGGGGAGCTATTGCTCTGAATTTACGTGAATTATTCCGTCTTCCGACACCGATTATTGTACTTGTGATTGGAGAAGGATGCTCAGGGGGAGCTCTTGGCATGGGAATCGGAGATACGGTTGCGATGCTTGAGCATGCCTATTATTCTGTGATTTCTCCTGAAGGGTGTGCCTCGATTTTGTATAAAGATGCGGCCAAAAATAATGAATCTGCCCAAGCGCTTAAAATGCAGTCGGAAGATCTGATGGGTTTTGAAGTTATTGATACCATCATTAAAGAGCCTTTAGGGGGCGCCCATCATAACCCTAAAGAAGTCTATCAGAGTGTCAAACAATTCATTTTAGATGAGTGGGAATCCTTAAAAGCCTATCCTCCAACTGTTCTTCTTGAAAGAAGGTATCAAAAATTCCGCAGAATGGGATCGTATCATGAAATTACTCCTCAAGGCAGCTCTCCTAAGCCGTAAGCATTTTTCTCTTCTATTCGTTACAGTCATTGCGATGTTTTTGCTCACAATCGCCTCTCAAATGGAAATGTTTTCCTTAGGAGTGATCGCAAAAACAGGCCCCGATGTGTTTGTTCTCTTTGGTAAAGAAAAAGAGGGGAAGCTTCAGGGAGTCACTGAGCTGAAATTATCAGACGTTGAAGAGCGTTGGCAGGAAGTGGCTCAATCACCCGATGGGGTCTTGACCCAGAATGCTGCCAACACTTACATGGCAACCAAAGGGGGAAGCTCGATCGTACAAAGAGTCGCTGGCTATCTCGATGACCGTTTCCATATCCACACAAACCTGATCCGTCTTGCCTATATTTTAGTTTTTGTGGCCCTTTTTAAAGCAGCCGCCTTGTTTGCCCATCGTTATTGCACACAAGTCGTTGCTATCCGCGTCAGCCGCGATTTAAGACTTAAATATTTCCAACACATTCAGTCGCTGCCAATGAGTTTTTATCATGAGTACGACATCGGCTCGCTCGCTGCGCGTGTGACAGGAGATGCTGGAGTTGTAGCACAGGCGATTAACTCGATGTTGATCAACTACATCCAGACACCTTTTGCTGTTGTCTCAACGTTGCTGGCCTGTTTTTATATCTCTTGGAAGCTCTCCATTTTGATCTTCATTGGCTTTCCCCTCATTGTGATCCCCATTGTTGTGTTGGCCAAAAAAATCAAAAAAATCGCCAAACAGATCCAGCGCAATCAGGAAGGGTTTGGGATGACGATTATCGACTTTTTGGCAGGCATTTTGACAGTCAAAATTTTTGCCATGGAAGATTTCTCCTTCAATAAATACAAGGAGCAGAATCACAAAATGGCGAAGCTCGAGGAAAAAAGCGCCCGTTATGGGCTCGCTGCCCGTCCGATTTTGCATAGCGTCTCTTCCATTTTCTTTGCTCTGGTTATTGTCTCGGGCCTGTATTTTTTCAAATTAGGACCTGCAGAACTACTCGTGTTTTGTGGCCTTTTGTATGTCTTTTATGAGCCGGTCAAAAAATTTGCAGAAGAAAACAACAATGTCTTTAGAGGAATTGCGGCAGCTGAGAGGATGTATGAAGTGTTAGGTGTTGCCTCCTCAATTGTCGATGATCCGCAAGCTACTGAAATGAAAGATTTTGATACCGGGATCGAATTTAAAGATGTTTCCTTCCGCTACAAAGACGAGTGGGTTTTGCAAAACTTAAGCTTTTCGGTCAAAAAGGGGGAGACTGTTGCCATTGTGGGGCCAACAGGAGCTGGAAAATCAACGATTGCCCTTCTCTTGCCCCGTCTTTATGACATTCAATCAGGCGAAATCCTGATCGATGGAAAATCGATTAAAAGCTACAGTCAACGCTCTTTAAGGGAAAATATCGCCTTTGTCCCGCAAAAACCCTTTTTATTTGTCGACACCGTAAAGGATAATATCTCTTTCGGAAGGCCTTTTTCTGAAGAAGAGGTGACAGCTGCTGCCAGAAATGCCCATGCAGAAGAGTTTATTGTTAAACTGCCCGGTGCGTACCAGTTTAAGCTTGAGGAGACAGGGAGAAATTTGTCCGGAGGTCAGCAACAAAGGCTTGCGATTGCACGCGCCCTTGTGAAAAAAGCACCTATTTTGGTCATGGACGAGGCGACCTCTGCTCTTGACGCGGTCAGCGAAAACAAAATCCGCGAAGCGATCACAGATCTTCACGGAAAGCTGACCCAAATCATCATCGCTCACCGTTTCAGCACCATCGAGCATGCCGATAAGATTATTTATCTAGAAAAAGGACGCAAAATCGGCGAAGGTCCCAAAGACGAGCTTCTTAAAACCTGTCCAGGTTTCCGTCGCATGTGGGAGCTGATGTATAACGAAGAGAATACGTAGATTCCGTGCTGTGTCCGGGACCGTGTCTGAGACCGTGTGGCCGAACCGTGCCTTGAGCTCCGTAACTTGAACGAATTCAACGCAAAGACACGAAGGCACAAAGACACTAGGTAGAAAAAATCAAACAATAGGCCCTCTACAATTTTTGTATATCTTTTCTTTGTGTCTTAGTGCCTTAGTGTCTTCGTGTTGAATTATTTTTTGTATCAAAAGTCCTAAAGTCGAGTCTGTGTCCTCTGTGGTTTTTAAAATGTGCGAAGACTTTGATTATAAAATCTTTGTGGATAAAATAAAAAATAACCACAGAAATCACAGAGAACAGAGAGAAGAGAAAAAAAGCTGGTCTCTTTTTGTGCTTAAAAACTAACCGCTTGATTAAGAACGGTAGTTTGTAAAGCCTGGATAGTTATCTTTAACAAATGCATGTCGGGTATAATCATCGAGGAAAAAATGGTGCTTGAGGGTGCCGGCGGTATTGACAATGACAAGATATATTTCTGTATCTGTTTCAGTAATTGTTATTCTTGCCATACCGTAAACGCCTGGCTTCAGGTTTACAGCAACTCTTTTAATTTCAAGCCATCTGGGTCCAAGGTACTGCTCAATTTCGGGCAGGCATTCGCTATTTTCGCGAATTTTTTCGAGGGTAACGATCTCTTTTAAGTTTTTGAAGTTAGGGCAACATCTTGCTAGATAGGATTTAAGGTCATCAGGGTTGCTGTAATATTTCCAACGGGTATCGAGTCCGCCGTCCTTATATTTTTTATGTACAACCGCATAAAACACTCGGGATTCGTGTATAAAATTATAAGTCCAAAATTCATTTTCACGGACTTCAAATTTAACCTGCTCATGATATGCTTTGTGTGCTGCTTTTAAAAGAGGTGTGCAGTCATAAAAATTTTGTTCGTATTCCTGAAGGAAATCGTCGAATTCGTTATCTGAACAATAGTCGTATTTGAGGGTGTTAAAGTCATTGACTGTGAACCTATAATGGATGTCAAGTTCCTTGATGAGTGGATCTACTTTGTGATAGGTGTAGTGACCCTGAGGAACAATAGAGGGAGTAAATTTTTTGAATTGCTTCTTCAGGATATCAAGCATGTTAGTATAACCCTGCTGCTCTAATTGTTTTTGATAAGCTTTAAAACCTGGCTCTCTTTTATAACCACGGTGGGTAAGGACACCTTTGCAGTTAATGACAAGGCCATAAACTGCCGGTTGATTGTGTGCAGCTTTTATTTCGACTTCACAATAGGAATTGGGTAGTAATTTTTTGTAGAGGTTTTCAGTATTGATTTTGCACACCAAGCCAGAGCTTATCAGTTCGTCCTCTGTAAACCTCGCTTTGTAATAGGCATCCACGGCCATTTTAACAAGACCAAAAGCGATGACATGCAGACAAAAATAGGAGATGCTATTGGCGTGAGGAATGTTGCAACAAACGTCTAAAATGTATGAGACTGCAACTGCAGCAACAGCTCCCATAGTCCCTTTAAGGGTAAGATCATCGTTGAATTCTAAAATGGAATCACGGATCGAGTAGAAGAAAAAGTTCTGAGGATCTTTTACGGTTATGGATTGATTGAGCATTGCCTTTTCTCCAAAAAAAAATCAAATGGGGCAAAAGCATAGCATTTCGGGACTTAAAATAAAAGAGTTAAGATCCGATTTTTACGACGATTTTAGCTTGAGCTTGACCGCTTTTGACTTGGGTGATGCCTGAAATGAGGTCGCTGAAGGGGATTTCCTGGATGCGTGGGGGAATCACTTTGCCGCTATCGATCAGCTTCGCTATTTTTTCGAGATCTTTGCCGTCGGGGTGCACCAAGAAGCGCTTTGTGAAAATGTGGCGTCTTGCTGCTAAATCTTCGTGAGGAGCCTCAACGATAGTGATCAGGCGGCCCTCTTCTTTTGTTGCGGCGTAGCTTTGCTTTAAAGTTTCACCTCCGATTGTATCGAAGGCAACATCAACTCCCTCAGGATATTTCTTGAGGATGACCTCTTTGAAGTTTTCGCTTTTGTAGTCGATCAGTTCATCTGCACCCAATTTTTTGACATAATCAAAGTTTTTGGCACTTGCAGTTGTGATGACGTGGGCGCCGATTAATTTTGCAAATTGGATGGCAAAGCCACCAACGGCTCCAGAACCTGCGTGGATGAGGATTTTTTCTCTTGATTTGAGCTCTGCTTCTTCGTGGAGTACTTGCCAGGCAGTTAAGCTGCTTAAAGGAACAGAAGCTGCTGTGTTATAATTGAGTGTCGTGGGCTTGAGGGCCACATTTTTTTGAGCATCCAAGCAAATGTATTCGGCAAAAGAGCCATCACGGAGGAACTCTTTTTTGCAATACACATAAACAGGGTCGCCCACTTTAAAGTTTTTAACGCTTGCGTGCACAGCTGTGATTTCTCCTGCTGCATCCCAACCGAGAATGATAGGCAAAAAATAGGGCATACGGCTCTTAAAATGCCCTTCAGCTATTTTCCAATCGACAGGGTTAATAGCGGCATACTTGAGGGCGATCTGCACTTCTCCTTCTTGAGGAACCGGAATGGAGACTTCTTCGAATTTGATGCTTTGAATGCCCTCAAAAGTATGTATGAGGGCGGCTTTCATTGTGTGTTTCATAGAATTTATTTTAACAGGCGCGTGGTCTTCTGTAAAGTTATAAAATAGGCAAGCGAATGAGGTATCAAAATTGTGTAGTTTACAAATAATGGACCTTAAACTATGACTGGGTTAATAAGTGACATTTAGGGGAAAAACACCCTGCAGTGTATGCAAGACGGATCGAAAAAGAAAAAAGGACGGCGTGTGAAAAGTAAAGTTGTGAATTTGCGAGAAGATCAAGCTTGTTATGTTTTAATTACGTGTGGTAAGCCATCCGCAGATGGCAAAATGTCTGTTGAAATGACCTATGAAGGGGATCCTACACTTGCTTCCTACCTGCTTCAGAACGCTCAAGGGTTTATCGAACCCGACGAAGAACTAGAGCTTTAATTATTTTTAATGTGGGTGTTTACAAAAGAGCTTGAAATAGAGTATCATCGCTCGCATTGTAAACACCCTCTCAGATATCTTCAGAAGTACTGCAGAGGCCCAAGTTAAGAATTGTGAACGTGACTGTTGCAGCTGAAAAAAATACCGGTTCTGTTTTTGCTAAACTCTCCAGAAATCTGGTCGCTGACAAAACCCGCAGCTCCCTTGTCCTCTGGACAAATTGTGCGGCTGTTTTGTTTTTACTCAATCTTTTGATCGCTTTTCTAAACCCCTGTTTTTTTACCAAATATCTCCCAGCAATTGTTCTCCCCCTTGGATTTGCAACGGTTATTTTTCGGATATGGGGCTTGAGCATCAGCTATGTGGCCCTTTTTTTGCTGATTGTCTTTTTTCCCGATTCATTCCCTGAAAGTGGAAGACTTTGGCAAATGGGCGTCCTTTTTTCTTCTGCGTTGAACTTTTTTATTCTCCTCTTATCTGTTGAAGAATCGGAAGCCTGCTTTGAAGGGATCAAACGTGAGTCTGCTGAGCTACAAGCGCATGCGCTAGATTTGGAATCTCAAATTCAAAGCGCAGCTGTTCGATCTGAAAAGATAGAAAAGCAATTCCAAGAAGAAATTGAGCAGCTGAAAGCAGAAGCTGCGTTGAAGACGCTGGAGAGAAACCAGCAGCTTAAACAATACGAGCTTGTTTTATCTGAAATTGAATTGCTTAGCTCCCAAAAAGACCAGTTTATCGAAGAGTCACAAAAAGCACGTAGTCAGGCAGCTTTGCATTTACAGCTCTTGAATGAACATGAAAGTAAAATTGGGGAGAAAGAGAGCCGCTGGATTGCTGAGTTGGAAGAGTATAAAAAGCAAAAAGCTTTGATTATCCAAGAATGGGAAGAGGCTCAAAACTTGGCTGCAGAGCGTTTGCAGCTCGTGGAAGAGCTCAGGTCTCAGCTCGCAACACTGAGCGATCAAAAATCTTTAAGTGCTCAAGAATGGGAAGAGACTCAAAGTCTCGCGAAGGAGCGTTTGAGTCAAGTAGAAGAGCTGAGAGCTCAGCTCGTAACACTCCGCGATCAAAAAGCTTTAGGTTTGCTGGAACTAGAAGAGGCCCGAAAAAGAGTTGCAGATCTGCGCGCAGAAGCGGTCCAAAAAGAGATTCAATTTGCAGAGGTTCAGGGTGCTGCTTCCCATTACAGGAAGCTTTTAGAAACGAATCAGTTAGAGTATGAGCAAACAGTAGAAGCTCTAAAGGCAAATCTAATAGTCTCTCAAGAAGCGATTCTGGCTCTTCAAACGCAGCCTGTCTTTGATGACAATTCAGAAGAGCTGACTCAGCTAAAACAGGCTCTTGCCTCGTCTGAGGGGATGAATAAACAACTCCGCTCTCAATTCAACGAAAAAAGTCAGACATTATCTAAAACCCGTGAAGAGCTTTTCCAAGTACAAGGCCAAGTGACTGTCCTTGAAAAGGAAAGAGAATATCCTAACCTCGACATGATTAATGCATTAGAGAAAAGCTCTAGCATTCTTGCAGAAGAGCTTGAGCAAAAAAACGAAGAAATCACTCACCTCGAAGAGCTCATCTGCGAGATCTTGTCTAACACACCTTCGGTACAGTAATCTCCGTTTTTTTAAACACAAAGACACGAAGATACAAAGACACAAAGAAAAAAATATACCCTCAGTGTGTTCTCTGTGTCCTCTGTGGTTTTAAAATTGCCCCACAGATTTAAAAGCCGCAAACTTTCGGTTTTTTTTTAAACCACAGAGGACTAGAGAGAACACAGAGAAGAAAAAAACACCTCTCTTTGTGTCTTTGTATCTTCGTGTCTTTGTGTTTAAAAAAACGCAGATTATTAAAGGAGCGTCAAGATTTCGTAGCCTGTGTCGGTGATCAAAACGGTGTGCTCCCATTGAGCGCTTGGTTTGCCATCGGCAGTTCGGGCTTCCCACTTGTTGACAGGGTCGATAATTCCATCAGGGACTCCTGCGTTGATCATCGGCTCAATGGTAAATGTCATGCCGGCAGCTAAGGGGATTTTGAGTTGGTTGCGGTGGTGGGGAACTTGCGGCGGTTCATGAAAATCAACGCCCACGCCATGGCCTACAAATTGATGGACAACAGAACAGCCATTTTTGTCCGCAAAATCGGAGATCACATCCCCGATTTCATAGAGCATCAATCCCGGCTTTAAAATTTTGAGGGCCCGCTCTAAACACTCGTAGGCCACGTTACAGACCATATATTTTTCAGGGGAGACATTTCCAATCATCACCATCCGGCTTGTATCGCCATAATAACCGTCGAGGATCACAGAGACATCGATGTTCATGATATCGCCATTTTTTAAGGGGACATCGTCTGGGATGCCATGGCAAATCTCTTCGTTGAGGGAAGTGCAGATGCTTTTGGGGAATGGGGGATGGCCATATCCTAGAGGGGCTGGGATGGCTCCTGCCTCTTTGTGAAGTTTTTCAGCCATCGCGTTGATTTCATTGGTGGTGACACCTGCTTTTGCCATTTTGCAAAGAGCATCGAGGATCTCAGCAGTCAGCTTGCAAGCACGTTTAATTCCGGCAATTTGCTCGGGTGTTTTGAGCAGGATTTTATACTGTTTAAAGTACTTTTGTGCTTCATCCGAGGTCTGGGATCTGGCAGAGAGGGTAGGAAAATGGCATTTCTTCCATTTTTGTCCGCTTCCACACCAACAAGGGTCATTTCTTCCAATCATTTTTACAACTATTGAGTTTTAATGGCTTTTTTTAAACACAAAGAAATAAAGAGAAAAAGAGAGTATTTTTTTTCTTCTTCTCTGTGTTCTCTGTGGTTTTAAAATAGCTCCACAGATTTAACTGCCGCAAGCTTTCGGGTTTTTTAAAAACCACAGAGGACACAGAGGAAAGTGAGGAGAAAAAAAACACCTCTCTTTGTGCCCTTTGTGCCTTTGTGTTGAATAACACGCGCAAGGAGATGAATTATAGTCCAAGGTTAAATTCTTGTGGATAATAAATCTTTTTGAGGGTGAGGCCGTGGGCGGGGGCTGTGATGCCGGCATGGCTCCGCTTCTTGGCTGAGATGATTGATGGGATCTCTTCTGGGCTGATTTTGCCTAGGCCTACATAGATGAGGGTGCCGACGATATTTCGGACCATTTTGTAGAGGAAATTGTTGCCTGTGATGGAAAAAAGCAGAAAGTCATCTTCTCGTTTGAGAATGAGAGATTCAATGCGGCGGCACTTGTCTTTGTAGTTGAGATTTTTGCGGAAATTGCAAAAGCTTGAAAAATCGTGCTCTCCCAAGAAGAACCGACTTGCCCTCTCCATTTTTTCAAAATCGAGCTGATGAGGGACATGCCAGGAATAGAGGCGGTTTTTGGGGAGCTGGACATCTCCCAAAGATACTTTGTAGTGATATTCCTTTTTTTCGGCATGGAGAGTGGGGTGGAAGTGACAAGGGGCCTCTTTAAGTGAAAGGACGCGGATTGTGTCAGGCAAAAGTGCATTGATGTTTGAAATATCTAAGGATTTGTTAGAGAGGAAATTGACGATAAGGGCATCTGCATGAACCCCTCGATCCGTACGACTGGCAGCCTGCAAGGTGACAGATTCTTGCAAAATCTGCTCTAAAACTTGTTGTAGAGTCCCTTCAATTGTGGGTCCCTGGTGTATTTTCTGCCATCCCCAGAATGAAGAGCCATCGTAGGCTATTTCTAGGACGTAATTCATGCGGCAAAAGCGGAATGGAAACCGCTGCAGACCATTTGCGCTGAGATGAGAACAAGGATATAGCCAAAAAGACGCTCTGTTGCCACAATGCCGTTTGCTCCAAAAACACGGGTCAAGAAGGGTGAAAATAACAAGAGGGGAAGGGAAAAGCCCCACGCAACGATAACAGCTGTCAAGACAAGCAAATTGTTCTGTGTCACACCCGCATAGAGAGTGATGGTTGCCAAAATTCCCGGCCCTGCAATCAAGGGGACCGCTAAGGGGACAATGAGAGGATCTTTTGGAGGGCGACCTTTATTTTCAACATCAGGTTTGGCAAAGATCATTTTAACTGCGAGCAAAAAGATAATCACCCCGCCAGAGATCTCTAAAGAAGAGTGGGAGATGCGCAAAAACTCCAAAAATCCCCTTCCAAAAAAGAGAAAGATCACCATGATCAAAAGGGCGATCGACATTTCTCTAATGATGATTTTGCGCTGTTTTGCAGGCTCAAATTGTTTCAGAAGGCTGACAAATATGGGGAGAGTGCCTAAAGAGTCCATCACGATCCAAAATAAAAAGATCATGTGGGTCAGGGTTTTCAGATTAAAGGAGCTCATTTGAACGCCTCAAGTGTCCCTTGGAGAATGACTTGTACGGCAATCAGCGCGACAATAAGCCCCATTAGTCTCTGGCAGGCGTTCAAACCTTTATCTTTAAATTTATTGTAGATCGGCTGGGCAAAAAGAAAAAGAATCGCCGATACAAGCCAGGCAAGGGTGATGGCTCCGAGTAAAACCCAAATGGAAGAGACTTCCTGAGCAAAAATCATGATGGAGGCCAAAACCGAGGGGCCTGCAATAATGGGAGTGGCAATTGGGACGATAAAAGGTTCCTGCGTGCCCCACTTGATTTCCTCATCTTCATGGGCAAAAATCAGGCGCAGGGCAATCAGAAAGAGGACAATTCCACCCGCCAACTGTACCGAAGCACACGTGATTTCAAGCATGGCAAGTAAAAGTCTGCCAACAAAATTAAAGGCGATCATCACCACAAGGGCAATGAGTAGCTCCCGAAGGGCAATCAGTTTCTGCTTTTTAGGCGGGAATGGTTTCAGAAGGCGCAAATAAGCAGGAATATTGCCTAAGGCATCAATGACTAAAAACAGAGTTAAAGTGATCGCAAAAAAAGTTCTCATAGATTAAAACGAAGCATAACTGAAACCACACCAAAATTCAAGTACTCGTATGAACCCATCTCGCTGTTCGCAAAAAATGCTTTTCGTGCCTTTTTCCGCAGCTTTTAAAACCGCTGCTTGGTCTACTTATCTAAGTATGTCCTGCGCAGCGGTTTTAAAATCTGCGAAAAAATTCATCAAAAATCATATTATGCGATTAGTGAGATAGGTTCATGAACAAGACTTTGATTCACCCTTATGAAGGTAAATTTTCCTCGATTCTTTTGTTTGGTCCGCCAGGAGCTGGCAAAGGGACGTTAGGGAAATTTTTATCAGGGGCAGGCTCCCAGTTCCATTTATGTTCGGGAGATATTTTCCGAACACTTCCGGCCCATTCTCCGGCAGGGAAGCTCTACCATTCTTTTGCGAGTAAAGGGCAAACGCTCCCTGATGATGCGACGATTGAAATCTGGAAATATTATGTGCAGGGGCTGATCGCCATTAATTCCTACTATCCAGAAGGGCAAGATCTTTTGCTCGAAGGGATCCCACGCACACGTGATCAGGCGCAAATGCTCTCCTCATTTATCAGCGTACGTCATATCATCGTTCTAGACATTGCCGATAAGGAGGAGCTCATGCAGCGTATTCAAAATCAGGCTCGTCTCAGCGGAAGAAAAGATGAAGCGGCTTTTTTGGAGAAAAAGCTGGAGAGTTACGAAGAAAACATCAAAAGCATTCTCGATTATTACCCCAAACACCTCATTTCCTATGTGAATGGAAGTCAAAAACCTCTTGAAGTGCTGCGCGACGTCTTAGTGCGTCTTTCCCACCTGCTCAGCCGCCCTTCTTTTTGACTTGGAAAAGCTGGAAATCTTGGTTTTCAAGATCTCGGACAGGAAGCTTGAAAGGGAAATAATGATAAAAGTTGAAATTGGGATCAATATAGAGCCATGCCGACACAGCTTTTTGCCAACAGAAATCAACGATTTGATCCCAAAAAACTTGTGAATTGTAGGCAGAGTACTCGTGTGTTGAAAGGTTATAGTGATCAAAAAGAGATTCGATTGCCTCCTTCCTGCTGAGTCCCTCTCCGATTGTAAAAGAATAGTTGGGGTCATAAAATACCGTTGAGCCATCTTTTTGTACGATAAACTCAGTTGCATGAAAGCCTCCACGATTTCCTAAACGTCCATAGACGCCCATAGTCATAAGGTAGCAGCCGGATTCGTTAATTGTATTTATTTGGCTCAAAAGCTTTTTTCGGGTTATATAATAAGTCCCCTCTTGTTCGTTCATCTTGGAAGATAGGGTTAACCCTTTGGATTGAAACAATAAATGCATGCTTTTATTAGCAGCATCTGTAGAGTTTATTCCTGAATTTTTAAAGGTCGTGGATACATTTCTATAGGTTTCCTGATTCAGTACGCCGTCAAGAGGCACTCCCGTTTCGAAGTCTTCAGCAATAGTCTCGATTTTTTCTTCGTCCACTAACAGCCTTTCTGCAACCAATGTACAAGCTCCTAGACAGACACCCTGACTGACAGGAATTGGTGATAGCTGGATCCCAGCTTCCGGAACCTTATAGCCCCCGGTTTTTAGTTGGGTTTGGAGCTCTTCAGCGATTTTCAAGGGATGTCTTTTTAGTCTTGCATATTCATAAGCATCGCCTGCTTTGCCGGCATTATAAGTTCTGCTAAGGACTTTTCCCTGGTAAACATTATTGCTACAGCGGTATTGAAGCCGCATGAAAGAACATTGAAACCAATAATTCACTGCCAGGAGGAGATCTTCGAAAGCTGAAAATAGGGTATCGGTTTTTTGCTCAGTCGCGGTGAGGACCTCTAAAGGAGCGGGCGGTTTCGAAGCGGCAACATGAAAAGAAATAGTGTAATCACTGAACATGAAAAGATTATAACAAAATCTATTATTAATTTCATCTTATAATATATTAATAATAATTTAATGAACCTGAGTTTTGGGTTATTTTTCCTCGTAATCAGCGGATTTTTGTGAGGCAAAATCGCAATTTTTTGCGAAGCTCATAGCTGAAAGCGCTATTTGCGAGCAAAAAAGTGCGATTTGGACCACAAAAATCCCTGAGGATGAGGAAAAAGAACCCAAAACTCAGGTTAATAAAGGTTGTGTTTAGACTTTTTTTCTTGGTAGAGATCGAGATCGGCAGTTTTGATGAGATCTTCGTAGGTATGAGGAGTGTCAGTGTCGTAATAGGTTTTGCCGATGCTGATTGAGATTTTGTAGGGTTCTTCAGATTTTTGATTATATTGTCGAAAGATATCTTGGAGCTGGTTTTTAAGAAAATCACCCTGATCGGGGTTTGTGTTGACCGCCACGACTGCAAATTCATCCCCGCCTAGCCGTGCAACAATATCGTAGTTGCGCAAGGAGGCGCGTAAACATTGGGCGGTTTGAATGAGAGCCTGATCGCCTGTGGAGTGACCAAAGGTATCGTTGATCTGTTTGAAATAATCGAGATCGACCAGAAAAAGATAAAAACCCTGCTGCATCCGTTTGGATAAAGACATTTGCTTTTCCACTAAGCTGATAAAACCGCGCCTGTTAAAGAGGCCTGTGAGCTCATCTGTGAAAGACAGGGATTTTAAATCCTCATGCAGGCGGCTTCTTTCAATGGCGTGGTAGATCATCCGAGCTAACAGCTCTGCCTCTAAATCTGATTTCGGCAGATAATCTTGCGCCCCTAGCCGAATGGTATCACGCACAACTTCTGTTTCGGCATCCCCATCAAAAATGATAATTGGGGTCGAGCCTGCTTTTTTCTGAACTTCCAAAAATGTTTGGATCCCGTGACTGTCGGGTAGGGATAAATTCACAATGATGACATTAAAATGGGTGTGTTCGATCCTAATGAGGGCTTCTTCGAGACTTGAAGATATGATCAGCCGGGGCACCACTCCCAAGATTTTGAGTGAGTTGAGCTCTGTCGACAGAAAAGCGACATTTTCCCGTTCGTGTTCGATGATTAGTATGGACAGTTTTTCTGTCATAAAAAATAACCCGTGCCCGTGCCCCTGCCCGTGACCGATCTTATTTTACCATTGGAGAGGTAGGGTAGAAAAGAAATTTATTGAAAAAGTATAAGATTTTGAAAATCAAAGCGTTGTCTAATAATGCCCTGTTCGACTTCCCACTCATAGAATTTCTCTATGAGCCCAGTATCTAGGGTTTGATCAGAGGCTAGCAAAGGGACTGTTACGTTCCAGGCCTCTTTTTGCCAATGGGCGGTTTTCGGGCGGATATCTTTATTGTGTTTTAAAAATATTTCAAAAGCAAGATCTGGGTTTTCTTTACAAAAATCGATGCTTTTTTGGAGAGCTCTTTGAAAAGGGAGGACAAAACTGGGTAAACACTGGGGCGATCCGTCCCGCGCCAAGATGATCAGTTCATAGTAATTAGGGATTCCAAGTTCTTGAAGGCTAAAAGTTTTGGTGTTTAAACCCAAAGAGTGGAGATGGGCAGGTTCGATATTCCAGAAGCCGCCGTAAATAAAATCGACATTCTTTGTCAGCATGGCCGCAATTAAATCGACGCTCACATTTTTCTTCTCTTTGGGCACAATTGCCGATTTTTCAAGCAAAAACTCTAAAAAAGCATAATCAGGGCTATCCACGCAGTAGCCAAAGACTTTTCCACTTAAGTCGCTTGGAACCTTAACATCTAAATCGGCACGGTAGGTCAAGCCACAGAGAGTCTCTTTCACTAAGATTCCCACAATTTTGAGCTTAGCCCCTTTTTCAGAAGCTTTGAGTGTGCTTGGTAAGTAATTGATGAGAAGGTCCGCCTGATTTGAGACGAGAAGTGGAATCCCGCTTCCTCCGTCGAGCATTTTTTGAAGAGAAATAGGGAGCCCTTCTTCTTTGAAAAAACCCTTTTCGAGGGCTACATAAAGGGGGACATGGTTGGGATTGGGGAGCCAGTCAAGCATCAGCTTTGTCTCTTGCCCTTTTTTTTGACATCCAAAACACAAAAGAGGGATGAGGCAAGTGAGAATCAACGGGTTAAAGCGTAATTTCCAATGTCTTGGGGGAAGGGCAATTTTTTCACAATAAAGGATCAAAAGATAAAGAAATGTGCTCAAAAGGGTCAGGCACATAAGGGCAGCA
>CAZPPS010000017.1:0-37208 GCA_964588495.1 uncultured bacterium | reverse complement strand
ACCTTGAAGAACTAATTCTCCAAGCAGCGGCAGCTTAAAAAATCCTAAAGTCGAGTCTGTGTGCTCTGTGGTTTTTTAAATTACCCCAAAGTCTGGATGGCCCGAAAGTTACGGAAAATTATAAAAACCACAGAGCACACAGAAAACACAGAGAAGGGAAAAGAATTAGTATATCTCTTTGTTGCTTTGTGTCTTTGTGTTTAATTTGTTCCCGACGACTCAGCTCGCACTTGAGGGGCGAGGTGAACTGGGAAGTTTAAAGCCTTGGCGATGAAGCACTTTTTGTGCGCATCTTCGTGCAGGTGGATCGCTTCTTCGATTCTGGAGGCATCTGTGATGACGATCTCGGGTTTGAGCGTGGCCTCTGCAAAGTGCCCCTCCCCTTGAGCTTCTATGATGAGCTTGGCAGTTGGCAAATCGTGGTAGCTAACAACAATAATCTTTTTGGTGCTGCAAAGATGCAAGTACCAGAGCATATGACAGCTAGACAAAGAGGCTATCAAAAGTTCTTCGGGGTTCCACTTAGAGCGATCTCCTAAAAAAAGAGGATCTGAGGAACCTAAAAGATCAGGTTTTCCTTCTGCTTTGACAACCAATGAGCGTTCATAAGAGCGGTAATCAAGAGTTCCTTGACCTTTATTACCTGTCCATTCTATGTCGAGTAGATAGCTATGTTCTTTTCCCATGATGCCTCCAGTTTATATCGAGGATCATAAATCTTGGCATTGAAATTGCACAAGAGATAAAAAAACATCCAAAATGGAGAAAAAAAAAAAAACCATGTTATATTGGGCACTTTTATTTTTAATCGTTGCAATCGTTGCAGCCGTTTTAGGTTTTGGAGGCATCGCTTCTGGAGCTGTCGGTATCGCAAAGATTCTCTTTATCATTTTCGTTGTTCTCTTTTTGATCAGCTTGATCTGGGGATTAATCAACCGGAGAGGTGGTAAGTCATGAGCCAAAAGTTGTTCGTTTTGCTACTAACAGCTTTTGTTGCCTCATTAACAGCTTGCTCTTCCAAAGAAGAGAAAAAGTCAGAAAAGACCGACATGAAAAATGTCCCTCAGTATGACGCTCAGAATGTTCAGACTTTCAAGGGAAAGGTTGCGCAAACTTTTCAACTGAGAGACCCTCAAGGTCAAGAAGTTATTGGCATCATGCTCGATACATCTCAAGGGACAATTCCTGTGATCTTGGGACCATGCAGCTATATGCAGGGGGTTGATGAGAAAAAAATCGCCGCCTCTGAAATGGAGGTGACAGGTTCTGTTGTTTATAATGAAGGCAGAATCCTGGTGATTGCGCAAACTGTCAAAATTGACGGTTACGCGCTCGAGCTTCGGGATAAAAAGGGTGCCCCATTGTGGCACGGTTGGAAAAAGGATTAGATTATGGTTGGACGGATTGTTTGTTTAGGACTTCTCTTTTTATCGCAAATGACTTTTGCTACGGACTGTCCGTCCACCTACTTTAATTATTCCCAAGCAGAGCTCGACACTCTTAAAGACCAAACGGCTGAAAACCCCATGTCTCTCGATGAGGTGCGGAAATGGGACAGCGTCGTTAAAAAAATAGTTGAAGATAAGCAGCTTTCTCACTTTGAGTATGACCGCATTTTTAGCTATTTGTACGTTGCTCAGGAAGATGCAGCAACCCTTTCACAGCTTCAAGGGAGCCTGGATCCAGTTAGCGATAAAGTGATTGCGATCTTTATTCCTAACTATTCCAGGCCTACCTTTTATAGCGAAGATGGCTATTCCCTGGCCCTTGGCAATTTGATTGCCTCCAAAGTCAAGGCCCGTGTGGAGGAAGAAAATCAACGTCCGATGCATGTTGAGGTGCCCGCCCAGTATAAAAAGGACTTTTCTGCAGGTAAAAGTCTTGTGCAATGGCGTCCCTGGTTTGCGGTTCCAGAAAACGATTTTCTTTGCCCAAGACCTCCAAGGATGGATGACCCCATTTGGAAAGAGCAGATCAAAATGATCAAAAAAGCTCAAGATCCGATGACCATCGAGAAAAAAGAGGCCATTTACCGCTGGGCAGGCTTAAGCTACCCTTGGTCAGATGATTGGAGATCCATCGTTAACCAATACCTCTATTGCAGACAGACGTCCTTAAAAGATTTTCTAGCAATTCGATCCGCAGTAGCCGTCGCTCTTTACGACACCATGGCAGCTTGTTGGAGCTGCAAATATGACTTTTTTGTTCCACGTCCCAAAATGTATGATCCTACAATTACATACATCATCCCTCCCCCGAAACACCCAAGCTACCCCTCTGGCCACTCAACAACTTCGATGGCTATGGCAACTGTGATGGCAGCGTTTTTCCCCTCCGATGCCAATTACTGGTATTGCTTAGCCGAAAATTGCGGCTGCTCCCGCATCTGGGCAGGCATCCACTATCCTATCGATCATGAAAAAGGACAGGCTTGCGGCAAAAAAATCGGGGAAAAGGTCGTTGAGAATCGACTTCCCTGTTGTTTTTAGTTTATAAAAATTAATTAAGACTTTATAAATGGAGAGATGTTATTAGCAACTTCTCTCCAAAACCTGAACTTTGTCAATGAAGAAGGGTACCAATCCTATCTGAAAGCCGGGTATGCGCCCTCCGAGAGCAAGCCTATAACATATCGGGGTTATCAAGGGACTTATTATAAGCTATCAAGACTCGTCAATTGCCACGAACATGTGACAAATTGTTTTAGATGTATCGCCTGCAATTCTCTTGCAGTGATCGCCTCCTTTTTGACGTGTGGAAGCTGTCTTCATGATACCTGCGACCCTTGCACTGAAAGCATTGAAAATCATTGGGCAAGAGGCACTCTGGAAGTGTTTGTCTGCTCAAAAAATGAAACAAAACGACTCAAAGATGACGATTTTAAAATGCTTGGATATCAGACGGGATGTACCTCAGAAAATATGAAACAGTTAGTGAAAAAGGGAACGTTTCCCTTGCACCATTGCGAAAGCCATAACACCTTTTGGTATATGCCTTTTTATGGTCCAAAAAGTAATTTTTCCTATGTCATTATCATCGAAACTAACGAGCCTTTGAAGAGCCTAGCTTGGGCAGCTGTCAAATCTGTTAAGATAGTAAATGTTTGGGATTCTAAAAATAATGTCTGTTCGCAAGAAGAAATGATCTGCAAAGCTGAAGCAATGTGTGAGCGCCTCGATACCTTCCATTGGCTTGAAGAACAGAGACAAAGCCTTGCAAATGTTCTCGATATACAAAATTTGCCCCCTTGTGAGAGTGTCGAAGAAGCAAGCGCCAATTTTGAAGAGATGTTTGAAAAGGTCAGACTTCTAGCCATTCAAAATCCCGGCAGGCACACAAAGGCTCGCTCTGGTGATTCCCTCAAATCGTTCTCCGACCTCTAAACCGGAGCTAAAATGCATCTTTTTGACGGATATGGTGGTAGATGAAGTAGGCGCTGCAGCCAGTAGCTGATCCGATGAATACGACTCCCCCACCTGCTGTCAAAACCCACGTGATTGCCACAGATTCCCTCAGCTTAAGCATGATGTCGATGAAAAACTGCGGGGCGCCTGCTAAACTTGCGTTGGTAAGCGCCATACAGCCAATCAGGAGCGCTGCTATGGCAATCAATGATACGATCACAGTTGCCACAATGACTACAATTTTCCTATCGGTTGTGTAGTTGCTTTGCAGATTCAAAAGACCTAAACGGGTCTCTCTTTGCGGCACACTTAAATTGGGCTTCTGATCGTCGATGGCCCCTACTTTCAGCAGTAAATCATGATCTGTAATCAGCGGCATTTGAGCTGGCGTAAGCCATGGGAGTTGCTTATCATCCAGCTCTAAAAGATGTTTCTCCATAGTCAAAAGGGGCACCTGTTGCTGATTGAGCACTTTGATATACTCAGGATGTACATCGAGAATCGATAACAAAAAATCTTGAGTGTGAATATATTGCATTTGCTCAGGCATTATCCACTGTATTTGCTCACCTATCATATTTTTGAGCTGATCTTCAGTATCGAGCAGCCTGACTTGGGGAGCTTGTAAATATGGGAAAAAATGATTTTCATGTAACAGAAGTAGCTTAAAAAGAAGAGGTGCTTTTGTGACAAGCCTCACTTGTTCCGGTTTAACCCATTTAAGCTCCTCATCTGAGAGCTTGGATAAGGCCTCCTCTGATTCCAATATACCAATCAATATCTGCTTTTGTTCAAGATTAAGGCAGGCATCACTCTTTTTTATTCTTACAATTTTAGTAAGAAGGCCCACGTCATTGACATGATCCTGGATTTGTTGAGGTAAAAGCCAGCCAATTTGCTTGTCATCCAGCTTTAAAAAGTGCTCTTCGGTGTCAAGCAGCTCGACATGTTTGTAATCCAGGTTAGAGTAATAGTTGGGGCGTAGCTTCAGATATTTCAAAAGATGTTCTTTTGTATACAGCGCAACTCGAAATCTATCTTTTTGCACATAATTAAATTCCCTTTCTCGAAGGGAGCAGATGAGTAGGTTTTCTTTAGTGATGCAATCAAACGTAGGGGAATTGAGCTTCCCAACCAGCTCTTCCTTGATTTCCTGCAGAGCCGCATTGTTTAAATGAGACAGTTTGCCAGGATCCACTAGTTCATGAATCAGATGTGTATGTGTAGGTAAAAGCGTTTTGATTTGGTGGTTAGACAAATCGTTGGCATATTTACTTTCCAAAACGGCAAATTGTGTTGCGCCTAGCTGCTGAACTTGATCTGTGCTCAGCTTATGGGACTTTTGATATTCTTGCAGCTTTGGATTGGAAATTTTGGACCAATGAGCTTTATGGATCTTGAATAGGCGATCCATAGAAAGCACTTCGATTTCCTTTGTTGTAAACTCCACCAGGGCCAAGTGCTTATCAGCTAATCTATTCTTTGGCATCTTGTTAAGCGCTTCTACCAAATCTCGCTTTTGATCTTTAGTGAGCAGCTCTAATTGCTTTTCTTCCAAAAGCAATAAATCCTCCACTTTGTGAAGCACCTCTATCTGAGATTTATAGAATAAAAGAGGGACTTGAGCACTGGTATGAAGGCCATCCACAATTTGTTTTTCCGTTAACTCCTTGATGAAGGCGGCACCTTCCAGCTTTGCGACTTGGGGGCGCGTTGTCAACCAAGGGACCTGAGAAGGTGAAATATCGGGAACATTTTCGGGATCAAGCACGGCAATCAAATTAGGCCCCATATCTCGGATTGCATAATATTTCTTCTCCAGAGCTTTACGGCGGGAACTAAAAAGAACAAGCTTTTGGTTAAGTGCCGTAGTTCCACTCTTGGAAAAATCAAAGACCTTGCTCATCAAAGCAGTGTGATTTTTGCCTCTGCGGCTCAGCATTTTCACCTGAACGTAATCTGCAAGAATCTCAAGATGCTCTTTAAAGAGCGTTTTTGCAAGTTCTGAATGTTCGTCTAAAAAGTCCAGATTTCCCTCAAAGAGATTCGCATACAAAAGAGCTCTAAGATGGGATGCGTTCGGTCTAATCGTTGGATCAATTTCATTAATGCCATTGATCCCATAAAGAAATATATCTTTAGGCTGATGCTTGTATATCCATTCTGAAAAGTAAGCCCCCTCTTTTTGGGAGAGAAAGACAACTGTCTCTTCAAAACACAAGATAAACTTCAATTCCCGTGTCAAATGGTGCAAGAGGGGGAGAGGCACATTGGCCGTCTGATAGAAATCATGAGTCATGTAGAGGTTTTCAGGAAAAGCTGCTGCATACTTTTCAACTTTGTTCGAAACTCTATGTTCCCCAAATTGTGTGCAGAACAAAGTCTTAGACACACTCAGCCTGTCCTTTATTTGAGGCCAAAAAGAATCTGCGGGGTCGATACACCACGCCTCTTCCTTGCGCTCCTCTAAATCAACCTTAAAATTGTAAGTTTCCCATTCCTGAAAGAGTTCCCGATTAATTTCTACCTGAGCATTTTGTTCGATAAAGGCAAGCTCAACATTGTGCTCCTCATGGATCTCTGTTTCCATGTCATTCAGCTTGCCCATCCGCATTTTTTCATCGGGATGTAGAGTTTTAAAAAGATCGGTCTTAATCGCTTCGACTTGTTTAACACTTTCATTTTTTATCTTTTCAGGCAGGTTTGCTAACATCCGTTTAGAATGTTCTTCTAAGACACTCCGAACAGAAGCTGTCCCTCTAATTTTTTCCTCGAGGTACAAATTTTGAGAGAGATGCATCACCAAAAATTTTTCATATAACTTAACATATTTTTCATAATCCCAATCCTTGGGACCGATTTCCAGAAGGTGGGCGATCATGTTTGCCCGCCCCACATTTTCAAAAAACTCAGGCCTTGCCCGATCTACTTGTTTTTTACATAAAATCGCTTCATTCATTTCCCAGGTTTTTTGAAGATCATCAAAGGTTTTGCCCCCTCCAATCATCTCTTTTCTTGCAAGAGCAGTCAAAGCCAGTTCCACTCTTTGCTCCTGAAAAAATTTGCGCGGGCGTAAACCGGCTTGAAGAACTGTTCGGATCGGGACTTGCCGATCCACTGTCATGAAAAATAGAGCCTCATCAGCAAGCTCAAAATCCCATCCAGTTGTTCCCGTCTCGCAAAAGTAAACGCACACATCCTCTTTTTTGACATGGATCTCAATTTCTGCAGTTGTGGTGTTTTTAAGAAAGATGGGAGGCTCTTCTTTATAATTCACCTTTAAAAGGGCAAAAGATTCTTGGGGTGCTCCCTTATCCATTTCTTCTTTGGAAAACTGATGTAAGTAAATGATCCCCTTACACCCAATGCCTTCAATCTGGAAAAAATGCTTGAGAGCGTGAGCAACCTCTGCGTTGGTATAATCCAAAAGGAGTCCGCCCGCATCGAGCAAGCCCCTGAATTTTTGTTTGTCAGGATGTTTTTGAATGAGGGCGAAAATTCCCGATAAAATACCAGGACCCACATTCGAAACAACTTTCGACACAACTTCGGGAATTTCGTGGATGTAAGTAAGACCTAAACGCTCATACTCCTTTGCCCGCTCCCGCATGATATTTAGGATGGATCCTTCGGTCCCCACATCCAGCATTGTTAGAATCGAAGGATTGTAAGTTTCTCGGTTCCAAACAGTTGCAGAACAACAGATCGATCCTGCAAATTGCTGCACACTATTGATCGAATTGCTTTTGATCTTTTGTGGATAGCTGTGGATATGAAAGGGGGCAACCTCTGCCTCGAGCTCCAATCTTCTTTCACGATGCTCGTCATCATTGACATACTCAAAAGCTTGTTTGATCCCACTTTCAGTATCAATATCTGCTAAAGAAACCGATGTCATCTCCTTAAATTGCTTGGCCTCCTCAGTATCCAAAAAGTTGATTTTCTCTTTGGCAGCATAATAGGTAGCAGCCTCATACATCTTTTTCCCCAAAAACTTGATCTCTCCGGCAGAAATTGGAGCGTTAAGAGAGCTTTGCAATTGATACGCTAATGCGAGGTTCGCATTTCCAAATTTTGTTTTTGCAGGAGAGGAAACTCCCAGGTAAGGAATGACACGCCCATCATCCTGTGTGGGATCGCGTCCGTAATTTCGGTTGTAGGATCTTGTAAACGCAATGCTTAAAATTTTGTCAATCATCTGACGCGCTAACGCAATCAGCTGAACAGATTCTTTTTTATAGCGGTCTGTACTTTCCTCTCTTCGGGCAAGCTCTTCTAAAAACGCGATGTTTTCTTTTGTCTCCACACTGCAGTGTGATAAATGAAATCTCTCACCATTACTGAGCCGATCCGCTGTTTTTTGATCATCTTCTGGAATTAAGTCTCTGACATAGCGCCCAAAAGCGTTTTTGTAATGTGCGCTATTTGAAAGTAGTAAAGAGGGGTGGTTAAACAGCTTTTCGACAATGTGTGGGATCACATGCTTTTGATAATCCTCGATCGAAAGATTTGCCTGTTCATTTTTGGTTAAATTGATAAATTGGTTGATTTGAGGATCCAGAAGGGTCTCATAGATCACTTTTACGATGACAGCCCATTCTGCTTTAATGGTTTCAGGGGTACCAATCGGAATGATGACATCTGTTAGTATTGATAAGTTAATATCACATTCATCGTAGATCGCAATGCACTCCTTTTTAAAGAAAAGATTGATTTCCCTTAAAATTTCGAGCCGATTTTTAGGGTCATTTTTTTTCCAAAAATCCTTTATTTGAAGAAGGCGCACACTTTCTAATACAAATTTCACCTCCAAAATTTGGGAAAATGTGGTCTTCATCACAACAGGACATTTTTTCCTTTTGGCCTCTTGAAGTTTCGCAAGGATTTGTTTTAGTATCTTTTCATTTGAAAGCTCTTCAATCGTATGATCGATAACAAAGATCTCCTTCCCAAACCGTTTTGATTGAAATTCTGTCAAATTTCCCACAACCGATGCAAACTGCGAGTGGTGACACAAAACACAAGGAACACGTTCTAAATACTCTGAAATCAGTTCTGCCAGCATTGAGATAATTACACTGGTTTTCCCACCTGCCATAATCAGCTGGAAGGCTCTGCCAATGAGCGCTTCATCGCCGATTTTGACGAGGTGACTTAAGAGATCATTGATGATCAGAGCCTGTTTTTCGCGGATGCGCAATTTGCTTAGATACTCGAAAAACAAGGGAAACAATTGTTTTGTCGGATCATAAGTTCTTTTTTCGCTCATGTTGACTTGGGCGATCTCAAATGCGGTCTTATCACACTTGTTACTAGTCAGCCATTTTTCAAGAGGTCCATAGATGCTTTCAAGATGACGTCTCGAAGTTGTTTCAATCATCAACTCAACGCACATCGCACGCAGCGCTTGAGCCTCATCTATCGATAGATGCCGGTTGAGCTTTTGAAGAGCTTCAATCCCATTTGGCTGAGAAGCGGCCCTGAGGATTGTTCCCAGAGTAGGGACCTCGCATTTCAAACCTAGTTGTGTAGCTCTCTCTTCTGTAAACTGAAGCAGTGTGGCAGTCGGCGCACGTCTGATAAATTTACCGATCTGCTCTTTCAACTCTTTTTCATTTTTTTTAGCTCTTTGCCCTTCACTTTTCATCTCAGAGATTAAAGCTTGAAATTCCTGAGCCGAATGCGTGGATTTAAAGACCCATTTTTGCTCCCGCTTTTGATGGGCAGCTTCGCACTCTTTTTTGTAATGAGCTTTGTGCTTCGCAATCGCGTGCGCGTAATAAGAATCCTGGAGTTTTTGTTCTTTAGACTCTTTGGCTTGTACAAACGGAAGGCGCCCTTGTTTTTCTAAAATCTTTTGTTGCCAGGCTTTGAAATGCTCATCCTGGCTCTCTTCCAAAATGGGTGGCAATGAAAAGCTTTTTGCAGCTTTGGGAACACGGATTTCAAGTTGTGTGACCGATGTCGCTTCTTCTGACTTTGGATAATTGAAACGGTAAGCTTCCTTCTGCACAGTCAAGCCGTTCATCAATTTGAGAAGGTCTGCACACCAATCTTTTTTGGTTTCAAGGGTTGCACTATCTTCCGGAAACTCGGGAAATTTCTCAGGATAGCTCGCAGCAAAAAGAGCGATTGCACTCTGCGTTGGATTTTTTAAGCTATGATCGTAAAGTACACTCTGGTTTTCAAGTGCCATAGAAGAGCCATTTTCTTTCAAACGTTGACACAGCTGGCGCTCCTTATCATCCCCTCCAAATAGCTTGTCGAATATCAAATTTGCAGAATAAGGCGTCTCATAACGGAAAAAAGGCTCTATTGCAGCTTTACTATCACCTTTGTGTTGTGTCGTATAAACTTTCTCAGTCCTTTTACCCTTTTCAAGCTCTTCTTTTCTTTCACACAAAAATTCATGGAAGCCCCCATTCATCATTCTCATATTGAGAAGCTCAATTTCCTGGTCCCGATCCAAGCGTAAAGCTTCTTCGATGTTATTCAATTGATCGAGATAGGTCTCATAATACTTGTATGGGTCTCCATAAAGGGATATTGTGGGATCCACCTTGTTGAGCATATAGTAGCAAAGCAAGTGAACTGCAGAGGCATTTGGAGAAAAATCTTTTAATTCTTTTGAAGAGCGAACTAAATCTTCGGCACGCTTTTGCACATTTCGCGTGATCTTCTCAGTGATCAGAATCCCTTTAAGCAAGCTTGCTGTCTCTTTATAATTTTTTTGGGCTAGATAGAGGTGGGCTAAATAAATTCTCCCTTCCAGAGAGTGGGGGATCAGCTTTCCTTTTTTGATGGAATACTCAAAGAAACGGATGGCCCCTTTTTGATTATCCGATGCACCCTTAGAAAGTTCCAGGCTTGAAGTTTGAGAGTAGCCTTTGCTGTTCATTTCAGCTACAGGGATGAGTATTTTTCGCAAATCCCCTTTTTGGTTGACCAAATGTAAAAAACGGTCCGTGTGAAGTTCAATAGGAATATCGGGGCCGTCAGCGACATAAAAGTTTGGGTTATTTTGATACTGCCATTTTTGATTGACGCCATCCCACAAAAAGGAAAGGGGTGCGTCATCTTCTGCGTGTTTAAAGCGGCTTAATTCGATAAGATCCTGACTTCCATCTTGACCTTCAAAAGCACGCTGCATCCAGCCGCTAATGTATTCCTTTTTTTCTAACCGTTCAAATTGGGTCACATTCTCAGACGAAATAGGATAGAACAGTTTACCCGATACATCATGAACGATTCTACCCTTTGAATCTGTGTGGTATTGCTGCACCCCGCTTTTTAGATCGCAAACCCGAATGTCTTGTGGATTGGAAATATCGATCCACCAAGCATGGTCATATACAAGGGCATGGTTCACTGCAAATTGTTCTGCCTGATAGGAATCCATCTTAAAGTAAGTATACCATTTTCTATCGATCAACCTCTCGATGATGACCCTTTTTATTCGGATTTCTCCCCAAACGCTTGAGGTGAAATAAATCTCCTGATTTTTTCGTGTCCCCACAATTTTTAAGGGATAGCGTTTATTTCCAAACAGTCGGGTAAAATTATGATAGGAATCTAGTTCCTTATAAACTTCCAACAAATGGCCATTTTTGTTCCTAATGGAGGGCTCTAAAAGATCGATGATCCATTTATCTTCTGAATCTGAAATCAATTGGTTATCAGAAAATGTCCACTTGAGATCTTCGCCATGGTTGATATGAAGCTTTTTGAGTACAGCATTTCCAAATGCACTGCATTCCTCAGAGGTTTTTAAGGCTTTTTGCCACTTTTCTGCGAAATAATAATACTGCCGCTTACACTCTCGGACAAGCGTGGGATCTACACTGGCCATTTTTGAAGTAAATTCATTTTTAAAGCGGACCATTTCAAGCAAAAACTGAGCTTTTGCATGAGAAGACATCTCTTCAAGCGGTTTTGTTAGCATAAAAGCCATCTGAACAAGCCAGATCTCTTTTTGCAGCTTTTCATCAACATGTTCAAAAGATTTCGCCAAAAAATGCTCAAGCTCTTTCATCAAGTTTTGGGTATTTTCTTCCCATACAGAATCTGGATGTAAAAGGCGAATTGCAAAACAGGCGCGCAGATAAATGCGGAGGCAAAAAAGCATCTCTTCCAGCTGAGGCTTGGAAGCGGGCTGGGCATCCACAAAAATTCTTTTGGCTAGCGTAATGAGACGTTCAAATTTGATAATGAAAGAACTCTTGCGCAAGCTTAAAAAAAAGGGGGAAACGATTCTTTGATCCATTTCCACATTTTTTACAAACATGAGAAGCAGTTGCATCCTGAACTTTTTATCACTCAAAAGTGCGAGATGTTTTTCAACCTCTTGGAGAAGCACTGTTGTTTGCACAGTGGGATCTGCAAGAGCCATTGAAAAGGGCAAACTTGCACGGGGATTTTCGACATCATTTTTGAGAATCAAGCGATTCTCTGGAGAGAGCTCGGAGAGGCTATGGGTATATTGTGCAGTCTCACTATCATAAGGATGAAGTTCAGAAAAGGGCGAAAAATCCCTTTCATAATGAGTGTGCAGCGAAGAGTGCTTTAAATTTAGATCGGATTTAGAGGTCTCTGCTTTTTCGCCATGGAAAAACCAACTACATTTAAAAAAATCTTCTGAAGAATTGCTTGGCCAATATCCACCCTTAAAATTGATTTCGTAAGCTAATATAGAAGACGCTTTTAGGCGATGAAGATGCGTAAGGCTCGCCACTTTCTGTGCAAATGCGCTCTCTTCAAAACATTTCAGGGCTCCATGAATGGCAAAACGTTCGTCACTTGGATTTGATTTTACTAAATCTTGAAGACTTTCTTTAACCTCTTCATCTTGAGCGATGTATGATTTATACAGCCTTCCCTCTACGGTTCCCTCATTTAAAAAGGCGTCTGCGTTGTGAAAAAAATGATCTCCAAATCCGAAAATTGGATCGCAAGAATGTTGTTCGAAAAAAATCTCAAGCTCGCTCCGTTGCTGGAGCAGACTAGGATCTTGGCAACAATAAAAGAGATTTTTTCTGGCAGCATCCAAAAAATAACGAACGTCAATTCCGTATTTATGCAAAACGTTGAGGTTCTTCAATTGATCGATGGCCACAGCTAAAGAATAGTTGAGGGCCACAAACTCCATTGCGGTATTTGCAGTCGCAGGAGAGCTAAAATCGTCCAGTTTATATGTCGCGTTATTGTAGTCAGACTGAAGAGCAAGCACTAGCTCTTGTAAAAGGATCAATTCATTGACAGTGCATCCGCTCATAGGCATCGCCTTAAGAATGGATAGATTTTTTAGGGTAGCCTCCACCTGGAAAACGGCATCTTGGTAGCGCGTTGCTTCCAAAAGTTTTTCAACGAGTTTCCTTAGAGATGTAATCACTGTAGGACATTCTTTCCAGGAGCACCCTTTCCCCAATTCAGGGTTCAAGGGCAACGTTTTTTCTACCCCTTCTTGGCTTCCAGCTCCTCTACTAGCATCATAGGCAAGACTCTTACTGTATGAAACACGCATTTCTCGAAGTTTTTTTGCCGTTTCCTGCGAATAATCCCCACCAACGGGGAGCTCTACGACCTCTTCTGGAAGGCTCAAAGACCACAGGATATTTTGCATGCTGGCACTTGCCTTGACGTAATCAGACTCACAAATGGAGCTTGTCTTGCGTAAGAAATTGGTGTTCAAGACATTTAGAAAATTGGAAGCCGCCTCTTTCAGCTGGAAATGCATCACTTTTCTTTCTTCAATGGGATGTTCAGTCTCCGTCACAAAAAAGAACCTTGCAAGTTGAGAAACAAAACGGAAACCCAAAGAGAGTTTTTTGTAGATCTGCCTATCGTTAATCAAGTCAAGGAGCATACAGTTTGTAGATTTGACAGGACAATTGCCGCTGGGCTGTACGGCAATAAACAAATTGTTGCGTTTTAGATTTTCAGAAGAGGCTAGTTTGGATTGGATATGAAAAAAACAATCAAGGACGCTTTTGATATTTTGAGTGTGTCTCTGGCGGCTTAGCACGGCGAGGAGTTTTTCAAAAAGGATGGGATTAATACTTTCTGATTTTTTGCAGAAAAAAAGCTCTGACCATTTCACATCTTCAAATAACATGCAAGGCCTGACACGGACCCGTCCTATTTTTTTAACCCCCCCTTGAAGCTTGTGCACTCCATTTTGGGCGTTATAAAGGTAAATATTAAAGCTTTCATCCCCGGTTCTTTCAAAACGGTAGATCATGGCGTGCGCTGCAGGTTCTGCATACCACCCTCCCCGCATGACGTAGCTTTTGCCTACCTCAAGGGCTGCGATTTTGTCTGCAATCTCAGCTGCAGAAAATAAAGCACTGATCTTTAACTGCTCTAGAGCTACATAAACGTCTTGTGGGATCTCTTTTGCCTCGCAAAAAATCCCAATGTTGTCGAGGGCTCGAAAAAGGGCTAAATAAACATTGGCAACAGCTGCCAAATTTCCTCCCTCAAAGCCCGTTCCTTCAAGAGAGTAGGCAAGGTTGAGCATGTGAAAGGTCTGATCCTGCCCAATCAGGGAAATTACTTCCTCTAAGGCCGCTCTGGAACTTTGTAAAATTGAGTGCTTTTTAAACTCTCTTTCTATCAGCTGTTGACTGTCACTAACAGATTTAACAACCTCAGTCCTTTTTATGAGCGCAGCCCCTTTTTCCTCAGCCGAAAGGGGTTTAAAGGGATTGGGATTGTCCCCGTTAAAAAATAAAGGGAAATTAATACTCATGCCAAAGATTATAGCATGAAAGAGTTAATATCGTATTAAAATATTGTTTAGTTACTATTAAAAATGTAGAAGGGAAATTCACGAAGGGGCTGAAATCCCATTTTGAGGAAAAGGTGCTTGGCCATATTTTCGGGGGCCAGAAGGGCCATCACTGACGTGTGATGCTGTTTTTTGGCTTCCAGAAGGGCCTCATAGACCAAAGAGCTACCGATACCTTGTTTACGGTATCCTGGAAGGGTTGCCACATTCCAAATCCCTGCAGAATTGGATGCTAGATTAAGACTTGCAGTTCCTACCACTTTCCCCTCTAAAAGAGCGATAAAATGGATCTGTTTTCCCTTTTTCATGAGGGAAGTGTTCATGGCAAGCCATTGTTTTTTAGCTAACTGTCCATTAATCGCAAAAACGGTGGCCGACACTTCCACAAAAGAGGAGAGCTCACTTTCTGTTTCCACAACTTTTATCTGAAGTTCTTCCGATTTTGAGGGAGCTGGAGGAAGCTTCTCTCCAATATCAAGGGCAATCCCTGTCTGAACGCCTCCAAAGCGAAACCCGTAATTTTCCAAAACCTTTGCCGAGCTCCACCAGACAAAGGGAAGCTTTTTTGAGGTAAACCAGGCAATTGTCTGACGGATTTCTTTATCGGAAGGGACACGATTCCCCTCTTTTTCCATCACACCATTCGCATTCGCAGAATTCAACCCCCAGACATAGAGATAGGTGTTAGGCCTCTCTCTAAAAAAGGCTCCTGCCACCGGACTATTATCCGCCCCCGATTGGTAGGCATCCACTCTTCCCAGCTTCACTGCCTCCAATAGAGGCTCATCAGCACTTAAGGCTCCCCACAAAAAAAACAACGCACAACAAAGGAATTTCTTCATGAACACCATTTTGATCACAAAACAAAAAAATGCGAGCGTTTTTTTTCTCTTTTTAGCACAATCCATTATTATTTTTATTGATGGGCGCTTTGGATACAAATCATTGGGAAGTCTACATGATACAAACCCAATCAGGCAAATTGTATACGGGAATTACGAATAACCTGGAACGCCGATTGGATGAACATCGGAGATTGCAGACAGGAGCACGCTTTTTTCGTTTTTCAGCCCCAGAGAACATCGTGTTTCGCGAATCACAATCCAACCGCTCTGAGGCGTCGAAACGGGAAGGTGCCATCAAAAAAATGAGTCGGAAAGAAAAATTGGCATTGATCGCGAGCAAAAACAATCAATGACGAAAATTGTCCTGCCAGAATCTGACGATGATCTCCTGGCAGAGTGCACAGTGAGCGCTTACCGTGCCAGCGGCAGCGGCGGCCAACACGTCAACGTGACAGATAGCGCTGTGCGCCTAACGCACATCCCCACAGGCATTGTAGTCACAAGCCAAAAAGAGCGCAGCCAGCTCCTCAATAAAAAAGACTGCCTAACTAAGCTGCGAAAAATAGTTGAAAAGCTCAACTACAGAAAGCCCAAACGGATCGCCACCCGCATCCCCAAATCGGTCCGCAAACAAAACCGCCTCAAAAAATCCAAAACCTCCGCCAAAAAAGCCCTCCGCCGCCCCCCTTCCGACCCCAGCTAACCAGAAAATCTTCCCCCAGAAGAAGACCTGAAAAAACTGGAGCGTCGTGTAAAAACTGAAGAGAAAAAGTTAATTACAAAGTCAAGCAAGTTACCAAGATTGGAAAACGATTAAGGCAATATTTTTTTTCAGCTTTTTCGACGGTAAAAGGCGGCCACCAGGCCGATTTCCTCGTAAGTAAAATCTTGTGGGAGAGCCTCTTTGATAGGAGAAAGTTTTTCACAGCCAACGATTGCAATCACCTGACGGATAGCTTTTTGCTTCTCTTGAGCCACGATTCGGGAGACGTCAAGGTCTTTTCCTAAGGCAATCTGTTCTTGCACATGCTTGATGACAGTTCTTAAGCTTAAGCCTCTCAAAGCTGCAATTTCTTCTGGACTATGGCCCTGTAAATAAAGCTCCAGCGTATCTATAGACGAAGGATTGGGATTTTTAGATAGTTGATGAATAGAGGAAGGTTCAATTCCATTTTTTGAGCAATAGTCGGTGATGGCTGCAAGGAAAGAGGCGCCGTATTTTTGCCATTTGGCGGGGCCGCAGCCGTTGATCTCTAGGAAGGCGGAGCGGGTTCTGGGGTAAAAAATGGACATTTCGATCAGAGAGCGATCGCCGAAGACGACAAAGGCCGGGACGTGGGTCTCTTGCGCCCATTGGCGTCTGAGCGCGGAAAGCTCGTTAAAGAGCACTTGGTCATATTCCACAGCACTTGGATCTTTTTTGCGCGCCACTTGCCGCAGTTTTTTACGTATCAGGACAGGAGCTCCGTCTTTGATGACCTGAGAAGAAGTGGCGCTCCAGCGGAGAATGGGGTATTCCCCTTCTGTTTTTTCTAAAAATCCGAGGCTAATGAGGGTTTCGATATAGTAGCGCAGATCGGCGTCCGAATACTCTTTCATCAAGCCATAGGTCGAGAGATTTTCGTGTTGATTGTCTAAAATTTTCTGGTTTTTTGAGCCGCGCAAAACATCCATCACATAGCGGACCCCAAATCGCTGATCAAGGCGGTAGACGCAGGAGAGAATTTTCTTTGCCACAACCGTTTCATCGACAAGCTCGTTTTGATCGAGACAGTTATCGCAGCTATTGCAGTTGTCAGCGCTGAAATTTTCTCCAAAATACTTTAAGAGGCTTTTGCGACGGCAACCCGCTGAATGGCAAAGGGCATACATCTTATCGGTTTTGGCTTTGGTCACCCGCTTGACCGTGTCATCTGTGAGCTGCTGCAAAAAAAGATCGTAGATCATGAGCTCTTGTGCAGAATAAAACATCAAACAAACAGAGGGCAAACCATCGCGGCCAGCGCGCCCCACTTCCTGATAATAGTGTTCGATCGATCTTGGCATATCCAGATGGACCACAAAGCGGATATCGGGCTTATGGATTCCCATCCCGAACGCCACCGTTGCCACCATAATCTGTAAATCCCCATAGACAAAGGCATGCTGCGCTTTTGTCCGCTCGGTATCGCTCATGCCGGCATGGTACTTGCCCACTTTATACCCTTGGCTCTGCAGGTATAAGAAGTTCTCATCCACATTCTTACGTGTCGCTGCATACAAAATTCCTGATTCATTGGGATGTTTCTTTAAAAATGCGTTGAGTTGGCTCGCAACATCTATCTTCGCGTGCATGTGAAATGTCAGATTCGGACGGTCAAAGCTCGCTTTAACAACATAAGGATTCTGCATGTTGACTTGGCTGACGATATCGCGTTCCACATCTTGCGTCGCAGTTGCGGTCAGCGCCACCACACCGCTTTGGGGAAACTCCTTCTTTAACAGCGCTAATTGCCGGTATTCTGGGCGAAAGGCATGCCCCCATTGGGAAATGCAGTGCGCCTCATCAATGGCAAAAAAAGAGACGTGTGTCTCTTTCAAACATTGAAGAAAGTGGGGATCAGCAAAGCGCTCAGGCGCCACATATAGGAGCTTGTAGTTCTTCAGATTCTTCAAAACAACCTGAATCTCATCATAGGGAATGCTGCTATTGAGAAAAATGGCAGGTAAATCGTTTTTGGCCAAACTGACCACTTGATCCTGCATCAATGAAATCAGGGGCGATACTACAACGGCAATCCCCGGCAGGATCAACGCCGGCAACTGATAACAGATCGACTTCCCAGCCCCCGTCGGCAAGATCGCCAAAACATCCCGTCGCTCGCAAATCGCAGCAATAATTTCCCGCTGATCCTTCTGGAAACTATTATACCCAAAAAACTTCTTAAGCTGATCTTCGAGATTCATTGTTAGACTAACAATTAAAGCCATGTTTGTAACCGAACCCAGATTTTTTTGAAACAACCTGTTGCCCGGAGGGTAATTGTTATATGGGGTTGCTCGCTACCCAATATCGTCTATAATCTGCCTCGTCTCTGTAAGGATATGCGCCCCCTACCAATTCCACATTATGGAAAAGTGTTTCCAAATACTCTCCAATAGCATCTAAAAACTGACAGTCATAATTAGATCTTTCTGATTCTGACAAACCGAATGGAACCTGAAGCCATGCCTTGCGACCGTCTATAAGCAAGTTTTGCGAAATGCTATTACCACGATGGGTCTCTACGATGAGCTCAGAAGACTTATCCTTAAATAAAAGAGGCTGCAGAGCATCCCAGGGCGAGTCATGGAAAAATTTAATTACAGAGCAATCGACGACTACTTTATCGAAAAGATTGTGAATCTTTTGCATGATTTCCGGTTCATTGAAATTGATCTGCAAATGATGACCTCTATTCTCGGGTTCCATGTGCTCATCAAGACTAAACCATGCCCATCCCTCTTCTACTGGCATGGACTGATCGTTTGTTCTTCCAAGAAAGAGCGCTGTTTGAGTACCTTGGCTTCTGGCAAGACGTATCTGCTCAATCACAACATCCAAAGAATAAATCTTTTTCCGTTCAAAAGTTTCTGTTCTTTGGCGCACAACGTCTAAATCAATAAAGCGCTTACCCTGCACAATCGAGCTGTGAGTTTCGCACCAATTTTGAAAAGCTACTTCCGGATCTGCGTCGTATTCGAATGTCTCTGGATTCATTGGAAGGTGTAATTTATGCGTTTCATTCCATTGTTGATAGTAAATGCTAATTTCTTGCCGCTCAGGATTATTGACTGCAAGTAGTTCATTGGGTTCTATCATGTTGCGGAAATAGGCCTCTACCTCTGAAGATTCTGAGTTGTAACGCGTGCTAGCTACCCCTTCCTCAATCGCATTGGCAATCTTTTGCTTATTGAGATACCACTTAACCCCTCCGATTAAGATGACAATCGCTCCGATTCCCAATCCCCCATAAGCCAGTACTTCTCCATAAACACCTAATTCGCTAATCGCATTAATCCCATGTGGTAAAACCTGATGTACAGCTAAAGTCAGGAAGACGGCCCCTAAGCATACAATTACCCCAATAGCACAAGCAATTGGCGGCCCATAGTTAATAGGTGTCCAATTATTGTGATTGACCCGTGACTGCAGCGCATCTCTTTCAACTTTCTCCTTTCTGTCTTGAGGCAAGAGGTTCGCAACTTCTGAATAAGGATAGGCTTGAAGGTTTGGCAGAGACATGATCTTCCTGGGGTTATAAAAAACTCTAAAGGAATGATAACACAAAGATATTAAGACAGCGTTAATAAAATATTTTTTTAAAAAAATTACTTGGGGTGGCTGACTACCCAATATTCCCTTGGAGTCTCATCGCCTCTGTAAGGATAAGGACCCTTTTTCAATTCCACATTGTGAAATAAGGTTAACAAATACTCTCGAATATTTTTTAAAAGCTGTGGTCTGTAATCGACCTTTTTAAGAGCTAAGCCCTCTCTCTCTAAGATATGGCGCTTGAAAAGTGATTTCGAATCACCAATCTGAGGTTTTTTATTTTCGGTCTCAAGCGTTTGAAGAAAGCTTTCGTACTCTTCATCAAACTTCAGTAATCCAACATCTTTTTTCCACGCCTCAAACCTTTGATTTTCAATTTGGGAATTGGTCAACTGATCTTTATTAGGTGTTTTCAGACACGCATTGCGACCATCAATTACCAAAGCGCCTCCAATCTCTTCCCGCCCTTTATCACTTTCCACAATTAGCTTAGAAGACACGCATTTAACTAAAAGGGGCTGTAAAGCATCCCAAGGAGAACCACGAAAAAACATAATAAAAGAAGGATCTACCACGACTTTATCGAAAAGGTGATGGATGTTTTGCATGATTTGACGGTCGTTGAAATCGATGTGTAAATGGCGGCTGCTATCTCCTTTCTTTTTGTTGCAATGGAGGCTAAACCATGCCCACCCTTCCTCCTTTGGCAACGGTTGCTTATTTGTCCTTCCCACAAAGAGTGCTGTATTAATATTCTGGCTTTTTGCAAGACGTATCTGTTCAATCACAGCTGCCAAAGAAGGATCCAAAGCACCTGGTTCTTGCCTTTTATGAAGATAGCTCTTAACCGATCCGATTAAAATGACAATCGCTCCTATTCCCAATCCTGCATATCCAAGGGCTTGCCCCAATATTCCCAAATCACTGATCGCATTGATACCCTGGGGCAAAACCTGATGCGCTGCCATTGTCAAAAACGCTGCCCCTAAGCAGACAATGACTCCAATCGCACAAGCAATTGGCCAATAGTTGGTACATCCAGCGCTTCTATTTAGATTGTCTTGGACAAGCCCTTTTTCAAAAGAAGGTTGACTTCCCGGGCGCTCAGCTATGGACATTTTTACCCATTCTTTATTAAAAACTTACAATCTTAAATTAGCAGAAAAGCATTAAGTTAATATTAAGATTGTTTTGAGAGGCTTTTTGGAGTGCCGTGACTTGGTCGTCGCCCTGACTTTCATCTGTCATTTTACTCAAAAAAATGATATAATTCTTTAAAAATCAAGAGTTTATTTCATTATGACCCCTTCCGATGTCTCAAAATTAAGTCTGCAATTTACACACGAAAGCAAAGCTTACACCGTGTACCTCTATGATGCGGCTTCTGCTTCAAGTTCCGATATTAAAAAAATAAATATTGCTGGAAGGGAATACATTTACGAAGATGATGCGGAGGCCCCAGAATGCGTGAAAGAGGTATTAAAATCGCTATCAGAGGCGCGCCCTTTCGCGAAAAAATGCGCATTCGTATCTTTTGTTTCCCACGAGACTCACATCGAACACATGTCTCTTACCAAGACCGTCTATTCCCTTGGAGCAAACAAGCTGCTCAAAAGAACCTATGCTGATACAAATCCGTTAGAATCAGCAAAAAATTCTCTCTGCCAAGCACTCATTCAACGCTGTACTTCTGATGATAAGACCCTAATTTTGGCTACTATCAACGAAGCCGAACCCTTCCTCAATCAACCAAAAATACTATTTGAAATCGCTGACAAAATAGAAAAACAAGGAAATTCGGAGCTCGGTTCAAGCCTTCGAGAGGCCACACGTCCCTTTGATTTACCATCGACAATGAAGCGTGTTCCTGAATTGATTGCAGATCACTATTTAGACAAAGATAAGGGAAAGCTGATCGCAGATGAACTGAATGCTCTATTTCATTCCGGAAAATATGAAAAATTTTATGACCGCATGGATTTTGTCATTGAGCTAACCATAGATTTGAGGGAAATCAGTCAGGATGGACATGTATATATTGTGGACCGTCATGAAAATAAAGATTTCAAGCCAGAAACTAATGAAGTGAAAGTGGAATTAAACAATGATTATGCATATTTTGAATTCACTAAATTTGAAAATATTGAGGGAACAGAAGGCAATAAATGCCCTAAACTTGAGGAAGTGAAACACGCCTTAGATCAAATTAGAAAATCGAACCCAAAAGCGATTATTATAGATTTACGAAGAAATAGTGGCGGCTCTCAATATATGATGGCCTATATTGCTAGCCATTTTATTAAACCCAGCATAGATTTAGGCCAGAGTATGTACAGAGACGCGATCTCTCAAGAAGAATTACAGTTTTTCCCAGTAGCTCCTGTACAAACCCTTTCTGAAGAAGAGCTCCCTTTACAAGAAAGAATGTTGGAACAACCCATTTTTATTCTGACGAGCAGCGACTCCTTTTCAGCTGCTGAAGCTCTTACCTATCATCTTAGGGAGCACAGAAAAGCCACAGTTATCGGCGAAACAACGGGCGGAGGCGCGCATGTAAACAAGCTATTTGAAGTAAATAATGACTTTTTCGTAGCTGTTTCATTCGGAGATTATGTTCTTAAAAATGGGGAAAAGAACTGGGATGGAGAGGGTTTAGCACCTGATATTCAAACTAATGCTAAAGACGCTCTTCTAGTAGCTAAAAAACAAATTTAATCGCCAGATTTCATTTTTTATTTTTGATTTTCAACAAAACTGCTGTAACGAGTCACCGCACTCCAAAATAAGTGGGAAAAAAGTGGGGGTGGCTAGATTCGAACTAGCGAAAGCCGAAGCTATCGGATTTACAGTCCAACGCAATTGGCCACTATGCGACACCCCCGAAAGGAATGCTGGAGAAAGGACTTGAACCCTCAACCGTCCGATTACAAGTCGGATGCTCTACCAGTTGAGCTACTCCAGCGTAGAAGCAGCAATATATATCAAAGCCCTTATTTTTTAGTCTTCTTCTTTTTTACGAAAATCTTCTTTTGTAATTTTGAACTCTTCGCCGGGCTTCGGAAGGTTGCGTTCACGCTCTTGAGGCTGCTCTGTACTTTCAGTTTTTTCGAAAGCTGGCGCCTGTTTTTGTTTGGTGCGGAAGTCCCCTTTGGTCATCCGGAATTTCATCTTGGCAAGGGCATCAGAGGCGGGCGCTTCCTGTTGCACGGTCGCAGATCTGCCAAAGATCGATAAACTTTTATCTTTCATGCTGAGGACTTTGGCCTTAAATTTTCTTTTGCCGCTCGCTGTATACTTGGCAGATTGAGTCTCTTGCTCCTGAAGCATATGGCAATTTTTATACTTTTTACCAGATCCGCAAGGGCAGGGATCGTTTCGCCCGACTTTCTGTGTCATAACCGTAAACCTCAAAATACATCATAGATGGAGGCGAAATTTTATCCCAAGATCACGAAAGTTGTCCAATTCTATTTGGCCAGCTATACTTTTTGGCTATGTTAGACATTTCCCTACCCTTAGCCCTCCCCCCGTGGAATCAGCGGGGCAAAAAAATTGAGAGTATGATCCGAAAAGCCTTGCACGAGTATGAAATGCTGGAAGGGACTTCTAGGCTTGCCATCGCATTGAGCGGCGGCAAAGATAGCCTCACTCTTCTATTTATGCTCAAAGCGATTTTGGGACGGGGCTTTCCCAATCTTGAATTAATCGCCATCAACGTCGGCGGAAGCTTTTCCTGCGGCGCTTCGATCCAGGAAGGCTTTTTGAGGGGCATTTGCGATGCCCTTGAGATCCCTTTGATCATCCGCACCTCCACTCAAAAACTGGAAACACTCCAATGCTATTCCTGCTCACGGGAAAGGCGGAGTCTCATTTTTGATGCAGCAAAAAACGCTGGAGCCAATACAGTCGCTTTCGGCCACACTCAAGACGATCACGCGCAAACTGTTCTTTTAAACCTACTCCACAAAGGGGAATTTGCCGGAAATTTGCCCAAACTCGAAATGGTGGATTATGGCGTCACCATCATCCGTCCCCTCATTTTTGTCTCAGAGGCTGAAATCATCCATTTTGCCAAGGATAAGGGCTTTGCAAGAATCACCTGTCAGTGTCCTGTGGGGGCACATTCGATGCGCAAAAAAGTGGAGCAGCTCTTACAGGAAATCGAAACTCTTTTTCCAAACGCCCGGACAAATGTGGCCCAAGCAGGCCTTATTTACGGTTCTGATAAGGCTAGAAAAAAAACTTCGCTCCCAGAGTAACGGCCCCTGTCCAATTGTTTGTGAAGGAATAACGTCCAATCCTTTGTGACGCTCCGCTTACAAATGTACGACGATTACCCGATGACACCTTTCCCAAATAAGTGGCAGAAAATGCGAGATCTAAAGCGATCCAATTGCAAATCTCACGCAGGACACCTACCTGAAACTTGCCTGCTAAGTTTTTATGAGTGTGGGAATGGACAAAATCAAAAAAATTGTCATCTGTAGAACGTTCTATAATTCCATATAATTTATTGAAGGCCACCCCCAAACCCCCACCAAAATAAGGATTGAAGCCACCCATCTGGCAAATGAGCTCAGGATTTAAGTGAACATACAGATTGGCTAAAACAAGCTGAGTATTTAGTTTAGATGGAAATACGTCTGGGCTATCTCCGGGGAATTGAGTTAACCAGTTAGTATGCCAATGTGAGTAGGCATAAGATATGTCGGCTCGAAAACAATCATTTAAAAACAAACCAGCGTTTGCCCCAATAATTCCCGTAACCTTCCTTCTTAAATGATCGGAAGACCCAGTAAAAAATTGTCCTCCCGTACGATTACCATGCCCCTTTTTCAAAGCCCACACAACTCCCCCATCAACGCCCACATAATATTTAGTGCAGGGCTCGTTGCAATAATAGGAAAAAGCAGGGGTTAGGTATCCCAAAGCCAGGCACAAGCTAAAAACAGTGATTTTTCTAAGCATAACTTCTTAAATTTCCTTTATATGGATCTAAAAAAAACCTTCATTCCCAACGTAACGGCTCCTGTCCAATTTTTGGAGAAGGAATATCTGCCAATAGGCTGTGATATGCCGTTTGAGAGTGTACGGTAATCGCCTGTCGCAATTCTTCCCAAATAAATGGCAGAAAAGGCGAGGTCCCAAACAATGCAGGAAAAAGTCTTTCGCATCACACCCACTTGAAATCTTGCAGCAAAATGTTTTTGCATGTGCGATTCTAAATTTGCAAAAAAAATACCAGTGATTGAACTACCTTCACTAATATCGCGTAATTTGTTCGCTGCGATCCCTAATCCTGCACCTGCATAAGGGTCGAAACCGCAAAGGCAGCACCTCTGCTGCTGGCTGAGGTGACCATACAGATTTACCAAAACCAAATGAGTCTCTAGCTTAGATTGGAAAATGGTGGGCACAGAAACCCCTGGCGGAAATGTCGTCACCCATTTTGGATGTGAAGGCAGATAAGAATACGATATATCAGCGCGCAAACGATGATTCCAAAAATAGCCGGCACGGGCGCCAATGAGACCAGAGGATCTTCTTTTTAAATGATCTGTCACTCCAAAAAATCCTGCGCCACCGGTATTGTTACCATGAGCTTTTTCTAAAGGACCTGCAACTCCCCCCTCAATTCCAATGTAGAATTGATTGCACGGATCGTTGCAACAATAGGAAAATGCAGGTGTTAGATATCCTAAAATGACACTTAAAGAAAAAAATGTGATTTTTTTGAGCATAAACCTCCAACTGCTTGCTCTGTGTTATAATTTTTTTAGGCATTTAGTCCTAAGAAAAAAGATGTTTTTCATGTCACAGAAAGCTATCATAGGCGGGGAAAAATTTTAAAAGATCGCTTATGGACCGTCCAAAAATTATTATAACCAACGATGATGGGGTGAATGCCCCGGGAATTAAAGCGCTGTGGCATGCTCTGAAGCGTGCTAATTTTGCAGAACTTTATGTCATTGCGCCGGCAACTGAACGCTCCGGCACAGGAGTTTCCATCACTTGGGACAAGCCTATTCTGATTCAGAAAGTGACCACATTTGAAGAGACATCTGCCTGGTCTATTGATGGAACGCCCGCAGATTGTATCAAAATGGGAGAGCGGGTGATTTTGAAAGGGAAGCCTGATTTTATTGTCTCCGGAATCAATGCAGGCTCAAATGCGGGCAGAAACGTGCTCCATTCAGGCACTGTAGGCGCCTGTGTAGAGGGGATTTTCCGAGGAATTCCTGGAATTGCCTTTTCGTGCGAAGATGGACAAAAGCCCAACTACCACGTTGCTGAAAAATATGCCCCCTCCCTTGTCCAATATGTTCTTGCCAATCCCTTGCCATCTGGCTGTTTTTTGAATGTCAATTTCCCTCACAATGTTGAGGACGAGGTGAAAGGTTTTAGGCTCACGCGGCAAGGAAAAGGACGCTGGTCAGAGGATCCTTATTTACACATTAATACCGAATCGGGCCCGAGCTATTGGCTTGGCGGTAAACCTGAAGAGCTTGCTGAAGAGGAAGATTGTGATATTGCCTGGCTAAGACAAGGTTATGTCACAGCTGTCCCCTTACATGTCCACGAATTGACCGATCGAAAAGAGCTGGAGCACCGGCAGGGGAAATTTGAGAAATATTTCACCGATCTTGCACAAAAAGAGTTGTTCAAAAAGAAGCCTTAAAGTATCTTGATTCTCTTTTTAGAAGAGACAGCTTGTCTGAGCCTCTTAAGATTAGGGCGTATAGCTCAGTGGTAGAGCGCTTGTCTTACACACAAGTGGTCATAGGTTCAAATCCTGTTGCGCCCAACTGACCTCCTCACTTAGATGAGGTTACTCAGATTGAAAGATCTGCGGGAGTAGTTCAATTGGTTAGAGCACCGCCCTGTCACGGCGGAAGTTGCGGGTTCGAGCCCCGTCTCCCGCGCATTTTCAATGCGCTTTAGGTCATCAAGACTTTAGAATTGCCGATTTAATCAGGTTTCTCAATGAAAGCCGCCTACACACAGTTTCGTTTCGGCAAATACTATTTCAAAACACTTTTTTGGTTTATTGTTGGCGCCTTTCTGGCAGCTTTAGGCATTGAAACTGTCCTAATTCCAAATAAATTGATTGACGGTGGAATTGTCGGGGTCTCGATCATGGCCTCTTACCTTTTTGGTAAAGGGCTTCTCCCCTATTTTATGATCCTTTTCAACCTCCCCTTTGTTTTTTTAGCCTACAAACAGATCGGCAGACATTTTGTAATCCAAATGTTTACAGCCGTTTGCCTTTTGTCGATAGCTATGGCCCTTTTTTACTGGATTCCCGTCTGGTTTAACACCGCTCCTCTCGAATTTCACGGCGAAACCATCGAAGTGATCGTCCTCGGAGGCTTTATTGTGGGGGCAGGAGCTGGCTTGATTATTCGCCATGGCGGCTCAACCGACGGCACCGAAATTTTGGGCATCATCGTCAATCGTAAACGGGGCTTTACCGTTGGTCAGGTCATCCTTTTTACCAACGTTTTTATTTTTGCTGCAGCCGGCGTCGTTTACCGCGATTGGCATTCTGCCATCCTTTCTCTCATGACCTACGTGATCGCTACTAAAGTGATGGACATGGTGATTGTGGGATTAGAAGACACAAAATCTGTGATGATCATCTCCAAAATGCCGCAACATCTATGCGATGTGCTCATGAAAGAGCTTGGAATCGGCCTCACTGTGATGTATGGCAGAGGGGGGTTTTCAGGCGATGCCCGCGAAATTCTCTACATCGTTGTAGAACGCCTCCAGCTAGCTGAGCTCAAAGAGATCGTCCACAGAGAAGATCCTCAGGCTTTCATCGCTATCGAAAACCTCCACGAAGTGATCAACGGCCGCCAAAACGGCAACCCCCACTTCTCCCCGCAAGAACCCACAAAGTCATCATCCGACATCAGTGTGTGACGCGAGACCGTGTCCGACCAGACTAGCTCCTCCCGTTCCCGAAACCAATTCAACGCAGCGCGAACTAGATAAGCTGACGCTCAATTGCAGAAGATTAGATTGGTTATAAAATAACTTTACATCCGCATTTTCAGAAACTATGCAAGTAAAGTGTTGTCCATGCTTGTAAAGAGTGGCTCGATGTCCTTTCTGTGGATTGAAGGTTTCTTTAGTAAATCTCATGGATCCTCTTGTATCTCGTGCATCTATGGTCATGCTTGAAGCATTTTCGGGAAATTGGTTGGCTTCAGGTTTATGGGGAATCAAAATCCACAATCGACGGAGCCCATTGAATCCCTTGGATTCAAAAAGATCAATCTCTTCAAGAGGGACAGGATCAAGTTTCACATACATACGGGAATCTGCGCTTTGTTCGCCTGGAAGCCGTAGATTGAATACACAGTCATTTCTGACTTCATCCAGAACCTGAAGCTTTTGATAGGCTCCATGGTTTTTTTGATCTTCTTCATAAAACTGAAAACTTGCGATTTCAGAATCAGCTCCATTTATTTTCACCAGATTGCGTCCAACCAACTCGCCCAGAAATTTTGGCTCTTCTGCTATATCCTGTAGCCAAAGAGCTTGTGGTTTATCTATACGTACACAAGATTTGACCTGGGAGAGCGCATCTTGAAAAGTCATGGTTGCTGCCTCAGGGAGTGGATGTGTTCCTTGTCTACAAGACAATTCAACCAGCTTATCATCCAGCAAAAATCGGACTGCGTCCCCTTCTTTAACATCTGCAAAAAGGCAAGCCGGCAGATAGATATAGGTCATTGTGGATTTATCTGAAGGGCGAAAACAGGATAGATCTGGAGAGAGAAAGAAGGTTTTTTCAAAATCACCACATAACTCAATATATAAATCATCTTCCCTGATCTCGATAGGTTGCCCCCCTTCTGTTTTCAAACGCTTGGAAAATTCGTACATGTGATCGTTTCGGATAGGGCCGCTGACCAAGGAATGGATATAAACCGTGCCTTTAATATCAGCTCTGAGTTTGGATTCACCCGTATCCACTTTGGCTTCCACAGCCTCGCTTTTGGATTCAACCACCTGGTCAATAGAAGCCGTTCTTCCACAGGCACACCTAAAGATCACATAGCTCACTAATCCGGGAATGACAAAACCGGCTCCTGCAGCAATCCCCGTCCACATGACGTTACCATGTGTCAAAAACCAGGTTCCCGTAGCAGCAGAACCACCAATAATGATTCCAATCGCAATCGCTGTGATCACATGAGCCAATACCGAAGTAAATTTTCCTTCCTCCTGTTGATTAAATTCTAAATGAGATGGCTCTGTATGGGTCAATGGTGCAGCTTTTGACATGTAAATCTTCCTAATTTACAAATAATTATAGTCAATAAATATTAAGCTATTATTAATTTCAGATTCTTTTCGGTCAACTTTGCGTCTTCGCACTCAACAAAAAATGGCTATTTCCCTTCTCTAAACTTTGGGTGAAATTGAGCGCAGAATCTTGGCAGCCTGATGCAAGTTGTTCCCCTCTGCTATCTGCCAAGGTAAAAGTCTGTCGAAAGGCTCAATTCTTGCCCCCTTTTGGATTAAGTATTCCAGGATTTCGCAGATTTCAGATTCACGATCAACACGATTTGCCTGACCGACCGCTGCATGGAGCACACTCATTCCCATCCTATTTCTATGATTGGGATCACAGCCTTGGCTGCATGCCCATTTAACCATGGGCAGAGACAGGCTAAGGACAGCATACGTTAAGATATCAAAGCCTCTTTCACAGAGAGTCAGCCGAAGAGCCCCCGATTTTACAAGAAATTGAGCCATTTCAATCCCCCCACATTGGCAGGCGTAATGGAGTGGAGTGATACCGCCATCCTGAGAATAATCGACGTCCGCACCGAGCTCAATCAAGTATGTAAGAAGGGGCAAAGAACGGGACCGGATCATATGAAATAGAAGTGGATTCAACGATTCAATGGGAGCCTTGCGTAGATTTTCCAATTTTTCTTCAAAAGTGGGTTCGGAGCCGTCACATGCACAAAATACGCGATCGATTTCACTTTCAAGTTCAATTGTCACATTTCCACCGTTTGTAGAGTTTATGATCCAGACGCAAAGCTTCAAGCACCTTGCCCACGATAAAATTTTCGACATCGTCCAAAGTTTGCGGGGCCGTATACCAAGCAGGGGCTGGTGGGACAATTGTCGCACCCAACTGGCTGAGTTTTAAAAGATTTTCCAGATGTAAAGAGCTTAAAGGAGACTCTCGTGGGACTAATATGAGAGGCCTTTTTTCTTTTAAAGAGACATCCGCTGCCCTTCTGAGAGCGTTATCCGCAAGGCCGACAGCCACAGCTGCAACTGTTGCCATGCTGCATGGGATAATCACCATCCCATCGACAGGATAAGAGCCACTCGCAATGGCGCACCCTACATCATGGATTTGATGGACCGTAACTTTATTCTGAATTTCGGCTTTGAGCTGCGACACAAATCTCGAGGTTGTGTTGAACTCTTTGCCAAGCTCAAGTGTCGCTGTGTAAAGGGCGTGTTGGCTGAAAACAAGCTCAATTGTGTGGCCGGCATCGCCTAGCGCATTGATGAGCTTGACTGCCAGGATAACCCCTGAGGCTCCCGAAACTCCTACAACAAAACGTCCCATACCGCACTACTCATAACAAAAATAAGGGTCGAAAAGGAGACTGCCACCGTGCACTTAAAAAATAAGAGTTCGATGCCGCTGCGGGCGCGCAGCTTTCTGTGAAAAAGGACAAAAATCAAAATGACAACGGGAATCAGAAGAAAATAGGAAAGCCCAAAGCGGGCTGCAATTCCAGCAGCTGTCAGCATGAAAGCACACAAACCATGCAAAATAGAAGAGATGACTAAAGCGTTATCAATCCCAAACTTTGCAGGAAGGCTGTGGATCCCATTTGTCTGATCAAAATTATAATCCTGAATGGCATAAATGATGTCATTTGCCGCAATCAAACAAAATGAGGCAGCCCCTAACAAAAGAGGTGCCCACGAAAATGTGCCGGTGATGGCTCCATAGGCCATGACTGGCCCTAAAAAATGGATCGCTCCGAGGATAAAATGGCAGCTAAAGTGGATTCTTTTCATGTAAGAATAGATGGCGATCAGAAAAGCGGCTGCGCAGGCTAGAAGGGCTGTCAAACTATTGATTTGAAGGCAAACGAGCAAAAATAGAACCAAACTGCCCCATGCCACTTTTTGCGCCTGTTTAACTGAAACTCTTCCTTCCGGGATTGCCCGGCTTTGCGTTCGGGGATTTTGGGCGTCGATGTTTCGATCAATCAGCTGATTAAAGGCCATTCCAGAAATACGGGCTAAAAAAAAGGCAGGAAGGATCCAAAAATCACGTAAAGAAAAAAAAGAAATACGCAATCCTAAGCAAGCCCCTGCCACAACAAAAGGGAGGGCAAAAAATGTTTGTTCAAAGCGTGTGAGCTCTTTAAAAGCTGAAAAGCGCATAATTGCTTTGCAGTTTATCTAGATCTGTATTATGCATCCAGAAATTATGAATTTTGAAGAAAAGAAGCATAAAACAGAATTGGATGCCTGGAGAATTTTCCGAATAGTGTCGGAATTTGTCGACGGCTTTGAAACGATGACCGATATTGGCCCTTGCGTCTCGGTTTTCGGCTCCGCAAGAATCAGTCCAGATCACCCCAACTATGCCCTTTGCACAGAAGTTGCCAAAAAAATTGCTGAAAAGGGCTTTGGAATCATCACAGGAGGGGGTCCCGGGGTCATGGAGGCTGCCAATAAGGGGGCTCAGATGGCAAAAGGGCGCTCTTGCGGCATCAACGTCAATCTCCCCTATGAAGAGATTAAAAATCCCTACATCGATTCCAAATATAACCTCCGTTTCCGCTACTTTTTTGTCAGAAAAGTGATGTTTATCCGATATGCGCAAGCCTATGTCTTTTTGCCAGGCGGCATGGGGACATTAGATGAACTCTTTGAAGCCTTGACTCTCATGCAAACCAACAAAATCAAACCCTTCCCCATCTTCTTGATGGGCAAAAACTACTGGGAAGGACTGATCGACTGGCTCAGGAATAGCGCTTTTAAGGAAAAATACATCATCGAGAGCGACTTTGAGCGGCTCCAACTCACCGACGACCCCGACTTTGTCGCCGCTGAGATCGAAAAGCACTTCAAACAGGCTGGTGGTGAGCTCACAACCTTTGAGCTCTCTAAGTAACCTGAGTTTTGGGTTCTTTTCCCTCATCCTCAGGGATTTTTGTGGTCCAAATCGCACTTTTTTGCTCGCAAATAGCGCTTTCAGCTATGAGCTTCGCAAAAAATTGCGATTTTGCCTCACAAAAATCCGCTGATTACGAGGAAAAATAACCCAAAACTCAGGTTAAGTAAACATCCGTGCGTGACCGTGTCCGTGTCCGTGACCGAACCGTGTTCCGTTTCCGAGAGAAATAAAACGCAGAGACACAAAGAGATAGAAATTTCTTCTCTCTGCGTCCTCTGCGCCTCTGCGTTTTTCAAAACCCGCGAAAAGTTTGCGTCAATCAAGTTTGCGAGCTCATTTTAAAAACGCAGAGGCGCAGAGGACGCAGAGAAGAGAGGAAAAATTTATAGCTTTCCTCTTTGCGTCTTTGCAGCTTTGCTATCTTTGCGTTGACATTCGCTTCGGGAACGGAGCACGGTTCGGTCACGGTCACGGACTCGGTCACGGTCACGCACGGAAATAAGCTAGAACGTAAACCCTGAGTCTAATAGGTCATCAATGTAAATGTCATACTTAAGATCTAGGAAGTCAGGGTTGTCCAGCATGTATTGGTGGAACGCAATCGTGGAGTGCACACCGCCAATGTGGAATTCGCGCAAAGCCCTTCCAGCTATGAGCTTCTCAAAAAATTGCGATTTTGCCTCACAAAAATCCGCTGACTACGAAGAAAAACAACCCAAAACTCAGGTTAACCTTTGAGAAGAAACGACAGTGCACAAGCCGTGGATGCCCTTCCGAGCGCTAAATTTTGAGGGTCAAAATCATGGTTTTTGATTAACAATCCCCTTAGCAGGGCAAGGATCTGAAACCGAGAGCAGCATACATCTTGTCCCTTAATTTCGAATTTATCGTTTCTATAGTCATCCTTTGCAAAAAAAACAGATACACAATGTCTGCCATTATCTTCAAACCGGTCAAAGACCCAACCATATTCCATGTTGTCAATTCTACTTTCTCCTCGTTTTACACGAGAAAAGTCATCATTAAACGCTTTGAGTGAATCAGCAAGCAACACCTTATCTTTAGTCGACATTTCAGAAGCTGTTTTGAGATGATTGCAAAAAGCAGATTCCCATTTACCCAAATTCACAAGCTCATCGAATTCTAGATCTATTTCCGATTTGGCTTGATCTTGGGTGGGGCTATCAATCGTGCGATTTTGATACTTATAGCTGGCATAGGAGGCAAGAGCTACAAAGATCAGTCCGGCAGCTGCTGCCCCACAGCCGATCGTATAGTACATGTCGAGTTTCAAACCGCACGTGGTAAGACAAGCGGTTACACATAAAATGCTCAAAACCAAAGCTGTGATCCCTGCAACTTCCTGCCAAGTTGTCCCTGTCCCGCGGGTAAAATCTGCACCTTTACAATCCTGACCAACTCGCAGGCTCATAAGCTTTTCTTAGCCTCTCTGTTTGTTATTAATCATACCATTATATTATAAAGATTTTATAATTTTTTTTGAAAAAAAAATTAATATGAATAGAGTTATTTTCTCATAAAGAAAATCAGGTTGATGAGAATTGTTAAGATGATGCTGATGATGATGGAAGTGACGATGGGGAAATAGAATTTGACCTTTTCATTTTCGATTTTTATATCTCCGGGGAGTTTGCCAAAAGGGATGCCGATTTTACTGGCAACCCAGATCAATAAACCAATGACAATCACCCCTAAACCAAAAACAATAACCCATTTTCCTAGTGCCGATCCGTTCATAATGCCAACTTTATTGCATGGAAAAATTTGCTGCCAGAAGTTTACACTGTGAATCCGAATATTCTGTGCATCCTGAGCCGATTTAAACACAAAGACACGAAGGCACAAAGACAAAGACACAAAGAGATAGAAATATCTTTTCTCTGTGTTCTCTGTGGTTTTTAAATACCCGAAACGTTGCGTCAGGCAAGTCTGTGAGACCTTTTTTAAAACCACAGAGATCAGAGAGAGCACAGAGAAAAGAAAAAACAAACTCGATCTTTGCGCCCTTGCATCTTTGCTATGTTTGCGTTGTTTTGCTCTCGGGCACGGTACACGGTTTGGTCACGGTCACGCACGGAAATAAGCTAGAACGTAAACCCGGAATCCAGCAGATCATCGATGTACTTAATGTCGTACTTCAAGTCTAGGAAGTCGGGATTGTCCAACATGTGTTGGTGGAACGAAATCGTGGAGTGCACGCCGCCGATGTGGAATTCGCGCAAAGCCCTTTTGGCATGCGCAATCGCCTCTTTTCGAGTTTTGCCCTTCACGATGAGCTTGGCAATCATTGAGTCGTAATAAGGGGGAATGCGGTAGCCTGTGTAGCAAGCACTATCGACACGGACGTGGGGGCCTCCTGGAGGCAAATAGTACTCTAGACATCCAGGTGAGGGGGCAAAGTTGTTGGAAGGGTTTTCTGCGTTGATACGTAGCTGAATGACGTGGCCATTAAACTTGATCTCTTTTTGCTTCTTTTTCAATTCAAGTCCCATGGCAACGCGGATTTGTTCCTGCACAAGATCGATGTCGGTTAACTCTTCTGTTACCGTGTGTTCAACCTGAATGCGGGTGTTCATTTCCATGAAGTAGAAATTCTGATCCCGGTCTAGCAAAAATTCGATCGTTCCAGCAGAAAAATACTTAGCAGCTTTGGCAATCTGGATCGCTGACTGCCCGATTTTCTGTCTCAAAGATTCGGATAAAACAGGGCTGGGGGCTTCCTCAATGAGTTTTTGACGCCGTCTTTGGATAGTGCAGTCACGCTCTCCAAGGTGGATATAGTTGCCATGTTTATCGCCCAAAATCTGCACCTCGATATGTCGAGGGCGCACGATCATCTTTTCAAGATAGACATCGGGGTTGTTAAAGCTAGCGGCAGCCTCTGCCCGTGCAGCGGCAAAAAGACGGCCGAACTCTTCCATGTTCTGAGCAATGCGGATTCCTTTTCCGCCGCCGCCGGCAACTGCTTTGATAAAAATAGGAAAACCCATGTGTTTGGCAGCTTTAACAGCCTCTTCAATGGTCTCTACAATCCCATCAGAGCCAGGAATGACTGGGCATTTAACACTTTTAGCGACCGCTTTGGCTTTGGCTTTGTCTCCCATCAAAGAAATGGAATGAGGAGAAGGTCCGATAAAATTTAGGCCGCAGCTTTCACAAATCGAAGCGAAGTTGGCATTTTCACTCAAAAAGCCATAACCGGGATGGATCGCATCCGCTCCTGTGATTTCACAGGCAGAGAGGATGTTCGCCACTTTCAAATAGGATTTAGACGAAGGAGCCTCTCCAATACAAACAGCTTCATCGGCAAACAAGACATGGAGCGCTTCTTTGTCGGCTTGAGAATAGACAGCAACCGTTTGCAGCCCTAAATCATGCGCTGCCCGAATCACTCGGACGGCAATTTCACCTCTATTAGCGATCAGGATTTTTTTCATGCAGGATTTACCCTAAAGATGCGGGTTCCAAATTCAACAGGTTCCCCGTTTCTGACCAAAATTTCGGCAATTGTTCCTTTTACCCCTGCTTTGACCTCATTCATCACCTTCATCGCTTCGATGATGCAAACAACTGAATTTTCACTGATCGTGTCTCCCACCTTCACAAAATGGGGATCATCGGGAGCAGGCGATGCGTAAAAAGTTCCCACCATCGGCGAGGTCACAAATAAAGAATTCGACTTTTCTGTTTCGTCGGCAGCAGAGGATTGAGCCGCATTAATAGGAGTTTTGTGCTCGTGAGCCATAGGTAAGGGCGCATAAACAGGAGCGGGAGAGTAAGAAACGCTCGGCGCATGCATACATTCTTTTTCGATCTCGATTTCGAAATCCTGACGTTTAATGACAACGCGCTTGATGTGGGCCTGGCCCATCGCTGCCATCAACTTTTCAATTTGCTTTAGATCCATTTATTATACCCTTTGAATATATTCTTTTGTGCGCGTATCCACTTTGATCACATCCCCCGATTCGATGAAAGGAGGGACTTCAATGGCAGCTCCTGTCTCTAAAATTGCCTCTTTAGTGGCATTAGAGAGGGCTTTGTCAGTAGACTCTGTTTTTGCAACCATGAGCTCTAAAAACTGGGGAAGCTCCACGGAAAAAATCGTATCGCCATAAAAAGTCGCCTGAAGAGGGATCCCCTCTTTTAAAAAATTGACCTTATCGCCAATCACTTCAGGAGGTACCAAAACCTGTTCCAAGACTCCAATGTCTAAGAATAGATAGTTTTTACCTTCGAGATAGAGAAATTCGAGATTGCGCTCTTCTAAAGCCACATCTTTGACGTCCTGGCCCACTTTAAAGTTTTTCTCAACCATTTCATCAGAAGACAATTCGCGCAATTTTGTCTTGATGAAAGGCTGCCCTTTGGGGGCTGTAACCTTCACAACAGACTCGACCCTATAAAGGACATTGTCTATTGATAAGGTCATTCCCGGGACGATTTGCTGACTTGCTACCATTTCTTATTTCCCTCGTAACTTTTGAATACTTGCTGTCATATCTTCTGACTTGAAAAGATGCGTCCCTGAGACGAGCACATTGGCTCCTGCCTCAATGCAAAGGGGCGCAGTTTTGTCGTCAATTCCCCCATCGACTTCAATTAAAAAGGGGGGCAGCTTCTCATTTTTCTTGGCAATTTTGCCACCAGCACGGATGGAATGTTCCTCGCAGACATTGCGGACAAAACGGATTTTATCGAGAACATCGTGATCAAATTCCTGTCCGCCAAATCCTGGAGGGACTGTCATTAATAGAACCATATCACACTGCGACAAAAACCTGGGGACAAATTCTACAGCCGTCTCTGGACGGAAAGCTAAACCTGCCTGAACGCCACACTTGCGGATGTAATGCAGAGTATCTTCAACATCCTCTGTCGCTTCAAAGTGGAAAGTGATTCTGTCAGCGCCAGCTTCTACCAATCTTTCGACAAACTCGAAAGGATTATAAATCATGATGTGGACATCGAGGAACAGATCGGTTGCCCGGTTGATGGCTGCAAGCGCGCGGGGTCCCAGAGTCAAATTAGGGACAAAGTGGCCATCCATGATATCTACGTGGATATAATCAGCTCCGGCATCTTCAATGCGTTTGGCTTCTTCTGCGATTTTGCCAAAATCCCCTGCCAGGATCGAAGGGGCCACCAAAATTGGATCATGTGTACTCATAGCGAAAAGAATAATCGATGTTAAGATATTGGATGAAGAAAAATTTGGTGTCGCCTATTCTTTGTCCAACGCCTGTGCCCCTGCCCGTGCCCGTGCCCTTGCCCGAACCGAAAACCTGTAATCAAAAATGACCACCAAACCCAAAGAATTTTTCACCTCCCGCTTAGGCCTTATCCTATCCATGCTCGGCGTTGCCGTCGGAGCTGGCAACATTTGGCGCTTTTCCCGCATTGTAGCCCAAAATGGGGGCGGCTCATTCATTATCCCGTGGGTCATTTTTTTATTTATCTGGTCGATCCCTCTCATTATTGCTGAAATTGCGATGGGAAAGATGGTCCGGCGCGCCCCAATTGGGGCTCTTGCCAAAACGGCAGGCCCCTCTTTTGGCTGGATGGGAGCTTTTATTGCCCTTGTCACAACTGGGATCCTATTTTACTATTCCGTTGTTGTGGGCTGGGGAGCCCGCTATTTTTTTTACAGCCTCACGGGGACGCTGACAGATCCAGC
>CAZPPS010000016.1:0-43665 GCA_964588495.1 uncultured bacterium | reverse complement strand
TCGAGCGCAGCGGTTTTGTCCGAGAGTGCCAGCAGGCACCGAGGCGGGAGAGCTCAGGCTAAAAACGCCGAGCACGACTGCCCAGACGGCAGTCGAGCGCAGCGGTTTTGTCCGAGAGTGCCAGCAGGCACCGAGGCGGGAGAGCTCGGCTAAAAACCTTTTCCATCTAAGACTGTTTCTGGTTCCCGAAGCGTCCGCCAAAGCATTTTTTCTTGGAGTGCGGCGACTAGTCGCCGCTTTTGTAAAGTTTAAAGGTTTAGAGGGTTCGCAGAAAAGCGGTGACAAGTCACCGCACTCCAAAGAGGTCTGATCCATTAGCTATTTTGACCACGTCAAAGCCCCGGGGTTGAACGATCGTAAACGGAGCTTGTTTTTATCCTCCTCTGTCATATAAATGGGATAAAATATGACCTTTCAAGGGATTAGGAACACATATCTGCTGCTTTTGGGGCTAAATACGCTTGCTGCCTCCTTTATTTGGGGGATCAATACGATTTTTTTGCTCGATGCGGGGTTGAATAACACGCAAGCTTTCTCAGCTAACGCCTTTTTCACAATGGGATCGATGCTTTTTGAGATCCCGTCGGGCATTCTTGCAGATATGTGGGGGAGGAAGCGTGTCTATTTGCTTGGTACTTTGACGCTTGCCCTCACAACGAGCTATTATGTATGGCTTTGGCATCTGCATGCCACTTTTTGGCAATGGGCTCTTGCCTCTTTGTTTTTGGGACTGGGGTTTACTTTTTTTTCTGGACCGCTGGTTGCGTGGATGGTCGATGCGCTTACGGCTCTTAAGCTGAAAGACAAAATCGAATCGGTATTTGCAAAAGCACAAATTGTCATTGGAGCTGCAACCCTTTTGGGATCGGTGAGTGGGGGACTCCTTGCCCAATATGTGAATCTGGGCTTTCCCTATGTGATACGCATCTTTGTTTTCCTGACCGCTGCGGTTTTTGTCTTAATCCGAATGAAAGAGATTGGTTTTAGTCCTCATAGAACAAAACAAATTATTCCAGCTGTCAAAGCAATGTGGATCAACGCGATCAAGATTGGTTTTGGAAAAGCCCCTGTTCGCTGGATGATTTTTGCAGCCCCCTTTACAAGCACGGCCCTCTTTTATATTTACTATGCAACACAGCCCTACCTTCTAAAACTCTATGGCAACGAAAAGGCTTATAGTATTGCAGGATTAGCAGCTGCTCTGATGGCAGCTTCCCAAATTGCAGGAGGCATTGTATCGCCCCACACCCGGAAGCTTTTTTCTCGAAGAACAGCAGCCATATTCTTTGGCGTTTTTTTGGGTAGTCTCTTCATCTTGCTCATGGGTTTGATTCCTTTTTTTTGGCTCTTCACCTTCCTGATAATTTTGTTTGGATTTACTTTTTCCGCTATCTTCCCAGTCAGACAAATGTATCTCAACGGTTTAATTCCCTCAGGAAGGCGGGCAACTCTTCTGTCAATCGACTCACTGATGGGCTCTTCAGGTTCTGTTGTCTTTCAACCTCTTCTCGGCAAAACTGCCGATCTGTGGGGCTATCCCGCCTCTTACCTAGCCGTCAGCCTCATCCAATTTTTTGCCCTCCCTTTCATTGCTCTGGCCTACAGAGAAAAAGCCCTTTCCGATTTGTACAACGGAACTTAAAGCACATACCAGGGAACAGCCGGCACTGCTGCATTGGTTTGTAAGGAATGTTCTCCGCAATAGACTAAAAGGCCCGATTTGGCAGGGTTTTTCTCTAGAGAAAGCCACTGCTCGATCCCTTTTTTAAAATCCGAATGATAAGACCGTGAAAGTTTAAACTCTAAAGGAAAGCTGCCCAGTCCATCATGAATTAGAAGATCGACTTCATTGCCCGACTGATCCCTCCAGAAATAAAGGGGAGGAGTTTCGCCTAAATTATAAAAACGCTTGAAACATTCGCTGACCATGAAATTTTCAAAGATAGATCCCAATAAGGGGTGCGCTTTTAAGTGCTCCACATTTCGGATCGAGAGTAGATGACACAGCAATCCTGTATCGACAAAATAAATTTTTGGCGTTTTTACGATACGTTTGGAAAAATTCTCAAAGTAGGGTGGTAATATAAAAATTAAGCCACTTGTCTCTAGAATAGAAATCCATTCCTTGATTGTAGGAACAGAAACGCCAATTGAGTTACTAATGTTTGCATAGCTCATCAGTTGACCAGATTGAGATGCAACCATCTTTAAGAAACTAGCGAATAAACGTAAGTTTTTTACTCTTAATAAATTTCGTACGTCTCTTTCAACATAAGTCAAAATATAGTTTTCATACCATCTATAGCTATCGATATGCTTATCGTGGATGCGTGGATAAAATCCCTGCCAGATCATTTGATAGAGTGTATCCTGATCAACCTTATCTCTTTGTGAATGCCTGACACGAAAAACAGATTCAAAATTAGAGTCTGCAGGATACTCATAAAGCTCTGTGTAGGTGAGGGGGAATAACTTAAATGTGATAATACGCCCTGCAAGAGACTGCGTGATGTTTTCAATGAGCAAAAATTGGGAGGATCCCGTGAGGATATATTGTGCGGGATCTTGGTTGGTATCCACAAGTTCTTGCAAATAAGGAAATAATTCGGGCACTCGCTGCACTTCATCGAGGATCAAATATTGCCCATGATCTTGGAGAAAGCCGCGGGGATCTTCTGCAGCCTGTTGCCTAAAATCCAGATTTTCAAGAGAGATATACTTATAGGTTGGAAAAAGGGCCTTTGCTAAGGTTGTTTTGCCGCTTTGGCGCGGCCCAACAAGTGCCAAAATAGGGTATTCTTTTGAATATTTTACAATGGACTGAGAAATATGCCTGATTATCATATCTGACAAATCTAAAGTACAACTTTAAATTTGTCAAGCCCTGGTCAAGTTTTTGCTTCTATTGTTATAACCTGATATACCTCCTCTTTAAAATCAATCGTCAGTTAAATGAAATCTTTCATTATTTTTTTACTTTCATTTTTTAATATTACGACAGGCACTCTTTTAGGTTCTAATCCACAAGCAGCCCCCTGCACGGTCATTATTTTTGGAGCCACAGGGGACTTAACGGCACGCAAATTAGTTCCTGCCATCTACAATTTGGCTCATGACGCCCATTTAGCTCCTCAGACGGCAGTTGTTGGGTTTGCAAGAAGGCAACACACTCACGAAACATTTCGTAAACAGATGGGTCTTGCTCTCACTCAATTCTCTAGAATCAAAGACCCTTCCTTCCAAGCTGATTTCGAAAACAAAATCTTCTATAACCCGTCTGATTTTGATCAGGATCAAGGTTATGAGAACTTAAAAACCCTGTTATCAGAAATTGATCAGACGTCAGGAAATCGGCTCTACTACCTCGCAACTTCTCCGAGCTATTTTTGCACCATTATTCAAAAGCTCCATGAGCATGGACTGATTAGTCAGCCGAATGACACAAAATGGTCTAGAGTCATATTGGAAAAGCCTTTTGGGAATGACCTTAGCTCTGCCATCCATTTGCACAAAACAATCTCCCGCTATCTAGCTAAAGATCAGATTTATCTGATGGATCACTACCTTGGGAAAGAAGGGGTTCAAAACCTGCTGACACTGCGCTTTGAAAATGCTTTATTTGAGCCGCTCTGGAACAATCAATACATTGATAATATCCAAATCACTCTAGCTGAAGATATTGGAATTGGGACGCGGGCTAATTTTTGGGAACAAACAGGGTCTTTACGCGATGTCTTTCAAAATCATCTCATGCAACTGCTTGCTATGATTGCTATGGAGTCGCCCGTTAGCCTCGAAGCTTCCCATATCCAGGAAGAAAAAGTTAAAGTTCTAAACGCTCTTCGCATTTTTCAAGTGATTCGGGGTCAATACGGTCCAGGAATGGTCCACGGAATCGCTGTTCCTGGATATCACAAGGAAAAAGGAGTTTCGGAAACCTCTTCTGCTGAAACATTTGTGGCTTCCAAACTTTTCATCGACAATCCAAGGTGGGAAGGGGTTCCTTTTTACATCCGCGGAGGCAAGCGTCTTGCCAAGCAGACGACCGAGATTGTAGTGACCTTTAAAAATTCCAGCCTATCTAATGCTCTATTTATTCGCATTCAGCCCAATGCAGGCGTGTTTCTTAAAACGCTTTCCAAAGTTCCTGGTCTCGATAAAAACGTTGCCCCTGTTTTATTTGGCTACAAAACCGATGCTTTCTTTAAAATGTCGTCTCCAGAAGCCTACGAGAAACTGTTTTACGATTGCATCAAAGGTGATCACAGTCTCTTTGTTTCTGCAGAAGAACAACTGATTGCGTGGGCTCTGCTCACTCCCGTGCTGAATGATTGGAAATTGCATCCTGAAACGATGAGAACTTACGAAGCAGGGGCGTGGGGACCCTGTGAAGCAGACGAAATGCTAAAAGAACAAGGCCATCAATGGCTATTATATGACGGAGAATAGTATGTGGAAGTTAATCCTTTTGTGCCTGACAATCGCAGCTCCTCTGAGCGCTGAACTCAATGTACTAGCACTCGCAGGAAGTACCAGGGAAGGCTCTGTGAATCAAAAGCTGGTTCTTGAGGCGGCTGAGTTGGCTTGTGGCATGAACGCGCACGTGACTGTGTTTAACTTCAAAGGTTGTCCCATTCCCATCTATGAAGCCGATCTTGAAGCGAGCTGTGGGATGCCAGAAAATGCCAAAAAGCTGCGCCAGTTGATGCTTCAAAGCGATGTGATTCTGATCGCATCTCCTGAATATAACGGTTCTGTGACACCCTTGCTTAAAAATGCGATCGATTGGGCCTCAAGAAGTGAAACTGCGGGTTTTTCCCGCGATGCCTTTAAAGGGAAAAAATTTGTGATTATGAGCGCTTCTCCAGGATCTGGCGGTGGTGCAAGAGGCCTTGCCCAGCTCAGACCCATCTTAGAAACGCTTGGAGGAATCGTCATGCCTCAACAAGTGGTCGTTCCAGATGCTTATAATGCTTTCGACGAGCAGGGACATCTAAAAAGCCCAAAATTGAAGTCAGAGCTTCAGCAGCTGATTGAAGCGGCTCTTCAGAATTAGGTGACAAGCTGCCATTCGATCCCGTTATGATCGACAGCCGTGGACGCGCCGTAAGCTTTCAATCTTATCCAACTTATCCAATTCAGAAGGATCTTCAAACAGTTCTTGAAAAGTACGTCTATCGCGAAATAATTTTCTTTCAGGCTCTTGTGCAGACGGATCTTGAGTGCGGGCGCGTGCGCTGGAAATTCCGTAGATGAGAACACCTACCCCTAACAAAAATTCAACCCCTGCCCCTGTCAAAAAGGGCCAGCAGCTTCCAATCGTTCCAATACTTGTGTTAAACCATCCGGGTTGGACGCAGACAATAATGGCTAAAGCAACGGAAGTGATCACCAGAAGCGTGCCTGACCCAAGACTGACATACTTCCCTATTTCAGAACTATCGTAGGAAATGGGTGAAATACACATAGGTAGAACCTTTTTGATTATTTGAAAAGTACTATAGCAGCACACTATTAAGATAGTGTGAATTATTTTTCCTCCTTACGCTTTATAATAACTTAATATTCATAATTTATAATTATCAGATGTTTCTATATGGTTTATTGTCTTCTGCGCCAAAACATCTATCAATTACTGCCCAGGCGGAATGGAAAAAACAGGCTTTGGGTATTCAGCCCCAAGATGAGATCCACAAATTGGCGATGGGCTTTTTTTTGGACCAATTTGAGGGGGTTGGCCATGAAATCGATGAGATTGAAAACTTAAGTCGTTTTGAATGGTTTGCAGGTTCGATCACTGCCCAAAGGCTCGTATTAGAATTGGAGGGTTTTCTTAAAAGTGAGTGGGCTCAATCGGTGGACATTACCAAAGAGCAGCTGCAAATTGTCATGAAACTTTTAAAATATGCCCACGAACAATCTTCTTTGATTGACTTAACCCGTTCAGCCTCTTTGCCTCTTCCATTGCTTGCCATGACGGGTAGTAAAATCTGCCTGGAATATGCAGACACATTTTTTTTCCCTGACCCCGATGCCATTGTAAAACTTGCCCAAAGAGCTCACGACAAAGTTTCACATCTAAAGACTGGAGAAAAAGCCCTGTTTCTTTTGGGGAATTTGACGCACGACACGATCCTGACAGTCGAAAGGAGAAATGAAGAGTTGTGGGAAGTGTGTTATTATGATACCGATGGGATGCGGACTTTAAGAGTCTATGAGATGGATTTCACGGCACCCATTTTTACTCAGCCTTTTTGGCAGACTATTTATCAGAATAAATTTTCCCATGAAGGAACCTTTCCTCTATTAGCCTTCTCAAATTCTTACGCTAAGGATGCCGCTATTTCCAAGCAGAAAAAAAGTACCTGCCACTTCCGTTCCCTTCTCGCAGTCATTAAAGACCAAATTTTGCGCCATTCTGGAATGGAGAGCTCTCTTGCGATTTTTGAGTGGAAAAGATTTGAGATTCTTTTCGGAAATTATCTCATCGAAGGAAAAACCATCCAGGATCCCGAACTTTTAAAATGGGCAAGTCTTGAGCAAAAAAATCGGAGTTTGTTGTTCAAGCATGCGCAAGAAGCCTGTGAAGAATTTGAAGTGGCCTACAATGATTATGTCAAAATCTTCGAGTTTTTCAAAGAAACCGGATATAAAGTTTCTTCAGAACTTGCGAAGTTCATGCAACTTATGATCTCTCATGAGCTTCTCATTTATGTTTTGGAAAAAAACTTAATCAGGCCTGTAGAGCTCAAAACACATTTTAATCAGCTGCATCCTCTAGTGGCATACACCTTGACTGTTTTTGAAGAGCGGTTTTACAAAAGGGAAACCCATTTTCTGGGTCAATTGGATAAAGAGATTGCCCAGATTGCTTCCCCTTTCAGTTTTGAGATAGAAGGAGTCAAAGCTTCTTTTTTTTCCTGGATGAATTGGGAAAATGACCCTGAGGTTGTAGACCCAGTTCCTCTGAAAGAAGGGGAACTGAACGTTGTTTTGGAGCGTTTAAAACTCTTTCCTGAAGCCATCAACAATCCACACCGCTATCCGGCAATCAAGGCTGTTTTGCTTCAAAAATTCTAGTTTTGAAAAATATATTTTTGTATAATTCCAAAGCGATAAAATGGCAGTTCCACACTTTGCGATTTTTGGTTTGAGCGGGGTTGGTAAAACCACTTTCGTTGAAGAAAGTTGTCGGGATAGGTCGTTTTTTCAACCACCCCAAACAGTGACGAGAAGTTCCCGTTCAGATGATAACCTGAAGAAATTCCATTACGTATCCCAAGACGTTTTTTTGTATTTGAAGCAAACAAATGCTTTTTTTATCGAAGATAGTTTGGGGACGCATTATTATGGTTACCAAAAATCTTCTCTTAAATCTGGCCGCATCCTCTTACTTTATGGACTGCCTTCTTTACTGGAGAGAACCAAAAAACTGGGTGGCATCTGCATTTTAATTGTGGGTGATGCACAGCAAGGGTTACAACTGCGCAATGACTCGAAGCCATTGCTTGAAGACAGAGCCAGAGGGAATCAGATCTTGCAGGCGAAGTACTATGGCAATTTTCGGTTTATCAAAAAAATGGATCTGATTTTAACAAACGAAATCGGACAAATGGGAAAAATTGTCGGTCTGTTTCGCCTTTTTGTCACATTTAAATATGCACAAACAAGGGCTTTGCAGGGAAATGTTAAAGCACTTTTGCATGTTTTGAGAATCTACCATCAGCCCCTCCAGGGGATGCGCTACACGCTTAGTAAGCATAAATTCTACATGCAGCGGGCATTTTGCAATTTAGCACTCTCTTCTAACTTCTACTCGAAAGTAATTAGAGAAAGCCGCTATCTTAGTTCCCATGCTTAGCTTGCAAGGTAGCTTTTCTTCTTCCCAGAAATGTGTCCGTCTATATTCCACTAGTTTGAGCAGTAAAGTTTTGCAAAAGATGGGAGAGCGAGCAAAACAAACTCCTCTCGAAAAAGGATACAGTTATCTGATCCACAACTGCAATGCAAGGTACTGTTATCAACCTGTTGTCAGTGCAGATCCCCAGTTTAGCGAGGTAGTAAAAACACCTTTTCCAGAAATTTTCGATACCACCTTGATCCTTGATCTATTGATCGACAAGCCGTTTTGCCCTATCACCCTTGAAATTGCCCACAACTACATCTCAAAACACCAGAAAGAGGACAACCTTTTTACTTTTTTTGAAGATCCCACGCTTTTACCGGCAGATGTGGATGATACCGCGCTGGCGATGTTAGTTTTATTGAAAAATCGCAAACGGACAGAAAAAGAGGCGCACGCAGTTGTCGATAAAATTGTCACAAATTGCGATGAAGAGGGGCGCATTCAAACCTATTTTCCCCCGCAAAATGGACGGGAATCCCGAGTAGATCCCTCCGTTTGTGCCAATGCTTTACGTCTGATCCATCTTTTGGGAAGAGGCTCTGAGTGCAAGGCAACTGAGGATTTTCTTTTCCACTATCTGGAAGAGCTGAGTTCTTTACCTTCTGAGAAGAATCTCTACTATGGCAACCAAACATTTTTCTATTTCATGGGAGAAGCGCTTAAAGTATCGCCCGGACTTAGAAAAAGGTTTGAATCCCTTTTTATTGAAAGAATGAGGAGCTGCATAGGTTCCAGTATGGGGGCCATTGATTTGGCCACAAGAGTCATTGTTTCAAACGATTGGGGAGTTCTCAATCCGATGGAAGTTGAAAAATTGAGCTTCCTGCAAAAAGACGATGGGAGCTGGCCCTTGGATGTGGCTTATACAGGAAGCCGCAAAAACCTTTATTGGGGCTCTTCAATGCTGTCCACGGCTTTTGCTCTGCGCGCATTGGATCACGAGAAGGTTCAAGCGGACCAGAAAGAGAGGGCTGCCATGCCTATTTTCGCTCAAGGGTTTGAATTAAAGAGCGGTTTATTGAGCTATGGAAAGTCATTTGAGCCTTTTCATTTTGATTATGAGACGCTTGCTATCACACACACAGAAACTCTTTCGGCCCTTTCGGGCAAATTTTATGCCCCCGATCCTAATGCTACTGCGAATGCGCTGACTGCAAAAGGGGAGCAAGATGCTCACGAACTTGGCAGACGTCTTAAAGCTGAAGTTGGGGAGAAGCCCTGCCTGATTTTGCATGGTGATAATACGCGTACATTTCAAACAGCCAGCGCTATCTGTGCGCAAATTCCGACAGCTTCGTTACAACGTGCGGTATGGCTCAGCGAAATTCAGTGTGGCGAATGGCTTGGGAGTGATTCTGCGCACGTTCTACAAACAAATTTCACCGCCATTTCGATGTTTCATCATTCCAATTGCCTTGCCCAACCAAAAGATGGAGAAAATTTCCTCACCTTCTTAAACAATATCTATTTGGGCCTAAAGGAATTGCAAAAGAAAAATCTACCGAAGAACACGATTGTTCTCCTGTGCACTTCCCGCGTCAATCTAGTGGCCCTAAAAATCCTCACCCAAAATGAGGTTATCGACCACACTTACATTGACTGGTCCCAAATGGCCAAAAGTACCAAACCTGGCACTCTCTTTCCTCTTAATAAATAACTGCATTCAAAAAGCGTTATTCAGAATTTTTGTGTTGTAGGGATGAGAGGTCGATGGGGAGGTTGCGACTGTGGTGACGAGTGCCGAGGAGTTGGATGATGGGTTTACGGGGGTCGTTGGAAAGGCCCAAGGCTTGGCGCTCTGCTTGAGTGAGAGTTGAGCCTGCCGATTCCATTCCTCCAGCTTCTGTAAGGGCCGTATTGAATCGCATGGTAATGGCCAGACGGGGCTTGGAGGAGTGATTGATGCCAGAGCCATGTTTGGTATGGGCGTTGAAAAAAATGCAGTCACCCGGCTGAGTGTAGATTTCTGTTTGCCGGATTTGAGAGAGAAGGGGGGAGTAGCTCGAAGATAAAAGGTATTTGTACTCTTCGTTATAAAGCCCTATCCGCCGAACAGCACTTCCTTGTTTGAAAGAGAGTAATTTTAAAACGCTCTCGGGGTCATGATCGAGATAAGTGAAGGGGGTTGGGATTTCAAAGAGATGTGTTTTTGGAAAAAAATAGAGAGGGGCATTGAGAGGATCTGTCCCTGAGATACTCACCCAAACATTGACACACCGGTTATCAAGCGTCAGGTTTTTAATGGAGTTTGTCCCTATTTCAAAATGGTATTGGGAGCCGCTGCTCAAATCGCTATGGCAATTCAGCGCATCTACCATTCCCCCCGTTTCTGTTGTCGATTTTCCCTGACCGGGAGGGAGGGCATTCACAGTCATATTCACCAGCATAATGTCGTCTCCCAATAGGCTGGAAACTTTCTTCAGAATCGTCCTGTTGGTCGCAAGTTCGAACATGCATTTATGTTGCAGCATGGTATAGACAGAGCCTAGGTTGCGCTGGTGATTGGTATAAAAATCGTGAAACTTCTCCGTGATAGCAAAAAGAGTGCTTTGGTTGACATTTCCATTGATCGGACCTACCACGCCCTCTTCCAGATAACACGCCACATCCTCTTTTTTTAAATAATCATCTCCCGTATTGCCGACGGCTTCCAGTTTGATAAAGGGCAAAAAGGAACTCTTTGCCGGTCTATACTCTTTCTGGTGCCAGTTTTTTAGGGCATGGAACTGTTTGTGTTCTGCATCTGATAATTGCGCATTTGCCACAAACTGTTGTGACGATCTAAGAGCTTCACTTAAGTACACATCGAGGGTCTTCTTTTCCGCCCATAAACCATGACTGATGTAGTGATGCCGAGAAGCTGTTGAGATCACGCTCATGTTAAAAACCCTCATTTCTTAAACGTTCAAGATCGATCGGTACATTAGCCGGGTGGTGCTCATCTCCTAGAAGTTGCACCATCGGTTTTCGGGGGTCATTTCCAAAACCTAAAGCCTCACGCTCCGATTTTGTGACAACAGCTCCTGCAGATTCAATGCCCCCCACCTCTTTCATGGAAGTATTAAAGCGCAAAGAAATGGCAAGTCGTGGCTTTGAAGAGGCGTTGAATCCCGAGCCGTGCCTTGTGTGCTGGTTGAAAAGGATCACATCGCCTGGTTTGGTATACACTTCTGTGCGGCGGATGGAGGGCAATGACAGCCCATCGCTTGCAGAGAGGAAACGTTCGTACTCCAGATTGCACAGTCCCAGACGGCGCGCTGGATTTTTTGTGCTGAAAGCGAGCAGTTTTAAAACATGCTCTAGGGCTGCGGGATCGTGTTTTGCCGCCTCCAAAAAAGTAAAAGGGGTCGTTATTTCCCAAGTGTGTGTTCTCGGAAACAAATAGAGGGGCGCATTATGAGCGTCGGTTCCCGTAATACTCACCCAGACACAAACACCTCGGTTGTCTAAAACCAGGTTTTCAACCTGATTGGAGCCCGCCCGGAAGTAGTAATGGGAGCCGCTACTCAAATCGCTATGGCAATTGAAGGCGTTGATACTCCCGTGGGTTTCGCTTGTGGCTTTTCCACTTCCCGGTCCAATTTCGTGAACAGATAAATTGCTCAGCGCAACATTGGGCCCCAAAATACTGGACACTTTTGAGAGAATTTCACTGTTAGTGGCAAGCTCAAAGAGGCATTTGTTCTTTAAGGCGCTATAGAGCGAAGATTTTAGATTTCGGGAGAAATAATCTTTATTGAAATCGGCAAATCTTTCAGTCAACGCTTCTAATTGGGTGCGGGTCAAGCTCCGGATGGATAAAGGGCCAAGAAGCCCCTGATCGAGATAAAAGGAGATTTCAGACTCAGATAAATAATTTTCCCCCGCTGTTTCATAAGTTTTGCCTACAGCTTCGAGGTTAATGAAGGGAAGAAGAGTGCTCGATTGTGGGGAATAATCGCTCTGATACCATTTCCTGATCATCTGAAGCTGTTCTTCCTCCTCATTTGTGAGCTGGACAGATTCGACGAATTTACGGCAACCGACGAGAGCCTTTTTCAGGTAAACATCCATCGCTTCTTTTTCTGCCCACTGACCATTTTGGATACACTTTATCTGTTGGTAGGTGATGGAGTCGGCTTTTGATACCTGCTTGTTCCAAGAGGTAGAAAACCGGAGCTGTTGATTTTTGGCAAAATGGGAAGAGGACTTGTTGTAAAATGGATGCGTCAGCTTTGACGCTGCAAGGGGGCAGATCATGATCTGAACTCTTTGTTACGCAAAATGTTTCTTAAAGCTGCCAGATTGACAGGCTTAGATTTTTCATGATGCGCGTTGCCAAGAACCTGAAAAATCGGGGTACGCTCGTCTCCCTTTTCTAGCCCCATCTCAAGCTGTTCTTCGTCTGTAAATAAGGAGCGCACAATCGTTAGATTTTCGTTATTTTCCTCATTGGTAGCCCTGGAGTAGCGGATAGACATGCCCAGACGTGAAATAGCTGTTGTATTGATCTTTGAGCCGTGCAAAAGATGTGTTGTGAAAAATAAACAATCTCCGGGCTGCATGTACATTTCTGTTCTTGAAGTTTCACAAAGACGGGACTGCTCGGAAGATGCCAAAAGGTATTTATAGAAAAGGTAATGATTGGCATTCAGCTGATTAGCAAACCCTTTGGTTGCCAAAAGCTTACCGGTTTCCAAGAGAGCGTTAGGATCGTCTTTGAACTGATTCAGGTAGGTGAGAGGGGTTGTGATATCCCATTTATGCGTTCCGGGAAAAACAAAGAGGGGGGCATTGTGCTCAGTTGTCCCTGAAATGCTAATCCAGACGCTGATCGCATCTTTGTCACAGAAGGGATCTTGAGTATCCACTCTCGGAATGGCGGCAGTCCCGAGATTCATATCGCTATGGGCATAAAAATCAGAAATTTGTTGGTTTGTCATGCAGGCAAAGCTTCCCTCGCCCGGGGGAACTTCATGCATGCTTGTAAAACGCATTTTTATATTTGGCCCTAAAAGAGAGCTCACCTTGGAAACGATTTCCGGGTTAGTGACAAGATCAAAGACATCAGGATCGCGCCACTCTTGACGCAAGATCTTCAGTCTGCTTTGATCGGGCGTGCTCCCTTGTAGCATCCCTGTAAAACGGGAGTGAAGGGCCTTCAGCCTCTCTTGCGAAACAGATTTGATTGTTTTAGGCCCAATAAAGCCATTTTCAAAATAAAAATCGAGCTCCCGTTCACTGAAAAAAGAGGGTCCTGAGTTTTCACGGGTAATATGAGAGGGCTTTAAATCCAAGCGAAAGGGAAGGCTAGCGCCATAAGTGAACCCTTGTTTGCTTAAGTATCTGTCGAGAATTCTATGCATTAAAACGCCTTCTTCAGGGGACTGGGGCAACTGTTTAAAATAGTTTTGGAGGATGGGAATCCTTTCTTGCAGATAAACGTATAAATTTTCCTTTTCTCCCCACTCACCTTTACGGAGATGTGTGGCGCGGATCGACTCTTTGGGTAAAGTGTGCAAAGAAAAAATATTGGCTGAGGTTTTCTGTATAGACATAGGCTTACTCCCTCCCTTGAGCTCTTTCTACGAGAATTTTTCGCAACTCGAACCGGTTGATGGGGACAGAATTTTCGTGATGCTTAGATCCGGCTATCTGAAGAATCGGGGCCCTTGTGTCATTTTCGTCCATGCCCAGACGGCGCTTCTCCTCTTTTGAAAAAAGGGAACTGACAAGGCGCGTTGTGTCCCCATTTTCTTTACCGGTCGCTGATGAATAACGGACCGAAATTCCCAACCTCGGCTTATCTGTGTAGTTGATGTCTGAACCATGTTGCAAATGGGTGCTGAAAATCAGACATTCGCCCGGTTTTGTGTAGATTTCAACTCTTCTGATCTTTGAAAGCTCTTCTTTAAGGGGTGAGGTTTGCAGGTAGTTATAGAAAAGGGCGTGATTGGCGACAATTTCGCTGCCAAATTCTGCTGTGGACAAGAGTTTGAGGGTTTTTTGAAGCGCTTCTGGATCCTCTTTAACATGCTCCAGGTACTTATAGGGGGTTAAAATGGGCCAATTGTGCGTTTTGGGAAAAAGAAAAAGGGGAGCATTGTTTGGATTTGTCTCTGTGATGCTGATCCACACATTGATCGAATCTGTATCCACCAGGGGGCCACTTAAGCCCACCTTTGAAAGGCGCGCTCCAAGATTCATATCGCTATGGGCACATAGAGAGGCAATTTTGTCATCAGTAGCTGCTGCAAAACCTCCCGTTCCTGGAGCGACTTCATGGATGCCGGTGAAGCGGATTTTAATATCTTTTCCAAGTATTGCAGAGACTTTTGAAACAATTTCCTGATTGCAGGCAAGATCGAGAATTTCTGGAGAAACCCACTCTTGTCTGACTCTGACATCTCTATATCCTTTTGTTCCAAGTGTATTTGTAACGCCCGTATACTTGGAAAAAATGGCGCTTAAGGCATCTGAAGAGAGGCTTTTGATAGAAATAGGTCCCACGATGCCAAGATCGTGAAAAGCTTGGATCTCCCTATCCGTCAGCCAAAAGCTGGAGCGATTCACAGAAGTAGAAGCTGGGAAAATTGCGGCACGCTTTTCTTTGATGTTCAGAAAATCGGCTTTGAGCTTCTCCATGACAGCCTCTTCCTGGGGTGTACGCTCCAGATTGTCCATGTATTTTGTGAGACTGGGAACTCTCTTCTCAACATAATCTGCAAAATTCTCTTTTACCCCCCAAAGCCCTTTTTGGGTGTTTTGCGTTTCATAATCTGACTTAAAACGGGCTGCAAAGCGCGTTTTTTTTGTAAAAGCCTGAACGTTTGAACCTAAAGATGTGTTGAGAAATACCATTTTTAAACCTGTATTCAAAAGAAAGAAAGAATATTACCAAAACTTCTTTTTTAAAGTATACGCCAGCCTTGTATCTCATTTAGCGAGTTTTTCGATGTATTGGGGAAGGGTTGTGAAATCAAAGCCTTCCCAAAAAAGGACTCCATCCTCCGTTAAACTGGATTGAAGTTGCCAGATAACCATTCTCAGAAATAAAAGGCGCAAGTTTTCTTCATTTGAGCGCTTGGGGTTAGCTTCCAGAATCTGCTCCATTTTCCGGAAACAAAAGAGTTGAAGGGCCATCATCTCAGCGCGGGTTTCATGTGATTCGACGACCTCAAAGATTTCTGCCCCAATGCAACCGAGCATATGCCACAGGGTAATGCCATATTGACTTGAGGGATGGGATGCAAACAACTCTTCCGCCTTCTGTCGTGGGAATCGATTCCGGTTTTGAACATAAAAAATCGAAAAGTCTGACAAAAAGGTGAGTTTTAATTCTTTAAATTTTTCGCGTATAGGCTCCATAAATTTTTCGTACTTTTCTTTTTCCGCGTCAGTCATTGGAGCAGATTTTTTCTCAAAGTAGTCAATAACGGCATTCACTTCCTCAAGCACTTTCAAGATATTCTCAATGCCAAAGTTCGCATCCTGGATGATCAATTCCTGGATCGCATTGAAACGGGTGATGATCAAATGGGCTCCGTTAAAAATATCTGCGTTTTGGTCTTTGAAAACGGCAGTCCCATTTTGGTTAAAATCGATTGCAGTTAGCCTCACAATCTTTTCCCAAGATTCCTCATTCAAACGGGTTTCAAAATAAAGGAGCTTGGCCGCTTTTTGTATTTTGGAATCTTCTGTTGAAATAACGTAATTATCTTTAAGGTAATGCTTTAGATTGGAAACTGTTGAGGCCATTTTTTTTGTTCTGTCACGGGAGGGCTCTTGCGTTTGAAAATAGCGGTAATTCAGCATAATGGCAGCAAGAACATCATCGCAATATTTGTCATTGTACGTATTAAAAACCATATTGGCTCCCTGGCCAAGGGCAAGACCTGCTGAAACAGCGTTTCGGGAAATAACCATAAGAGCTACTGTTGAGAACACATCTTTTCCCACATAATAGATCCAACTCTCCGGAAGATTTCCCTGAAAACTAGGTAAGCACTTTTTGGCAATTTTCTTGAAGATACTGCTGCTTTCTTCCAGCTCCGTTGCCATAAATTCTAAGAGATCCGGGATTGCAAGAGCCAAATGCGTCACTCCCTGACCGATTTTATGAATTTTGAGTCCAAGAGCGCGTTTAGAGACATATTTAGTTGTCTTGTTAAACAGATTTGCGTAGTAAAAAGCTGTCGTGACATCATTCAAAGAAGCACATGTCTCAGGGAGCCATGCTTCTATTTTTTTGTTCCCCCCAAAAAGCTCTTTCACTGTGAAATTGATAAGCTTGGCTGTATATTGGAAGGCTGTATTGGCAACCTGGGCAAGATTTGCCGATTTGTTGAGGGAATTTACGCTTTTAAGTGTCTCTTTGGGGCTAAGGAATTTTGACACATGGTTAGTGCGCCAGGAATTCATACACACATCCTGAAGTGCATCGGTGACACTCTTGTTTTCCTGGCACAGATTCGCAATACAAAAATTCAACCCTGAGGGGAGCACCATGGGAGCCATAGAATGGCCTGCTGCCAAAAACTTTCCAAACATTTTCAGCCCATCGTATCCCTCATAGCGCTCCAAATTGTTAAAAAGATGGAAGAGGGAGCTAACGGCAGGGGAGACGTAGCGGTAGAGAATGTCGGTGGTATACGCTGTTGTTCTAGCTCTGTCTTCTTGCGCACGGACAAAGGAGCCATAGCTGCCATATTGGTTTTGAATTTGCAACGTTTGCTCCAACATTTCGGCAGCCTCTCCCTCAGCTTTGTAGTCAAGCGCCTTTAATTGGGCAGCAGCGAGTGCCATCAAAGCGAAGGCTTCCTCTTTTTCTTGTGGCTGACACTCTTCGTTAAAAAAAATCTTGCTGGCTTTGTTAAAGTTATCAAGCGCTTCAAAAACTTTCTGCTCAATAACAACTGCCTGACTATAAGCTGCAAAACTGCCGTAATTCTTGGTAATGAGGCGGATATTTTCAAGAAGCTCTGCCACAGTTTCATCGGGTTTGAAATCCAAATTTTGTAGCTCGACAGCAAGTGCTGTCATTTCGCTAAAAGCCCCCTCTCTTTCTTCTAAAGAGGCTCCCTCACCATAAAATTTTTGGTAGGCGCTATTGAAGCTATTAAATGCAAAAGCAATTTTTATCTCTTGCAGTTCAGGGGCGGTAAGCAAGGGAGTCGATTCAGGAGTCACAATCCCTTGGCTTGCAGCATGCGCTTTTTTCAACGTTTCGTCCATGCTGCTTTTGATCTTTGTAATATAGGGTGTATAGTAATCTAATGCGCTTTGAGGATAATTTTCTCCTTGGAGCTTATATTTCCCTAATTTGGCGCCACTGTTTTTTTCCTGGATGTGGTCCAAAATCTTGGCCTTTTCGGTCTCCATAGCCGATAAGTTCCCGTTTTCAGCAGCTGTAAGAAAATTGTCGTAAAGAGCTTTCAGTTTATCGGCCCAATACTTCAAATTGTCAGAGCGCCTCTCTGCCCGATGGGGTGTGGTATCAAAATGCCTCGAAGCAATGTGTGCAGGTTTTGCGATTCCTTCAGGGTTGCAATGGATAGCAACGGGTTGATCGACAAGAGGCCCCAAGGCTGCCAGCTCCTCTTGTGTCAAGCCATGATCGATACGCGTAAAAAGTTCGCGAGAAAGGGCGTGGCTTTGGAATTTTTCTTCCAAGGTCAGCAGCTTTTTGTCATTAAGTCTCTTTAGATTGTCGATTAAGTAAGTGACAGATTGTTGAGGGAGTTGGGGGGCAAATTGCGTCTCAACTTTGTGTTGAGCCAGGAGGCTGTTTTTTTGTTGATGCAGGTTTAAGTCGATTTGCTTCAACTGTACCCGATTGGAAAAATAGCTCATTGCGGCATATCCACTTGCCCGTTTGTGATCATCTGCAAACCTCCCATATTTTTCCATGTGCCAAAGCACTTTTTGGAGCTCTGCAGAAATTTTGTTAATTTTTTCTAGAAAATCCTTTTCGGAAATTTCTTTGGAGGTAAACGCCTTGTTGATTCCCTCAACTTTCTCAATGCTATTCTTGACGGCATTCAGCTCATTTTGGGCTTTTTTAGCGTGATGTTTTGCTTTATGAGCGACATGTTTACGTTGATTTTGACTGATCAAATTTGTAACGACAATGATGGCGGCAAGCGGAGCTGCATAGCACATGCCTGTGCCCAAAGCCTCAAAAATGCCAGGGCCGATAGGGACAGAGAGGTGAACTGCCGCCCCATGACGGTGCAATTCAAGCCCAATTTGAGCGCCACTTTCCAACACGGCTCTCGCTATGGGTCTCCCAGACGGTGACACATCCAAAGAGCACTCTTTGATTGTGGCAAGCTCCCTGAACGTCATGGGCTTTTCCTCCTTTTTTGCGAGAGGAAGATAGGGAGCGATTGGCTGAACAGGAACTTTAAGCTCGGAAAAAGAAGATGGGAGAGCGAAGTCACATAGGTCTTGATTTTCCAGAGGAAAATAAGAGGTAAGTTTCTCTAAGACACAGAGGGGAAGCTCAATAGAAGTGGTAAAAGTGGGCAGCCCTAAATGTTGTACAGGCACAGGGCTAACTTCCATGGCAGGCAAAGAATAGTCAGGGAAATATTCCACACAAATGTCCGAATTTTTGGATTTCTCATGGTCTACTAAACGCCTGGCTTCATTTGGCAGGGGCATGCAGGAATGTTCGGCAAGATGGATTAGTTTTTTCCGCGAAAGAGATTCATGAGAATAGATCGCAAAAAATTCATCATTGCTTAAGTATATTTTGTCTGAAGTGAGATCGAGGGATTCAGCTATATATTTTGCAAACGTTAGAGCCTCCCCACCCTTAGCCAGCATTTTAAGAACAGCAAATCCCAAAAAACCGAGCGGTGTAGAGCGGACCTTGTTGGCTGCAAAATCTAACGCAATAGAACCAAAAAAGAGGGCTTTTTCGCTAATTGGAAGATCGGCGGGTTTAATTTTAGTGCTGAATTCGGCAGTGCGATCTTCAAAATGCAGACGGAAACAAAGATCCCGTTGCTCCTCTGTGGCATTTAGCGGGAGGGCTTGGTATCTGAAATAGTAATCGGCAAGTGCCAGAGTTTTAAAAAAATCATGGCCATCAAAGTTCTCTTTTTTATCCAGGAGGCAAACTGCCCGAAAGGCCTGTGCCTCAATAGAGTAGGGATGAGGCATCAGCACGATACCTGGTTGCAATCGGCTTGCCTGCTGTTTCAGTCGCTGAAATTGAATCAGTTCAGCGTATGTGTTCATTTGGGAATTTGATAATTCGTTTAGGCTCATGGCTTGACTCCTTCTTTTTTTTTATTTATTGCCTCCTAATGTATTCGCTGATTTAATATAAGCCAAATTCATAAGATTAATAAATCATAAGCATGGCTAATAATGGACTATAGAGGAATCGAAGCGCTATGCGCTGTCATTGAGCTTCAAAACTTTGAGGCTGCCGCCCAGAAGCTGTTCATCACACAATCGGCCGTTTCGCAACGTATTCGAGGCCTTGAAACCCATTATGGGGAACCTGTTCTCATACGAACGCCCCCCTATAGACCCACAAAGCTGGGAAATCAGCTGGTTGTCCATTACAGACGGATTACTTTGCTGGAAGAAGATTGTGAAAGGGAAATTGCATCGAACGCCCAGCTTTCAACCAAGTTCTCAACTCTAAAAATTGCCATCAATCGGGAGAGTTTGGAAGGGTGGTTTCTCGATTTTATGAAAGAGAGCCACTTTGCCGGGTTGTTAATCGAAGTGATTGCAGATGACGAACAACTGACTCAAGACTATTTCAAAAACGGGGTGGTTTCCGCTTGCCTTTCGACCAGCTCAACGCCCATTGTTGGAGGGGAAGCGCATTTTCTGGGAAATGTGGAATATGTTCTGGCAGTATCCGCTGATTTTGCCCAGAGACACTTTAAAGAAGATCTCACCGATTGCCCTGCCATTAAGTTCGACCAGCACGACATTTTGCTGGAGCAGTATCTCCAAAAATACTTCCGGCTCCCTGAAGGAGGCCTTAACTACCACGTCATTCCCTCAATCACAGGTATCAAAACGGCATTAACTGCCGGGATGGGCTGCGCCTTGATTTCAACTCTCGCCATCCAACCCGAACTGCAGACAAAAAAAATCATTTCCCTCTACCCTGACAAAAAATGGCAGGTTCCCATTTATTGGCATAACTGGGCCAACCAATCCAAATTTTACAGGGAATTTAACCAAAGCATTATCCATTTTGTCAAAAACCGCCTCAAACCCAATGCCTGAAATAGGAGAAATTTTGCTTCAAAGCCAAAAAATAATGCTCCCTTTTTTGCGCGATCAAGTTTAGACTAAAGACATGGCTGAATATGCAAAATGTTTTGGGATTGTAGGGATTTGGGCCTTTGCCGTTGCGGCTGGCTTTTTTGTTGTTGCATTTTTGATTTGGTGGGTCCTTTTTTTCTCGCTCAAAAAAATCAAAAAACGGACTTTGAGCGGGATCATTTTCCTCCAGGAATTGCGCTTTCCCATTTTGCTCATCCTGCTGGAAATTGCAGCGATTTTTTCAGTTAAAATCTTGCAGCTGCCCCCAAAAATTGAATCCGGCGCCAATCACGCGATCAATGTTTTCATCATCATCACGATGGGGTGGTTTTTAGCTGCCATGACAAAGGGATTTTATCGCCTTTTCATCAAGAAAAAGCTGCCAGAGCTCACTGTCAACACGGCAAGAAGGACGACGCTGACCCAAATTCTTTTCCTCTACCGGCTGGTCATGTTTTTGATCTGCACGCTGACAATTGGAGCGGTCTTGCTCACTTTTCCCTACATTAAAAATGTGGGAGTGGGAATTTTAGGATCGGCAGGTATTGCAGGGTTAGCCTTGGGTCTTGCTGCCCGCCCGCTTTTGCTCAATTTAATCGCAGGCTTTCAAATTGCCATCACAAAAATTATCAATATCGGCGACATGATTGTTGTAGAAGGGGAGCAGGCGCGCATTGAAGCGATTCATTTGACACGCGTGACGGTCCGCACCTGGGATTTAAGACGCATCATCATCCCCATTTCTTACTTTATTGATAAACCGTTCCAAAATTGGGATTTGGTCGAATCTGCGCTCATCGCTTCCATCATTTTGTACTGCGATTATAGTGTGCCCCTCCAAGCGTTGCGCAAAAAAGTGGAAGAGCTCTTACAAGGCAATTCTAAGTGGAATGGCAAAACGTGGAGCGTGCAGGTTGTCGATTCTGATCCTCAAGCCATTCAAGTCAGGATTAGCGCCTCCGTTAACGATGCCACGGCTTCGACAGAACTGCGCCATTTCTTAAGAGAGAAAATGATCGAGTTCTTGCAAAATGAGTATCCCTATGCCCTTGCCGGCGTCCGCACACGCTCCGGAGCTGTTTTATAATAATCCTTGCTTTAATCGCCTAAATTTTTCATTGTAACACCATGAGTTTTCCGCCTCCTGGTTATGATGATGAAAGTGTCATTACCCAGCAAAGGGTAAGGTTTTTGCTTGGCAAATTAGAATCTGAGCTGAGTGTGATCCAGCGCGTTTTTGAACAACACCTGCCGGGCGAGTTCCCAGTGCCGCACAAGTTGGAAGGGGAGCTTGTCACACTCCGTTCCTCTGCCGATGAACTGGGCCTCGAATACGGCTTTCTCATTGAAAAGCTCGTCTCCGACTACCGCCTCTTCAAAGAAGGTCCTGACCCCGAAAAACTCAGCCTACTTTTCCAAGACATCAAGAGCCTGCAGCTCCTTCTTGTGAGTTGACAGGGCCCTAAAACAAGGCTGCTTCGATTAGAAGGACTCATCGGAAGCGTAGTAATCGGATGAGTCTTCATCGGTGGAACACGCAAAATATCTTTTTCTGAGATCAGGATCATTCGGATCCTCTGCACGAGAGTTTATTTTATATTTCTTTTTTACAGGATCCATTAATGAATTGGCTCCTTCAAGAGTATAAGGGACATTTTTATCTGTTTTTTCAAAGACAAATTCTCGTTCAGCACCGTAACCTTTAGTGTGATAAGAATCAGTTGTTCCAGTGATTGTATGCACATACTCAGGATAGCGCTCGCGACCAAACTTTCGTTTACGGACAAGACAATAATTAGCTGCAGTTGAACCGGCAACAATGGGATTTTCTTCTTGTCGAAAGGCTGCGTCGATTAGCGTTAAATGAATCCGATCTCCTGCATTTTGCAACTGTGAAGCGGACTCGAAAAATGCTGGCATCGTTTCTTTAAAACTTTCTCGAGATCTTGGGTCGCCAAAAGGGCAATTCCAATGGATCCGCTCAAAATGTCTATTAGGGAAAGTTTCGTGTATTTTCGTACCGTCAACGCCCTCCATGACTTCAACACCCTGCTTTTGCAACGATTCGATTCTTTGTTCTATTCCGCGAGGATATTGCAATTCTGTCGCTACAAGTGCTTTAGGTAAATTTAGGTGAGTGTCTTTGTGTTTATTTAGAAGAGCTTCTGTATAAGAAAAATCACCCTCACCGATAAAAAGCCTTTCTTTACAAGGCTTGTCTCGACAAGATAGCTCGGCCTGAGGGTCGGTTTTTTGAATTTTATATAACTCGAGGCGTATCAGGTTTTCTTCCTTTTTCAGATGTTTGTCCGTATTAGAGAGTTCCAAATATTTGAGAAAAAGTTGACACGGTGCCGCCTCATTTGGTTTCTCTTGCCGCACTTTTCGATAAAATTTAAGCGCTTCGTCCCATTGTCTTTGTTTGAGGGCTTCACCAAGCCCAGAGAAGAGAGTATTGTAATGATTTTCAATCTGTTTATCGTCCCCATCTTCACAATATTTTTGATGATAAAGCTTTGCTAACTCGGTATATAATTGGAGATTAGATGGGTGATAGCGCAATTCCAGCAACATTTGTTCGATTTTATAATCCAGATCTTCAAGAGCATCGGGCTTGATTTTTGGCTGTAAAATCATAAAAGAGTTGTTGAGTTGAACAGCTATCGATCCCTCCGTTATTTCTCTTACATTTTTTATCCAATTATTGCGGTCTATCGGACTTGAGAAATGGACCGTACCGTCAGTTGATACTACATGAATTCCAGACTCAGTGCTGTAGGCGATTGACCCATTTGACAAAGGAAAAATTGAAGAGACATTCCAAGAACCCGGAATTTTCGTCCCCAATCGCCTCTCTCCTGTATGAAAATGCATGTATGCATCATTTGATTTACTAGCGCTAGCATGTGCAATCATATTTTTAGACAACCAAATGGTTGATTTATCTTTTATAGCCTTTTTCAAAAGCAGATTATGATCATTAGGCTGAATCTCTAATGCGCGTTCCGATATGACCCTATCTGTATCCCATACCGTGAGGTGTTCATCTTCTGAGAGGATCATGATTTTGTTTGTGGAGGCTTCCTGGATATCTTTGATTGGCCCATGTTCATACGGAATGTTTCCGGTGTGCTCATAGATTGCATGTTTTGGGTCATATGCATAGACACCCAATTCGCCCACCTGATTTAATACAAGTATTTTTCCTTCACGGGACACCAATGCCTTTTTGGGTTTGTCCAAATTTGTAATTTCTTGTCCTGATGTATCGACAATCAGACATTCTGCATCTTTGAAAATGACAACATAATGAGATCCATTAATCGGTAATATTTGTTTGATCGGCTGTTTTTCAGCATGAGAGTAGAAGGGTGGGTGTTTTCCGATACGTAATTGTCCTTCTCTATCTCCGATAATCAAAGCACCTTTGTCGTTTTCAGCTAACGCCGTCACATTTTTAAGTTCCAGAACATGGGTTTTCTCATTCTGCCAATCCCATAGAGTTATCTGCTCAGAATTGAAATAGGCTAAAGAACCATCAAAGCGGCAGATCCAATTTTTTATTTCTTGTTCCAGTTTCAAAACAGGTCCTGTTTCCCACAGAACCGATTGAGGATCAAAATGACTGAAAACAAACTCTTCAGTCTCTTGTGAATAGTTGAGGTACAGCTGCTTATTCATTAATATAAGAGTGACCTTATTGGCGATCGAAAAAGCATTTAATCGTCCTTTTCCCGGAAGTTCGGGCAACCGGACATTTAGAAGTCTTTCATCTACTAGGTTTCCGATTTTTGCTTTTATGCTCAAAGGATCTGTGAGATCTTGGTAAAGCGTGACAGCTCCTCTTGTCGAATGATAAGTGCCAATAGGAAATAAGCTCATACAGTTCCTTTTCGGGTAATGTTAAGTAAAATATTAATTAAGTCTTAAGAATAAGCGCAACAAAAAAGCCTAAAGTCGAGGCTAAGCCCGTCAACATGGAAATACAACTTGTATAGGAGCTCATTCGGGCACAAAAATGCAAAAATGTCAATTTGGTGCCGGAATTGGCGAGTTAAAACCGGCCACAAAATGACAAAGAAAGTTAAATTATCAATTTGACTTCCCTCAGAGTGCTGCTAAACAATTTCTGCGGGAGTCTGTTCTTTAACAAGCCTAACATAAGTTTGCCATAAGTCCTGATCAATGCCTTTTGACTTTACCATTTCAATCATGTGTTTTTGCACTTGAGCAAGCGTCTGATGAGGGGATAGTATCTCGATCATTTGATCGACTCCTTCTCCTTGTGGGATAAACCGGACAAGTGTCAATTCCTTTTCAACACAGCCCTTACAGGGAATCTATAGTGAAGATAAAAATGACTTTTTAGTTGTGAAACTAAAAGAAATCTCTTCAAATTTTTTGAATTTGAAGCACTCAATAACGTTTGTTTAAATTCACCAAATCTTTATAGTGAGCGTCACTTAAGCTTGGAGCTATCATGTCTGGACACTTAGCGGTTTTAAGCACAGCAACAAAAAGTGTTTCTGATCTTTTCACCCTTGTGGATTCAATTAAACCTGCTTCTAAATGGGGAAGCTTAGTTTTTGATGTAAGTGGTGTTTTTGTGGGAACGAAAGTGGCATTGAAGCTCTATGAAGCTTTGCCAAATTTTCCGACGGTGAGAAAAATTGGGGAGTTTCTCTTTGCTCCAGAGAAATATGAGGTTCAATCGACAACGGGAAAATTTGTTAGTTTAACAGGGTTTATTGCCATAGTTTACACCATAAAACCTATAATTGAAAAAGCAGTAACGGTTTATTCGTTAGCCCCTTTTCCTGTGCTTATATCAGCCTTTTCTATGATAGCAGTTACAACACGTACTGCAAAGATTAATCAAAGAGGCGATGCGATTGGGGTGGAAGTCGAAAGTTATGTGCGGCGCACGTATGATTTTTTTCATGCAAATAGGGCAAACACAGAGGCCCAGCAGACCATTTTAGATTTGAGGAAAGAAATCCAGAGACTAAAAGAAAATACACATGGCGTCGTTCAAGCTACTGGTTTCCTAAAAGAGAAGGCTGAGGAAACAGCGCAAATTGTTGAAGAGAAAATTCTCGAACCCCTGGATGCAAAAACGGACCAAATTAATCAGTATACACAATCGATAGCCCAATCTGCTGTAATTATTCAGGAATCAGTTTTGATAATAAATGAAAATTCTCAGATGCAAGAAGCAATCCCTAAATTAATGGAATATAGTTCCAAATGGCGTCAACATGCTGAATCGCTAGCTCAGGAAAATGCTGAGCTTAAGGAGCAAAATATCCGGCAAGAGCAGCGAATCTCTGAGCTTGAGCAGCAAAGTGCTCTTCTACATTCTAAAGTTTAAATATACACGGAGCAATTGTGTCTATACAGGATAGTTACGGAGCCACGGATTTCATTGCCGATTATACACAGGAAAAAATACACCAAATTGTGGAATGGAACGGCAGATTCATTCTAAACGGTGTCAGAAATGGATTACTGGGTCTTTCTGTTGCAGGTACAGGTGTTGCGATTTACGAATTTGTGAATCCTTTGATTAATGTCACTCTCCCTGCATGGTTATTGGGGACAGTTGCAGGTAGTATAGCGGTTGTTGCAGTGGCAGGGGGTGTTTGTCTCTATACATTCTCTCCTCCTGATTTTCAGGCATTGATTGTCAGTTTAAAAGAACAAACAAGACGCTTACATCAAGAGAATTCCGAGCTGCATAAAAATGTGAAAAAGCTTGCCTTTGAAATTGATGCATTCGAACGAGCTGCACAAGAGTCTCAAAATATTTTCGTAGATTTTGGGAATCAACTTGAAAATTCTACGCACAATTTTGAAATTTCAGCTGGTCATTTTGGAAAAGAGGTAGAAAATCTTGGAATGTATGCAGATAAACTAGCATCTCTAACAGCAAATTTAAAACAGCATGCCGGAAAGGGGACAGCGGGTCAAATTCAAGTCACAGAGAGACCCGATCACATTGCCATCGACTTTGCCGATATTTCCAATTTTTTGGAGGAAGGAGACAAAGCATTAGCCAATTTTTCCAAGTCCAAAACTGATAAATAAGAGGATATGTAGGGGGGGGTAATTTAACGTTTATCAAGTTTGGAACGACCCCCATTTAGACCGAACCATATAGGGAAAAATTTGATGCTGAATGTGCTGCTTTCGGTTATACCGCGAGGTACCGAAAGTACGAGAAATGTAAACCTGAACCGAAAAACTGAGCCAGCTCTTCTAAGACATCAAAAGCCTGCAGCTTCTCCTTGTGAGTTAGTGATGAAGCAGCTTGCTGAAATCGAGGGTGTAGGAGAAAAATTCTTGGGCACGCAGCTGATCGCTGACCCCGTTGACATGGATTAATACGGGGCGAATGGAGAAACCTTTCGGGAGCAGGAGTGCGTTCATTTTTTTCTCCACTTGTTTGATTACTGCAGGACCTATGGGATTTTGAGAAAACTTGATCTCACAAAGGTATAATATACAGTCTTTAGTCTGGATGAGGTAATCGATCTGGCAGCCGGGATATCTCTTTGTTGCCTCTTGAAACCAGGGATTGTCCCAGACAACGTGATGAGGGTCGATATGCAGAAGCTCTAGAATTTTTTGCCGATTGCTGAGGACCAAATTTTCAAATTGGAGGCCAAATATGGAAGGCCAAGCGGCTGCATTGATCTGATATCTGTCTTGTTGAATATTAGAGAGATTAGGTTCTATATATTTGAGATAAAATCGGATGTAATTGTCCTTTAGTCGGTATTTTCGTAGCTTGGAGACAGTGCAGGTCTTGATATTCCACGTGTTATCCTGGCTGATAAAACCGGCAGTTTCCAGATCATAAACGTACTCCGTTAGCCTCCCCCCACGTTCTATGTTCAGAGATTTCCGTATATCCTCCTGATGGCAAGCGCCATCGGCTAAACGTGCCACAATTTTGCTATAGAGCGGCCCGTGCTTGTGAAAAAGATCGGAGAAAATCCGTTGATATTCATTGACGAGCAATCCACCACTTTGGAAACAAAGACGCCGAATATTTTCCTTAGACGAGAGGGTAGGATTGATTTCTTCAAGATAGCGAGGCACACCGCCTGTGACAGCTAGTAACTTAAATTTCTCGTAGGGGCTGATACGATGAGCACCTTCCCTTTGCTTGTGTAATGGGCTAAGGCCCAAAAGAGGTCATTCCAATCATTTGCTCTTGGGGTGGGAATCTGTAGCTGCCGGCTCAGCTGACTGGCAAAATTCTCCCTTTGTATTTGGGCAGAAACCTCTTGAGTGGGAGGGAGGCCTGTAAAAATAAGTGTTCGGTATTTTTTGCCAAACTCTTCTGCAAGTCTTGTTTTGCCGATTCTTCGACGTCCCTTTAGGACGATGAGGTTGGCAACCCTATTGGAGGCGATTTCCTGGAGTTTTTTGAGTTCATTTTGACGGCCAACAAAGGGGAGTTCTTTAGTCACATAAGCCACATTCTGGCACAAAAAATGCAAAAATGTCAATTTGTGCCGGAATTGGAAGGTTTAAACCGGCCCCAAAATGCAAAAATGTCGATTGGGGACGGTGTCGCCCCTACCGAGAAATAACAAAATGTCTTCTATCTCTCTCTCAGCGCCTCTGCGGTTTTAAAATGAGCTCACAAACTTGATTGACGCAAACTTTTCTCAGGTTTTGAAAGCCGCAGAGGCGCAGAGGACGCAGAGAGAAAAAATGTATTATATTTTTGATTCACAACTATTTGGAATAAATTATTTAGGGGAGACGGGGGGGGGGGCTATAGCACTTAGCACTTCGTTTAGCCGTGTCGTTTTTTGTCTTGCCTATTTTTTGGAAGTAACGGTAAAATGAACTCATATTTTGTACGGTTAGCTAAAATGACCAATTTTTCTTATCAAAACTTCTTTTCTTATTTTTATTTCTGGCAATAGCCAGAGTTCTTATTTTTTTCATTTCGTATCAGATTTTTTTTACAAAACAGAAACCAAAACAAAATAGAGGTGTCTCATGAATACAAGAATAAAATTAAAAATGCCATGTTGTCGCACAGCATGTAATCTCCACATTTCAACAGCTTCTCCCCACTTCTTTTCCTTCTTTTCTTTTTATCGTTATTGGCGCTAAGCCGACCTTAAATCTTTAATAAACAATAATTAATTTTCTGATTTCGTCAGGTAAGTCTGAATGAAACGGGATTGTTTTTAAAATAATTTTTATTTAGGAATTAAAAAAAATGTCTAAGGTCTTATTAATGTCATCTCTTTTGCCCACGCAGATTATAGAGGGTTTACAAGCAGAAGATGAGGAAAAAAAGTTGGGAGAAGGGGTCATGTGTGCTGTGGCCACTTACATGATCAATTCTCTATTGAGAGCTATCAATACACTGGAAAAGGGGGGCACAGATGATGCCAATCCGGGAGATGGAGGGTGTCAGAATCGTGCCCTTGTGAATCGGCGTTTGAAACAGATCGATTTAAAAGCTGAATGTGAATCTCTTAAGAAATCTGGGGAGGCCATCAAAAAGCTGTTGAATAACAGGCAGGGAAATGACAAGCCAAAAAAATGCAGCAGCTCTACATTCATTCGTGAGCAGTTTGGAGGTCTCATGATTTCACAGGAGATGGAGTTTTTGGTTCACTGCCATGTGTCAGCGGTCCTTAGGACTCCTTATGAGACACTTTCAAATGGCGTTGTCATGACAAAAAGTGATATGAGCAAACTCTCGAAACTCTCAAATGGAATTGGAAAGCTAGATGCATGCAAGCGACACAAAATCGTCGAAGAGAATCAAAAAACGCTTTCGATCCTCTCTCTTGTGTATCTCAGAGAGGAGGCTGCTCAGATTTCCACTCTTGGGAATGAGGAGAAAGAGCTCATGATTCTGATGCTTTCAGAAGAACACACACATGTGTACACTCCTGATCCCATCTATGAATCTAAAACCTTTGGCTGTCTCTTCTACGAAGTAAAAACGGTGCTGATTCGCTTAAGAGAAGAGGAGGCGCTTGTCGCTCTGAAAGGCGTTCGGTCGTTTCATCTGTTATTGCAGCCCAAAAGTTGCGGAGCCGAGTTTGAAGTATTGCCAGATGAGGCATGTGCATTGTTGTCTACAACAGAATCGGTTGTTATCTTTGAAGCGGTGGTCAATGTAGACAAACAAAAGATGGAAGAGCTTTTAATCGAGCATGGATTTTCTAATATCGTTTTGGCACAAGCGGCTAATGAGGCCCCCTATGAGCCAAAATCCACGTTGGAAGATATCAAGGTGGACAAAGCTCTTTGCGAAATCAATACTTTCAAGGAGAGAAGTCTAAAAATAGGACATGCATTCCAATTGGATCATGTCTATTTAGACACCCTCAAAAACCTCAGAGGTAAGAAATGAAGACCTTGACACTGCTCTCGTTTGCGCAGCTTTGCAAATTTTTCAGCCATTTCGGAGTACGCACTCTTTTAGTCCTCTATTTGGTGCAAAAACTGCACTATTCCGATGCCCGCGCATTTGGGATCAATGCGGTATTTTGCGGCTTGTGCGAGCTGGGTGGGATTTTTGGCGGTCTGATTGCAGACCGCTATCTGGGCCTGAAAAAAGGGATGTTATGGGGAGGCTGTCTTTTGTCTCTGGGCTATTGCCTTTTGATTTTTGAAAATCTTCTTTTTGTATCGATGGGGCTGGTCATTGCAGGGGCCAGCCTGTTTTCGGGAAACATCACCGCCCTTTTAGCTTTAAACTATAAAAAAGAGGATGATCCCAATCGGAAAAAAGGATTTACCATTTTTTACATGATGCAAAATCTCGGGGCATTGATTGCGACGGTGATCTGCGGACTGATAGCGGTACGTTTTAGTTTTCGTCTCGGATTTTTAGTGGCAGCCAGCGGCATGGTCATTGGCTGTTTAGCTCTGTTTCTCTGCCGCAATCGCTTAAGCTATTTGGAAACAAGAACGCCTAAAAAAATGGGGATTGCAGGTATTGCTTCTGTGTCCCTTTTTATTGTGGCAGCAGGAGCCCTTTTTGCCGAAAACTATGTGCTCCTATTTTTGCCCTGGTTAACAGTTGGGATCTTGCTTTTTTTTGGGGTCCGTTTACTCAAAGATGTCAGATGGGCCAAAAAACAAGTCTACACCCTTTTTATTTTGCTCGCGGCGTTGATCCTTTTCTTTGCAGTTGAAGATCAAATCTGCTCCTCGCTGGTCCTTTTTGCAGAAAGGGAGACTGAAAGGACACTCTTTGGGTGGACAATTCCGAGCTCTTTTGTCACAGGCATCAATCCGATTGTGATATTGCTCTTCGGAGCTCTGGTTGCAAGAAAAACAACCCAGATGATCACCCCATTTGCCGTGACGGCTGTTTCGTTTGGGCTTCTGGCACTTTTGTGTCTGGCGGGATTGAACTGTTCCATTTTCGGGGTCATGGGGACTGTGGCTATGATCTCAATTGCCGAGCTGATGATCGGCCCCCTTGTGTTGAGCCGCACCTCTGAGCTTGCCTTGAGAGGGAGCCCTGGGATGGTGATGGGACTTGTTCCGATTGCCTTTTCCCTTGCCTACCAGCTGAGTGGGCAGCTGAGCAAAATGGTGGCGATTGATGAGCGCTCGCTTTCTTTACAAATCTATGGTACAGGATTTGGGGTGGTAGCAGCTTTGATGCTCCTCAGCGGCCTTGCGATGCAACTTTTAATGAAAAGGTTTTCCAATGAAAAAAATAGCGTTTGTTGACTCATTTGAAAAAATGGAAGCTGACACATTCATTGTCTGCCATCCAGAGGTTCAAAACGAGATCGATCGGATCCTTAAAGGGGCGCTCTCTTTTAATCGTCAAAAGTTTGCTCGGCCCCTTTTAATGACAACTAACGGCTTTTGGCACATCCCAAAAGTGGCCCTTGTCACGAAAAAGGAGGAGATCAAACAGTTTGCTGCCGACAAGAAAATCGCTGTTGCTTTTGAAGGGGAAGCAGCCGAAGAGCTTGCCTTCTATTTGCTCAAACAGAATGTGGAAGCCGAGGAGATCGTATTTTTATGTTCCGATCCAGAAAAGGCTCAAAAGGATTTTCAAAAAAATCTCTCCATCTATGAGGGGATCTGTTTTGCCAAATCGATCATCGAGGCTCCTGCCAATTGGATGCCCCCACAGGTCGTGGCCGAAAAATGTTTGGCGCTTCGGAGCCAGGGAGTTTCTGTCACTGTCCTCGATGAAAAAGAGCTTCAAGAAATCGGTGCTTCGGCTCTTTTAGCAGTGGGTCAGGGGAGTCCCAACTCTCCTAAGATGGTTGTTATGCAATGGAAGGGGGCAGAAGAGGACCCTCTTGCACTTGTGGGAAAAGGGATTTGCTTTGATGCGGGGGGGATTAATCTAAAAACTTCCCATTTGGAGTTTATGAAATGGGATAAGGCGGGGGCAGGCGTTGTTATTGGCGTTATGGATTGTGTCTCCAAACTCAAATTACCCGTTCATATTGTGGGGGTTGCAGTTCTAGCCGAAAACATGCCCGACGGCTGCGCGCTCAAGCCGGGCGATGTGATCCACACTCTTGGGGGGAAAACGGTTGAGATTGTCGATACAGATTGTGAAGGAAGGCTTGCCCTTGCCGATGGAATCAGCTATGTGCAGAAGCACTACTCTCCCAAGGCTTTAATTGATTTTGGAACACTCACTTTAGAGACCTTTGGAGCTTTAGGGCACGAATACGCAGGCCTTTTTTGCAACAACCTGCACTTGTCAGAGCAGTTAATCAAAGCAGGGGAGGCTTCTGGGGAAAAATTATGGCCTCTTCCTCTTGGAGACTATTACGCAGCCCAAATCCGTTCAAAGATCGCCGATCTAAAGAATGCTGGAGTTTTTCGCTACGGAGGAAGCTCAGCTGCCGCCGAATTCCTGCGCGCGTTTGTCGATCCCCATCTCCCTTGGGCCCACATCGACATCTCGGGCACAGCGTGGAATCTCGCTGCTCCCGAGGCCGGCGTCACCGCCTTCGGCATCGAGCTTATCCTCAGGTTTTTAAATTTAAGATATTAACGTCCAAAATTGAATCTTAACATGCGGTATGTTAATATGAAAAAACCATGTTAATATAGACTACAGAAAATGAGTGAAGGGTTAAAAAAATATATCGCCGAGATCTTTGGGATAGAAGCTTCAATTCAGCCGTGGCAAGAACAGAATAAGCTACCGTTCTTTTTGCTAGAGACTTTTTCTTTTTTGAAAATGACTATCCTCAATCAAACTTATTTACTCCTATTTTTAAAAGAGAATATTGAGTTAACTCCAAATCAAATTAAAAAAACATGCGAGCAGGTAAGACAGAAAAGCGATTTGCCATATATCTATGTAGCTAATGTAATTTCAAGTTATGCACGCAGGCGATTGATTGAGCAGCGTATCCCATTTATTATCCCTAAAAATCAGATATTTATTCCTGATCTTGGAATTTATTTATCTGAACATTTTAAACAGCAACAGATTCATAAATCCTTGTTTAGTCCCGCTACACAAGTCGTATTAATATGGACGCTGCTTAAAGAAAAAATTGAAAAAATGACTCCTTCTGAATTGGCAGCTGCCTTATCTTATTCCATAATGACAATGACAAGAGCGTTTAATGAGCTTGAAACAGAAGGGATTGGTAAATTTATCCATGTGGGAAGGGAAAGGTATTGGGTCTTTGAAGAGAGCAAAAAAGATTTGTGGGAACAGACAAAAGATATGTTACGCAGTCCAATTAAAGCTCGTGAATACATGAAGGTATGGCCTGGAATGAAAATGCCACACCTCCCCTTGTCTGGCATAAGCGCCTTATCAGAAAAGACAATGATTAACTCACCGAGGTTGCCGTCATATGCAATTGGTTCAGAAGAGTTTAAGAAAAATAAGCCAAAAGGGTTTTATCATTCACATTCAGATGAAGCTGATTTTGAGTTAGAAATTTGGCATTACGACCCCAGTCTTTTTTCGGTAGAGGGCAAAATTGACCCCTTTTCACTTTTTTTGAGTCTAAGAGAGTCAAGCGATGAACGTATTGAAGCCGCAATAGAAGAGTTAATGGAGCAGAATAAGTGGTAAGAGGTTTAGAATTATTTAGAAAACATTTTGCCAATTTTCAGGACCAATATGTTTTGATTGGAGGGACTGCTTGTACGCTCGCAATGGAAGAGGCTGGGCTTCCATTTCGAGCCACCAAAGATCTGGATATTGTTCTGTGTATTGAGGCGCTTAATGAAGAATTTGTTGTTGCCTTCAAGGAATTTATTAAAAAGGGGCAGTATCAAAATCGTCAAAAAAGTACCGGAAGGGTGGTCTTTTATCGTTTTTTTGATCCATCCAATAATGATTTCCCTTTTATGTTGGAGCTTTTTTCCCGCGTTCCCGATGCCATAAAATTGGAGCATAGGGAAAAATTGACATCCATTCCAATCCATGAATCAAAAACTAGCCTGTCGGCAATCTTGCTCAATGATATCTATTACGATTTTATTCATGCTGGGAAGATTGAAATCAATGGATTACCTACAATTGGGGCCGCGCATCTGATTCCCCTTAAGGCAAAAGCATGGCTTGAACTTACCTATGAAAGGTTAAGAAATGAGTCTGTTGTGAATTCTAATGATATAAAAAAGCATAAAAACGATATTTTACGCCTTCATCAGCTGCTTTCAATCGATGACTCTATCATTCTTCCTGAACAAATAAAAAGTGACTTGGTGCAGTTTTTGCAAAAAAATGAAAACAATCATATCGACTTAAAAACATTGGGTCTAAAAAATATACAATATAGAGATATCTTGGATAGGCTAAAAATAATCTACAGCTTAGTTTCTTAAATCTGGCACAATTAGGTCGATTGGAAGTCCATATCTCCGGAACAGCGTGGAATCTCGCTGCTCCCGAGGCCGGGGTCAGCGCCTTCGGCATCGAGCTTATCCTCAGGTTTTTGGAGGAGTTTCCGGTAGGTAAGGTAAGCAAGGCTTGAGCCTCCGGTCAGGGAAAGCGCCGTCCAACCAATCCATTGATAGGCGTGGGGTATGGCGAGTAAGTTAGCTGCCACAATGCCAGCGCATACAATAAGCGTTCCTAAAACAATTGAGGTTAGTGTGCTGTGGCTCGGGTTTATGAGACATTCATTCTTAGGGGGCAAATAACCGTGCTTTAGGCGGTTAACAGGGTCTTCTTCAAAGTTTGGGCATACATAAATAAAATTGAGCTGCTCTGTATTGATTGCCATAACTTCTTAATTGTGATTAAATTACAAAAATAATTATACGCTATAGATGTTAATTTTTTGTTAAGATTGATTAAAAATTTTTTGGATGGCACGGCGGTTGCTTGGGTGGGAGTATGCCGATTTATACGTGTCCGATGCATCCGCAGGTAAAGCAAAATAAGCCTGGGTTTTGTCCCATTTGTGGGATGAGTTTGGAGAGTGCTGGGGATGAGGAGAATTTTGAGCTGAAGGACATGACCCGCAGGTTTTGGATTGCGGTGCTTTTGACGATTCCCATTTTTGTGCTAGCGATGGTGACCCATTTGCGGGTTTATGGGTTGATCCAGTTGGCGCTTGCAACGCCTGTTGTGTTTTATTGCGGGTCTTTCTTTTTCCGAAGGGGAATTAAATCGCTTAATATGTTCACGTTGATTGCTTTAGGCGTGTTAGTTGCCTATATTTATAGCGCTGTGGCGGTTTTATTTCCGGGAGTTTTTCCCGATTCCTTTAGACAGGGCGGAATTGGCCTTTACTTTGAGGCGGCAGCTGTTATCACTGTTTTGGTCATTTTGGGGCAGATTCTGGAGCTTAGAGCTCGGGCTAAGACGAGTAGTGCGATTAAGGATTTGCTGAAATTGTCTCCGGAAATGGCAACGGTGGTGGTTGACCGCAGCGAAAAGAAAGTGGCTCTTGCCGAAGTTAAGGTTGGGGACATTTTGCGGGTCAGGCCTGGGGAAAAAGTGCCCGTTGATGGAAAAATTGTTGAAGGTTCCAGCGTTGTCGATGAGTCGATGATCACAGGGGAGTCCCTTCCTGTAGAAAAAGAGATGGGCGCCAAAGTAACAGGGGCAACCCTCAATGGTTCAGGCAGCTTTCTCATGCGGGCTGACAAAGTGGGGAATGACACCCTTTTGGCTCGTATAGTTCAAATGGTCAGTGAAGCCCAAGGGAGCCGAGCCCCCATTCAGAAACTGGTCGACAAGATCGCCTCCTGGTTTGTCCCTATCATCATCCTTGTGGCATTGATCACCTTTGTTGTCTGGTGGATGGTTGGGCCCTCGTTTGCCTATGCTTTGATCAACGCCGTTTCTGTCTTGATCATTGCCTGCCCTTGTGCATTAGGTCTTGCCACTCCTATGTCCATTATGGTGGGCGTGGGTAAAGGTGCTGGTATGGGCATTCTCATTAAAAACGCCGAAGCTTTTGAGCAAATGGCAAAAGCCGATACCGTTGTTGTGGATAAAACGGGGACCTTGACCGAAGGAAAGGTACGACTCAACCAGATTTTTGCCGAGGCGCCCTACAGCGAAAATGAGCTTTTAGAACTTGTGGCAAGTCTTGAGCAGGTCAGCGAGCATCCTCTCTCGACTGCGATTGTGGCAAAGGCCAAAGAACGGGGACTTACCCTTCAAAAAACGGAGAATTTCAAATCTTTTACAGGCAAAGGGATCATAGGAGAAGTTTCGGGAAAAAAACTTGCGATCGGCAATCCAAAGTTGATGCAAGAGCTGGGTATTCAATTGAATCAGCAAGAAGTTGAAGGGCAAACAGTCCTTTATGTGGCCATCAACCAAGCGCCCGCCGGCTTTTTAGCCCTTTCCGATACAGTCAAAGCATCCAGCTACGAGGCCATTGAGCAGTTGCACGCTCAAAAGATCGATGTGGTGATGCTGACAGGAGATAACCAGTCAACAGCCGCAGCCATTGGCAAAGAGCTTAAAATTGACAGGATCGAATCGGAAGTGTTGCCCGAAGATAAAAACCGGATTGTCAAAGAGCTCCAGTCTCAAGGACATATTGTGGCCATGGCAGGAGATGGGATCAATGATGCTCCTGCTCTTGCTGCTGCCGATATTGGAATTGCGATGGGAACAGGGACCGATGTGGCGCTAGAGAGCGCTCCCATCACTTTGGTCAAAGGAGATCTGCGCGGCATTTCCCGCGCACGCGGTCTAGCTCAAGCGGTCACGCGCAATATCCGTCAAAATCTCCTCTTTGCTTTTATCTATAACGTCTTAAGCGTCCCCATTGCTGCAGGCATTCTCTACCCCTTTTTCAAAATCCTCTTAAGCCCCATGATCGCAAGCGCCGCCATGGCCCTCAGCTCCGTCTCCGTCATCTGGAACGCCCTCCGCCTACGCAGAGTTTCTTTGTAACAGATAAAAAATCTTTTTCTAAAAAAATGTCATATCCCCTAGAATTGCCTACCAATGATTGGTATTTTTTGTTAACATAAAAAGGCAGACATAAGGTGACTTGGGAAGTAGATTTTGCTCCTTCTGCTAAAAGGAAAAAAGAAAAACTACCCTCTAAAATCAAGGAGGCGTTGGCTTTTTTGGTTCGGGAGCTTGAAATAGCAGGGCCTATCCAGAAAAATTGGCCTAATTTTGGTGACCTTGGGAAGATTAAAAAGAAAATTCCTCCCAATGCTTACCATTGCCATTTGAAGAAAGGACGTCCCACTTATGTAGCCTGTTGGTCTGTTGAAGATAAAAAACTTAAAATCATAGAAATTTTTTATGTCGGCACACATGAAGACGCACCCTATTAAAAATCAAACAAAGCAAAAGCAGCGTGATAAGGACGCTACTCCCTGGAGAGAGGTCTTCAAAAAAGAGATTGCCAAGTATGGAGAATCGGGGCTTGCATTGCGAGGTTTACGTGCTCGGGAAAACCTTACTCAAAAACAGCTTGCAGAGCTCATTAATGTCTCACCTCATCATATCAGTGAAATGGAGAACAATAAAAGACCTATTGGAAAAGAAATTGCCAAGAGGTTAGCCAAGGCTTTGAACGCTGATTATAGAGTATTTCTATAGGCTCTATATCTGTCAAAATCTCCTCTTCGTCTTTATTTATAAAGTCTTAAGCGTTCTCATTGCCACATGGCTCTGCCCTTTTTTCAAGTATCGTTATTCTAAACCATTTGAATAGTGACTGAAAATTGGGTGCGCTATTCTAAAAAATTAGAATAGCGCTAGTTTTTAGATTCTGATTATAGAGATTCCTATAGACTCTGTAATTTGTTGCACCTACTTAGAGTCCATTTGTAAAAGATTGAAATGCTTTTGTTGCAAAGCGCCCATTTCCCTCAATGGTTCCAGTTGCTGTTTAGGAATCAACCGGAGGAGTGGTCGTACCTCAGCATTATATGTGCCTGGAAAATCGAACACTTTGTTGAAGCCGGTAGGGTTTTGGCGGGCAAAATCAACCAAGGGAACTTGAGGGATCCATTGGAAATTTGTTTTTAGCCAATAATAAAAGCTCTGGTTTGTGAAAAAGGCTTCCCAAGGGAATTTTTCGTTAGCAAGGTGTTTGTCGCCGACATAGTCAAGATGCTCATAAGAAATGTGTTTGCATGCGACAACTTGGCGAAGAGCGTCAATGTCCAGATATTCCAGAGGGTGGGGAGCTTTTTTTAATGGATCCAGCGCAAATAGGATGTCCGCGTCCACTTGCTTAAGATCTGCCCACGGAAAATGAATCCCAGTCAAGTTCTCTTTAATTGCTTTCAGAGAATGGCCAAGATGTTCTTGGTTAACCAGCCCTTTCCATGGAAATTTTTCATCTTTAAGGATTGCTGGGGAAAAATAGGGCAAATGCTTGGGCTCCCAAATTGGGGCTAATGTGACAACGGTTTCGATGGGAAGCGCCTTTATTTTTTCTTCGAGGTTAATTCTAGCCGTACAACTGTTGTGTGTCCCATAAGTGCTAAATAGGCTGGCACACTCATATTGATGCGTACTGACAAAAAGTTCCCAGTCGATACGGGGCCAGATTTTAAGAAAGAGGTCGTGTTGCTCTTTCAGCCAGCTGCCAAATCTACCTTTTGACACAAACACATTCCAGGGAAAGTTGGGATCGAGATGCTTTTTAGAAAAAAGGGGGAGATCGCCTGTGCTCCATTTGTTTGCAAATGAGAGGATTTGATCGATAGTCAATGTGTCCGCAATGGCGTCTGCGTTTTCCTGTGCTGGGTCATCCGTTAAGAGCACTTGCACAACATTCTCTTCTGTCCATTTCCAGTGGGGGCTGGCAAAGAAAGCGGCGGGCAAAAGACGTAGGTGAGAGGGGGGAAGTAGGGCCAAAAGAGGTCGCATGTGTGGCATTTCGTACAATTGGGCAAGGCGCTCTTTGGTGTATCGAATGGCTGCTGTGAGGTTAACTTTTGGCAAAACAGCATCGATCAGGGCTTGGTTGGAAATGTAGCCAGGTTCTGAAAGGAGCTCGGCTAGTTGAGAGGCGCTGAAAAGGCAGGCATAATCGGCATCTTGTTGGATCCATTCGAGCATTTTAGGGATCTGTTTGCACATCCTGAGGTCATTGATCGTATCAACGGATCTCGCTTCATAAAGATGCCCCTTTTTATCAAGCAAGGAGAGTCGAGATAAAACAATATTCATCCAAGTGGAGCCTACAAGGTTTTCAAGGGGAAGATCTAAAAATTCAGTGTCAGTTAAAAGAAGGAGTTTAAATTCCCTGGAGAGGAAGCCGGGGCGACCATAGATGGCGGGAATATCTTTGTCATCTGGATAAATTGTAAGCAACTGATCGTAGATAGGCTTACAAACCTCTGTTTGTTTATCAAGGAGGGCTTTGTTTTGTTTTTCATGTTCTGTTGTATCTATATTCCCGTCGGAAAGACGAGGAGCCGGTTTATCAAAAGCGCTCCAATCCTTTTTTTTGTATTCTAAAACGAAGTGAGTTGCCTGGAACTGGGGCTTTTCCTTTTCAGATCGTAAAACATTATCGGGAGCAACGGGAACTAATACATTGGATGCCTTGGGGGGGGCTCAGGGAGTTTACGGGCTGGGCCTGGTTTGCAAAACACGACGTTCAGCGCGCTTGCTGCACAGAGGGCAACTATCCCGACAGCCAAAAGGCCGGCGCTACCGAAGGTTCCCAGATTTTCTAAAACCACCAAAGACCCGGGATTAAGAGAGGCAAACAATCCTAAAGTACCGATACTCAACAAACCAATCGCGGCAAGGACTAGTGTTGTGATCAAAGCTGCTTTTTTGGCAGGAGAATCGAAGCAAGAATAAATGGAACAAGAATTTGTGACAGGGTCAATCATATGTATTTTCCTTAAATTGTTGTTGTTCCCAATCAGCTGGTCGTGGAGGTTTATAGGGAGTATAATCAGGACTTGCATGACTGCCACGACGCGTAGGCGACTCAACAAATTTTACAGTTTTCAGTTCAAAAACATCTTGGGAGGGAGAGGGACGGCCACAGAGCCAGCGAAGGAAAGCGGCTACAAAAAGGGAGACCGTTCCGGCAGCTAGCAGGCTTACGCTTGTATGCATGCCAAGATTTGACAATACAGCCCATGCGCTCGGGTTGAGAGCGGCTACAATCCCTAAGCTTCCAACGGTAATCAATCCGATGGCAACCAAGGCAAGTGCTGTGATACAACCTGTTTTTAAAGTAGGGGAATCAAAGCGTTTAAAAAATTTGTTGCAGGAAGAATCGCAAACAGGCCTTAGCATGGAAGAAATTATAACGATTTGTGTCTTAAGGCCCAATAATTAAAATTGAAATTATATATTTTAGAGTCATAATGCCGTTAAATTAGCTAAAGGGTTTTATGGCGACAAAAGTGAAGAAAGAGAAGCTGCTCAAACAATATGAATGTGGGCCTGTCCATTTTTCGGGAGATAGCAACGCCTCTTATGAGCGGCATTTAACTTTTGACACCATCAAGGAGAGATCGTTGGTGGGAGCGCGGGAAAGATACGAAGCCATTGCCCACTCTGTGCGTGATCTTCTGTCTCAACGCTGGATTAAAACCGAAAAGCTCTACAATGAGAAAAATCCAAAACGAGTCTACTACCTTTCTATGGAATATCTGATTGGAAGATCTCTTGCCAATAACATTACGAATCTCATGATCGATCCGATTATCAAAGAGGCTATCGAAAAGAAGGATCTTGATTGGGTCAGTATTTTGGAGAGTGAGCCCGACGCTGGACTTGGAAATGGGGGGCTTGGAAGGCTGGCTGCCTGCTTTTTGGATTCGATGGCCACTTTAAAGCTTCCTGCGATGGGCTATGGGCTCCGCTATGAATATGGAATTTTCAAGCAAGAGATTGAGAATGGGTGGCAAGTCGAGCTGCCTGATAATTGGCTCAATAAACCCGATCCTTGGGAGATTAAACGGCTTGAAGAGAGTGTGGAGATCCACCTCAACTGCTCGTTTGAGATCCATAATGGGAAGCTTGTAAGTATTGCGGGCAAAGAGTCGACCCTTTTAGGAGTCCCTTATGACCGCCCCGTCGTGGGTTTTGGAGGGGAAACGATCAATACGTTACGCCTTTTTGCAGCAGCAGTTCCCAATTTTTTTGATTTCCAAAAATTTGGCGCAGGCAATTTTGTGGGGGCGATAGCTGAAAGGCTCACTGCAGAGACAATCACACGGGTTCTTTATCCCGATGACCGGACAATGCTCGGCCAGGCCCTCCGATTTGTGCAGGAATATTTCCTTGTAGCCTGCTCTTTGGGAGACATTGTGAGACGTTTCCGCAAATTGAACAAGGATTGGAGCACATTTCCTGAAAAAGTGGCCATCCAGATGAATGATACCCATCCAGCCCTTGCTGTTCCCGAACTGATGCGCATTCTGCTCGACGAGGCCAAACTTTCCTGGGATGAGGCGTGGACGATTACCCAAAAAACATTAGCTTACACCAACCACACGTTACTTCCAGAGGCCTTGGAGACTTGGCCAGTGAGATGGTTTACCCTTTTACAACCCCGCCTTTTGGAGATTATCTACGAGATCAACACCCATTTTCTAGAGGATGTGCGCAAAAAATTTCCTGATGATCTTGAAAAGATCCAACATTTAAGCCTCATTGATGAAAATGAGGGGAGAAGTGTGCGGATGGCAAATCTTGCAGTTGTCGGCTCTCACAGCACAAATGGAGTTGCCAAAATCCATTCGGAGCTTCTACAGAAAAAAACCTTAAAAGAGATGGCCGAAGTTTTTCCCGAGCGTTTCAATAATAAGACAAACGGTGTGACGCAACGGCGCTGGCTGCTCGTGGCAAATCCGCCCCTTGCCAAGCTCATCACGGATGCGATCGGCGATGAGTGGGTTAAAGATTTAACACAGCTCAAACACCTCAAGCCTTTGGCAAACGCTCCAAGATTTTGTGAGCTCTTTTTGGATGCCAAACTGCAGGCAAAACAAACTTTTTGCAAGTGGTTGAAAGAGAAAACAGGGCAAATTGCCGATCCGTTCACCATTTTTGATTGTCAGGTCAAGCGGATCCATGAATACAAGCGGCAACTGCTCAATGCCCTTCGCATTATTGTCCTCTATAACCGGCTGAAGGCAAATCCCAACCTGAATGTTCTTCCCCGCACTTTTTTCTTCGCAGGAAAAGCAGCGCCTGCCTATGACTTTGCCAAGCTGACGATCAAGTTTCTCAATAATCTCGCAGGAACGATCAATAACGATCCCACAATTCAGGGGAAAATGAAGGTCTTTTTCATTCCCGATTATTCGGTTTCCCTCGCTGAGAAACTGATTCCGGCCACAGACATCTCCAACCAGATATCAACTGCCGGCTATGAAGCCAGCGGCACAAGCAACATGAAATTCATGATGAATGGAGCGCTCACACTAGGAACGCGGGATGGAGCCACAATTGAGATGGCAGAGGAGGCGGGCGAGGAAAACTTCTCCCTTTTTGGTCTCTCAGCAGAACAGGCAACCCAAACCCTGAACTGGTACAGTCCTTATTGGCACTATGAGCACGAAGAAGAGACGCGCGCTGCCCTTGAGCTCATCGCCTCCAACTATTTTAGCCAAAATGAGCCCAACGCCTTTATCCCGCTCTATAGCATGCTCCTATCTCCTAACGAGAAATACCTGCACCTTGCCGATCTTAAATCCTATCTCCAGGCAGACCAGAAACTCTGTACCCTCTACGCCAACCCCAAAGTCTGGGCCTCCAAGGCGGTCCTCAACATCGCAGCCTCAGGCAAATTCTCCAGCGACCGGACCATCCATGATTATGCTTCCGAGATCTGGAACGTCAAACCCTGCCCAATTGACTGACTCCGTAAAAATAACAGGATGAACAGGATAGATTCGCTGCAGGGTAGGGGATAGGATAGAATTATCTTGCCCACCCTGCCGCCTGCGATCCTGGAAATAAAGTAGTTAACCTGAGTTTCGGGTTTTAGATATTGCTGATCAATGAATTATCGTAATTCTTAAACTTTAGCCGTGGCTTTTTGGCTTGATGCGTGTAGGCGGCAATACCTCCAAGGAGGTTTACAAAAAAATTGCCTATGCTGCGATGTCTCGTATGTTCTATTTGTGAAATATTTTTTAACTGATCATTTATCGTTTCAATAATAAATCGCTTTCTTAGAAGAATTTTTTCTCTTATTGGCAATAGTTTTTGTTTCATGTTTGATCTCAAATTTGTAAACAAATGGAGCCCTTGTTCTAAAAGCCTTTTTCCAACTTTGGCAGATATATAACCCATATCTCCAAAAAGCTGTCCTACAATACCTTTAGACAGCTTTTCTACTACTGCAACATCAGCGACATTGCCTGGAGTTACGAGAAAAGAAAGGATTTCTCCTTGATCATTGACAATCAGATGCAATTTAAACCCATAAAACCAACCGGCTGTGCTTTTCCCTCTTTTTGCCAATCCCCGGAATACACAGTTTCGAGCTATTCGCTTATTATGACAAACCGCTATCGTTGTCGAATCTACAAATGCAATTCCAGTGACTGACCCTTTTCTATGGAGTAGATAAGCAAACATAGGAACAAAAAGTGTTTTTCCAAGATAGACAAAACGACTAACTGATAAGTTTGGGAAATTCCTTTCTCAAATGTTGGCATACAAAAGAGTAAAAATGCTTAAATGTTCGGTAATTTGATTGGTGAAAAAGAATGATGATCGTCATCATTTCCGAGGTTGTTAGTGCTGAATCGGGACCTGTCTTAGATTTTTTATGACCTAAAAGATGTTTTTTCCATTCTATTTCAAATAGCATCCAAAAATCATCTACTGAGCAGAATAAAGCAGTTAAATCATCCATTTTTGACCTCTTTGGGAACATTTAGTTGTGGTAAACAAAATGTTTTACTCCTAAAGAGGTCTTTTTGTATCTAAAAAATTAATACATCTCTCGATTGCTTAATCTGTTAAACCCAAAATTCAGGTTAAAAATGGCTCTGAGCCTATCTTAGTCACGGGAGGCACAGGCAGTGGCAAAACGAACTGTTTCCACCATATT
>CAZPPS010000015.1:15511-43911 GCA_964588495.1 uncultured bacterium | reverse complement strand
CTCTTTAAAGAAAAAAAACTATTTTACATTTGATCTTGAAAGCAAAGATCCCCCCTTGAAGTGTGCCACATTTTCAGAAAAGCTATTTTTGATCTATTTTCTCAAAGCAGGGGGCGATTATGAGAGAGCTATTTCAGAGCTTAAAGAGCTCCACTTGTTCCCCTTTGATGAAACGGCTCTTGAGGTTTTGAATCTTTTCTTCTGGCTAAATGACCAAACACCCCTCTCGCTTGCATTTACACAAAAAATCGTTCTCTTTTTGGTCGATCATCTCCATTTATTCCTGGGATACGAAAAAATGGATGATCTCAAACAAAAGATTCAATTCCCTTTACGATGGGCTTGTGGATGGTATGTCAATTATTTAAGAGCTACAGGAGATGATCAGCAAAATGGGATTCCAATCACATGGCGCTTGAGCGAAGATGAAGAATTTCGCATTCTCCTCTGTTTGGAAAGTGAAGGGATTGAGCTTCCCAAAATTCTCAAAGTGAGAATGGAACTCCTCCTCTCTGAGAGCCGGTCTGCAGAAGTGGACTTTATTCCCCAAGAAGTTGCGCTCACTCCTGCAGCCTTTCAGAAGGTAATCCCCCCCGATCAATGGAAGCATCTAAGCTCCTATAATCTTCCCTTTGGAAAAAAGAGCGATGATGTTTTTGTTTCATGCCCTAATCAGGTGTCTGAAACGTATTGTCAACGCTTTTTTGTAGAGCTTTACCAAGAAGCACGAGCCGTTCCTCAAAATTGTAAAGTCCACCCATTTGATTTCACTCTGATCGCCCTTTTACGCACAGCCAAAAAAGATACGGCCAGCATTGAGCTTGCTTCACTTCTTTACTATGTGCGCTCTTTTCCTCTCCATTTTTCACTGTGGCCGCTTAATCTTAGAGATGAAACTCAATGGGAATGGATGTTTGACGCTATCTTGGATAAAGCCAGAAAATTGAAATTAGCCGAACCTAAGCTGGCAAGCTTCCCTTACGAAAAGCAAATCACCCTCTTCCTGCCCGAAAAAAGTCCAATTGAAGCTTCGAAACTGGACGAGCCAGAATCCATTTACATCACACAAAAACCTTTTGAGAGTTGCCGTAAAGCCCTTTTTAAAGCACGTACAGCCCCCTCTCATTTTGGAAATGAAAAGCTCTTTGAAGAGTCCCTTTTGTCGGATCAAAGCCTCGAAAAAGGGGTCGTTAAAAAATACCAGTCAGCCCTCAAAGAGTTGTCTAGCCAGAAAACAAGCACTTACACGTTTCGGGAAAAAAATCGGACGACGAGCAAAGACGAGTTAGAAAAACGGCTCAAAGAATATCAAAGTTTAAACGCCGCAGAAGAAAAAAATATTCTGAAGTGTCTCAATGATCCCTACAATACCTTTGAGAATGATATTTCACTTCATGAAGAGTGTGAATTCCGTTTAAGGTTCAATGCTTGCCAAACCTATGTAATCACTCCAGAAATGGTGATGAGAAAGGTTCTTTTAACAAATTCGGTCTCCTTTTTGAAAAAATACCGTCCCATGCTCAAGGAAAACCACATCTGTGCGATCGTGTCCGCTGTGCACCGCTATTACCACCTTTTAGTTCTCACTTCTATGTGCAGCGAAGCCCTTGAGCTTTTGGACAAACCGGAGGATCCTATCGTCCAGCAAAAACTCCTGAATCTGCTGAACTACGAATTTCTATACGAACCGGAAAAATACCCTGAAATTGCCTACATGCAGATCAAGACGAATAAACTCCCGCGCAAAGAGCAGGTGATTGCCTATAAATGGATTTGTGAGGGTATTGAGAAGGGTGAAAACCGCCATTTCCAATCCCCTGCAGGAGGAGGCAAAAGTTCCTATCTCGTTCCGCTAATGATTTTGCGCAGTCTCCGTCATGGACGTGTCCCTTTTGTGCTGACAACCCAGGCGATGTATCCCCTTGACCGGCAAAACTTGAAAAAAACGCTCGGGCTACTAGGCATTGAACTGGAAACACTTGAGATCAACATGAATGCTCAGTTAGATGTCAAAGCTCTACAACTGATCATTCAACAGTTTCACGCTGCTTTACAAAATGGCAAAGCTTTTATCTTAACGCCCCAATCCTGGTATTGTTTGCGCCTCAACTATTTTACAGCTCTGATCCATGGAGATAAGAAGGCAGCCTCTCTTTTACAAGATATTTTGGGATTTTTCCGGGAGTGGGGGCTTTTGCTTGGAGATGAATCTCACAGAAACTTCGATCCGATGACTCAGGCTATGTTTGGGCTTGGGAATTTTATACTGCTTACAGGTCTGGAACAAAAGCTTCTCATGGCTTTAGCCAAACCCCTTTTTGGGATGGAAAAACTGATTTGTTCAAATGGCAAAGAGCTCTCAAAGATGGCTCAAACGAAAGAAATAGGCAAAGGAAAGCCAGAGAAAGATGAAATTCAGATCATTCAAAATACGCTGGCACACCATATTTTGAAGACATTCTTTCAAGATATCCCTAAAGACGATCACTCCTCTCTGATCAATTTCTGGATCGATAAAAAAGCAGGTGAGCCCCCTTGTCTGACAAATAAAACAGCAGAAGAGAAGGCTTTGCTTTTGCTCGCCCGTTATTTTTTCACAACGCTTGTGAAGCAGCTTTTGCAAATGAAAACCGATCTAGACCACGTCCGCTCAAAAGAGCAGGGAGGCATTGACACACCTTCCTATCACAAAACACCCTCCCACGCCCAGTTTAAAGACCATTATCTCACATTCCTCCTCACCATCAAAGGGAGCTGGCAAAGAGGGCTTGACCTGGAACAGTTCAAGGGTTTTATGGAGACACTCAAAGCCCAGGATTTACAAGAGCGGAAAATTGCCTTGAAACACAAGCAGACACCCACTCATTTAGAGTTCACCAAGTGGGTACCTGAGCTGACATTGGATACCCTCGATTTGACAGATCAAAAGATGGTAGAGAAAGTCTTTGCATCTGTTTCAAAAAATGCAGATGCGATGGAATATTATCTCAAATGGCTCGTACTCTCAAAAGTGGGTTTTTCCGGCGAGCAATTCACTTCCTCGCCTTCTCATTTGATGGGTGGCTTTTCCTCCTCCATCACGTTCTCAGCAACACCTCTTGATCCCACCGCGTACCCCAAGCAATTAAAAGCGCTGAAAAACGACGATCTGTTTGAAGCCAGTGTCATCGCACAGTCGTCAAAGACTAAAAACCAGAATTATATCTTCCCCAAAAACAGCCACGATTTCTTTAAGCACATTGGGCAAAACAGGGAAAAATATGCCCAAGTCCGGCACATGGTAGATGCTGGAGGCTTTTTCTCGCGGGACCACAACCAGGAAGTTGCCCAAAAATGGTTGGATGCCTCTGAACTTGACGGAGTCATTTACTTTCCAGAAAATGGGGAAAAACTGTGCTGCTCTTTAAAAAATGGATCGGAAATTCTCGCATTTAACAGCATGGATGAGATGCAACATCTCAACCATTTAAAATTGGGTGTCTTTTTCGATGCCCCTCACGCCGAGTCGGCTCACTTTGACCCTATCCCTCAAACTGGCGCTTTTATTCTGGCAGGCGATGCGCTCACCCTTTCCCACGCAATCCAGAGCATCATGCGAGAACGGGGCTTTTTAGATGAGACGTTTGATCAATTCATCATTTGGGTTGTCCAGGAAGATCTGCAAAAGAAAATGCAGGGAAAGCTCAAACAGTTCTCTAGTAGCATCCTCCACACCTGGTTTTTGAAAAATGAGATCAAGGCGATGAAAAACGGGATTATCATGGCAGCCTACCAGGACATTATCCTCAAAATTGAGGCGTATGGGGATAATAAGCTGGAGGGCATGAGGGAAAAAATGAACCCAAAGGCTACTTGGGGGGCACAAAAGAAGCGGGAAAAAACCGACACAGTCTTATGGGAATTTGCCAAAAAACAGTATGCCAAATTCAAGTTTGAAACCCCTTTTGAAGAAAATAGCGCATTGAAAGAGGCGATTAAAGAGACCATCGACTCTGTACATCAAAAAATCTCTAAAATCGTGGTGGATTTCGATAAAAACGCCGTAAGCGAAATGCACCAAAAATGTGTGGTCAAAAGCCGGGTCCGTTCGATTCAATTTAAACGTCAGCTTACAGACCTCGAAGGGGAGCCTGTCGTTAAACATGGAAAAATCAAAGAGAGCTCCTATCTTCTCTCTATGCAAAAACATGCCATTTCAGCACGTGAAGCTTTTAAAACCGATCGTTTGAGTGAAAATTTTTATATAGAATCCAATCAACTCAATACCGCATCCAGCCACGACGTCTCCCTCAAAGAACAATTTTTAAAAACGATCGATTTTCTCCTGATTATTGTCACACCAGAGGGTCAATATGTAGCAGAAGCTGTCTCAAATGATCTTTTGCCCAAATACATCAAACATCTGGATGCCCAAACTGCTGATCAAGAGGTCCAACACCAAGCTTTTATTATACGTTCTGATGGAGTATTATATCACACAGGCAAAGGTGGTTTAGCGCCTCGAGATGGTATCATCAACTCTATTTTGCATTCAGAATGGTTGCAAGATGTGTTGATCGATGCGGCGCTACTCAGCGGAAAATTACTTTACAATGAGCGGTTTAAAGAAAGAATCAGCCGCTGGCCAAATTTTTTGGAATTTTGGCAATCCATTTTAAAAGCCCTTCCTTTGCAGCAGGAGATCTCGGCAAATGCCCTTCTTGCATTTTTGCCTGAGATGCAAAATGAGGAAGAATTAACATGAGGAATTTTTATGGCGTGTTTTCCAACAATCTCAAATGATCGTCCAATTGCCTGGCAAACAAAAACGGTAAATGCCACCACAGCACTTGCGTTTCTGGCACTATTTGCTTGCGCGGCCGTTGCAATTGCGGTGAACCAAAGCTGGATCACCTCTCAACTTTCAGTTTCACAGATATTGGTTATCGGGTTAGCTGGCGGCGGAGGTTTCGGGCTGATCAGCGTTTTCTTTAAATACTGCTGCTGTTGTGGCGTTGAGACCCTGGAAGCGGAAGAAGAACAGACTGGGCAGGAAGAATCAAAACCCGTGGAAAAAAAGGAAAACAAGGTGCAGGCGTGGCAATCGTTAATGTCAAACGGGAAAGCAGACACGGATGAAGCTAAGCGCTTATTCACTTCGATGACAATGGAAGAGAGAAATGAGGTTGCTCGCCTAAGGAAGTCGATGAAGGAGGGGCATTCGAGCTTGTCTCCTGATGGAGGTGGCAATATAGGAGCCATTGGAGGATCGAATCAGAATGACACTTTTAAGGTCAATGAGGGTCAGCACAAAGGGTTTCATCGATCTTCCACATAATAAGCCTTCTTGGAGTGCGGCGATCCTTCGCCGCCCTTCAATCGGCATAAGGCCTTTTTGGGCGCCTTAAGTTATGAACATTTAACTTGTCTCAGATTTTCTCGGAGATGTTGACAATATCGACAATTTATAAACAACATTTCCACATAAAACTCCCTGTTGCCGGCGCGAATTTCCACAATATAGCGTACAAATGGCGTACGCATTGACCCTTTCATGGAAATCAAGAATCGTGTATCAAAGCTTTTTTCGGGCACAGGCTCGGGCTCGGGCACGTTCACGAATTTTTGGGATGCATGCACTATGACAAGTTACCTTTTTCCAGGACATTACGATTTAATCACCCCCGACGGACGCATTGAAAAAATTGAAATCGTCGACGGAAAAGCTCACGCAGAAGTTGTCATTGAAGAAATCTCCCCTGCCTTTGTGGGTTATCAGATTGATGCTGCCCAAGTCGTTTTCAACTTCAAAAGTGTCCTTGCGCAGCTGGGTTTGAACGGGATTGGGAAAGAAATTGTCCTCGATGCCAAGCATGCAAAAGCCCATGTGAAGGTGGAAATTGAGACCATAGGGCCTCTTGCACGTGAAATGCTCCAAGAGCTCAAGGTGGGGCATTATATCGGCAAACTTTTTGCTGCCGATGAAAGAAGGCGTGTGCGCGATCCCGACTATCTTACAAGGATGTTTGGAAGGGCTGACCGAGAAGGAAGACCCCTCCTTTCTTTGGGCGGTTTACATGGCAGCGAGCAGCTAACAATTGAAACTATCGATAAACGGAGCGTCGCATTTCTAGCTTTGCGTGAGGGCAAAGTGGAATACGAACCCACAATCAGTTCTTTCTTGCCCACATTAGGCCTTGCCCTTTCTCATAAAAGAATGGGCTTGCGTGATCTGCTCCGCATCCATCAAAAATGGGTTCCCAATGTACCCAGAGTTGCAAATCCTGATGATATTCTCCTTGTCCGCTCCTCCCCTTTGCATATCCGGACAGCTTTTGCACGCGTTGTCGATTCTCTTCTCCCAAAAGGGTATCAACACACAACCGCCAACATCTTACAACCCGACACCTATGCCTCAGGGGACATTTACGAACTGTATGGCACTTCCGATAAAGAACTTTATGACATTCCTCTCGAGTTTTACACCTTAGAACCCCACAGAGAGCACGTCTTTTTCTCCGATAGAGACCAGTTGCAAGAATGTTTGGAAGACCCGAAATCGATCTTTGAAGCTTTTAAGACAGCTCCCGATCCGCAAGGAGATCGGGCCGCTGTTTACATTGTGAAAGGTTCTCAGATGCTCCGGTTAAAACCGGATGACTGGATTCTTCGAAATCCTCCCCAGCAACCCTTTCCAGGCATTAGCCATAAGGTGCGGCAATCGTTGATGGTGGAACGCTACATTGAGCAACAGCCCTGCTATCCTTTTCTGAAAGGGATTGAAAGTGGTTTGATTGCTAGCCAAGGGATCCTCTTTACCCGCTTTTTCCCCTCTCCGCTGATGAAACGGATGCTCCTCTCCTATTATGTCCAAGCATGCTTGATGGGCCTTTATTTTCAGGTCCCTTCCCGTTCCAATGGTTATTATTTTTCGCAAGAAGACCGTGCGATGCTCATCGACCTTGTTACATTCGGCATTCCTGTTTATTGGGCAGATGAAACCAGTAAACAGATCCTCCAATATATCCAAAGGCCCAATAAGACTTCGGGAATGTTTGTCCCGCTAAACAAAATTGACACTTTTGAAAAAGCTACTTTTTTTGGCATTTACGGCTCAAATCTCATGATGGGCAATTTTGAACAGGAGCTTAAAAAACTCCTTCAGGGTATTTTGGAGATGCGTAACTCAGTAGATCATCCCCTTTTGAACAAAAATACCCCATTAGCACTTGTGACAGGGGGCGGCCCTGGAGCGATGGAGATGGGGAACAAAATGGCAAAACAGCTCGACATCCTATCTTGTGCAAATATCGTCAATTTCCAGATGCGTCCAGACATGGTTGTCAATGAACAGAAGCAAAATCCTTATGTTGAAGCCAAAATGACTTACCGTCTTGACCATCTTATCGAGCGGCAGGCTGAGTTTTATCTCGATTTCCCCATCTTTGTCATGGGAGGGATCGGAACAGACTTTGAATATGCTTTAGAGGAGGTCAGGCTTAAAGTTGGCGGACGTCCTGCTGGCCCGATCATCCTGTTTGGGGAAGAAAGCTACTGGAAAGATAAGATCACTCCACGCTATCAAAGCAATCTGAAAGCAGGAACCATTCGGGGCTCTGAATGGGTCAGCAACAGCTTTTTCTGCATCACAACAGCCGAGCAAGGACTCAAGCTCTACCACGATTTCTTCACAGGCAAGCTCCCCATTGGTAGCTCTGGACCTATCTACGATGAGGGTTTTGTAACGCTTGATGCAAGTCCCGCAAAAGCAAAAACCAACTAAAATACGATCCTGTCTATCATGTTGCTCGTCTATAGGAAAAAATATGATAGACAGGATCGCAAGCGACAAGATAGATCGGCAGAGCTTTTAGAAACCGTAATTGAGTCTGATACCGAAATAATTGCTTTTCTCGCGGATAAATTGTCCTTCCTGTGAAAAGCCGTTATGGTATTCAAGAAGAACGCGGACTTTGCGTCCCACATTCTGGATTTTGCTCCACTCAACGCCGAGAACATAGTTCTGATCGAGTCTAAAACGGTGCTCTTGCCAGGCTCTGAAGTGCATAGCAAAGACGGGTTGCACATAGAGTTTGTTGAAGCAATCTTTTGCCCCAAACATGCGAATTTCTGCGCCCCACTCTCCATACAAGGGACGTTCGGGGAATTCCTTATCTCGGTCGTAGATATCACCAATTCCGGCATACAAACGAATCGCCTGACACAGTTGATAAGAGGCAAAAATGTCGATCCCCTCATCACTTCGGTTACATCTCTGATGTTGCGGATAACAAAGAATAAACTCATCGCCCAAGTGGGTGGACATGTGCCACCATCTGAAGCGGAATGACCAGCGATCTACGGCATAAGTGGCCATTGCTGCCACAAAAAAGTCGGTGTTGACCATGGCTGATTCCACATGATCCAAATCAAAGACAGAGAAAATTCCGGCTTCAATTCCAAGATCCATATCGCCGCGCCATCTCAAAATATCCAGAAGACGGATGAAAATAAAGTCGCTTCCAAAAGAAACGGCTCCCACATGCTTACCAATGACTCTGTCATTAAATCGAAGGGTCGCAGAATTGGTCACCTGTCTTGGATCTGCGATCAAAGGTTGAAAAAGAACTGTATTTTGCGGAAGCCAAATGGCCTTAATCTGCCGGCACACTGGCGGCTGACACATCGAAAGATAGGCCTCGGTTGTGGCAATTGCCTGAGCTGCCATCGGATCTCCCTGCGCAAGCCAGCAAACAAACTGTTCAGGGGGACAATCGACAGGCTGCACACAGCTGACACAAGGAATATCGTAGATAAAGCAGACAATACTACGGGCAAGCAACTCATTTCTGGGCAGGTTAAAGACATAGACAGCCCCACCTTTAACAATGGTGCGCACCTGAAACTCATAATAGTGCATATCGACAAGGGCCTGCACATAGCCGGTCATATAATCATCGCACATGTCCGCCAAATGGGACTGCGGGATATTATCGGCCCTTCTTATCTCTTCATTCGCAGTTAAAGCCGCACTAACCAAAAAAACCAGCAAAAATCGCCACATCGCTATCCCCTTGCAAAGCTTTTTGTATAGTTCGCCCCCCACTTTTTCTTCAAACAAAACTTGAATAGCACAGTTCTTCACAAGCCAGCGACCAAAACCTATCCCCGTCTTTCCACCAAAACTTCTTGTCATTAGAACTCAAACCACCTACAATGGCCCCCATCGGGGCAATAGCTCAGCGGTTAGAGCAGCGGACTCATAACCCGTCGGTCCCTGGTTCAAATCCAGGTTGCCCCACATTTCTTTTTGCCTTTATAAGGCTAAAAATGAACTGGTTACGATAAAGCAACCAAGTCAGCCAAAAGCGCTGTTCATAGCAGTGGACCATTTGTGGACCACTCGCCTACAACAATTGGCGATAACCCAGCAGCTAACCTTTGAAAATTTAACCAAAGGTAACGCTGTGAAAGGCATCGACAAACGCACCCATAAAGACGGGACGGTCTCCTATCGCGCCCGAGTTCGCATCAAAGGACACCCTGTCCTCATCCAATCATTTGCCTCCAAAACTCTGGCTATGAAATGGAAGCGTGATACAGAATCGGCCATTGAACGGGGCATCTTTACTTACGAAAAGCCAGGGAGCAAACACTCTCTATCCCAGCTGATCGATCGCTATATCGAAAAAGTTTTGCCCACCAAACCTAAGAACGCTCGCAATATCCGCCAGCATCTTCTCTGGTGGAAGCAAGAATTAGGCAGCTATCTACTCTCAGATATTAAACCCAATCTAATCTCACAAAAACGCGACGATCTTCTTTCAAATCTCACATGTAAAAATAGACCCCGTTCTCCTACGACTGTCGTTCGTTACCTAGCGAGTTTGTCTCATGCCTTTTCTGTTGCTATGAGAGATTGGGAATGGATGCAAGAAAATCCTGTACTGAAGATCTCTAAACCGAAAATTTCAAATGAGAGAACCCGCTTCCTAAGCGATGAAGAACGAGCAAGACTCATCAAAGCTTGCCAAGAGAGCGAATCAAAAGGACTCTACCTTGTTGTTATACTAGCACTTTCAACAGGAATGAGACGCGGAGAAATCCTCAATCTCAAGTGGAGTGATGTCAATTTAGATCGAGGAGCAATCCTTTTACAGACTACTAAAAATGGAGAACGCCGTTTTATTCCTCTTGTTGGCATTGCGCTAGATCTACTTAAATCTCGATATATCAACCAGGTTACAAATTCTCTTGTATTCCCTGCGCCACATTGTCCATCAAAACCAATCGATATTCGCTCTGCTTGGGAAACTGTGCTCGAAAAAGCGAGTATTTCCAACTTTCGATTTCATGATCTCCGCCATACAGCAGCTTCCTATTTAGCCATGAACCAGGCTAGTTTGTTGGAAATAGGAACCCTCCTCGGCCATAAAACAATTCAGATGACTAGGAGATATGCTCATCTCTCGAACCCACATATCCAAAATTTATCTCAAATTTTACAAAACAAGATATTTAATTAAATTTTTTATAAAAAAAAATTAATGATTTTATTTAATCTTAGACTTTTCTCCGTTAAAGAAGCGAAAATCTGATTCTTTGTAAAAATTTGAAAATGTCTTATATAAAGCGGGCAGCACAAGAAGGGTAAGTAATGTCGAACTGATTAAACCTCCTATGACAACCGTCGCAAGAGGCTTCTGAACCTCAGCTCCTGTTCCTGTTGCCAAAGCCATTGGAACAAATCCAAGGGACGCGACTAAAGCTGTCATAAGCACGGGTCGCAGTCTTGTTAATGCACCTTTTTCAATCGCTTCTTCACTTTCCAAGCCTTGCTTACGCAATTGATTAATATATGTAATAAGTACTAGACCATTTAAAACAGCAATTCCTGAGAGAGCAATAAATCCAACCGCTGCCGATATTGAAAAAGGCATATTGCGCAACCAAAGTGAAATAATGCCTCCTGTGACAGCCAAAGGGACACCTGTAAAAACCAACAACGCATAGCGGACTGAGTTGAAAGCTGAGTAAAGGAGGAGGAAAATAAGGATAAAACAAATAGGAACAACGAAAAAAAGTCTCTGTCTCGCTGATATAAGATTTTCGAATTGTCCTCCCCAATCTATCCAATAGGCTTTCGGCAGTTCGACTTGCTTGCTAATTTGCAGTTTTGCTTGATTGACAAAACCACCGAGATCTGCTCCTCTGATGTTGGCTTGTACTGCAATAAAACGTTTTCCATTTTCTCTACGTATCTCATTAAGACCTTCGTTTATTTCAACCTTGGCTATTTCACTAAGAGGAACATAGGGAAATGGGTTTTGTTTTCCCTCTTTTTTATTATTAAGAGGTAGTGGAATAGGTAAATTATTCAGCGCAGTAGTGTCAATTCTTAAGGAGTCGGGTAGTCTAACGAGAATATCAAAGCGCTTGTCTCCTTCAAATAGTTGTCCTGCATTTCCACCTCCCATAGCAATCGAAACCACCTGTAATATGTCCGCTACATTAATTCCAAGACGGCTTGCTGCTTCGCGATCAACTTTCACATCTAGAACAGGAAGACCTTTCATTTGATTAATTCTTACGTCTGCAGCACCAGGAATTTGCTTAAGAATATCCGCTATCTTTTCTGCTGTGCTTTGTATGACCTCAAAATCTTCTCCATAGATCTTAATTGCCACATCACTTCTTATTCCTGAAATGAGTTCATTAAAGCGCATCTCGATCGGTTGAGTGAATTCATAATTACTACCTGCCAGCTTAGAAACCACTTCTTCAATATTTTTAATCAGCTGCTCCTTAGGCAATTTGGAATCAGGCCACTCATTTTTTGGTTTTAACATAATAAAGGTATCAGAAATGTTTGGAGGCATTGGGTCAGCTGCTATCTCCGCTGTACCTGTTTTAGAAAAGACATAGGCAACTTCTGGCATTTTTAAAAGAACTTTTTCTATTTCTATTTGCATCTCAGTGGATTGAGACAAGGAAGTGCTAGGAATGCGCACCGATTGCATGGCAATATCTTTTTCATCTAAAGTAGGTACAAATTCTTGGCCTAGTGTCAAAAATAATAAAAATGAGCTAATCACTATTAGCGCTGCTATCCCAATGACCCGCCATGCAAATTTCAAAGATTTTTGAATGAGAGGCTGATAGATTTTTTTGGCCCCTCGAATCAAAATATTTTCTTTTTCTTTTAAGCGATTCTTTACGAAGAGAGCGATCATCGCTGGAACAAAGGTGAGCGATAAAATGAAAGCTGAAATCAAAGCAAAAATAACAGTCAACGCCATTGGATGAAACATTTTCCCTTCTACACCTGAAAGAGCAAGTATGGGGAAATAGACGATAATGATGATGGCTTGACCAAAAACCGTAGGTTGAATCATTTCTTTGCTTGCAGCCATGACTTCCTGCATCCGTTCAGTAAACTCAAGCTTCCGCCCCACTTCATGCTGCTTTAGAGTCAAGCGCCTTAAGCAATTTTCAGTAATGATCACAGCTCCATCCACAATCAACCCAAAGTCAATGGCCCCTAAACTCATGAGATTGCCACTTACATTAGAATGCACCATACCAATCGTAGTCATCAGCATAGAAAGAGGAATAACAAGTGCGGTAATCAACGCAGCACGAAAATAGCCAAGGAAAGCAAACAGCACTGCAATCACAAGAAGAGCGCCTTCGCTTAAATTAGTGATCACGGTCCGAATCGTTGCGTTCACAAGCTTTGTTCTATTGAGAACAGTTTTGGCTTCAATATCGCTTGGAAGTATTTTATTAATTTCTTGAAGTTTTTTATCTACAGCTTGAGAAACGGTGCGACTATTAGAACCAATAAGCATCAAAGCAGTCCCCACAACGGCTTCATGACCATTAAGGGAGGCACTCCCCGTTCTCATCTCTTTTCCTATTCCAACTTCGGCAATATCCCCTAAGGGAATGGGAATGTTATTTCGTGTCGCTATAACAATCGTCTCAATTTGACGAGGAGCATCAAGACGCTCATCCGATCTTACTAGCAGCATTTCACCGCGTTTTTCAATGTAACCTGGACCAATACTGATATTATTTCTACGCACTGTTTGAATGATTTCATCAAAGCTAATACCCAGAGCTAGCATCTGCTCAACATTAGGTTCTATGTGATATTGACGGACATACCCTCCTATAGAATCAATCCCAGCAACACCTTTCACACCTTTTAGTTGCGGTCTTATAATCCAATCTTGAACAGTCCTTAGATAAGAAGCCTTTTCGACTTCTGTTTTTAAAAAATGGCCTTCTGGAGTCATGTAGGAGCCATCTGATTGCCATCCTGGTTTTCCATCTTCAATTTTAGCTCCTTTCCCATTCGGATTTTTAAAATCCACAGTCCACATGTAAATTTCCCCAAGACCTGTAGAAATAGGCCCCATTTGTGGCTCAGCATCCTCTGGTAAATTTTCTTTCATTTGCGAAAGGCGCTCGTTAATTTGCTGCCTAGCAAAGTAGATATCCACATTATCATCAAAGATAGCAGTGACCTGGGAAAAACCGTTGCGTGATAGAGAACGTGTCATTTGCAACCCAGGAATACCCGCTAATGTCGTTTCAATCACATAGGTAACTTGTGTTTCAATCTGTAGAGGAGAGAGTCCTTTCAAGATCGTATTAATTTGTACTTGATTGTTAGTGATATCTGGCACTGCATCAATAGGAAGACGTGTGAACGAGTAAACTCCATAGGCAGCAATGATGATCGTAAATAATAAAACTCCAAGCGGATGGCGCAGTGAAAAGTTTAAAATCTTTTCAATCATGGTGCATCCTCATGTTTGGCACCCTGCTTGCCAAGTTCGGCTTTTAGTAAAAACGTCTTATTAACAACATACTGTTCTCCTGAATTTATCCCTGAAAGCACTTCAACATTGTTATTATCGCTTCTTCCAAGGGTAATGATGCGTTTTTCAAATCCTTTAGGGGTCACAACAAAAATAAAATCTTTGCCTTCAGAACTCTGAACGGCTTCCTTAAGAATCACTAGCGGTAGAGATATTTTATCTGTTGCAATGTTGACTTTCACGAAAACCCCAGGTCGCCAAATACCTTGTGGATTGTCAAGCTCAGCGATTGCACTGGCTGTAATCGTTTCATTTTCAACAATAGGACTCACATAAATAATTTTTGCACGAGTCGTTAAATTCTCAATAGGAACAACAATTTCTACTATTTGCCCCTCTTTTACTTTGTAAAGATCTTTGGGATAAATCCCGATATCAACCCAGACACTACTTAAATTAGCCACTGTGTAAATGATTCTTGTGTTTTCTATAAACTCTCCTTGAGTGATATGCCGTGCGATTACCGTGCCATCTATAGGAGATCGAATGACATAGAGGCGAAGATCAGGGTCGTTTTGCGCACCTAGGTATTCAATTTCCTGATCATCAAGACCCAGCGCAGTTAATTTTTGCTTTGCAAGTTGAACATTAATGATCGCTTCCTCATATGTATTCCTTGCATTCTGAAAAGCCTCCGCAGACGAAACTTTTTCTTTATAAAGTTTTTCCTCCCTTTCGAAGCTTGATAAAGCAAGCCTTTGTTTGCTTAAAGCAGCTAAAAAAGTGGCCTTAACAACTGCCATATCCTGGCTTTCCAAAATAGCCATCTCTTCTCCAAGCTTTACAGGATTGCCAATATTCTTATCGGCTTGTTTGGCAATGCCAGCAACTTTAGGAATAATGTGAGCTAAACGATCGGGCTGTAGAATGATTTTCCCACGGGTTGATAAAGTCAGAAAAAGTGTTCCTGGCTCAGCTGTTTTGTATTCCAGTCCCATCTGCTTAATTTGTTCAGCTGATAAATGCACAATGTTTGCATCATTATTAGATTCTGTCTGTTGCGCATTATTTGGCTGTTTTTCAATGTTTTCTTTAGCAGTTGGTTGCCCATACGCCTGCTGATCACAATGCATCACAAGGAATACACTTAGCCAAATGAGAAAACTAAAAAACCTATTTTTACATTTCATAAATTAATCCATTTGGCTATTTAAATATTCAATATCGGCCTGTCTTGTATGATACAGAATAAGTGATTGAACGTATCTTTGTCTGACATCAAATAGAGTACGCTGAGCATCTAGGACGTCAAGGTATTCGAATTTGCCCTCCCGATATCCCTTTTCGGCAAGTTCAAAGGCTTCTGTAGCGGAAGGGAGAGATTTGTTTTTAATCCGGCTTGCTTCTTCGTAAGCTCGAACCACCTCTTCATGTGAAATGGCTAACTTAGATTGCAGAACAATCCATAATTGCTTGCCTTGATCTTCAACTGTATGCATATCCAAATAGGCACTACCAATATTGCCCTGATTCCGATCGAAAAGAGGGATGGGAATGCTAACTGCCGCAAGCATTCCATGGCTATCTTCTCTATAGTTTACTTTATAACCTACTGAAACAGTTACGTCAGGAATCCGATTTGCCTTTGCTAAACGCCAATTCTTTTCTGCACTTAAATATTGAAATCCTGATTGAACAATCTCTGGTTGATTAGAAAGGTTGGCTACACACTGTTCGATCGGGATAGGGGATGTAATGTCATAAAAAGGGAAAACGACTTTATTAAAATCAGCACACGGATTTGCCCATAAAAGAGAAAGACGTTTTTTTGCATTCTTGAAATCAACTTTTGCTGTTTCAACAGCAATTACTGCATTTGAATACGCAACTTCCGCTTTATTTTGTTGAATCAGAGACACTTTACCCGCTTCTACTTTAACCGTAGCAATGCGTAACACTTCTTTTGCGATTTTTTCTTGATCGAGTGCCACCTGCAAAAATTCCTGGGCTGAAGCCACACCGATAAATGCGCGCATTAATTGGTTAAGAGTTACAATTTTAGAAACATCAGAACCTACTAAAGAAGCGTAATATTGATAAGCCGCAACTTGTGTGCGTAACACTCTTTTTCCAGCTGTCTCAATCAGCTGACCAAAAACATACCGTTCTTGTCTGTGATCCCATCCTTTCCACAGTTTATTTCCAGCAAAATCTTCGACTTCATAAGAAAATTTGGGATTGGGATAAAGACTAGACTGAACAACTTGATAGCCCATTGACTCAGCAGTTTCATCAGCAATATGAAGATTAATAGACTGATTGAATACACGATAAACCGCCGTATCAAGATCTAATTCATCTAATGTTAAATTTTCTGAAATACATTTTTCTTGACCATGCACATGTGTCAAAGTCGATGAGAGGCCAATAGCAATTATGATAAGCAAAATTTTGGACTTCAAACACATCAATACATCTCAATAAAACTGATTTAACAAATCATCTTTTTTATCCCATAGATATTTTATCTTTCAAAGATCCGAGAGGTTTACAGCAATTTCTATGCCATATTTGATTGAGCACAGAGCGTTTTTGCCTCATCTGTGATGAACTTTGTTTTCTAAAAATTCACTTACCTGTATACCTAAAAATATATTGCTATGAGCTATAGTTTATTTATTTTAATTTTAAAAAATAGGCAATAAAAATGTTTCGAGATTCCAAGTTTATTTGGTTATTATTAATTTGTGTTTTAGTTGGAATTCTCGAATTTCTTTCTTTGGGTGGCATTCATCTGCCGCTTATTATAGAAATTCCTCTGATCCTGGCCATCATTTTAGGGGTAGGGTATAAAACGCTATGGTATGGATTACAAGCCCTTTTCACATTGAATTTCAAAAGCATCAAAGCTCTGATGGTGATTGCTGTAGTAGGGGCCTTTTATCTAGGAAAATCAGATATGATTGCACTGGATAGCTCTTCTTATGTCGATGAATCGACAATTATTGGCTTTTGTACTAGTTGTGGTTCCGACGTTCGGGTTAGAGCAACCTCTTGATCCTTGGTTATTAGCAGGGCTTCTTTAATTGTAATTGCCTGATCTGCTCGTTCCTTATTTCAAGCCCTAGATATCTTTTCGATGAAAGTTCCAAAATACATTGAATACAAGCCTTAATGTCAGACACCATGCATATACAGCAAACGCGGTCTCAAAATCCCTCTCCTCTAGTAGCCCATGGGCCAAGTGATGACGGAAGTTTGGCCCTCGACTCTCGCAGAATATGGCTCGCATTTCAAAAACCAAATCCTCTCCAAAAACAAGAAGAGCTTCCGGTTTGTCCAACAATGCACCTAAATTGACTTCCGCTTCTATTCCATCTTTATCGAGAACCGTTGTAGCAGCTCCTGCAGCCTTTAGATGGTAACGGACCATGTTTTCAATTTGAGGGACAAGTCTATGGATTGCCGAATCGAAATCCAAATCATAGCCGTAGAAAAGGGCCTTTGCAAAAGCTAGCGCGCGTTCTGGAGGGACGATCGAGGATTCTCTGCAGATCGACTCGAAATCCCGAAGCTGAAGACGGTGTTCCATCAGCATTGTCTCTAAAGCAGGGATTGTCCTTCCGGCGACGGCTGTGCAAATGTCCAGATAGTAAGTTTGCAGCATTTCCTTCCAGACTGCTTGTTCGTATTCTTCCGAGCCCTTAGGAGCGATTGCAATACCTGGATTTTTTGCCACGATACGGCCGTCTCTGGATCTGACTGCAAATCCAAAGAAAGACCCAAAATGGAATTGAGCTAGTATCTCTTCCGCTGCGGCGCGGACTTTAGCTTTTTTGGCGCCGGGATAAAAATTTGCCATGGTTTTAAGCGCTTCAAGAACAGGCTTGCCGCGGACAAGAAGCCTGGATTCGGATACCATATCAGTAATATCTACACAGGGAGTGGAGACGAGGGTCATGCTGTCAGCGGCCATTTTCCCAACCTTGCCGAGATGGGATTGCATTTGCTGAAGCTTGCCTTCTTCCATTCCGACAGAAGCTCTGTGTTTATTCGGAATGGATCGATAAACTTGAATGGCTTTTTCAAGAGCGTTAGAAGACCCGATAAAGTCGCTTGCAGATTCTTTCAAGGCTGCCTCGGTATGCCAGGCTTCTGCTTGGCAAGCAATCGATTTAAAGGATTCCACCTCTTTTTCCGCTTTTCCAAACCAGTAGGAAGAAGATTCGTAATACTCCCTCACTCTGTAAAAGTCGCCTTGCAGTTTGAAAGCTTCTGCCAAAGATACAAGCTTCCCTGCGATTTCATGCTCATAACCTGCTCCCAGACCGAATCCTTTCAAAAGATCCGCTATCCACTTAGCAAGAAACCCGTCGTCCTCCGCTGCGTTGCGGAATGCTTCCAGAAGTTGATCCTTGATGTTTTTCATCCTGTCGCCGGCAGCATGCCTTAATACGCGAGCCAGCTGAATAGCTCTGATCCAGGAATGCCCTCCTTCTCCTGAGAAAGATTCAAGTGTAATGGGAGATTCTATGTATGAATCTATTGCATCTAGCGCAAGTTCGACTCTGGAGCGTTTTTTCAACCAGATCAAATCAGAAAGACGCGCCTTTATACCAGGCTTGTCGATTGAAGGGAGGATCATTAGAAAGAAATCCAGGTCCGCATCGCTGAAATCGTCAGGGATTGCCGATCTTCCTGAGCGGCTAATGATGTAAGGCTTATACGGTTCGTTCAAGCTTGAGGGGTGAAGCATCATCGAACATGCATCAGCTAGAAGCCACAGGGCTTTGCTTTGGGAAGCATTGCCTTCTTCAAGCGCCTTCTGCCCCTTTTTAGCAAGAGCGTCGGCAGCAATAGCCAAACGCTGCGAATGAGGTCCTGTAAAAGCCTCCTCCCATCCCGATGTTGTAAAATCTTCTAAAGTCATTTGAATGTCTGAAGAAAATCTCCCCGTCTTACATGTCATTGTCTCCTCGAAAATAAGAGTCCTCATTGAGGAGAATTATATCCGCAGGGATCGAGAATTTCTAGAAGAAACTATTAACAAATAGGTCTTATCATTTTTGAATACAGTCTATGAAATAGGAAAGTGTATTTCGATTAGATAAGTGGGACTTTTTCAATCAAATCCTCCTTTTTATTAGCTCCGCAAAACCCCACCCTAAAGTCTCCCCTTTTGCGCCTTATCGGATGGCCTACAATTTATCATTTTGTAGCCCTCGGACTATCCTCTGGCTTTTCAGGATTTCTTCTTTGGACTTTCGAAAATCTTCCTGAATGATCTGAAGGGGGTGGTTTAGCGTAATTGGCATGGGTTGCCCCTGTTCTAAAATCACCATTCGGTCATTCGGTATCTTTTCCTCATTCTGCTTTGCTTGGGCAGTATAGCCATTGCTGCTAAGAAACTGGTTGTACTCCCAAGCTAGCTTTTGCTGAAGGGTCATGCTCTTTCGATTTTCTCTAGGAAGTTCAGGGAGGCTAGGCTGTTGACAAACCCACATCATGAGTCCGATGGGACTGTCGACATTTAGCTTTCTTTTCACGAATTCCACAGCATGAGCCACCCGATGTTCGCTGTAGCACATCATGGATCTCTTCTCTTGATCGCTGAGACCTAATCCATCCAGACATTTGTAAAAAGTGCGCGAATAGGCTGCTGCTGCTCTTTTTTCTTCTTCTTTTTCTTCTTTCTTTGTTAGTGGTTCTGGATTGGTTCCCGATTGGTTTCTATCCGGTTCTTTTATGGTTCTTTGGTGGTTGTCAACTGGTTCTTCTGATGGTTCTTTTCCTCGATTTTTCATTGACAAATCTGCTGGTTCTTTTGATGGTTCCAAAGTGGTTTCTTTTTGGTTCTCTAATGGTTTCTGAATAGTTTTCGCATGTCTGTAATTTGGTTTTTTTTCCAATGTTGTACACATCTCTATTTGCAATTCATCAGGCTCGGCATTGATGTCAAAAATGGCTGTGCTGGTGAGAACCGCAATAGTCCCTTTATTGGTTTTTCGAAAAGCCACAAGACCGCATGCTTCAAGCCTCAGCACCGCATCTCTATATTGCTGCCTGGACAAACCGATCGTCTTATAATCTCCAATGACTGCTTCGTTGGCCTTGAGCTTATAGATTGAATAAGCTGAATCCCCTCGCTTTGCACGGAAAGCAATCTGCGTCAATAGCAAGAAAGCCGGAGGGCTTAGTTCTAGAAGATCAAGTCCTTCGCGATGAAGTTTTATGAATCCTTCCACTATCTTCATGACTGTACTACTGAGGCTTTAGTATTTTCAGGAATTTCTAAATCTTTTTTTCGAGGTCTGTATTTCTTCTCAGATACCCACTTGAAAAAAGCCTTCTCATCAATGAGCCAGGTCCGATTAGGACGTTTTAAGACCTTAGCAAATCCATTTTCATTTCGAAAAAAGATTAAGTGCCGCATTCCACCAACTGGTGGCCATTCATGAAACTCATTCCATTTCGACACAGGGATTAACCGTGTCTGTCTTGGCTCTCCAGCCAATTCATCTGTATTTTTTGATTTATTGTTTTTCATTTCGCACTCCTCTGCTATTGCAGTTTGAATTTAATAACCGCATTTTACGGCAATCTATCGCCATGAAAAATGGCGCCGGTAGGAAAACCGTAAAATGCGTTGAATAACAGCGGGTTACAAATTATTGAAATAGGAAGAGAAATCGACAGAAAGCTTCTGATAGCTGTCTTTTTTAGGACGGCCGTTTCTATCACGCCTGCTTTGCGAAGGCTCTTCATTCATGGGGATGGCTGAATCGATGATCCAACCATAAACGGTCTTGAAGGGATATTTCTGCACCTTCGAGCAATGCTTGTAGAAGATCTGCGCCATTTGACGGTTGGACAACTGAGGAAAATCCTTGCGCAGCTTTCTGGCGGTACTCCAAGAAAAAAGCTTATCGTCCCTTTCTTGAGCGGGTCGCCTTTTGGCAAAGACTGCCTTCCCTTGCAAAAGGAGCCAAGCTTCTGTAAGGACCGGAGTAACATACAACCCTTCTCGCTTCACCTCTTTGTCATCGATAGCATCATCTTTTAACCTTCCCTTATGCACAAGCTTCAGCCAGTCGACAGGCAAAGCAGTCCGAACAGTCTTGCCATACTCTGAACAGTAAGAATGGACCGCAATTCTTCCCTCTTCAAAACAGCTTTCGAAAAGTTCGTAATACTTTTCAAAATCAGGACAAAGTTTTTTCTCTTGTTCAAGGCTATGAAGGTCAGGAATTTTCAAGCCTAGAACATAATAAGCGGCCTTTCTGGCGGTCCAGCATGTTTCCTTCAAGCACGCATGGATTTCCTCATTGCTGAGTAATTCTGGCCTCCAAAAGGCTACAAGTGGTTTATTTTCTAAGTTGTGCATGGCTTTCCTCCTCATAGCGTTGGAAAATTTTTGACTGAAGCGCTTCAGTCATCGTTTGCATATGTTCGCTCGGCAGATGAACATAATGCCTTGTCATTTGAAGCGTCTGATGACCAAGCAGCTCTCCGATCACCAAGGGACTGTTTTCAATCGTTGCTGCTTGAGAGGCTGCTTGGTGCCGCAATCCATGAAAGACAAATCCTTCTATTCCAGCTTTTGGCAAAGCTCTTTCCCAAGCAGATCGGATATCTACAGGTTGGTTGGGATAATTAGGAGATGGGAAGAGCAAGCTATCAGCGCGCTGCTGTTGGCGTCGCTCCTGTAAAAGTCCTAATAACAAGCCGGTAATCAAAACAGATCTTGAACGACCATTTTTCGTTCTTTCGATTACAATCGTTCCCCTGGTCTCTCCCAACTGAATGTTTCTCCATCTTAGCCCCATAATTTCGCCCTTGCGCATCCCTGTTCCCAGAGCAAGAGCAACGATCAAAAACAAGTCCTTCGATCCACTCTCTTGACATGCTTGCAAAAGCCTTTGTTGCTCTTCTTCGGTTAGCACCCGTTTTCTGCCTTGCGCCTGCTTGGGCTTTTCAATCTTAAAAACTGGATTCTCTCTCATCCACTCCCACTCTTTGACCGCCTTAGTGAAAACGTGAGATAGGCTGCTCAAATAGCGTACAACCGTTGTAGGTGATCGCAGCTTTTCACCTCTGACCAAGCCCGCAAGCAGCTCATCCCGTTTTTCAGCGATTATGCTGGGTCGTGCTTGGGTTAGTAGCAAATGTCCCAATTCCTCCTTCCACCAGGTCAGGTGTTGAAGGACATTCTTCGCATTACGTGGCTTGCCGGGCAGCACCCTCTCGATGTAGAGATCGATCAGATCTGCAAGAGTATGTTTAGTTGCAGGATTTGTGAATTCATATCGATCATGCTCGATTGCTGACTCCATATCTCTCTTCCATTTTTTAGCGAGTGTCTTTGATCTGAACGATTTGTCAAAATACTTACCTCCCTTCATCCGAATGCGTACTCGATAGGTTTGGCAGTGCCTATGGGTCCGCACGATAATTCCTCTGAGATCATTTTCTGCCTTTTCCAAATTTTCTTTCTTTTCCATGTTTGCTCCTATTGTTATAACACGAGTTTAGTTGTAATCGATTGGATTCTATCGCAAACTGTTGGAACGAAAAAATGGCGTCAGTCGAAAAATTTGTAATTTTCAATGCTTTTGATCTCCCAAATCCCCTCTATTACATTGACTAGCTTATTGTGAATTGATATGAGTCGGATAAGATTCAATAAGAAATAACGGGCATTCATGAGTGTTGATTTTTGGAAGAAGTTCTTAACTATAATTTCTGGGATTTGCGTTGTATCAGCACTTGTCTTGAAGTTTCTAGATTTAAATAAAGAAGCTACGATTTTGTATTATGCAGCGCTTATCTCTGGCGGATATTTTGTTCTAATTGCTGCTGTTCGAGGACTCGTCAAACAGAAATTTCTGAACATTGATTTTTTAGTAGTAATTGCAGCTATTGGAGCTATCTATATCGATCAAATAGGAGAAGCAGCAGCGGTTGTTTTTTTCTTTTCCTTAGCTGAACTCTTTGAAGATTATGGCATAGAAAAATCCAAAAAAGCAGTAGAAACTCTGATTAAAAAAGCTCCTAAAACGGCCGTCTTAAAAAGCGGAGAAGTTGTACAAGTTGAGTCAGTTAAAAAGAGTGATGTGATCTTAATTAAGCCAGGCGATTTGATTCCCTTGGATGGAAAAGTCATAAAAGGTATGTCATCGGTTGATGAATCGATGATCACTGGAGAGTCGATCCCCAAAGATAAGAAAGAAAATGATACCGTTTTTTCTGGAACTCTTAATCAAAATGGTTTTTTGGAAATAGAAGTAACCAAGGAAAACAAAGACTCGACTTTCAACAAAATCGTCCAGCTGATGGAAGAGGCTCAAGCGTCACGAGCACCTACTCAAGAATTTATCGATAAGTTTGCAAAATACTACACACCGATCGTCGTCTTTATCGCTCTTATCATCGCTACGGTTCCTACCTTATTTTTTGGCGCAGTTTTTACCGAGTGGTTATACAAGGCTTTGATCCTCTTAGTGATCTCTTGCCCCTGCGCTTTAGTGGTAGCTACACCTATTTCAGTAGCATCCGCTATAGGAGGCGGAGCAAAAAAAGGAATTTTAATTAAGGGAGGAGTGCACCTTGAGGAAATCGGCAAGACAAAGGCTGTTGCATTCGACAAGACAAGAACTCTCACATTAGGAGAACCTTATGTAACAGATGTCCTACCCCTTGGAAACCACACAGAAGAAGAAGTGTTAGCAGATGCTGCAGGAATTGAATCCTTTTCTTCACACCCCCTATCTAAAAGCATCTTAACCTACATTCAAGATAAAGGCATCACGCCTCACGTCATGGAGCAGTATGAAAATATTTCAGGAAAAGGGGGAAAAGCGATCTGCGCCAATTGCAACGGGTCAGAGCATGCCATTGGAAATATTAAATTCATGGGGATCGATATACCTCCTGCTATCTTGAAAAAAATCGAAGAGTTAGAAAAAAACGGAAAGACAGTGGTCATCATTCGAGAAAGTGATCAAATCATAGGGATACTGGGAATCGCTGATACGATCAGAAAAGAGGCCAAAGAAGCAATCCGTTTGCTAGATAAAATGAATATTGCCTCTGCCATGCTTACAGGAGATAACCAGCATGCTGCGAAATATATAGCTGAAAAGTCGGGCATCAAGATGTATTTTGCCTCGCTTCTTCCTCAGGAGAAAGTAGAGAAAATTGATGAACTTAAGAAGAAATACAAATCTGTCGTCATGGTGGGAGATGGAGTCAATGACGCCCCAGCCCTAGCTACGGCAAATGTCGGAATGGTAATGGGAGCCAAGGGCTCGGATGTCGCGATTGAAGTAGCTGACATTGCCTTGATGAACGATAACCTGCTCAATGTCCCTTATTCTATAAGTCATGGGAGAAGGACTCTCCATGTCATCAAGCAAAATATTGTAGCTTCTCTAGGAGTAAAGTTCGTTTTTCTTTCCCTGGCAATTTTTGGATTAACTACCCTTGAATATGCGATAGGAGCTGATTCGGGAATGGCGATACTAGTCATTTTCAATGGACTCAGATTGCTTCGTTTGAAGTAAAAGGTAAGAATCCAGAAATTTAATGGATTCTTACCATTCATCGAATCTTATTAATGATCAGGACTACCCGCCATTTTATCCGCTTGCGCGCTCAATCCAGCAACATGGTGAACCAAGAAAGCATCGATCAATGATGCGGCATAGTCTCTACTGATGGGCAACATATTCTCCGTTAACATGTCATCGACATAGTTTTCGGCATTCCAAAGTTTACGAGTTAGTCCCGGATTGCGAGGCATCATCCTTAACAAGACTGTTTTAAAAACACTATTCGCTATTTCAATGAATTCCGCACGATCCTCCTTATTCAAGGGGAGCGATGTGATTTGCGAATCAGGGTTGAGTTTTTGTTTTTCTGGAGATTTTTTATTTTCAGCCTCTGATCCATTTCTTGGTTGAGCACCAAAAGTTACTTCGTAATCATGTTTGAATATCTCTAATCTTGTTTCAGCATCAAGAGTGATTCCATTATCACGCTCTATAGCAGAGATGTACTTTTTCCAATGTTCAATGGGAATTTTATCCTGATTGTCAAATAACAGCTTTGCAAGCTCCAATTCTATTTCTGAAGCTTTTGATAAATCTATCCATTTAGCAAATCCGCTCATAAGCGCAACGATATGTTGAGCCTTCATGAGGCAAAAATCGTCCTTGTCAAAACGATAGTATAAGAGAAGGTCATTTATGTAGGATTCTTTGGCTTTATAATCTTTATGAAGATTTTTGGCTTGTCGTTTGAAATATGGAATTTGTGTCATAATATAATCCTTGTTTGTCAAACAAGCTCATTATCCAAATGTATGTTGCGTTCGTAAGCTATTGTCGGATAACAAACTTGATATAAGGTTTATATCATCCACTGTTGGTCGATGAAATCTTTGCACGAACGAGCAGGCTTACCAACAAAGCACACGCCCACTATATCATGAGATATTGCTTAAAAGCAATTTGCATTCATCAGATATGAACAATTTATTCATTTCTATTTCTAGGATCAGCTAAAAGGCCAGTAGTCTCTTTATAATGTGTTCAAAACTTAGCTTTTTTAGCTTCCCAGATGGATCTTGAGACTCTAGCTTAGACCATTCAGCGGGAGAAGCTTGATTCATCCAATTGGACAGTTGCTTTTGAAATGTCTGCAGCCATTTCGGGTGCTGTTGAGAAAGAAAGCCAAACTCAGCTAGCGCTTGTTCTGAAAAATCCCCTAGCTGCGTAGCTACATACCAGATCCCATAGAGATCCTTGAGCATCTTTGATGAACTCTTTCGCTTGGTAAAAGTAAGCCCTTTATGGAAGATCCATGCGCCAGGAGAAACAACCTTTCCCGCCTCTTCTGAATAGGTTTGAAATTCCATCGTCGTTTGCAGACTCAGTGTCAAGTAGCTCAATGGCTGAGCAACAATGCCTGCAATCATGACATTTTTATTCTTATCATTTCGGGTTGCCGAGTCGGTTAAAAACTCGATCTCTACTTCTACGCCATCGATCTCTTTCACAAAACTTTCGGTCGCAGGAATATCGACATCTTTGAAGATGTGAGTGAAGCCTGCTTCATTGAGATATTTGGCGATGTTCTTTTTAGAGATCTCAGGAATTTTTCTGGGAATCAAGGAATCAATATCACGCGTTCCAACAGGGAGATTCTCAAGCTTGGGATCGGCGAGGTAAAGCTTGTAAATAAAAAGAGCAAAACCACCCCCAATAACAACGAACTCTCGCCATGGTCCCAGTGATTTTAAAAATTCTGAAATGATCTTGTCTTCTTGAATTTGTTTCATTTATTCTTAAGGCTTTTGTAGATGCGTTTCAGTTCAGGTGCTCGCTGGGCTATAAATTCTGCTTGCTCTTGTCCTCGTAGAGGAAAGTGATAAAGATCTAAAAAGGCAAGGAGCAGCGGACAAATGCCAATTTCTTTACCATCCTTCTTATTTTGCTTGAGAAGCATTTTGTAGTAAGGTTCGATCAACAAGACTTCATATCCCCTTTCTTGCGGTTCCAATTGCAGAGCGCTTTCCAATTTCGGTCTAATCGAAGGATCAAGGACATACAATTCTAATCCTTCCAGATTGGTGTTCTTAAGCTCAAATGCTTCAGCTGCTGAATGAAGGGCCAAGATTACGTTTTGCTCGAGTCCAGATTTCTTTAAAGCCTTGAACCACTCTGACTTTCCAGAAAGAGCGGAATGATATGTTCTGATTTTGCATTTTTTCACGATGCTGTAGTGCTCTAACCAGCTTTCTAGAAGCTCTTTTGGTTTGTTAAAGGAAAACCTCTTGGAAGTTCTTACTCCTTCAACTTGCAGAAGTCCTTTCAACACCAGAATATTGAAAACACGTTGAACCAGACCCAGGCTTACTCCGGCTTCTTTAGCAACTTCTCTCAATGAAAAGCTTTCTTTGGAAAGTCCTTCTCGAAGCAGCCAATCAAGCACGAGAGAAGACTTATCAGCATAGACATTACCTTCTGCCGGATCTTCATTGGAACTTACTAGGAAACGACCTTTCATTGCGATCTCCTTCTGTTCATTATATTACACTGTTCAATATATATTGAACAGACAAAAATACTGAACAGCTAAACACATATGAACTTGCAGATAAAACTGTCGCATCTGACTGTTAATTAACGTCATGTAAAATAGTATTCTCAAGAGTCCCTATCAAAAATCAACCTGTAAAAGCCTAGAAAACCTACTTTTTTAGGTTACTCAAATCTTCCAAGAGTATATCATTGACTCCAACCCTGATAGGTCCAATGTTTGAAGAACATCCCCAGTTCATCTGCCCTCCAGAAGACACTGTTCTTTGGCGCTATCTCGATTTCACCAAGTTCGCCTCCTTACTAGTAAAAAAAGGAATGCATTTTTGCAGGGCGGACTTACTCGGCGATCCTTTCGAAGGTTCATATCCAAGAGGAAGCCTGGCAGCTCGAGAGCAGCATTTTCAAGAAATGGCATACGAGGAAAAACTCCTAAGGCTTTTGCGGACCAATAGCCGAGAGTCGAGAAGGCAAATGTATGTGAACTGCTGGCACATGAATTCCATCGAATCTGACGCAATGTGGAATCGGTATACTTCAAACGGCCGTACTAATGAAGGGATAGCTATCCGGACTACATTTAAGCAATTAAAAAACTCCTTCAACGCCACAGAAAAACAGATCTTCATCGGTCAAGTCTTCTACATCGATTACAGCAACGCTCTTTGGATCGGTACAATAAAGAATCCAGATACTGGCGAGGAACACCCCGCTCCTGCCTATGGAGGTGGATTCCACGCCGTTTTACATAAGCGACATAGCTTTGATTATGAAAAAGAACTGCGATGTCTTTTCTGGCAACCTCATATCAGGAACGGACAAATCGACCTTTCAGCTCAAGATATCAACACGGGCCATTACATAGAAGTCGATCTCGACTGCTTAGTGGATGCCGTTTATATTGCTCCGAATGCTGGGGCTTGGTTTAAAGAGCTGGTCGAAAGCACCATTAAAAATAATGGCCTTGCTTTCAAGGTCATCCACTCTGCCCTTGCGGAAGAACCAGTATTCTAAAGCGCGAGTTCTGGACTAGATCCGCGCCCTCAATTTAAAAATCAACTTTCCAAACTACTTCGGTATAGCCACAAACTTATGGGGTAATTTTTTCTGAACATGTCCCGTAAAGTTGAAAAACCAAGAAGCTATTCTCCTAGGAATTCGCCACACCGATTCCCTTATTATGAATTTCCGTGGACCATTTGTGGACCACTGGCATGCAAAAAAGCACGATAAATGACGACAGTTCGCAGTAGCTCGAAAGGCTGGCTTTCCGCTATGATTTCGGGGAGTTAGCTGCTGGGAAGTGGCGCGGGTGCTGCGGACTCATAACCCGTCGGTCTCTGGTTCAAATCCAGGTTGCCCCACACCTTTTACTACCTTCATAACCCGTCGGTCACTTCTGCGCTCGCCTGCCACTGGCAGCCGTGCTCGGCGTGATGGTTCAAATCCAGGTTGCCCCACACCTTTTACTACCTTCATAACCCGTCGGTCA
>CAZPPS010000015.1:0-15411 GCA_964588495.1 uncultured bacterium | reverse complement strand
TCGCCTGCCACTGGCAGCCGTGCTCGGCGTGATGGTTCAAATCCAGGTTGCCCCAACTCTTTTATTCCATAATAGGCTACTCGCTCGCAGCTTCCGAAAACTTAATTTTTTTCCTGAGAAATAGCTTGGAACGGCCATGCCAGTAATTTTTTATTTCACCAATTCGCTTGTAGCCGTTTTTCAGATAGAACTCTTCAGCTTGGAAATCCCAGGTATCGACAAGAGAAAACGTGCAGCCGTTTTGGACGGCTTCTGTTTCGGCTGCGGCTAATAGTTTTTGGCCATACCCTTGTTTTCTAAGACTTTTCTCAACCCACAGAGCGTCAATATAGATCGATTCGGTATCCAGGAAAGCTTGTAGGCCGCCAAAAACTTTTCCCGAGTCGTTTTTTAAAAAAATGGAGAATGGCTTATCACGCTCGCCAAATTCAGCTTCGTAAGATTGGATCAAACCTTCTCTGACAACATCATTGTCTGCTGGACTTGGATTATGATCAACGACCACTTTGTACATGCATTTCTCCGATTTTAAGACCTATACCAGTGGGTACAGTTCTCTTGGATCTTATATAAATTTTGCTCTTTTATTTGCACAAAACGTCGAATCTATATTTCTCTTCCATTTTGTAGCGAACATTTTCGATCTAAACGACTTGTCAAAACATTGGATGCTAACTTTCTATTTCATATTTTCTCCTATTATTATAGCACAAGCTTAGTTGTAAATATTTGAATTTTATCGCAAACTGTTGGAACGAAAAATGGCGTCAGTGAAAATTTCACTTTTCCACTAATGAATCTGTGATGGAATTGATTTATTTTGATAATCCTGTAGTTAGATCGTTAATGGAGATTCCCCAAACTTGGAATGATCTACATGATCCGTTTATAAAAACATTTGGGCGAAGATTCCAGCCGGTTCAATCCTGTTATCTCTTCTTCGAATACATTGGATTTACAAAGAAGAAGTTGAAAATTCCGACAGAGCTAAAAACACCAACTTTTGATCACCATGAAGAATTGGCAAAAGTGGATCCCGATATTCCAACGACAATCAGTACCGAAGCAATAGCCCTAATAGACACAAATCTCGGTAGTATTGTCAGTGCGATTAATACCCACGTAGCTGCGCAAATGCATACCTTGCAGACGACCTTCGAAGACTTGGTGACTAGCGAAGAGAAGCGAGCCTGTTCTTTTAAGTGCGCGCAAGAGCTACAAAAGGTCCTATTCGGTGACATCATCGATTATATGAAGACGGACTTTTCCGGTTTTGTAAAATACGCAACCAGATATTTGTCATGGGACACATTTTGCGGCATTAACCCAATAGGACTTTCTCTCAAGCTAATTAGACAAAGACAACTAGGTTTCTGGCTCCCATTTTGGGAAGAGGGTATAGAACTTCCCATGGGGAAAATCGTTGAGATCAAGTTGGATACTATGACTTGGAGTTCCACTCGCATTTTAAAGAGTTTGAGGATATGGTTGATGCTGAGATGCATACCCATTTGATTATGGGAAGCAAAGCAGATGGAGAGCTACGCCCTATTTGTGCGGTGGCTTATCCGCCTCATGATCAACAGGCTTTTGAAAAGCGTAATGCATTGATTCTAGGCTCGATTATAAATATCGAGACAAGCTTACAAAAGACGATTGCAAAACGCCCTGGAAAGCTCTACCAATTAGACCCCAAAACACATGTCTTTCAAAAGATTTTTGAGCCGATCTTCAAAATCGAATTATAGATTTTGGCAGAGATGGTCATACCTATAAGTTCCTGACTGCTTGCACTTCTTAAACTCTATAAGCTATCATCACAATGCCTCCTAATGTAAACCGAATCGGTGCTTCATGAACCTAATGAGAAATGGTTTCAAGAAAATAGCGGAAAATAATGCTAAATCCATCGAAACAGATTTGGGAGATCTCCTGAATAAAATATGGGAAGTCGTGAGAGTGAGCTCTCAAGTAATCGATAATTGCTTGAAGATTCAATCTATTCTAAATAACAAAAAACTACTAGACCTGCTTTTAATAAGCAGAAATTTATTATCTGACTGCTGCTGTTGCTTAGACTCTTTAGAACGGGGACATGAGCGCACTATTTTCAACAATCTTCGCATGATCTTGGAAGATTTAAGTGCTGTTATGAATGCTTCAGAAAACGAGAAAGCATATAACGCTCTTCAAGAAGGCAAGCATCAAGCTTCTCAATCCGTCACTTTTGCCACCAAACGCTACCCTACACATGAACTCGGACAAACTTATGGCTGGCTGTCAAAAATATCGCATCATAAGGAGCAAGGGCTAATAGTGGGGCAATGGATAAATCGAGACGGATTAATGGCTCATATCAAACCCTATGATTCCAACCGACGTCAAGCACAATTAAATGTTCTGCTGACAATTATGCATTTTGCCCGTCTTACAGGAGAGATAGCCGAAGAACTTTGTCTAGATGAATTAGAGACCCCTTACTTCTGGACCAAAGAAAAAAAACGTCATCCATCCCCTCCTATCAATATACTTGTGTCTGAAGTTGCAGAAAAAATCGATCGAATGATGTACCCCTCCTAACTGGGCATGCTTTTCCGTCTAGTGAAAGTAAGTCCTGACTGCAAAATATACGGCGAGGTGACTATGCTTGCTCTTTCTCTCGCCACTAAAATCCAATAGATTTTTGAAGGATAATCGCTTATCCTTGTGTGCATTAAAGTTGAATAATGCTACAAAAAACTGAGCCTAACAAATCATCGAGATCAAGGAACATAAAGCCTACTGGCTTTATCACGGGCTGCTTGAAAAGATAACGGAAGAATAATATGCCCAGATATAACCTCTCTAAAGTACAAACTAGAAGCGGCAAAACGTATGAACAGCGAAGCTTCACTGCTGAGGATGCTGAGGCTTTGCAGATTTTTTTTTATCAGAGTGCTTTAGAGAGCACGCATACTTTGCATTACAAAGAAAAAAATATACCTGTGAGTAAAATCCAAGAGAGATGCAACCAGTCACTTGAATCCCCCTGCGATTTGTTCCTAGGAGCCTTTGACAACGACAAAATAATCGGTCAGCTTTTATTCAGAGTTTCGCATCCTGAGCATCCTTGGGTAAAACATGTTGGTGAATTTGGCATGACTGTTCTAAAAGACTATTGGGGACAGGGAGTTGGCTCGGCTTTGCTGGAACAAATGGAAGATTTTGCAAAAAGCATAGGCATAACAAGAATCGAAGCAAAAGTCCGGGTATCAAACGCGAGAGGAATAGCTTTGTACAAAAAGTCTGGCTATGAAATAGAAGGAAGCCGAAAAAAGGCAGCTCTGATTGATGGGGTGTTCCAAGATGAGTTCTATATTGCTAAGCTCTTGTCATAACGGGATCAAATAACCTGGCCTTCTCTTTCCCAATCCATCTTGAAAAACTTCTGGTAATAGACGATGACGGCAACAAAATTGTAGAGAAAAGCTATAAAATAGGCCCATGAAACATCAAAAGGTAGGAACTGAATACAGAGCCATATAGGCATGATAAAACAGAGCCAAATTGAAATGGTTTCATTCCACATGACAAATTGCGTCTTCCCTGAAGATATTAAAAGCCCTGACAATAAAGCTCTTATTGATTTGAACATAAATGCCAGCCATCCCCACAAAAGAGCAAATTTAAGAGTTTGAAAATAGCTGTAAGCCTTCTCGAAGTCCTTTGAATTAAAAAATAGTTTCATGATTCCAGATGGATAGACTAAGAATGAAACGAGGATGACAAGGCTAAAGAGGATTGATAGCTGCACTCCAGAAAACAAAACACGAGAAATTAAAGCGGTTTTTTTGCTTCCTATTAAGTTGGCCGATAAAGAAATAGTTCCTCGAGATAACCCTTGAACGACAAATACAAAAAAACCTGTAAGAGTTTGCATCACGCTAGCCATGGTGATACTGGCTTCCCCTAATTTATTCATTAATACAAAAAAGCATGACCATGCACCTGCAATCATGACCTGTGCAATAGCGTTTGGATATCCTACCTTTAGTATTTTCAACAAAAGTGAGCTATCAAACTTCGCATCATGAGTGCGATACTCGCACCTATTGGATTTTGAGAAAAAAACTAAAATTAAGATCCCTAGGCTTGCACATTGTGCCGCAGCTGTCGCAATAGCTGCCCCTTTTACGCCCAATTCAGGAATGCCGAATTGTTCATAACCAAAAATCAGTAAATAATTGAGAACCAAATTGACGCCATTCCCTATAAGCGCGCTCACCATTGGGATAGCTGTTTGTTTTCTGCCGATGAAAAATGAAGAGAGAGCGACATGCAAAGGAGATAATGGGCACAGCGCGACTATCAGTTTGAAATAAAAAATTCCATCTGAATGATTCTCTAAGTTCTGTACATAGAAAGTCGACAGGAAAAATGTAAGAGGGAGAAAAAGAGCAAAAGTGGACAGTGAAAACCAGATCATCTGCCATGCCGGAGCGCTCAAATTACATTTTTTATCTGCCCCGTTTAACTGTCCAACAAATACATCTGCAATAGATGCGCATACGTTGACTCCGATTTGGAGCATAACAATGACCGAGCTGATGGTGACAATCGAATTGAAGGAACCAAGAGAGTAACGTGCCAAAAAAAGCCTGTCACACAAAAGCATCAAGCTACCAGACAAACTGCTTAACATAAGAGGTAAAGAAACAAAAAAAAGGGGCCTCATGCCCGCTTCAGATGAGCTATGTTTTGTTGTTGTTAACGTACTTTTCATAACAACTCAGCAAAACGGATCATATGGCACTCCCTTGTTATTTTCTCTGTGCCATCGGGGATTCTGGGCTTGTGGGCACAACACTTTCACAACACACAATTCAGCACACTTACAAAGATCAATGACCCATATATTATTAACCCAGCCAAAAGCCTTTTCAGCCGTTTCTGCGACATTCGTAACCGAAACCACATGGCTTTGGCTGCTGGTGTATCCAGATTTTTTAGAATTAAAATAATCTTCTCTCGCGACAGAGAGATCCCTGTTTTTCAAAGATAAAATTCTTTGTTCTATCTCGGCTGAATACGAAATGCCATTTTCGATCAGGGAACTTTCTATCAGCATCATTGCTTCATGCTGGGCATGTGCGATTGCCGCATCAATTGAATGCCGAACCGCTGAACCAAGCACCCAGATACCCTCGTTTACATTGTCTATGATCGTAACTGCAAAGGGAACTGATAATGCTTCAAGCGTGAAATATCTCATGCGGAAATCGCCAACCTGAACGTTTGTTCCTTTCATTTCAAGAACTCGCATAGGCCCATACCAAAGCTGAGCAAGGCAATGGCGTTCTATGATTTCGAAAACTGCATGCTCAACTGCCTTTTCATGCAAAGTATGACAGCCCAATCCATTCGCATCTGTGCCTTTCCCAAGATCATCTGGTACTGGGCCTACGAGAATGGATGATGGAGGAAAAGTTTGTTTCGTATTTGGATTGCTTAATGCAGCCCCATAGAAGAATCTATTTTTTTGGATGACTTCTTTTTGAAAATCATATGTTGCATAGAGATGTTCCAAGGCTTCAAAGCGTGAGGAGTTAAGGGCAGCCTCTTTACTCTTACTAAAGCCAAAACCACTAACTAACTGACTTTTCCTGATTGAATTTTGAAACTTAATCCCAGACTTTGCTAGAAAAAACCCATAAAAAATGCGGGAAAAATGCACGACTGTTTTAATTGGAATTTGATTTAACAAGATGACCTTCTATAAAATCAAACACCAGCAAAAGTCCGGAGGGAGATAATGTCTGAATAACTCTCTAAAATCTTCTCTCCTAAAGGGGTCAGTTTGCCAAAGTTTTTAATAGTATTGTAACCACTTAAAAATCTTTTTAAAAATAATTCGAAATATTCTTCAAAACTAGGATCTATTTTCTCAGCCAATAACATAAATAATCTTACCATTCGACTCAGAACAAATGTTGCATGAAAAACACCATACATAGGTCTTGGATCTGGACGAATTGGCGCTGTATACCTCTCGCTCGGATCGTTTAGTATAAGCCTATCGATTGCAAAAAGCGTGTGTAGATGTAGATGCGATGTTTCATGAATGATGTGTTCACAAAAATAAATAGTCTCAGGCATATCTCCTTTAGACATGCAGAGATAAATCGTGCCGAAAACTCTCACATCAGTCATTCCCACTAACCGGTTAGAACGAAAAAGCTTCAAATTGGCTACATATGTCTCAAATTCATTGAGAAACAAGGGAGAAATCTGTTTTAGAAACTCCAATGATTTTGTGATTATTCGATTAACCGGTTCTATTGCTACCTCTTCAACTGCAGTCAAAGAGGATAGATCGCCGACTTTATTGCGATTTTGATCGTTCAAATCATTGAGAATTTGCTGTTCCCATTCTTCAGAAGAGATTGTCTGAATGGAGAAGGGAGGTGCATAAATTTGTTCATTCTTGAGAGCCTGCTCTATTTTCCTTACAAAATGAGTAACCGATTTTACCGAACCTTGCTTGATCCCTTCTCGAAGGAAAGCATGATAGGTATAGAGCATCGGAGTCAACTTTCTCTCAGCTTCAACTTTCGATATTGAATTCCTTAATTCTAAGAGATTAACATTGAGAGTTTTTTCCACTGAAGTAAAAAGGCTCGCTAAGCTTTTCAAAAGTTTTTGATTGTAATTTTTGAGAAGGACTGCAGGGCTTTCTTGAACGAAAGCCGATGTAAAGAAATCGTAGAAAGGAGTGGTCATTCGATAGTCCTTATCAAAAAAAACGCCTGCTTCATAATGAAGCAGGCGTTATAAAGTATTAAGCTTGTTCGTACAGCTGAACAGTCGGCCTCGCAATTGCCAAAAGCTCATCCTCAATAACTTCAAATTGAATATGCTGAGGTAAGGTACTCACATTCTCAAAATTAACTTCGATTGATTTGGTTTGTTCCATAAGAAAATCCTCCATATGGACTTTTATATTGCACAGCACTTGTAAGCACAGACTTTTGCAAGCAGCTTTGTATTAATTTTTATATCTTTTTTGTCGCAAATACCACAAGGCTTTTTCAACACTCGGCTACTTTTTGGAGTTGCCACTATTAGAACGGGACCGCTAGCCCGCTAATTTTTGTTTTATAAACTCTCTTGGTGAGAGCATTTTCAAAGCCTTGAGAGGTGCTTTTTCATTGTTGTCTTCCATCCAACTTGGAAGTTGTGAGGATGACACATGAGCATCCTCTAAATCACCAAACACAATGTAGTTTTTCTTAAATGTCTTAAGAAAAGCGTCTGCCATTCTTTTACTTTCATGGCTCTAAAGAGGCGTTGTTCTCACGTCAAATCCCAGTTGCCTTCCAAAGGCAAATGTTTCCGTAGCTGTATAGCAACTGCCAATATCGCTTAACGACTGTAATTGACTAGGAACGTTTACACTGCAAAAGCGATATTCAACAGTCTCTAGCATTAAGTCCCTAATAGCCTGGCCATCAATACCAGAGGAATTAACCCTGCTTCTTGAATTTCCCTCAACGCTGCTTGTGCAGCTGTTTTACCGTTTTTGATCCGCTCAGAGATCATTTGCCAAGTTTCTAGCAAATATTTTCCGCAACAAGGCCACAAGTCATCTCACTTGGCTCTGTTTCCACTCAGTTTGCTTGAGGCGATAAAGAACATGCCTTTTTAGTGGATGACCTTCTGGAAACTTAGGATGATCAAAATCATCTTTTGGGTCGCTATGCATACCGAGTTTTTCCATAACCCGTTTTGAACGAACATTTGCAGGAACCGTAATCGATACGATTTCATCTAGCTTCAAGATATCAAAGCCATGCCGAAGTGAGGCTTCTGCTCCTTCTGTTGCGTATCCTCGCCCCCAAAATTCAGGAAGTAAACGCCAACCTATTTCAATTGCTGGAGTAAAATGAGAATCAAAACCAATGGGCCACAGGCCAATCCACCCAATAAAATCGGATATACCCGGAACAGAAACAGCCCAAAGCCCCCACCCATGATCCTCGATATGCCGTATATAAACTTCTAAGCGCTCTCTACTTTCCTCACGTGTCAGAGGAGTAAATAAAAACTCCATAATGAGAGGATCTGCATTCAAAATGGAAAGAGGCTCTAAATCCTCTTTTTTCCAAGGACGTAGAATCAATCGCTTAGTTTTTATTATTTTGTCCATAAAGATATAACTTATAATTTCAAGACTAGCTTTCTCTGGGAGAACATACCATCAAATCCAGAGCTATTTCCACAGAAAAGATTAACAAATAGGTCTTACCATTTACAGAAGAACAAATCATAGGAATTTTACAAAATTTGATTTAGCTTGAGCTTTTTTAAAAAGTGAGTTGGGTTCCTAAGACGGCACTTTGATGCCAAACAGCATTCTCTCTAAAAAGGCGCATCATGAAAAAAAGATCTAGGTCCAGTTTATCTGACACCGCAATTGTAAGTTGAACGGGACATAGCCTATCTTGGGTGAAAAGATGGGTGGAAATGTCATAGAATATTTCGTTGAATATACTGTAAGATTTGAATATACCCTTATCTTTAAAAGGGATGACTAGCATCGTTCTTTGCCGAAATCGATACAAAATTTTAGGTTCAGTTTCCACTCTTCTGATTTCTAGTCGATTTCTTGTGTTGACTCGCCAATTATTGGGCAGATCAAACGCGGGATTAGCTTCCAATTCCAGTCGATGCTGCCATCTCCGTGGAGAATTGGGGACAATCGAGCGACCCTCTAGGTAAGCATAATGAATTTCTAAAGAAAAATTTTTAGAGACTTTCCAACGAAATTGTTCGTTGAATTGCATAAAACGAATCTTTTTAAAATGATCTCCTGTTTCGAGTCTGAGAAATGTTCCAACAGCAAAGCAATCGTTCTCATGCATGTTCCAAAAAAATTGCTGCCAGTATTCAGAATAACAATCTCTACCCTGCATTGGGCAAAAAGGAATGCAAAACAGAATAATAGCTAAAATTTTTCGCATCATCTTGAATCTAATCTTGAATCTACACCTTCTTCAAATCATGATGCTGCGCGGCATGGGTAATCGCAACAACTACGACCAATAATGGGGTAGCTAGCGCAAGTCCAATGGCCCCAATTAATGTCACCATTAACAATTGGGCCAAAATTGACCATGCCGGAGGAATCGAGACGGTTTTTAATTCGATGTAAGGTGTTATAAAGTAACCTTCTATAATCTGAATTCCTATATACAGCAAAAGGACATATAGCCCTTTCATGGGAGTTTCAGCAAAGCCAATTAAAATAGCGGGTATGGCAGCAAGAATAGGTCCAACGTAAGGAATAAACGTCAAGATAGCTGCCAGCAAAGCTAAGATAAACGCCAATGAAACATCCAACAGAAGAAGGCCTACAAAAGCCAGTATTCCGATAGCGATCATCGAGAGCATTTTACCCAAAAGCCACCAATTCAAAACGTCCCAGATTTTTTTCAAGTAATCCAGCGCTTTTTTATTTGTTTTTTTGGGAAGCAGTCCAACAATCCAATTCACATATTTTTCTGGGTCGAAGGCCATATAAAAACCCAAAATAATAAAAATAATAAACCCGACAATAGAGCCTAGAGTGGTCGTGAAGATTGAAAAAAATTGAGAGAGAAATTTTTCATTTGAAAAAAAGAACTCTTGGTACAGCTTGCTTTGCGAAATGAAATTTTCACCAATCAAAGGAGATACTTGACTCCATAAGGCATTCACTGCTTGTGGAAGTTCTTTTATGAGGCTCTGAAACTGATCGTATATTAAAGGAGAGTATAACCAAAAAATCAGCGTTAATATTCCCAAAAAAACAACCAACGCAATAATTAAAGCCAATGAATAAGGAAGACGGGTGATTTTTTGTGCCGCTCTGCCAATGGCATTAATAAATATGGCTAAAATGATACCTGCAAAAGCAAGCAAGAAAACGTTTTGTGCGTACCATACAGTGAGAGCACCTATGATTAGGAAAAAAGCAAATACAATATTTTTTCGTTGTGTCACCATTTTCATCTATATAGCGCGAGCAAATCATAGTCACAATCTAAATTTTCATTTTACTGGATGATGATCGTTTTTTTTCGCGACAAAATTGATACGTATACGTACAATATAGACTATAGAATCAGGGTTTATAAATTGTATGAGGTAAATCAATGACAAGATATTGGATAGCAGTTGCATCCCATGAACATGTTCAAAGAGGCATTCAAGGTGAATTTGCGCAAGTCTGCCATGGGAAGATAGGCACTTTAAAAACCATGTCCGAAGGTGATTGGATCATTTATTACTCCCCTACATACCACTTTGGTGAGAAGGATGCCTGTCGTTGTTTTACGGCGATCGGCACAGTGGGACAAGAAGAACCCTACACCTTTGAAATGAGCAAAGATTTTATTCCCTGGCGCAGGAATGTGACTTTTTTTAAAGCCAAAGAAGTGCCTATTGAGCCTCTATTAGAAGAACTCACTTTCATAAAAGATAAGAAAAAATGGGGATTTCCTTTTAGAAGAGGTTCCTTTGAAATTTCCTGTCCAGACTTCGAGGTAATTGCAAAAAATATGGGAGTGCTTTGATGAGCGAACGCCCAAATTTCAAAGAGATCAGCCATCACGAAGGCCCCAAACAAAGCCCTGGCTTTCTCTTATGGCGTGTCAGCACTTCTTGGCGGAGTCACATTGAGGCTGTTCTTAAAGATTTTGGTTTAACGCATCCTCAATTTGTCATCCTTGCAACTTCGGGCTGGCTCACGAGAAATGGAGAACTGACAACGCAAACGGCGATTGGAAAAATGGCTGGTTTAGATCCCAATACGACCTCCCAAATCATAAAAGGATTGGAACTAAAAGCATTGCTCAAAAGAGACAGGGGCTCTGATAGACGGGCCAAAAATGTCTCTTTGACTTCTCAAGGAACTACAATACTTATATCTGCGATGCCCGCAGTGGAAAAAGCAGATGCTTACTTCTTCAGCATCTTGACAAAAGAAGAAGCCAAAAGTTTGCTTGAGATGTTTCAAAAGCTTATACCCTAAAAATCATAAGAGACTATGATAAAACTTTTTACCATTTCTGCTTAGGAGAGATGTATGCAAGCTTTAAATGAAAAATCACCGTCCAATTTTGCTGTGCTCTATCGTGGATATCTTAAACCTGGCAGGGAAAGTGATTATCAAAATGCCTGGCAAATGGTTGCACAGTATTTTGTAAAACACCGTGGAGCGATCGGATCCTGTTTACATCGGACATCAGATGGGATGTGGGTTGCTTATTCTAGGTGGCCTGATCAAAAAACTCGAGATGCGTCATGGCCTGGAGAAGAGGCACCCTCGGATGAACTTCCTGAAGAAATTCGAACCGCCGTCAAAACTATCCAAGACTGTCTTGACCCTGATAGAAAATTGCCTGACATTTGTATGGAAGTCGTCAACGATTTATTTTTGAATGAAAAAGCACGTGCTCAAGAAGAGAAACGATAATGGCTGTGAATCTCCTCATTTTTTAGAGGCCCCTGGACGTTCCAATGCAACTGGATACCGTCTTGATCCCAAAAAATATTAGCAGAGTATCGATCGGCTCCGCAGAGGTAAGGATTTATTGAAACTAGGCTGTTCTCTGCTATCAGAGTAAATTCAACAAGACTCACTGGGAAGTTTGACCCAAACCGAAGGTGCTCTAAAGAAATTCCACCCGCATGCAGCGTCCATCGAAGCGTGTTTGTGAAAGATAGGCTGTTATTTTCCCATTCTCCCTTTTCGTGAAAGAGAATGACATTGTTTCCTTCTGAGGTCACACAGATTTTGGCAAAACCCTGCCAACTATTTTCTTTAGTGCTGCGCAAAGACAGCGCTTGCACAGTTTTTAATTTATCCCAAAAAGTGGCAATTGACGAATGCATTTGTTCTACTTTCATGACGGCTTCATCATAGACCAAATGGCCTTTTCCTTGTATGCTAGTTACCGCCAACGATCGTAAGTCACTTTAATTTAATATGTAACAGAGTCGCTTTCGTTTTGCCCCTTATTCTATCATTCTCAATAGTTGATGCAGATATGTTCAATTTTCAAAATCAGGATGACTTTTATATTATTTGTTTACTGATACTAACAATTATTGGTCTTACAATCGGTTGCCTTATTGGAAGATGCTGTACTAAAAAAAAATGTCGAACCTGGGTTGCTCAAAATAGAGGCGAAGCTCTAGTCAGGCAATCTTTAAACGAGTACTGCAAAAATAAGGCTGCGCATGTTCTCAATTGCATCACTTTACGTTTAGAGGACGGTTCTACTACACAAATTGATCATATTTTGGTAAGCACAAAAGGTATTTTTGTAATTGAAACCAAGCATTATAAAGGCTGGATATTGGGCAAACCTAAATCAAAAGAGTGGAAGCAAATCATCTTCAATAATAAATATGCATTTCAGAATCCCTTATTTCAAAATTATAAACACGTTAGAGAAATTCAACGTATTTTTGATTTTTTGGACCCCCGACTGATCCACAACATCGTTGTTTTTAGCGGCGACTCTGCCTTTTTAACTGATAAAATCGATAACGTCTGCGATTTGGAGGAATTAATTTCCACAATAGATAAACACTCAGATGGAGCTTTAAGTCTAAACCGTGTTCAGTTCTGTGTTGGACGACTAGAGTATATGCGTTTAGAATTAACAGAAAAAACCGATATTGAGCATCAAGAATACTTAGCTCGAAAATTTGGAGGGTTAGAACAATTCCAAAGTAAGCCTTTTGCTGATAATTTCTTCTTTTATTAGTGGAAAATTAATATGTATAATTTAGTCAGCACATATCAAATCTGGGCCAACTCAAATATCGTATCGCTGATACGACATTTGAGTTGGCCCCCCTTTTTTGCACTCATTCCTATTACGGAAACTAGTCTTTTGTAATTTTTACAAGGGTGGCGGCCACCCAGCTTGGGGAGGGGTCTTTTTCAAAAAGATGGGAAACATCCACAAGTTTTAAATCGAGGATTCTTGGCTTGGCGTGACTTCCAACTAGATAGTGCATGGTTGTTGTGACGTCTGACGGATCTCCAATCGCGTTCAGATGCATGCCATGTTTGTAAAATTCTGCATAATTGTTTTCTTGCAGAAGAGAAAAGCCCTGTTCAATGTGAGAGCGGGCAAATGCTAAGGCTTGTTCTCCCATAGGAAGGGCATCGTCTTTGGCAAGGGCGTACGCGATCCCATGATGGCAATAGTCTTCCGTACCAATAATGACTGCATTTTCGCTCAGCTTTTTAAGCTCTTGTATCGCTGGAAGCATCTCTGGATGCCGATTGACAAGACTGGGATAGCGCTCTATGAGCTGCGGAGCTTTGATTCCCCTACGCTCAACTTCTATTTTTAAAAGAGACTTGAAAAGGTTTAATGAGAACTCATCTTTAAGAATAGCTTTTGCGTGTGGAGATTCGGGGTTTAAGATTCCCCAGGAAGATTCTTGTGAAATGTCATCCCCATTAAATTCCTTCATGCGAGCGGGCAATAAATGTGGAAAAGGGTGCGTCGTGCCCAATAAAATGACACGATCTGCTGCGCTATCTAAAATAGCATGGATCACCGCTCCCATCTGTTCCCCACATTTGCTAAAAAAAGTATGAGGAAAAATAGCGCCACCACCACTATTTAGAGCCAAAACTAACTCTTGCGACCATTTTTTCCCACGATCCAGAATCTCATACAACTGATCGCCAAGAGTTGTCAATTCACGATAATACTGATCTAAAGCATTAGGTTTTGCTTGAGTCACTGAAAATATTTTTAGAAAAGGATATTCTGTAGCCAGCATTGTTTTATCTAGAGAGCCATTGCTAATATTTTTTCTCAGAATGAGCCGTGTTTTTCCAAGAACAATTCGATTGTAAACCTTCAATTATTCGTTATCAACCGTCCTTTTTGACTCTGCTTGATTCCTATTGAAATCGAGTGAAAAAGATGGTGAATTGTGCTATAAATCACTCTCAACAACTTAAAAAAAACCTCTTGGTGATGAGATGCGGATCGTTTCTCCTGTGATACGCCCTTTAATTGAAACAGATATTCCGAAAATTGTCAGTCGGTATTCTTTTCCCTGGTCCACTCAAGAAGACACGCAAATCCTTTGGGACTCCTATTATCAAGAACAAAACGATGGGATTCGAACTGTCGTCGTGATCGAGGAAAATCAAGAAATCTTAGGCTATGGAAGCTTGCTGAGAAAATCTGAGTGCCCTTTTTTTGTTCAGAAAAATATTCCAGAGATCAATGCCATTTGGATCGATGAAGATCATAGAAAAAAAGGGTTGGCAACAGCCTTAGTCAAATGGCTTGAAAAACTGGCTTGTCAAGAAGGCTATCCCCAAATAGGGATCGGAGTGGGGCTGTATAAAGATTATGGCCCAGCCCAGAAACTCTATTTTAAGTTAGGCTATTCCCCTGAGGGTAATGGCATTACCTACAAAGGAGAATCAACAATTCCCGGAGAGTCATATCTGCTAGATGATGATCTTATCTTTTGGCTGACTAAAGACCTAACACAAGGTAATGTACATGCAGAATCTGTACGATTCTGCTTTAACCCTGTTAAGCCTTCTCAAAAAGCCCTACTACACCAATGGTTTCAACAAGCACACATCCTAGAATGGATGCATGGAGTCGGACTACAAAATACTCTGAATGGCTTAGAAAAGTTCATGCAAGGAAAAACTGACACAACCTACTGGATTGGTTACGACAAAGACGTCCCTTTTGCTTTCTTAATAACGTCTCCAGAAGGTAAGGATGCTATTACCTTGGATGTATTCATCTGTGATAAAAATTATCTGGGCAGAGGGCTATCTGTTCCTATGATTCAGAAATTTCTAATCGATCAGTTCTCACACATAAAAAAAGTATTAATAGACCCTGAAGCAATCAATAGTCGGGCCATCCATGTGTACAAGAAGGTCGGGTTTAAAATAGTCGGTGAATTCATTGCGAGCTGGCATCCAGTTCCGCACTACCAAATGGAACTCGACATGAAGGAAATAATACATAAAAGCCAGTCATAATTTGTATCACTCTATCACATTATTCCTAATAATCAAAGTTTTTAAGTCTCAAATTAGATGGAATTGTACTAATATAAAAGCGCTGGAAGATTCACTAACTTTTGCTTGTTCTCTGGCCCTAATTCTGGACAAAGTCACCGTGAAGATTGATAAAGGGGGATGTGGGATCATCGCATTGAAATTAAAAGATTTTTATCCATAATGAAATTCTCTGCATGTGATCTGACGATCAATTGGACGTTATTTCACGGGAAAAATCGAGAGGCTTTTCAAAAGGCGCTTCCCCTTGACCTGCTCCCCAAAAATCGGTCCACTTAGAAATAGAGGTTCGTATAAACTTT
>CAZPPS010000014.1:53364-54456 GCA_964588495.1 uncultured bacterium | reverse complement strand
CTTGATAGGCATGATAAGAAAAAAAATATATATTAATTATCAAGCCTATCAAGCAAATCCTTCCTATCATGCACTTTTAGATTCTAGCCACCAGCGCTCTTTATCTGTATCATGGTTTTTCGGGCACCGGCACGGGCACGCTCACGGGCACGAAAATTTGGGAAAGATATGCGGTTATTGATTTTTGTTTGTGTGACGCTGATTTTTGCTCTTGGATTGATGATGGTATTCAATACGAGCTCAGCAGAAATTCTCGATCGTTCCCTTGACCGCAACGTCCATCAAGCCTTTCTGAAACAGATTATCTATGCCGCCATCGGGCTCATAGGGGCTTTGACGATCAGCCAGATTGGGTATGCGCACCTTTTGCGGCTCGCCCCCTTTTTGTTAGTCTTGAGTGTTTTTGCGCTTCTTCTCGTGTTTGTCCCCGGCATTGGAAAGGTGTGCAATGGGGCCCATCGATGGCTGGGGCTTGGGGGCTTTACCTTTCAGCCCTCTGAATTTGTCAAATATCTCATTCCGATGGCCTATATCGACTGGTTTTTGAAAAAACAAGGTGAGGAAGTCTCTTTTTTGGCCTTTTGCAAGATTGTGGCATTTCTTGCAGTTCCTATGTTTCTTGTCATGATTGAGCCAGATAATGGGACATGCGCTGTCATGGGAGCCTCTTTAATCCCCCTCTTTTTTTTAAGCCGTATCCGCTTCAAATTTTGGGCTCTTCCGATGCTTTTAATGATTGCTGTAGGAACTGTCGCAGCGTGGCAGCTTCCTTATGTGAGAGGACGTATTCAAGTGTATCTCCATCCCGAGCTCGATCTGAAGGGGAAAGGGCACCAACCGCACCAAGCGAAGATTGCGGCAGGCTCAGGAGGCCTTCTAGGCCGGGGTCCAGGAGCTAGTCTTCAAAAACTGACCTATCTGCCTGAAGCGCAAAATGACTACATTGCCGCGATCTATGCCGAAGAGTTTGGCTTTATCGGCATTTTGCTTTTGATTGTGCTCTACATGCTCTTCACCTTTGCCGGATTTTCGATTGCGATGAAATGTCAGACTTTGGGGGGAGCCTGTTTGGCCGCCAGCATCACGTTTTTA
>CAZPPS010000014.1:0-53354 GCA_964588495.1 uncultured bacterium | reverse complement strand
AATTTCCCTGCAGGCCTTTCTAAACCTCGGTGTTGTCTCAGGGCTTCTTCCCAGCAAAGGGGTGAATCTTCCTTTTTTTAGTCAGGGGGGCACTTCTTTAATTGCCAATATTATTGGAGTGAGTATCCTTTTGACAATTCGAGGGGTTAACCCGCATTTCTCACAAATTCGCGGGCACCTCGCACATTCTGTCAGCCGATCTTCACCGAAAGGCAGATGAGGTCGTGTTGCATGAACACTGTCCTCACCTGTCTGTCGGAGAATCTCGGCTAACAGAAGTACGATTTGCACCGAGAATTTATGAGAAATACGGGTTAGCCATGAAAAAGAGGATCATATTAAGCGCAGGGGGGACAGGAGGACATCTCTTTCCAGCGCAAAGTCTGGCTGAAACACTTGCCACAGCGGAAATCCTGTTTGTGGCTGGAGGGCTATCTCAAAGCCATTATTTCGATCGTACACAGTTTGCGTTTGAAGAAATCGCATGTGCCACGTTTTCATTTTCAAAACCCCTTCAACTGCTCAAAGGTTCTACCAAAATTTACAAGGGTTTGCGTCAAAGCCAAAAAATTATCCGGCAATTCAAGCCCGATTTAATTGTGGGCTTTGGTAGCTTTTTTACCCTTCCGATACTTTTAGGGGCCATTTTGGAAAAAATTCCCTTTGTGTTGCACGAACAAAATGCCATTCCCGGTAGAGTGAACCGTTTTTTTGCCCCTTATGCCAAAGAAACCACCATCAGTTTTCCGATCACACGCTCATTGTTGAAAGGACGAGGGGAGGAAGTTCTGTTTCCTTTGAGGAAAAGGGCAGAAGCTACAAAAGAAGAGTGTTTGCACTATTTTGGACTGGAACCTGACAAAACCACACTTTTGGTCTTTGGAGGCTCCTCGGGAGCTGTTCGGCTAAACGCTCTTTTTCTCGACGCTGTCTCTAAATTAGACGCGATTCAGGTAATCCACCTTGCAGGCAACGAAGAGAGGGCAGAAAATGCCCGCAAAACGTATTATGAGCTTCAAATCAAGGCTTGCGTCAAATCGTTCGAGCCCCGCATGGATCTTGCGATGCAGCTCGCAGATTTAGCAATTACACGGGCAGGAGCATCGACTGTCAACGAACTCATCGAATATGAGCTGCCCGCACTTTTGATTCCCTATCCATTTGCCACAGACAATCATCAGGAAGAAAATGGGGCGCATTTTGTGTCGCAAGTGAAAGGGGGAAAGATGTATAAAGAAAAAGAGCTGACAGGAGAAATTTTGTTTCGACACATTCAAGAAATGCTGACAAATTGTCCATTTTTTAAGCAAAATATTCGGGATTTTAAACAGGGTCGCAAAACTAAGACACTTGCCTCGTTAATTCAGGACATTATTCATGACTAGAGAAAAATATCACTTCATTGGCATCGGCGGCATTGGAATGAGCGCCCTTGCGCAGATTTTGCTAGATAAACACCTTCCTGTTTCAGGAAGCGATCTCTCTTTAAATGAGACAACAGAAAAACTGAAATCCAAAGGGGCTTATGTCCATAAAGGGCACTCTGAGCACCACATCTCGGAACATGACACTGTCATTTTTAATTCCCAAATCCAAAAAGAAAATCCTGAATATTCCGCAGCTTTGCAGCTCAAAAGACCCCTTTTACACCGCTCTGAGCTCCTTGCGCAGCTCATGCGAGGCTATCAAACTCTGGCAGTTTCTGGAACGCATGGAAAAACGACAACCTCTTCTTTATTGACAAATGTGCTCATTGAGGCAGGACTTGACCCCACATTTGCTCTTGGAGGACTTCTTGCAGGAACTAATGGACGGCTTGGCAAGGGGAGCTATTTTGTAGCTGAAGCTGATGAAAGCGATGGCTCTTTTTTAAATTATACACCTTCTGGGGCCATTGTCACAAATATTGAGGCTGAACATCTCGATTACTACAAAACAGAAAGTGCCCTGGAAGATGCTTTCAGACAATTTTTTGCAAAGGTCAAGCATGAAAATCTCCTTTTTTATTGTGGAGATGATGAAAAATTGGCCCTTCTATCTAATCAAAAGGGAGTTTCTTACGGTTTTGGCGCGCAAAACGCTTTAAAGATTGAGCGTTTCAAACAAAAAGAGTGGAGCATCCAGTTTGATCTCCATTTCGAAGGAAAAACCTACAGCGAAATTACAGTTTCTGTAATTGGGACACATAACGCTCTCAATGCCGCAGCCGTTTTTGGCTTAAGCTTGCGTTTAGGAATTCCTGAAGAAAAAATCCGACTCGCTTTGAAGCATTTCCCGGGAGTTGCAAGGCGTGCTGAAAAAAAAGGGGGAACGGGAGGCATTCTTTTTTTAGATGATTATGCCCACCACCCAACAGAAATCCTGACAACGATCAAAGCGGTCAAAGATGCTGTCAAAGAAAGAAGACTCGTTGTGGTGTTTCAACCACACAGATACAGCCGCGTAAAAGAGCTTTTCGAGGACTTTTGCACAAGTTTTGATCTGGCAGATTTCCTTTTGGTTACTGATATCTATTCTGCCCAGGAACAGCCTATAGAAGGGCTCAATGGAGAGCTTCTTGCTGAAAATATCCAAAAATTTTCGACTGTTCCCACCAGTTATGCCGCGCGCGAAAATCTGTGTGAAAATTTGAAGATTATTTTGCGGCCCCACGATGTGGTTTTAACTTTAGGAGCTGGGGATATCAATCGTCTACATTCTGAATTACTCAAAGATTTTTCACCGAAAAAGCTCAATATAGGGCTGATCTTTGGCGGGAGATCGTGTGAGCATGAAATCTCTTTGCGCTCTTCCCGCTTTGTGGGCAACTCATTGAATCCCGATCTTTATAATGTTCGCTATTTTGGGATCAACAAAGAGGGGAGATGGATTTTAGGAAACGAGGCTGAAGAGCAATTGCGCACCGAAAGTGTCATCCGTAGCCAAAACACGTTTTCCATTTTAGATCCCGAAGTGACACAAGAGCTGGCTCTCTGTGACGTTTTCCTTCCCATTCTCCACGGAACCTACGGAGAGGATGGGACACTGCAAGGATTTTTCGAAATCCTCGATAAACCTTATACGGGCCCCGATTGGCGAGCAGCTGCGATTTGCATGGATAAAGTGATGACTAAAAGGCTTGTAGCAGCGGGTGGGGTTAAAACTCCTAAAGATCTGACTTTTGGCTATTTGAGCTGGCTTGAAAATAAAAACGATTGGCTTGAGCGGATTGAAAAGGAGCTGAGCTTCCCCGTTTACGTAAAACCTGTCCATTTAGGATCTAGTGTTGGGATCAGTTGTGTCTATGAGCCCTCAGAGCTTGGCAAGGCGATCCATTTGGCCTTTAGCTTTGATATCCAAGTGCTCGTTGAAGAGGGAAAAATGAATTGCCGTGAGCTCGAATTTGCTGTCCTTGGCAACACGCATAGCTATGCAGTTGTAGCCCCAGCTCCTGGAGAAAAGCTAGCGGAGGGTAATTTTGTCGATTACCAGAAAAAATATGGAAACACGCCGGTAAAGACAACGGTCACTCCCGATCTACCTCCTGAACTTCTTGAGAAGGGAAAAAGGCTTGCGAAACTTGCCTACGAATCGGTCGGCTCTTCAGGTATGACACGGGTAGATTTTCTGTTAGACACAGAAGGGGAGTTTTGGCTTTTTGAGATGAATCCAATTCCTGGTCTGCAACAATTCAGCCTTTTCCCTAAAATCTGGAATAGGGAAGGAGTCGTGCCGGAGCAGTTATTTGATCGGCTGATTATTTTGGCGTTAGAGCGGCATGAAAGGCAAAAACGTCACACTAAATGTTTAGTCTGATTCTTAAGCCAGGCCCACGTTATAGCTGGAAAAAAGCCGCTCTAATCCTTGTGCTTGCCACTTTTTTGAGCTCAGGAGCTGCCTGGGGCGTTTTTTTTGGATGGCGTTACTTTAAAAAAAGGCAAATTGAACATAGCACAGAAGTGATCCAGGCCATTATTCAGACCTCTTCCCAAAAAGGGGAAGAGCATACAGCTTTGCCGTCGGGTTGGTTTGCGGAGGTTTTAGATTTAAGTATCGATTCGCCTTCAAAATTAGGCCCTTTTGATCTTTTAGAGGCTAAAAAGCGCCTTCTGGCATCCCACATCCTCAAAGAGGTAAAGCTCAAAAAAGTGAAACCCGACGCCCTCTTGATTCAGTATAAGGCACGTACGCCTCTGCTAGTTTACCAAGACTATGCCAACACTTTGATGGATGAAGAGGGGATTTTCTTTCCTTATGCTCCCTTTTATACGCCGCAAGAATTGCCCACGATTTCTCTCAAAAATGAGTTTGAAAGCCCTTGGGGGGAAAAAATTGAAGCTGGACATCTCGATTTGATCGAAGATTTTTTTGATCTTTTGGGAAAAGCGTCCATTAAAAAAATCGATCTTTCGAGAATTCATGCCCCGACGTGTGGAAAGAAAGAACTGATTGTTGTCCTCAAAACGGGGACAATCTTAAGATTAAATCCAAAAAATTATAGGCAACAACTGATCAATTATTCCATACTCAAAGCCACCTTTAAAGGGCAAAATCCTAAAATTGTGGATTTGCGGCTACCTGAGGTTGCTTACGTAAACTATTAGTAAAAAAATCCCTTGCCCGTGCCTATGCCCGTGCCCGCCCCTTCCCGATGAGGAGATAACCCATGTCATACATCCAAATTCACTGGACCTGCGGAAGTCTTGACGAGGCGCGCAAAATCGCCCGCCAGCTTGTCGAAACAAGACTCGTTGCCACAGCCAACATCATCCCTTGGGTCGAATCGATCTTTATGTGGGATAACCAGCTAGACACCGCTCAAGAGACAAAAGTTATTTTTAAAACGAAGGAAGAGTGCTTCGAGAAGGTGAAATCCTTTATTTTAGAGCATGCCAAATACGAAGTGCCTGAGATTTTAAAAATTGTTGTTGCTGGTGGCAATGAGGATTATTTGGCGTGGGTGGACGAAAGTGTTAATGCGAAATAATTTCGTGAACGAGCCCGCGCCCGAGCCCGTGCCCGACCTATTACTAATCGGGCGCGGGCTCGTTCACGAAAGTAATAGTTGCAGATAGCTTAACTATCCATTATCCTGTACTTTTTATCCTTTACTCAACTTTAAGGTATTTTACTATGGAAGATTTTGTAGCTTACATCATTAAGAATCTCGTTTCAAAACCCGAAGATGTCACAGTTTCCTCTTCGGAAACCCAGGAACAGATTTCTATCGAAATTCGTGTAGCCGCTGAAGATGTCGGTAAAGTTATTGGACGTCGTGGGAATACAATTAATGCCCTCCGTACGATTGTTCGCACGGTTGCCACACGTTTGGGCCGTAAAGCTCAGGTTGAATTGATCCAACCCGATCAAGCCCCCCATCTGATGCTCGAAGAACATCCTGAAGAACAGGATATTGAAGAAGAAGTGGTCCTTACCTAATCTATTTTTTTGTCCCACTCTAAAAAGAGTGGGATTTTTTTTAAAAAAATGTTTTAATGAGCTCATGCTATCGGATAAAAGGGAACTATGGAAGCGAAAGTAGAAGAAAAAGGTGATGTTGTTGTAGTGCGTGTTCACGGCCGTTTAGATGCAGCCTCATCTCCCCAGCTCGAAAAAAAAGTCAATTCAATCATTGAAACAGGACATTTTAAGTTGCTCCTCAATTTGGGAGACGTAGATTACTTAAGTAGCGCAGGGATGCGTTTGATGCTCTCTGTTTCAAAAAGGCTGAAACATCTTGAAGGGAAAGTGGTTGCCTGCAATTTAAATGATGATGTGATGGATGTCATCAAAATGGCAGGCTTTCATCAAGTTCTTGAGATCTACCCTTCGGAAGAGGAAGCTCTTAATCATTTGTAATAATACCAATTATCAAAAATAAGGTAATGGTTTGAGCACCGCCCCTGCCCCCACCCAACTTGGGTCTATTCTTCCTCTCGAGAAAAAGCTTAAAGAGTTTCAAAAGCAAAAGCCTAGAAAAATAATCCTGATTGCAGGTCCAACTGCTTGTGGGAAAACAGCCCTTTCTCTTCTCCTTGCAGAAATGCTCAAAGGAGAGATCATCTCGGCAGATTCCATGCAAGTCTATCGAGGGATGAATATTGGGACTGCCAAAATTTCTCAGGAAGAGCAGCGGGGCATTCCACACTACTTGCTCGATATCCGCAATGTTCAGGATAGTTTTAATGTTGTCGATTTTTATTATGAGGCCCGGCAATGCTGCGAATCGATCCTGGCTCGTGATAAAGTTCCCATTATTGTCGGTGGCTCTGGATTTTATTTCCGAGGCTTGATTTATGGCCCTCCAAGCGGCCCTCCTCCTATTTCTGAGCTACGCACAAGTCTCGAAGAAGAGATGGCAAGCAAAGGCCCTGAGTCTTTGTTTGAAAGACTCAAAGCGTTCGACCCTGTTTACGCGGCGACAATTACCCCACAAGACAGACATAAAATCATCCGTGGTTTGGAAATTATCACCTTAACGGGTGAGCGGGTGAGCAATCATCAATGGAAGCGCAACAAACCTCTTGCCGATTTTGACTACCACTCCTGGTTTATCTACAGGCCGCGCAATATTCTCTACCCTTCGATCGATAAACGGTGTGAGCAGATGCTGGAGCGGGGACTCATCGATGAAACCAAAGATCTCGACAAGCAGGGTTTGCGGGCAAATCCATCAGCTTCTCAGGCAATCGGTTACCGCCAATGCCTCGATTTTCTCGAAACTTCCCAAGACGAGAACGAATACAAAAAGTTCGTGAAAAAATTCAAAACAGCCTCCAGGCAGTACGCAAAGCGTCAATTCACCTGGTTCCGTAAAGAGCCTCTTTTCCATTGGCTCAATGTGGATGTGCATGATCTTGAAATCGCAGCTGAGATGATCGCCCAAGAATTCAACGCCACGCTTTAACCAAATCCCCATGCCCGTGAGCGTGCCCCTGCCCGAACCGTGTGCCGTGTCAGAGAGCAGGTAAACGCAAAGGCAGCAAAGGCGCAAAGAGAGAGGTATTTTTTTTCTTCTCTGTGTCCTCTGTGTTCTCTGTGGTTTAATAAAATTCCACAACGTTTAAAGTCAAAGTGTTGCGGGGAATTAAAAACCACAGAGAACACAGAGGACACAGAGAGGGGAAAACAAACATCTTTCTTTGCGTCTTTTGCGCCTCTGCTGTCTCTGCGTTGCATTACTTTCGGACATGGAAGCTCGGGTCGGGCACTAGCTTACAAGCGAGATGGGTCAGTAACCATTTTTCCTTGAGAGGCCTTACAAACAAGTGTTCTCATGCTAGATTTTATTTCCTGGCGAGAATTTTCTTGGGGGTAATTTTTTTGAGGATCCCATACGCGACTTTCGAACGTATCGGTGTAAAGAGTGACTTTTTTGTCTAAAAAATTAAGAAGATAACCATTTGGCTGGACCATTGGTTGTTGTTCGGGATCCAAAAACTCTATTAGCCCTTGGGGTTGGGTCAACCAAGACTCAAAACTTGTTACTTGCATATTCCCATCCTGAACATCTTCCTTAAACACAAACCTGGTAGTCCAAGCATTAGAGCTTTTGATGTTAAGGTCTAGGTGATAAATAAGTATTCCGCTAGAAAATTTCTCCTCTTCATTCATTTTCTTTTCTATTCTAACCAAGATGATCCATCGGTTGTGACAATCTTGGCTCAACAAATAAGAAGAGTTGTGTTCTTCAAACAGGGAGAGGAGCTGAATTATTTTTTCACCAGACAACACAAGATCAAAATCTTCATTGCATAGATCCTTATTTCTAAACGCATCGACGAAAGGAATGGGGTTTTTTCCAAGATGTTCTATCACAGGATTAAATAATTTATTTGGGTTGTGTCTGATGTCTTCTAACAACTGATTGGTAGGGGCACCCATTGTTCCATTAACAGCCCGCTTTATGATTAAATGATCAGGTGCCTCATGGTTAAGTTTAAGCTTTTCGCGAACTTGTTTAGATTGGCTCTCATTTGTTTTCGCTGAATGGTCTGTGCACCTATCAAGGATGCTCAACAAGATGCAAGACGCAGCTGACACACCGATACAACAATGGCCGGCGATGTAAAAGCCCTGCGTATAAAGTCCAAGAGTGGCAGCCAGAGCAATTGCCGCCAAGGCAAAAGCGACAACTTTAGTTATTGTCAAACCTCTTTCTGCTGTTGTTTGATTAGGATCAAAACAACAATATTGAGTATCAGTATGAATACAACTTAGCATAAAGCGCCCCTTTTACGTTATATTTTATAACAAAAAAATGTATAGGTAAAGTAAATGGTTAACCCTGCAAAGGCGGAAAAGACGCATTGAGAAGGGAAAACAAATATCTTTCTTTGTGTCTTTGCTATCTCTGAGTTGACCTGCGCTCTGACACGCAAACGGCGGGCACGGGATTATTTAACCTGAGTTTTGGGTTCTTTTCCCTCATCCTCAGGGATTTTTGTGGTCCAAATCGCACTTTTTTGCTCGCAAATAGCGCTTTCAGCTATGAGCTTCGCAAAAAATTGCGATTTTGCCTCACAAAAATCCGCTGATTACGAGGAAAAATAACCCAAAACTCAGGTTATTTAGAACAACAAAGTTGTAGGGGAGGCAGGTTATCTGCTTCGGTCACTCTCTGTTCCAAAGGCACCTCCACCGACTCAACGCCCTCGTAAGTGCGGATGACTTGGTAGAAAGAATCGCGCTGGGCAGGCTCAAAGCCTGCTTGCCGAATCATTCTGAGCATATCATTGTGGTCTGCTTTGCAGATCCATTCGGTGGCTCTATGGACATTCTCTTCCATGATGGTGCCCCCAAAATCGTCTGCGCCGTACTGGAGCGCTTCCATCCCGATTTCTTTCCCTTCGCTAAACCAAGAGGCTGCGATATGATCGAAATTATCAAGGTAGATACGAGCAAAGGCAAGTATTCTGAAATAGGCGTTTTTGCCAGCCCAATTTTTAACCCTGCGTCGCAGAGCGGTATTGTCCCGTTTATAGCTCCAGGGGACAAAACTGTTGAAGCCCGCCATAATGTCTTGATGAGAGCGCAAAGTTTCTAAATGCTCTAAAATATCTTCAGGCTCTTCGATGTGCCCGTACATCATTGTGGCAGTTGTCTGAAAGCCCATTTTGTGGGCTTCATGGTGAACATGCATCCAGCCATTTCGCCCAATTTTTTTAGGGGAGATTTTAAGCCTGACACGTTCGTTCAAAACTTCGGCTCCGCCCCCTGGAATCGTTCTCAAACCAGCATCCCAAAGCTCTTTGAGCGCTTCCTGCAAGGTAATATTTGAAACGCGTGCTGCATTCCAGATTTCGACCGCGCTGAAAAAGTGGGGATGGATATCGGGATAGCGCTCGCGTGCTGTTTTGACCAATTGAACATAATAGTCAATTTTTAGATCGTCATTAACGCCCCCTTGCAAAAGAACGGTCTTCAAACCCGCTTTTTTTGCCCTCTCCATATGGCTCATGACCTCTTCCACCGATTTGGTGTAGGCATCCTTAGCTGTCTTTATTCGATAAAAGGCGCAAAACGTGCAGTCAATGTTACAAACGTTGGTATAGTTGGGATTGGAGTCGAGAACAAAGGTGACTCTTTTCTCAGGATTTTTTTGATTGCGGACAGCGATTGCCATTTGTTGGAGCTCTTCTAAAGGAGCATTTTTAAAAAGGTCTAATCCTTCCTCAAAGTTGATGCGTTTAGTCATGATCGATCCCATTTATTGACGAAAAGTCGCTAAAAAGATTACCATCTTCCCTTTACACTTTTTTGTCAATTCACATAACCCCTTCTCTATTATGAGCCAAACTATCTTAGCAGAACAACTAGACCCTCCTAAAAACCAAGAAATGGATAATTTTATTCAGAGTTTGGATCAGCTAACGACGGAGGACAAGCTGAAGGCAAGTATTGCCTACATGCGTGACTCTCTTGCCCAGGAGGGAAATCCCAATTTTAAGGGCTTTTGGGAAGTGCGCAAATTCTGTCTTCCCCTTTTTAAAGAGCCGGTAGCAGCTGCTGCCCGCACACAACTTTGGGCAGATTATATTGAACTCACACGGGAAGGGCGCCGATTGAAAAATCTTTTGGATGAAGAGAGCGCCTTTGCGGCGGAACAAATCGATCTAGCTGTCAACTCGTTGGAAGAAGAAGTAAAGGGCTACCATGCCCATCTCGACGAAATTCTTGAAAAAACAGCCGACATTGAATTTCCAGAGACTTCAGAAACCCTTAAAGACCGCTTTGATTTTTACCAAAAGATGCAAAAACAGCTCAATTTGTTGAATGTTTACGCGTCTAAAATTAATTCTTTGCGTAAAGAGTTGATCCGGACTGAAATGCGCATCCGTCAGAAAAATAAATTCTTTCAACGCCTTTCCGCACTGGGCGATCAGGTTTTCCCTACACGCAAAGATCTGATTCAGCAAATCAGCGAAACTTTTGTAGACGATGTCTCTTACTTTGAAGATAGCTATTTTTCTGAACAAAATTTCGACGAAGAACGTCTGAGACGGTCTGTCTTTTTCTTCAGAGGAGAGATCAAATCGCTTCAGGGCATTGCCAAAATCCTCACCTTGAATACCCATGCTTTTTCCACAACTCGCGAAAAGCTTTCACACTGCTGGGATTTGTTGAAGGGAATGGAAAAAGAGCTCAAAAAAGAATATGCCGAGCATAAGCAAAAATCTTCTGAAAATACGGCTCTTGTCCAAGAGAAAATCGATGCTTTCAACAAAATTTATAGCGAAGAGGGCCTCTCTTACGACGAAGGAATGCGCCAGCTTGATGAAATCAGCCGCTTTATGCGCGACGTGCAGCTGACAAGAAACGATGTGCAGATGTTGAAAGAGCAACTCAGAGCTGCTCGCAACCCGCTGGAAGCTAAAAAAGACGAAGAAGTACACGCAAAGCGACAAAAAGATGAAGAGTTCGAAGCTGCTCGTCAGCTGAAAATCGACACTTTCAAAAACCAACTTGAAGCTTTGCAGCAAAAAACAGCAGCTGCAGATTCCGCAGTTCTTACTCAGGAACTTGAAGAGATGCGAAAAGCTCTCCACAATCTTTCGGCGACCAAACTCGAGAAACAGCATCTGGAAAGAACCTTAAAATGCATCCGCGATCAGATCGCTGATAAACAAAGCCAGGTTCTTCTCTCCTTGTCTGACGCTGATAAAGCAGCGCTGGGCGATATGGAAGGGCTTTTACAGCAACTTTCTGAGCGCCGCAAAGAAGTTAAAACTCAACTCGAAGAGTACCGCAAGGTGATGGGCGGCTCTGGACTCGATTTCGAAAAGGCGATGCGCTTTGGCGAACTGATGGAAGTTGAGAAAGAGAGCCTGAACAAACTCGATGAGAGCATCGGCGAAATCAAGAAGAAAATGAAAGATTTCAAGTGCCAAGCTTAGCGAGCGCGATAGGGTGACAGCCTGGAAAGTCAACAACGAGCAACGATAGAAAGGCTATAACGATATAAAGGATAAAATGAGTTAATTTTGTCTCATGTTTTCTCAGCTCTCTCTGGTTAAATTTTAAAAAAAAGAAATATAAACCACAGAGGACACAGAGAGCACAGAGAAAATAAAAAAATATCCTTCATATCGTTATATCCTTTCTATCATTGCTCCTTTTTGACTTTCAGCTTTATTCCAAACTGAATATGGAAACACATCATGGTTATCTGGCTGCCTTTGATTTGGACGGGACCCTCCTCAAAAAGAATAGCAGCTACCTCTTTTGCCAATATCTTGCGAAAAACAAGGTCTTTTCCCGCTTAGATCTCCATTACTGCACCCTTCTCTATCTACGCCACTGTTACCTCGGCCTTACTCTCATGCAGCTCCACACCTCAGTTTTTAACCGCCTTTTCCGCGGCCAGCCAATCACACTCTTAAACAGTTGGCTAGAACGATTTTTGTCTGAAAATCTTGAATCGATGTGGTATGAACCGGCCTGTTTGCGATTAAAGGAGCTTCAGAGACAGAATGTCGAATGCATGATCCTCTCGAACGCCCCAAACTTTATCGCCACAGCTATCGGGAAAAGGCTAGGCATTGATGCAGTGTTTGCGACCGATTATCAGAGCAACGATCGGGGAGAGTTAAGCCACCTAGCTTTTTTGATGGATGGGGAAGCTAAAAGTAAGAAAATCCTTGAGAGAGGACAAAAAACGGTTGCTTTTTCTGATAGTTTGCTCGATCTTCCCTTTCTCGAAGCTGCTAAAATCCGGGTAGCTGTGAATCCGAAGGCTGATCTGAGAAGGTACGCCAAAAAGCAAGGATGGGAAATCTTATGAGACGCATTGGTTTGTTTGGGGGGACTTTCAACCCTTTGCATTTTGGGCATATCAACCTGGCTTTTGAGCTCAAAGAGAAAAACCACCTCGATGAGGTGTGGTTCATTCCAGCAGCGGTCTCTCCTTTGAGAATGGAAGAGCCCCTTTTGTCATCGGAACACCGTTTGCAGATGTTGAAGCTGGCCTTAAGTGGTATCAAAGACTTTTCCATTTGCGATTTGGAACTGAAAAGAGCGGCCCCTTCCTACACGATAGACACGATCCGGGAAATTCGGAATCTTTACCCTCATGAGACTTTTTTCCTCCTCTTGGGGGAAGATACCCTTCTCCGGTTTAAAGAGTGGCACAAATCCCTCGAAATTGTGCAAAATATCGAACTTTTAATCGCTCTGCGTCCCAATTCGGAGCTTTTAAAAAGTTTGCCTCAACTAGACTTTGAGGAAGAAATATTGGCCGCGATCCGCAAAGGGCTTACGGTTACCCATCAGATGGAGATTAGCGCCACCGAGATCCGGGAAAGATTGAGAAAGGGGCTATACTGCAGGCATTTAATGCCTGGGAAACTTCTGGACTATATATATGAAAATCAATTATATTATACGCCTCAGTGAATGAATAAAGAGTCTCGCCAAGTCCTAAATACGATCGCTCGAACGGTGTTTGATAAAAAAGGTTTTAATATTCTCGCGCTTGACGTGCGGAATGTTTCAACCCTGACAGATTTCTTTCTGATTGCAGAGGGAAATGTCGACAAACACGTGATAGCCCTTGCCAAAGAAATCATTGGCAAATTGAAAGATGAGGGTGAAAATCCGATTCATGTCGAGGGAATCGATCCGGGAGACTGGATTGTGATCGACTATCTGGAAGTTGTGGTTCATCTCTTCAAACCGGGTCTTCGGGAAAAGTATCGGCTTGAAGAACTGTGGCATGAGGGACTCATTGTAGATTTAGATTTTGGGGAAATAAAGGAATAATTATGAGCAGAAAGCGGATCGTTGTCACAGGAATGGGCTTGGTCTCCTGTTTTGGAAACGATGTTGAAGATTTTTATAATCAGCTTCTTGCAGGAAAAAGTGGTGTGCACACCATTACCCAGTTTCCCTGTCCTGATTATCCCACAGACTTTGCAGGAAGCATCCCCGAATTTGACTCAAGCGCCTACGTCGACCGTAAGCAAGACCGCCGCATCGACCCCTTTATCCGTTATGCAACTGTGGCCGGTAAAAAAGCCCTCGAGATGGGCAATGTCACCCCTGAGGTATTAAACTCATTTAATAAAGCCCGCTGCGGCATTATCATTGGCTCTGGTATGGGAGGTCTTAAAACCTTCTATGATGGGACAGTGGCTTTGAGCGAAAAGGGGCTGCGTCGTATCACTCCCTTTTTCATCCCCTATATCATCTCCAATATGGGAGGCGCCCTCCTAGCGATCGATCTTGGCTTCATGGGGCCTAACTATTCCATATCAACTGCTTGCGCAACTGCCAATTACAGTATTGTGGCAGCTGCCAACCACATCCGCCAAGGGCACGCCGATCTGATGCTCTGCGGAGGCTCAGAAGCAGCGATTCACCCCATCGGGATTGCAGGTTTTATTGCCAATAAAGCCCTTTCAGAGCGCAAAGATAACCCTGCAGGAGCTTCTCGTCCCTGGGATAAGAACCGTGATGGTTTTGTCATGGGTGAGGGTGCAGGCGTTTTGATGCTCGAGAGTCTTGAGCATGCCCTTGCAAGAGGAGCCCCAATTTTCGGCGAATATCTGGGTGGAAGCATCAGCTGTGACGCCTACCATATGACAGCTCCAAGAGAAGATGGGGGAGGAGTTTCTCAGTGCATCGAAGATGCCCTCCTGGACGCAGAAGCTTCTAAAGCAGATGTGAACTATATCAACGCCCACGCCACATCCACTCCAGCTGGTGATATGGCAGAAGTTGAGGCGATCCACAAGGTGTTTGGTCCTTACACAAAAAATATCAAAATGAACGCCACTAAGTCGATGACAGGTCACTGCCTCGGCGCTGCGGGCGGTATCGAAGCGATTGCCACTATCATGGCGATCAAAACCAAAAAGATTCACCCCACCATCAACCTGAAAGACCCAGAGCCGGGCCTAGGAGACATCGATCCCGTTGCAGATACTGCGCAAGATCTCGATATCAAGGTGGCGATCTCTAACTCCTTCGGCTTTGGCGGGCATAACTCTTCCGTTATTTTTGCTCCCTACCGCGCCGCTTAAGCAGGATAGTGCCCGTTGGCTTTTCGCGGGAGAAGGTTGCCACGCTTACGCGAGTAACGATACGAAGGATACAACGATGTGCAAGATAGAAAAATATCACTTACGCGCGATAGCGCGTAAGTGGTAGATCATGGCCAAAGCCGCGATTCGCGGCTTTGGCCATCTTTTCTTTATCCATCATTTTATCCTTCATATCGTTACGCGCGTAGCGTCGCAAGGCTGTGACTCACAACTTTTTAGTATCCACGCCATCTTTCTTGGCAAGCTGAGACTTAATTTTGAACATTTTTGTTATTTTAGGTGTCTAATTTAGTAGATTTGCGGAGCTCGTGCCCCCGCCTTCCTGTTGAGAACAAAAGCTACGGGCAAAGAAAGCAGTCGGACGGTGTTTCCGAAGAGTGAACCTCTAAAAACTGCTAGGTAGCAAACAAGGGATCGGCCAAAAATCATCCCCTTATTCTCAACTTAAGGAAGAAGTGAAATATGACGGTTATGTTCAGCTGTAGAGGTTGAAGAACGTCAAAGACAGCGGTTATTGCCGAGACGATCCTTTCGCTATGACTTTGGACTTGAAACCCCCAAGGCAGAAAGGCAAGGCACAAGATCTTAATCTTGAGCATTAGTCAAAGACGCGCATACACACCGTGCATATTTCATGCACGTTTTTTTATGCCCAAATGCGATCACTAACTAAACCTTCCTTGGAGTGCTGCGATTACTCGCCGCCCTTCAATTGCCTAACAGAGTGTGTGCCCCATTGCAGTGCGGCGAAGAATCGCCGCCCTCCAGGAACTTTTTTTTAAGCCAACTTCCATTCAAGGCCATTATTATCAAACGCGGAAGCATGGCCTTTCATCAATAACTTAAGGTTGTTAAATCCGTGTTCTTCTAGTAGAACCTGCCCCTCTGTTTCACACGCACCTTCTGCCCAATTGGCACCTTTACCCTGTTCTATCAGAAAAGAGGGCGTGACTGCACCAACTTTGCAAGTCCACCGCTGCACCCATCTTGGTTTATCACGAAATAAAATCATGTAAGATGGTTCTGTTAGATTTATAGGCCTATCAGGGAATGCTTGCTTAATTTTCTGCTCGCTGCTTAGACATACCATTTTAAAGGCAATGAAACGGAGCCAGCTCGTCCCTTCAATTTTACCTTTCATGACAGATTGGGTCATTAAATTAGGGTCGACTTGTCCAGTACTTGGTAATTCCCCAGGATAATCGGCAACATTTTCCAAAAGAGCGCCTTCATCTTCAAAAAGGGCACTCAGTGTAATTTTCCCATGAAGAGACGTTTTTACAAAATCGGGTTCTATTGGATCGAGCTCATAAAAACGCCGCACGTTTTCAGGATAAGTTTCCACAACGTTGGGCTTGTCAGCAGGCCGAGATTCATCAGCTTCTATGGCTTGGTTCTTGCGGATCACTGCCATGGCCATGAATACCGCGCCCCCTAAAATGGAGGCTCCTGCGCCACAATAGGCTATCAGCAGAGGGTCTTTTACGATAGTGCCCACAGCGTGGGTTAATAAATCGGGCCGCACAAGTGCCAAAATGGCAAGAGCAATGCCGCTAATGACAAGAACCGTGCCCACGGCACCAGCGGTCCACTCAGCACGTGTCATCTCCTGAGGCGAGGTGAGTCTTAAAGACATTGGGTTACACATATTAAAAACCTCTTGCTCGTAAACTAGATTGTATCACGATTGTATCATGGGACGATTAATATATTATTAAGATTTTTTAGAAAAAGCTCTCTGATGGCACACCTTGGAAAAGGGTCTTAAGCCTTCCTGGAGTCCGGCGATGATTCGCCGCCCTCCAGGAATTTTTTTTTAAGCCAAAATCCATTCAAGGCCATTATTATCTTGAATCACGCCTGCTCCTTTTTGAACATAGCCTTTCATCACCGATTTCAGAGTGTTAAATCCTTGTTCTTGTAAGCGTATTGTATTTTCTGTTTCACCTGTGCCTCCCCAATCAGCGGATTCGAACTTATCTCTAAGGAAAGAGGGCGTGATGGCAAGTGAAGGAGTCCATCTTTGCACCCATCTATCTCCATCGCGATATACGATCATGTAGGCAGGCTTTTGTGCGTCCCTACAAGGGAATTTCTGCTCAATCTTTTCTTTATCGCTGACACAGGCCATTTTAAAGGCGATAAAATGCCGCCAATCCCCTTTAATTTTACCTTTCGTGATTGAATGGGATTTCATTAACGTAGGGTCAATGCGTCCATCATCCAGTAGTTCTCCGTCATAATCAGGAATCCTTTCCAAAAGAGCGCCTGCATCTGCAAAAAGGGCACTGATTGTAATTTTTCCATGAAAAGATTTTTTTACAAAATCGGGCTCTCTTGGATCTAGCTCATAAAGACGTCGCAAGCCTTCGGGACACTCTGTCACATCTTTGGGCTTGTCAACAGGAGCTTCCGGTTGTGATACATCAGCTTCTATGGCTTGGTTCTTGCGGATCACTGCCATGGCCATGAATACCGCGCCCCCTAAAATGGAGGCTCCTGCGCCACAATAGGCTATCAGCAGAGGGTCTTTTACGATAGTGCCCACAGCGTGGGTTAATAAATCGGGCCGCACAAGTGCCAAAATGGCAAGTGCAATGCCGCTAATGACAAGAACCGTGCCCACGGCAGCCGCGGTCCACTCAGCACGTGTCATCTCCTGAGGCGAGGTGAGTCTTAAAGACAATGGATTACACATAATAGATCTCCTTTGAATAAACTATATTGTATCATGGGAAGATTAATATATTGTTAAGATTTTTTGGAAAAAGCTATCCGAAGGAGACGCATAGGAAAGGGCCCCAGCCTTCCTGGAGTCCGGCGAAGAATCGCCGCCCTCCAGGAACTTTTTTTTAGGCCAATGTCCACTTAAGGTTATTGTTGTCAGTAACAATCATGTCATAGCCTTCTACTTGGCTTTGCATCAACTGCTTGAGATTCTGAAGTCCCAATTCTTGTTCTTCAAGTTCTGGCTGCTTACATAGCTTGCTATTAAGTTTATCTAACAGGAAAACAGGCATGAAACTAGACTCCTCGGGTTCCCAAAACTGTTTCCATTGGCCGCCTGAGACATCCCATTCTAAAAATAAGTATGAGGGTCCAGTAGTGTTGAGATAAGGTGTGCCTTTAAATACCTGTTTGATCTCTTCCGCACTGCTTGTACATTTCAGTCTAAAGGCAATGAAAAAGTCCTTATCTCCTTTATGTCTACTTTTTTCAACAGACCGACTCATGTGTGCAAAATTGAAGCTTGATCCATATTGCAATTCATGGGCAGAAGGTGGGATTTTTTCCAATAAATCCCCATCATCAGCAAACAGTTCCGCTAAAGTTGGTTTGGAAAGGATAGATGATTTTAGAAGAGGGGATCCTGTCTCAGCCGCTTTATCTCTGCGCAGCACAGCAAACGTAAGCAGGCCGGCGCCTATCAAAATGGAGCCTCCCGAGATTGTCCAAAGCGCCCAGGAATGAGGGTTGCCTGCAAAACCTACGCCGCTTGTAAACCAATTGGGTTGAGCAATTCCCAGAATGGCAAACACAACAGCCCCAATCACAATTAAAGAAGCGATCGCTGCAACTGATCTCTCAGTACATGTCATCTCCTGAGGAGAAGCACCTCTTAAAGACAATGGATTACACATATAAAAATCCCCTTTTTGATAAATTATAGGTTATTCAGGAAATAATTAATATAGTATTAAGATTCTATGGTCAAAGACACATCCTACGGCATTATTCCGCTGCGTAAATACAGAGGAAAATGGCAGACGCTTTTGGTCAAACATGGCAAAGGGCATTGGGCTTTTCCTAAAGGGCATCCAGAAGAAGGGGAGAAGCCAGAACAGACAGCCGAAAGAGAATTTACCGAAGAGACAGGCCTCAAAGTTGAGTCATTTCTAGATATTCCAGCCCAAAAGGAGCACTATTTCTTCCGGGCAGGCTCTGATCTAATTGAAAAAACGGTGATTTACTTTGTCGCGACCGTTTCTGGGGAAGTTGTCCTTCAGGAAGCTGAAATCTCCGATTTCCAATGGCTCGCCCTCGAAAGCGCCGCCGATCTTGCCACCTTTAAGGAGACCAAAAGGCTGTGCGCTGAAATCCATCAACTCATGAAGAGTTTTTCATAGACTAAAGAGAAAACCCGACTTTTCCGCATTGGTTTGCAAAAAAGTCGCGACTATTCTGCAATAGCGTGCAGAATAGTCAGGAATTGCCGGGTTTAACCCGTATTTCTCGCAAATTCGCGGAGAAGATCGCTCCTCTGCTGGTTGAGATTCCTTTTCAGCATAGCGAGGACAGTGTTTTGGCGACACGGCCTTGCTATGCTGGAAAGGAAGATCGTCCGGCAGAGTGTGCGAGATTCCCGAGAATTTGTGAGAAATGCGGGTTTAGGAGATAGGCTCATCCAAGAGTTTTCTCACGCCAGGATAAAGATCGTCGTAATCTTCTTCTGCCAGCTTGATAATCTCCAGCGCTTCTTCCTTGCCATAGATATGTGTAATTTCCATGTGCCGCTTTGTAGAAATGCAGAGCTCATCAGCCGATTCTTTGTAGGTCAAAAAGTAGTGTTTTAAACGTTCGATCAGATTGGCCGGGCAGTCGCTGATATCCTGAACGTGTTCGTAGATCAGATCGCCGCTCAAAACTGCGATGATTTTATCATCCGCTTCGTTGCCGTCGATGGCGCGGATGCCGCCGATAGGCTTGGCTGTGACCAAAATATCACCACGCAAGATCGGTTTTTCCGTCAAAATGCAGATGTCAAGAGGGTCATGATCGCCCATAATCCCAGACCTGCCTGTCTTTTTGGCGCAGTATTCGCCGATCCGTCTGCCTGCATATGTCTGAGGGATGAGGCCATAAAGGGTGGGGCAGTGGTTCGAATATTTTTGAGGACGGTCAGCTTTCAAAAGGCCTGTTTCTTTATCAAGTTCAAATTTGACTGTGTCAGTGGGGACAATTTCAACATAGCAGTGGATTTCTGCAGGAGCATCTTTGCCGATAGCAACTCCATGCCAGGGGTGAGAGCGGAAAAACAGATTCAGTTTATCTTTCATTTTAAAAACCTTTTTTAAATTTGATGTGGGAAGTGTAATCGAGTCACCCTCAATGAGTCAAGTGGGATGATTCATTGACAAATAGAAATAACTATGCGAAAATACTCCACTTAACTGGAGATTTTCATATGGATAAGTCAGGTAATATTTTAACGTTGAATGAACTTAATATCGAGGGCTATGAGAAGGTCGTCGAAGTTAAAGTGGAGGGGCTCCATGCCATCATTGCCATCCACGATTCAACACTCGGGCCCGCTCTTGGCGGTATCCGCGCTTATCCATACGCCACATTTGAGCAAGGTCTTGAAGATGCGCTCCGTTTGTCAAAAGGGATGACCTACAAGGCAGCTGTTTCTGAAACAGGAACAGGGGGCGGCAAGAGCGTGATTTTCACAGATTACCGCGTTCCGAAATCGGAGGAGACGCTCTTTGCGTTTGCCGAAGCTGTCAATAGTTTTGGAGGTAACTACATCTGTGCCGAAGATTTTGGAATGGGCCTTGCCGATCTCGAAGTCGTTTGCAAAAAGACACGCTATGCGGTGGGTCTTCCAAAGCCTAAATCGAGCGGCGATCCTTCTCCCTATACAGCCTTTGGGGGTTTCTGCGGCATTCAAGCAGCCGCTAAAGCTCTCTGGGGTTCAGACTCTGTTGCAGGAAGGACTTTTGCAATCCAGGGACTGGGCTCTGTCGGCATGCGCCTTGCCCACCTGCTTTTCTGGCACGGAGCTAACCTGATCGTCGCCGATGTCAATGCTGCAGCCGTTCAAAGAGCGGTTGCCGAATTTGGAGCCCAAGCGGTCGCTCCAGACGAAATTGTAAGTGTCAAATGTGACATGCTAGTTCCATGTGCTCTTGGGGCTATCCTCAATAAAGACTCAATCCCCAACTTACGCTGCAAAGCTGTTGCTGGCCTTGCCAACAACCAGCTCCACACAGATCAAGACGGAGAAACTCTTTTCCAAAAAGGAATTCTCTATGCTCCCGATTACGTGATTAATGCGGGTGGCCTTTTAACTGTTTGCACAGAAATTGAACCGGAAGGCTTTGATCCCAAAAACGCTCGCGGCCAAGTTGAGAAAGTGTACGAGCTTCTCACCAACATCTTTGCCAGGTCTTCTGCAGAAAATAAACCGACCCACCAAATCGCCAACGAAATCGCAGAACACAACGTCAAAATGGGCATTGGCAAGCGCACCCAACAGCCCGTCTTCCGCAGCTAGGAAGCTTTTTGGAGTGCGGTGACTCGTCACCGCCATGAGAAGTAATAAGCTTGTTTAACAACTAGAGTTTTTGCCAATTGAACGCGGCGACCAGTCGCCGCGCTCCAAAGGCCCAGTTATACCAGGCCACGCAGAGAGGCCATGTTGCTGACATAAGCGCTAAATTCTTTGGCGAAAATAGCGGCGTGGTGATTTAACCATTCCGTAATCAAATCTTTGGATTCCCTATCCATTGAAAAATCGCCTTGCTGTGCGTTTCTCATCGTAAGCACTAGGGCTGCAAATATGACCGTTTTGATATGAGGCGGCTGCTGGTCAGCATCAACCAGAGCTTTTTTGATTTGATTGGTCGCTATAAACTTTCTGTACTGAATCGCTAAAGAATTCGTGAAAGCTGTACGCATGTGTTGCATAGTAAAATAGATTTGTTTCAAATTTGGACCAGCTGGCAACATTTTCCAGTTTTCGTGAACGAGTGTATATGTTTTATCGCCCACAACAAAAAATGTTTGGCCAGCTTTAAAAAACGTCCAGTGCACATTTGTCACGTAGGGAGACCAATTTGCAAGATATTGATTCACAATAGAAATGCGCTCATCGGGAATCTCCTGAATGGCTGTCATCATTTTTTCCAATAGCGCGTGGGCAACCAGCGGATCATTTTGGCTATCCATCTTTTTTAGAAGCACAGGCACTAATTCTACGATGATGAAACTCTTAGGACATCCTTCTTTCAGAATCAAGTAATTAAGTATATCAACGGATTGAGAAATAATATTTAATTCAAGATGTTGATGGAATAAGTCTCGTATTAAAACAACATGCGCGTTTTGATTTAAAAAGTCGAGGTCTCGCTCTTTGTTATGCCAATAGTCTTCATCAATATCTATTACGGGCACAAATTCCAATCTTTTCCAGAGAGCTAAGCCTTGCATATAGTTAGGCAAATTTTCGTGTCTGGCAAGTTCGCAGATTGTGATGGCGCTATTTTGTTGCATTTCTTCAGAATAAAAGAAGTTTTTAATTTCAGATTCTATCTCACTAAGAGATATTGTTAAAAACAAGTTCAGTTTTAGGCGACTCAGAGCAGTTTCAACAATACAAAGTGCAGCTGCTATATCTTCAAATTGTATATTTCCTGCGTCAATTTCATTTTGTAAAAACTTTCTCAGCAATTTGTCGATATGTCGGTATTGACTGATTTGAACACCTCTCAACGTATCGGAAGCAAAACTTTTAGATACTAATGGTAAAGTCAGGACTGTGGGATAATCTGCGAAGGAAACTACACGTTGTAAGATCTCAAGAGGCCACTCACCTTCCTCAAGAGCTATGAAAACAACATCTGATACCTTATCGGTTTTAGGAGTTGGGCTACCTTCCACTAACACGATTTCGAACGGCTGATCATTTACACTATTACAAGGGTTTATGGTCACTATTTCTCCTAAGTTGATATTTTTACAAATGGGGTTTTGAGGAATTCTGTGTAAACAAGTCAAGGAGCATGCTATCAATGGCTTTGACTGCAGTGAGCGCAGATTCTTCCTGTCTACGGACGGTCTTTCTTTTCAGTTTTTTGAGAGCGTTAAAAATGTCTTTTTGGTCGTTCTCTGAGATAAGGTGGAACACGCGCTTATAATCATTCATAAGCTTTAATAGATCGTTGATTGTACGTCTTTCAGAATTGGTTTGCTTAGCAGAATCTGTTTGCTTGGCGAGAGCTTTAATCAACGTCCAGCAAAGTTTACAACCCAGTTGTACTTCAACCTCTTCGTCGGGATTGGTTAAGTTGTTAATTGCCAGTCGATTCATCACCCATTCAATGGTTTCGAGATCAACTTTTTGGCCATGATCTATCTGTGAGCAGAAAAGATGGATCAATAAGCGGAAGCGGTCTTCATCAGAATCAAGTTTGCCGGCTAACTTTAAGGCATTTCTAAAGTCTTTATTGATATAGCATAAACTAAAGAAGATATCTTCATGAGCATAAATGCGCTCGTTCCCTTTGAGTCTATTTGCATAGCGGAGTGCAACTTCAAGTTCGCCTGCATCAATCAGTTTTTGGAAGAAGTGAGCGCGCATCTGTCTTATCTCTAGATCGGAATAACAATGGGTGTTAGCGATTAGCCGATTTGTAAGCACATAGCCCATTTCCACATTTCTCATATTGAGAAAACCTAATTTAAGCGACTCTGCAAGAGGTAATTGATCGTGTACTTTTTTTATAGCGTCAAGGAATGGAAGACTATTTTCCCAATCTCTTGTATCCAGTTCATTCAAAACAATATTTTGTAGATAGGAAGGAAGCGTTATTGCCTTCTTTTGTATAGTTTTTAATTCAGAGTTTTTTCTATTCAAAAGCCTCAAGTTATTAATTGCATAATTGACACAATCTTTATTCACATCCGTTTTATTTTCGGATTTAGAAAACAAATCATTTGACCATATTGGTGGTACTTCTTGACAAACTTCAGAAACAATAGCTCCTAGTCTGATGAGATGAGTGGTTGCCTTTTCTGTATAAACGGATAGGGTCCGATATGACAGAGTTTTGCACACAAGGCCAAGTTTAAGAATATTATTATAACTCAAGAAATGAGAAATGGGTTCAAAACTTTCAAAAATTGCTTTCGTTGATAATTCCTGGGTGGGGGCATTTTTATTTTTTTTCTGCGATACAGACTTCTTAGGGGCCGTTATCTGAATTCTATAGGGGGCCTTGTTTTTCCCGGGCGAGGACTTTCCCTGAATCGCTGCATTATTATTATTGGAATATTTTGATATTGACATTATAACCTCATTTTAATAATGAAATTATAATCTTTTTTTAATAAATAATCAAATTAATTTTTAATTAATTAAAAGGATAATACAGACAATTAGAGGGAAGTGATCGAAGGCATGCCGATAAACCCCTCTAGGAGCTTGCTTTTAATGGTTCTCACGGCTTCCATTGCTTCTTGTCCTGGAATAGGGAGAATTTTATCCTTCAGAACCGATAAGGCCTTGATAGTATCCCTTTTGCCCTCTTGGGAAAGAGCCCCAAGATCATGTTTAAGGGTCTCAATACGCTCCAAGATCTCACTGATAGCGCGCAATTCAGGTTCTTTTTGCGTCGAGAGGGCTTTAATAAGCGTCCAGCAAAGGACACAATCCAACTCTAGGACATTTTTGCTAGAAAGCTGAGGATCAATATTAATACTTAACAATTCAAAGACCGCCCATTGAACGGTTGAAGGATGTATATCATCCAATTGTGCCCAAATATAATGGATCAACAAGCGGAGCCGGTCTTCATCACAAGCAAGCTTGGGCACGAGTCCACACGCAGTTGCAAAATCGTTATTTAGTGAAATGAGAATATAGAAAATATCTTCGTTTGCTTGAGAGCGGTCTTCTCCTTCCAGTTTGTTAGCCAAGAGCAGGGCAGTTTCGACCCCACCCGTTTCAATAAATCTTCGAAAGAATTGAGCCCGTATTTTTCTGGTCTCAGCATCTGAATAACAACAGGTCTTGTTAAAGAGCCTCTCCATGAGCGCATAGGCCATTTCTACATTTTCCAATTCAAGGAGAAGGTCTTTAAGTATTTCTGCATTGGGTAGTTGGTCTGGAACTCTTTTGAACATGTCGATGATTGGGGTGTAACTGTCCCACAATTTGGCGTCCATTTCGTTATAAAGAAGATCTGTTAGGTATTGTGGAAGTCCTTGTGTGTAATTGAGTATCTCATTGAGTTCTAATACACTTTTGCTTGGGATTTTCAAGTCAGTGGTTGAAAGGGCAAAATTTATGGCAGTTGTATGAATCTCCATTGTATTTCTCAATCCGGAGAATATTTTGTTGGAACAGGTGGGATGTACAGCTTTACAAACATTAGAGACAATTGCGCTGAGTTTTTGCAAATCTGCCACCATTTTGTTCCCATAACAAGCAATCGTTTGCTGAGACCAGGTCTTGCAAACATAAGCTAATTGAAGCAGCTCCACGTAATTGAGATTGAAAACAATTTTCTCAAAAATTTCAAAAGGAATTTCGTTTAAGAGTGCGTTATTACAAAGTGGTTTGCTTGTACAAGGTAATTCATTATTTGTTTTCTTTTTCCAATTATCGGATGTTTTTGAAATATGAACGTTAGGTTTTTTGTTGTGATGCTTAGGCTTGGTGTTATAGGTCTTTAAACTTGAAATTGGCTGTCGTTGGCCGGAAATATTTGAAAAAGACATTATAACCTCATTTAATTGAAAAGATCATAAATTAGTTATAATTTAAAATCAAACGGATAAAATTCATAACAGATTGAGAGCCAAAGGTTCAAAAGTCGGGCAATCCAATTGAAAAAAATGAACTGCTGGGAAGCTCTTGCTTGAACTTTATAATTAGTTCATTGAGCCTATTCCGTACCTCAAGATCAGATGCCCAATACGGGGTTTCTATTTTGCGCTCCAAATTGCTGAGAGCGTTTAAAATGTCTGTATGATGTTGGTGGTCCTTGTAATAATTAGGCAGCATTCTATCGTGTTGATAGAGTTGGATGCGGTTTAGAACGGCTTGTGTAACAAAAAAGTCAGGACATCGCATTTGGCTAAGAGTCTTAAGAACATACCAGCATATATTACGATCAATAAACCGATCGGTCGAAAATCCCCATTCCTTGGACAAATCCATTTTTCCTAGTTGAACCATTATTTTTAGCAGCGTTAGGCTACAGGATTGGTCCGATTGAGGATTTTCACAAAGATCTAGCATAACGCAATGCAACAATCCAAGTTTGTCCTCATTACAAATGAGTTGCGGAATCAAATTAAATAATTTATCGTAATCCCCTGCTTCGTTTTTTTCTAAAAGCAAAGAAAAAATGGCTCCCAGTGCCCAACTACGCTGGTTATCCATTAAGTTAGCCTTTAATCTATTTGCATACATGAGCGCAGTCTCAACGGCGTCCTCTTGAATCATTTGCTTCAAGATTCCAGTCCGCATTTTTTGGACTTGGTCAGGATGATTCGATAAGTAAGTCCTTGCAGTCGGATCGATGAGAATATTCATAAGAGCCCATGCTGTGAGGGGATTTTCTATCTGCAAAATGGTGTCCGCAAGTTCGGCAACAAGTTGTTGTTGATTATCTTGCGTCTTATTAATTGTGTTAAAAATAGACAATCCGCCCACTGCAAAATCGACACAAAATTTGTGAATTCGCAGTGTATTTTTTAATAATTTTACTTGAGCTTTTGCTTCCTCAAGAAATAAGAATTTTTCACTTTTGGTTTGGCTAGATAAAATTTGAAGATCAGAAATTGCCTTTTCTTGAAAATAAATGATGGTATCTTCGGAAAATCTTTTAGATACATAAAGAAGCTTGAGAACTTGTAAATAATGCAAATTTGAAAAAATCTGTCTAAAAATGGGGTAATCGGTCTTGTCTAATAGATAATTTAAAGGTGGGCGGGGTTCTTTTCTAAAAAAACGGCACACTTCCCGATTAGCACTCTGAATTGTCATATTTATTACTCCAATAGTTTGAAAACACTATAAATTAGTAATAAATAAAGATCAAAGTGTTTGAATCGCTGAAATGACCTGGTCGTGGACGAAGCCGTTGGTGGCAACGGTTCCCGTATTATCGATCAATTCTGTCCCTAAGCTAAAATCGAGGGGTTTGCCGTTCATGTCTGTGACTTTGCCGCCTGCCTCTTCGACAATCAAAGCCCCGGGAGCGTGGTCCCAGATTTTTTCGGCGCCGGCAACATGTGTGGGAATGCGCAAGTAAACAGCCGCTTCTCCGATGGCGACATGGGCATATTTAACCTGACTATCAAGTCTGAAAGGGTGAGGCTGGGCGTGGATTTTTTGGGCGATATCAAAAGCTTTCGAGTGGGAATGGGTTTGTGAAACCGAAGGAGGTTCGCAGTAAATAAAATCTGCGGATGAGCGGACTCGCAGAGGAATTGTCTCTTCACTATCGTAGGGAATGAGCTCGGCTCCTTGTCCTCGGACTGCGACAAATATTCCCCCTCCTGTATGGCCCTTAAGCTCAAAACGGGGACAGCCCAAAACGCCTAAAACCACTTGGCCATCAACGATCAGAGCTAAAGCGACCGCATACTGTTCATGGTGGATAAAGCCCCGCGTCCCATCGATCGGATCAAGAACCCAAAACCGTTTATTTTTGCCACCTAAGGAGCCTCCACGATCGATCGCATCCAAAATGGCCTCTTCCTCCGTGCCCGGAAAAATCAGCGCGAGCTGTTCGACCACTTTTTCTTTAATGTTCTGGTGTTGAGGATTGCGCAGATATAGAGAATCTTCTTCGCCCATAATCTCATCATTGGGGAAGGCCTTCATGAGATGCATGTTGATTAGCGCCTGAACACTAAAGTCTGTGATGGTGACAGGGGAGAAGTCTTCTTTGCTGACAACATCAAGCGCTGCCAACTGCCCCTGCATTTGTTTTGCCAAATCGGTGGCCCGTCTCACAGCTTCAATGGCGATTTTTTTCTCGTGTGCGTAGGGGAGATTCATAAAAGCCACCATGCGCCATGCGAAAAATCTTGTCAACAAACCAACAAAGCAGCTGTAATTACAAAGGATTTTATTGAGGTCTCAAATCTTGGCAATTCTTGAATGGCTCTTGTACGTTTTTATCCGTTTTTCTTTGTGGTTACGTTACAAAATTACAGTGAAGGGAAAGGATCATCTCAAGCAAACTCAGCTTCCCAAGTCAGGCGGCATTTTATTTCTAGCCAACCATCCGGCTGAAATCGATCCCCTCATTTTAACGTCTTTGTTATGGTATCCCTTTAAACCCCATCCTGTTGCCATTGATTATTTATTTCGAAAGCCTTTGATTAAAAACCTGTTGAATTTCATTGGCGCCCTCTCGCTTCCCAATTTCGATAATTCCTCGAACAGCTACAAAAGAAAGCTGATGGAAAAAACTTATGGGCAGATCTATCACCTTCTCGATGCGAAAGAAAACCTGCTGATCTATCCCGCAGGAGGTTTGAAAAATGGCCCCGAAGAGATTATTGGCGGGGCATCAGGTGTACACACCATTTTAAACAATAGCCCCAACGCCAATGTCGTTCTGATCCGCTCAAAAGGGCTTTGGGGTAGCAGTTTTTCCCGGGCGCCCACAGGAAAAACACCTGCCCTTTTAGAAACTTTTGTGAATGGCTTTAAAGTTTTACTGAAAAATTTCATCTTTTTTGCCCCTCGAAGAGAGGTGTTGATAGAAATTGAACCAGCCCCCGAAAATTTTCCGTGGAAGGGGGGGCGCAGAGAAATCAATCAGTATTTGGAAAATTGGTTTAATGAGGGAGGGCCTGAACCTTTAAATTTGGTCTCATTTAGCCGGTTTGGAAAGAAATTCCCAACTTTTCGTGAAAAAACGGTCCAGGAAGAGGTCTCTTTAGAGAGCGTTCCAGAGCCGATCAAGAAAGAAATTATCGATGAAATCGCCAAACTCAGTCGCGTTTCCACGCATGAAATCACCCCTCAAAGCCATTTGGCGCAAGATTTGGGGCTTGATTCTTTGGATGTTGCCCAGCTGAGTGTGATTTTGAAAGATAACTTTGGGATTTCATCCGTCCATTCTTCCGATTTGACAACGGTGGGCTCTGTTTTGGCGTATGCCGCTAATTTGAAAACGAGCAAAAATGAAGAAGAAGCCAAACCCAACTCGGGGAGTAGCTGGAAAGAAGAAAAAAATCGCCCTTTGGCTTTTTATCCAGATGGCAAAACCATTCCCGAGCTTTTTTTTAAGACGGCAACCCGCCTTTCTTCTTATATTGCGTGCGTAGATCAAATCGCAGGGGAAGTGTCCTATAAACGGTTAATTACGGGCGTTCTTTTGTTGAGCAAAGCAATTGCCAAGCTTCCGGGGGAGCGGATCGGGATCATGCTTCCAGCCTCTGTTGGGGTCAACGCTTTGATTATGGCCACAATAGCTGCAGGAAAAATTCCGGTTATGATCAACTGGACACTGGGCGAGAGGAATCTAAAATCGGTGCTTACGCAGTCGGGCGTTGAAAACACTTTAAGCTCCTGGCAATTCATCGACCGGCTCGACAATGTGGAACTAGATGGTTTGGATGACACGATTGTTCTTTTGGAAGATGTGAGAGCCCGTTTTTCGATTGTGGATAAGCTCAAAGCTCTTTGGCATTCTCGTAAATCAGCTTCCGATCTTTTGAAATTTTTGAAACTCGACAAGATCAGTGAAAACGACACAGCCGTGATTTTGTTTACAAGTGGCACAGAGAGTTTCCCGAAAGGTGTCCCCTTAAGCCACAAAAATATCATTACCAATCAGCGTGGGGCCTATTCTCTTGCGAATTTATTGACCACAGATGTTCTTTTAGGAGCGCTCCCTCCGTTCCACTCGTTCGGCTTTTCTGTGACAGGTTTGCTGCCCCTTCTGACAGGTCTGAAAGTGGCTTATTCGCCCAATCCAACGGATGGTAAACGAATGGCAGAGGCTATCTCCCGCTGGAAAGTGACCCTGCTTTGTCTGGCTCCCACATTTCTGAAAAATATTTTGCGCGTGGCCACCCCAGAACAGCTCGAATCACTCCGCCTTGTCGTCACCGGAGCAGAAAAGGCGGCTGCCGAGCTTTTTGAAAAGCTCAAATCTCTAAATCCTAAATCTCAGCTCATCGAAGGTTACGGTATCACCGAATGCGCTCCCATTTTGACGATCAATCCTCCCGAAAAGCCCTTAAAAGGGGTGGGAGTGGCTCTCCCAGATGTCGAAATCAAAGTTGTCCATCCCGAAACTTTGACGCCCGTTTCGGTAAACGAGCAGGGTCTTGTTCTAGCCCGCGGCCCCAACGTTTTTAAAGGCTATCTCGACACCAATCTCGGCTCACCCTTTGTCGAAGTTGAGCAAAAATCTTGGTACCAAACAGGGGATTTAGGCTTCCTCGATGAAAACAACTACCTCTCCCTCACAGGAAGACTCAAGCGTTTCATCAAAATCGGAGGGGAAATGGTGAGTTTAACTTCTATCGAAGAAACTCTCCAACAAATGGGCCCAGCGAAAGGTTGGAAATTTGACCCTGAACTTCCCTCGCTTGCCGTCTGCCCCCTTGAAATCGAGGGAAAAAAGAGCGAAATCCACCTCTTTACAACCTTTGAGACAGACACCGAAGAGGTCAACTCTATCCTGCGCGAAAGTGGCATGAGCAACATCATCAAAATCCGAACGGTCAAAAAAACCCCCTTCATCCCTCTCCTCGGCACCGGCAAAATTGACTACCGCAGACTTGCCCTCAAGCTCGAGCGGGGTAATTAAAGAATTATGGATAAAGAAACCGTACAACCATTATCTGAAGAGGATATTCTTGTTTATGGACGGTACGCAAAAGTAGCTTACAATCTCCAACATTCAAACCGGACACAGCTCACCTACAAAAGCGCAACACTCACATGGATTATCGCAACATATGTGGGCATTGGCTATTCCCCATCCTCTTTTGAGGTAGATCTCCCTTACAATGCGTTACTTGTAGTTTCCTCTATCTGCCTGGCTTCCTTATTGGTTTTAAGCGGCATTTGGTATTTAGATTTGATCGTCGAAGAAAAGAAGATTGCAAAAGCGGTCCACAATGGAATCATTTTGGAAAAGGAATATGAGTTTCTGCCGAAGGCCTACCATAATGTGCTAAAGTTGAACATTTTATTAGGCTATGTCTCGAAAAAGTCTTTCTTCTACCTCTCGTGGTCGACAATTTTGCTGCTGACCGTTTGTGGATCTGCCACGACCTATTTATTTCAGGAACACTATAAGTTTTGGTGGTTCACTCCCTTAAGTCTTCTATTAATTCCGCTCTTATTTTTTATAGTCGATTGGATCACAAAAAAGACAGATCCCTATGCCGTCTTTGCAAATATCCAGATAAAAAACCAGATCAAAAAGGACAGGTATGGATCACGAAAGTAGCGGCAAAGAGGAGATCGACTTAAGCGAGATAGCCAAAGATATTCTCGAAATCCACCCCACACGCAAGACATTGATTAATAGCCTGCATGCTTTAATCGTTGAATTTGAGGCTCATATAGACGCAATTATCAAACGCTACAAAATCATGAGCATTACGTTACTTGCAGCCACGGGAGCTGCCATTGGCTTTTCTTTCTCACATGTATTAAAGGAAGTTCAAATCAACAAATTGATCATGGCAAGTGTCGTTGCCTTATTTGGAATTATTGGCGTTACCTCAATCTGGTATCTCGATCTTCAAGTTTTTCACAAATTCTGGGCTTCTTTTTTCGTAGAAGAGGTGAAAATGGAGGAGAGTCATCTGTTTTTGGTCGATGTTGCCGACACAAACGTTTCATTAGATAACCTGAAAGCCAGACTCGTTGGAGACTGTAACTGGTACATATTCATAAATCTGATACTTCTGGCAGCCTCTGCTATCATTTTCTCATTTTTGTGGCATTCTGTTCTCATTAAACTCTTTATCTATTTAGCGTACGGCGCGGCAGCCTTTATCATGATAAAGTGGATGTTTAATGCAAACAAAAAGCTAATAAAAGTTGTGAAACAAATGCTTTTGTTACACAAAGATTGATTTACTTTTTAACATGAAAAATCATAAAGGGAGCATGCTTCACATACTCTGGCCCGAGTTTTGAATTTGATGTCGCGTTATGACTTAATCTATCTTCTTCACTGTTAAAATGGGGCCTCTCAATTTTTTCCACTTCAAAATGGTACTTTTTGAAAGTATCCATATAATAATCCTGTGAATAGTAACGGTTAGGGACGACCAAAGTGGGCAACTTTCGCCAAATAGGCTGCCCTTCTTGCAGCTTTTTGGCATCTTCAACTAGTTTAAGCCTATTATTCTCAACATAAAAAGTACCGCTTAATACTTCCTCCAACTGCAGCAACCCCTCGGATATCATTTCAGGAGTAGGATTATCTGGCAGTTTTTCCAACACATCCTGAATATGCCGATCCCTCTCATCCTTGGTCTTCGACCCATTAGAAAAAGCAACATCCAGAGAATTCGGCGCTGCAATCACAGCAACCCCACCCGTCTTCAATGTGCGGTGACATTCATAAAAATGTTTCTCAAAAGATTCGGGTGGCAGATTGCAACCCACACAGATGCTGATCTCTTTGTCAAAAAAATCAGATTCATAAGGCAGTTCAGCAACATCGCCCTGATCCACATGAACCCGCTCCTCCACTCCCGCACGTTTAACAGCAACTCTCGCCGCCTCTATCATCCCTTGCTGAATATCAATTGCATAAACATCCCCACCTTGCTTCGCAGCATAAATCGCCCAAGGTGCCGCCCCACACCCAGCATCCAAAACCCTCTCACCTTGCAGATTTTCCAGATCCCCCATAAAGTAAGGGTCCAAGAACAATCTACCATCCGGCCCATGATTCGACTCGGCATAAGCCGCCACACCCCTCTTCCCATACTCTGTCCCAATCTCCGTATGCGCAATCCCAATCTTCGATACATCAACATCTGCCACCCCCACGAGCGCATTCACCCCAGCACCCCTCATCTGCGCCGCCTTACTACAAATAATCGCCAGACAACACCAAATAGCCGCCTTCCGATAAATCCCCTGCGCCGTCCATCCAGTCGCATACGCATTGAGTTTGGGTGTAATAGCCATAATCATCATCCTAATTTAGTTTTCCAAAAATTATATCACACGAGTATTAAGATTTAATTTAATCTAATTAGGATTTGTATTAAGTTTTTTTGTTGAACTAATAGAACAGGAGAAAGATTGTTCAAAGAAAATCGGATTTTTTAAGTAAATTTGACCAATAATATAGCTCGCCCGACGTGCCGGCACTCGGCTATCGCCTCGGCCTTAACGCGGTCAAGCTTAGCCGTTGGTCGCTACGCTCCCAACGTCTCGCAAATAGAATTCTCTAGGAGCCAACTCTGATTGAAAACTCCGAATAAGGACAAAAAGCAAGTCTTGCTTCTTAGTCGATAAGAACAAATTAAGACGTTCTATGTCCTCCCCAATTTTATCGGCAATTTGAGATATAAGGTTTTGATTGATGGAGAAGCAACTTTTGGAATAAATCTTGGGTGGTGCAACAGATTATGAGTCCTTGAACTTCCAATATTTTACAATATAGAGCAACTTGTCTCTGCACTATTATACAAAGAGTTAAGTTTTTTTTCTTCAATTGCCAAGTAGTGAAAAGCATTGGTGAATGCAGAACGTCGTTAATTTACCGACACTAATTATTTAACATTTCTGATTTAATATTTGACTGCCATATTCTTTTTCTCGAGTAATTCCTTCTATGATAATATCAGCTGTGTTTTGAGGTATCATCCAAGAAGCTGTTTTAGAAAAACTCCAATCAGTATTTTCTACTAAAAAGTATAGACATCTCAAAATTCTTTCGATAAAATAAAATGTCCTTCGAAATACTTCTGTTCTGATTTTTAACTGAAGTGCTTCAGGATGGGTGTGTGCTGCAACTTTATCGCGAAATTTTCTGATTGGTTTTGCAAGTTTTTGTATTCTTGCCCTTAATTGATTCCATGACAAATCAGATGGCCCACCCTTTTTATTCAGATAATTTGTTTTGATGTTTTGGTGACTAGCTTTACACTGTGCATGCTTTTTGATTTCAAATAGAGATAGCCAGCAACTATATTTATTTTCATTTGCATGTTTTTTCGCTGAATTCATATTAAAAGTGGCTGATGGCAGATTTTGGCATATCTGTGTTAAATGGATAATGTCTTCTAGAATAATATTCATGGGAATTGTGAACTGTAATTCCATGTAAATAAATCCTCTATAAATGAGCCGGTCCCTAACGATATTTTTAATGCCTTCTTCGTTTTTTATTTTCTTATTCAAGGATTCTGTTACAGTTTTGATTAATTGAAATATCTGTTTTGCATCGCGTAGTTTATCATCTATTTGGGAGAACTGATTTTTAAAAATTTGATTTTTATTCACTGTAGAGGACACCTAGAATAATAATTTGTATAACAGCCTATGGCTTCGTATAATCCTACTGCGAAAATTATTCTATAAAAAATGATGAATTAAAAAGCTTTCAAACTTTTCGAAGATCCTAACATTAGTCCGATGGTCAAGGGACTCTATTTGATGCTGAAGGGCGCGAATGTTTTTTGGTGCATGTGTTTTGGTTTTTATCCTGATTTCATCGGGGGCTGCGTAGACTAAAAAATTGGGTCTCCTCATGAAAATTTGGACACCTCGGTGATTGTTTCTCCAAGAATCGAAGTTTCATATTGGAAAGAGATATACAAAATAGCCTTGAAATCGCTGACATCAATTTATAGTTGGTAAGTTCCCTATAGTTGTCGCCTCAGATATTAGGCATACTTCGAACCGTTAACTGGGATTCTTTTTTTTCAACATTTTATCAATCAACTTCTGATGAGGGACATTCCTAAAAGTTGGGGCCAAAATCTTTATAGGTTCGGATAACCCAAAACAAGCACAGTCCGCTTCATAACCCCTAAATTCTACCATGAAACTATGGAAAATTTTTCGTAAGAGGTATAATCGCTTGTCATTAATTCTTATGGACTAAGAAGGCCGCAAAATGGATCCAAAGAAGTTAACAAAAGAACAACCAGCCAAACCATCCAATAAAAGAAAAATCATTATTCAAGGGAACGAATATGATTCCCTTGAAGGTGCCGCGAAAGCATTTGGTAAATCACGCAATACAGTTGATTATCGTCTATCAAAAGGTTGGTCCCCTGAGCAAGCTGTGGGCCTCGCACTACCCCCAGGCTTTGCGTCTAAAACGTCTGGCATCCCCATTCAAATAGAGGGCAATGAGTTTAAAACTCTAAAAGAAGCAGCAAAACACTATCAACGCACCTATACGCACGTCATCGAATCATTAAAGAAGGGTCGTTCGATTGAACAAGCCTTAGGATTAGCTCCAAGAGAAAATACCTTACAATTAAAAAATCCCCACCTAGCAAAACAATGGCATCCATCTAAAAATGGGGATTTAACTCCAAATGATGTCTCATCTGGTTCAGGAATAAAAGTATGGTGGATTTGCAAAGAAAATCATGAATGGGAAGCGGCCATCAATAGCCGAAATCGGGGGACAGGCTGCCCTTACTGTGCTGGCCAAAAGCCCACTGAAAAGCGAAATTTCGCTCTGATATATCCAGAATTATTAAAAGAATGGGATTTTGAAAAGAATATACATCTTGACCCCCACAATCTCACCCCGAGAGCCAATCAAAAAGTTTGGTGGAAGTGTGAAAAGAATCATTCCTGGCAGGCTACAATTTCAAATAAAACAAGAAAAGGTTACCAGGGTAGCTGCCCTTATTGCTTAAATCGCAAATTGTGCAGTGAAAATAGCCTTGCTTTTCTACGCCCCGATATTGCAAAAGACTGGCATCCAAATAAAAACAAATTATTAACTCCCAAAGATGTAATGGCAGGTGGCGCAACAAAAGTTTGGTGGATTTGCAAACATGGCCATGAATGGCAAGGAACTATTGGCACTAGAGTTCACAACAGCACAGGTTGTCCTAAATGTACGAATCAAACATCTAGAATAGAGATTGCCGTTTATGCCGAAATAAAAGCTCTCTTCTCTAATGTCTCTTGGCGTGAAAAAATAGAAACCTATGAATGTGATATATTTCTTCCAGATAAAAAAATTGGAATAGAAGTTGACGGAGTGTATTGGCATAAACACAAATCAAATACTGACAACCGCAAACAAAAAGTGTTTGAAGAAAAGGGTATTCAACTATTTCGTTTAAGGGAAAAGGGTTTGCCGTTATTAAGTGAGCGTGACATTTCTTTTAAATGGTCAAATAATCCTTTCCCAATCATCTCTGATCTTATCTATCAAATCATCCAGCTTATTAATTTCTCAGATAAAGAACGCGAAAGGCTTCAGCAGTATATTAATGGAGGCTCACTTCTTAATACAAAACTATATCGGGAAATAGTTTCTCATCTTCCCGCACCTCCGTTCGAGCTTTCACTTGCTAGCCAAAGACCAGATCTTGCACAAGAATGGGCATATGATTTAAATGCTCCCTTATCTCCTGAGCACTTTATGCCTGCGGCCAATAAAAATGTTTGGTGGAGATGCAAGCAAGGCCATACTTGGAAAACTTCGTTAAATAATCGTTCAAGTCAAAATACGGGATGCCCCTCCTGCCCACGTACTCTTCCTAATAAGGCAACTAATGAATGGAATTTAGCAAAAATACATCCGCACTTAGCTATTGAATGGCATCATGAAAAAAATGGTGTTCTTCGCCCTGAAGAGATCACTCCAAACTCAAATCTAAAATTTTGGTGGAGGTGTCGCATAGGTCATGAATGGCAAGCTGCTTGTAGTAGCAGAGCTCAAGGTTCAGGCTGTCCATTTTGCTATGGACGTTATGCTTCAGCGACAAATAATTTAGCAACTTTATACCCTGAAATATTGTCTGAATGGGATTATGAGTTAAACGAAGGGCTTAATCCATCTGATCTTACCCCTCATGTAAACAAAAAAGTAGCGTGGAAGTGCGAAAAAGGCCATTCCTGGCAAGCAACGATTGGAAACCGAACAAAAAGAAAGTCTGGATGTCCTATTTGTGCGCGAAATAATAGGCGGAAATACTCAATAGAATATTTCCAAGAATTTGCCAGCAGTCATGGAGGTCAATGTCTATCAACTGAATATTTACAGGGCAAAACTAAGATAAAAATGGTTTGTAAGAATGGGCATGAATGGACATCTCGCGCTGACGATATAATTTATGAACAAAAATGGTGTACTTTATGCAACAAGAATCAAATTTAGCTAAGTTTTTCTGATTTACTACACGTGACTTAAGAGCACCTTATTCTCCCTGTTATTCTTTGGAATCATCTAAATGTAAGGGGCTCCGCCTGCCTGAAATTTGTTTTCTGCGACCCAACAATAAGGTAGTATACTTGGCTTTATTGCTACCAAAGACCTTCAGTTTTTAATCCTGTAAACTGGTCCCACGCCTTACAGTATTCCCGAGATTCATTTCCTAAAAAGGGAACAAAATCAGCAGGATCTATTTGATCAGTTTGATTGAGAATATTTTCTAAAACACAAGTGCTTAAAGCGTTTTTTACATCATCATCCCCATTAACCAGTAAATATTCTACGAAATTAAAAATTTCCCTGATCTGTGCTGTATCGGCTTGCTTTCGGACAAGAGCATCTATAATGTAATGGGAAAATTCAGACATGTCGTTATAGAATCCTGATTCCTCATTTCCCCACAATTTTTTATATTGTTCCCAGTAAATCAGAAATTCAGGAAATTTTTCTAAAATTAATGTAATGCAATTTTGTTTTGAAATATTCATTTTTTTAAAGAATTTGCTAATCGGTTCAGTGTTCCCAGATTTTCCGTCTTCGTTTTAAAAAAAGTTTCCTGTACCGAGGATTGCTAGTTTTAAACGGGTTGTTTTTTTGGACGCATTAGAGTCTTGTATTTGATTGCGACGCCAATTGATAGAAGCATAATTATTGCGAAACCAAAACACATGTTAAGATTTTTCCAAAATGATTTATCCGAAATGAAAACCGCAAGCAGCAAAGATCCCAGCGCAAAAATCAGCCAACATAAGATGTGAATTGTCCATCTCGCAAATTTTGCTTGAATATGGTTTTCATTCCAAGACCAGAAAAAAAGGGAGAAAAAATAAAAAGGGGTCCCCTCAACGCCAATATTAGAGCCATTTATCCTAAGAAGAAGAGCTATGACAATGCACCAGCAAAAATCTGAAAGTAACCTAACATTTCCTGACCAATATCTTTTTTTCACTAAAGCTTGTTCGTCCATACATTCAAAACTTTCTAATTTTAAAACTTAAGCAAAACCCAAGATTATCTGATATTCTGCAGAAAAAATTTCTCTTGCCTCATGATCGCCATCAAAGTACTTTTCCCAAAATCCAGGAGTTAACCAAGATAATGGGGCTAACTGAAAAATATTTCCATCGAAATTGATGGTCCAATTACTGGGGATGGTTGAAGAAACCGGTACAAATAAATTACTTTCAAATTAACAACGACTGCAGCTCTTCATGGGGAGACTGTGTTAGACAAAAGTCTAGCTTTTTTGTTTTAAAAAAAAGATCACTTATGTTCAACATTTTCATGGACATAGATGATCACTTCCTCATTTGAATCATAAATTTCTATGGCTATATTTTTGTCTTTCATTTCTTTAATAAAAAATGACCGCCAGGCTTTCCAAATCTCAGCAGCGCACTTCCTTTGTTTGGCAATATTGTCTGAAATGGATGCAAGATGGAAATGGTTATACAATCTTTCAATTTCATTCTTTGTTGCCATTGATTTTATTTTAGCAAGTTCAGATGAGGAAGGTTTTCTTACCAGATTTGAAAATAATAAGGATTCACAAAACTCAAATTTAGCGTTTATATAAAACTCTAATTTTTCTAAATCTTCTGTAGCTTCTTGCATTAGTTGTTCTCTCACAATAAGTGTTTTCTTTTTGAAAAATTTAATTATTTGACTTTCTCAGTCAGCTATGTACTTTCTAAGAGAGATGCGCGTTAAGTGCTTCGCTTTAATCTGTCAAAAAACCTCTAGCGCAACTTCGCTTGTATTTTTCGAGCATCGGTTATAGAAATGCCGATGCGCGTTTGGAATTCCCATTCATCAATTTGCCTAAAGACTTCTTCAAATGAGTTTTTCAAGAATATTAATTCTGAATCGCTTAAGTTTAATAAGACCTCTTTTTCTTCTTCCTCATCCTCAATGCTATTTAAGAAATCGACGACAGTTTGCTTTTTAGCGCCAATAACATTTTCAAAATTATCAATTCTAATGCCATGACATACTTCATTAATAATATTCAATAAAGGCCAAAACTCATCTGATCTTAATTGAATTTGCGTCTTATTCATATTCTTGATCTAAAGCTGATGGATTTCGTGTTTTCACATTCCTGTCTTTTGATGCCAAAAGATACTTGCGATTTCTAACTCTTTCATAGAGGTAGGTTGGTTTAATAAACTCTCAATACTCCCAAGCTTCAAAAATCTCTTTGAGCTTTGATTTTCCAAGGTCTTAGGAGATTATAGTGCAAGCGTCACTGTTTACAAAATTTATAAAGTCCTCGCGGGTGCGTATTTGATTATGCTGTTCTCTTAATTTCATAATTTGAGTTCAAGCCGCAGCATTGCGTCTATTTGACTTAAAGTTTTTAGAAAAGATCTGCATTCTTCCAGTAGTAAGATGTCTTCTTGGTTAAAAGTCGAAATCTTTTTTAGTAATTCTACTAATTCTTCAATATCATAAAGGGATTTAAGGGAGATTTTGCCACCTTCAGATGCTGTCAAAGCTAACCCTGCATAGTATGCATCTAACTCATTGATTCTATATGTTATGGTGTCCAATTCTTGATTTTCAGAATTTTTTGTAGTTCGTCTTTTCGTTAATTCCAGGTACAACTGTTTCAGATTTTCTTTTTTAGACATGATCCCTTATTCGATCTCGTGCCTGCAAAAGTTGATCTTCATAATCGCTGTCCAAACTCTCATTCACGCTTTTTTCCAACATGGCTTCTAAATCAAACAGGATGCGTTCTTCCGCTTGGTCCTCAAAGAACGAAGCATTCTCTGATTCATTGAATCTGCTCAACCAATCAAGTAAAACAAGTGCCTCATCCCTGCTAAAATCAAGACGGATTCTATTATTCATATATTTTTGCAGCCATTAATATGTCGCCCACCACTTTCCAATCTAATTGTTTAGGGGTTGTTTTTCCTTGGTTCAAATAGTAACTATCCATGTCTTCAACACATGCTCCCAAGGCTTCGAGAAATCTTTCTAAGCTTTGATTTTCCCACTTGTCAGGATTATCGCGTAAATCTTCACTTAAAGCATGTACAAAATTTATAAAGTCCTCGCGCGTACGTATTTGATTACATTTTTCAATTAATTTCATAGTTTGAGTTCAAACAGTATTGTGTCTACTAAGATTCAGCCCAGTTTTTAAAAACAGATATAATTTCAGTGAAATTAAATGGACCTCCAAAGGCTTGAAACAAATTTTCTTTGATCTAGCAGAAGATCCAATCATGTTCTTCGCGATTGTTATCTATATTTTGAAATTTTTTATTTTCTAGCTCTGTTCCAGCGATACTTATTTTTAAACACCAGCCAGGGGTATCCGTGGTACCAATCCTAATACCATTAGCATGCTCCCAATCACCATCACATTGCTTTGCAAACCACTGCAACAACCAACTCAAATCATCATCTACTTTTATTCCCTGACTACAGCTAGCAATCTGACTATTTTCAACAGTAACAAGCTGGCGAAGTGTACCAAAAATATCTTCTAAATTAAACAATGCGCCATCACCAAAAAATTGGTTATCTTTAATAGTGCAATAATACCAGTCATCATCATTTTTCATCACATCTGCTAAAGGAACTTTTTTGCCAATCAGATTGCTCAGCAAGTCAGCTGTGACTGCCCAACCCGGATTATCAATAGTCATCATTGAAATATTTGGATTCACGAAATTATGCTTTTGTTCAGAATAAATCCAATCTTCTATCCATTGCATCAAGTCATTCATACAGTTCATGCTATCTCGTATAGAACCCCGTCTAGATAAAATAGATCATGCATTTGAACTCTAGAAGAACTTTGGCACCCATTTATATACTATGCCTCAGCCCATTCGACAAACTCTTTTATCAGGTCCCCTAAATTTAAGGGGCCGCCGCCAGCTTGAAATTTGTTTTCTGCGACCCAACAATGAACCCAATTATTTTCATCCACATCACGTCTAATTTTTTCAAACGTTTTCCCTGTTAAAGTCGTACCGGACAAATCGATTTGCAGCGACCAACCAGGATTATCGATAGTATCAATTTTGATTCCATATTCATGTTCCCAATCACCATTACACTGCCGCAGATACCAATCTTGTAGCTTTTTATAATATTTTTCGCTCTCCATGCCACCGCTCCTAACTAGGTATCTCAAAAGGGAACGGAGCTCTGACTCCGCCAGGATAAGATGGATCATGTATATGAGGAGTTTCAATCCATGCATCGGAAGCTTTATCTAAGTGGCACTTGCCTACACCGTCAAATCTTTTTTCCATTGCCCATCTTATTGGCTTATGCTCAGTTTTGAATAATCCCTTGTCTTCTCCTATCCTGTCACGGAAAATATTCAATACCTCAATTAAGTTTAGGGGACCACATGCACTTTTAAAAGTTGTTTCCTTTTGAAAAACATGCAACCAATCATTATCAGATCTTTCAGTTATTACAGGTTCAAATGATCTTTCTGAATACGCAGTTTCTTGAAGATTGACGTCAAAAGTCCAACCAGGATTATCAATGGTACGCAAGTTAATACCATAATGATATTCCCAAGAACCATTACACATTTTTCTAAACCAATATGATAACCATGTCAAATCTTCGTTTAAGTCAGCATCGTCAGTTAAGATCTTTGTATCCCATTGCAAAAACATTTTTAAGACCTGCAACAAATTCGTTACACCACAATGCGCTATAAAAAAACCATTGTGAACAATGCACTCTATCCAGTCTGTTTCATCTTTTTGTATAGAGGTTTGTATTGAAGGCTTAAATTGTAATTCAGTGTCAGTGATACTAATATAAACAACCCAGCCTGGCTTACTTGTTGTTTTAATGCTAATCCCGTGATCATATTCCCAACTTCCATTACATTGTGAATGATACCACTTAAGTAGCTCTAAAAATACATTTTGCATGTCAACGCCTTCTGTCATGGAATTTCCCAAGGTGAGGCAGATCTAATGCCTCCGGGGTGATTAGGATCGCGCCTTCAAAAAGATAGTGTAATTGGATTTATTGCTACCAAAGACCTTTAGTTTTTACTCCTGTAAACTGGTCCCACGCCTTACAGTATTCCCGAGATTCATTTCCTAAAAAGGGAACAAAATCAGCAGGATCTATTTGATCAGTTTGATTGAGAATATTTTCTAAAACACAAGTGCTTAAAGCGTTTTTTACATCATCATCCCCATTAACCAGTAAATATTCTACGAAATTAAAAATTTCCCTGATCTGTGCTGTATCGGCTTGCTTTCGGACAAGAGCATCTATAATGTAATGGGAAAATTCAGACATGTCGTTATAGAATCCTGATTCCTCATTTCCCCACAATTTTTTATATTGTTCCCAGTAAATCAGAAATTCAGGAAATTTTTCTAAAATTAATGTAATGCAATTTTGTTTTGAAATATTCATTTTTTTAAAGAATTTGCTAATCGGTTCAGTGTTCCCAGATTTTCCGTCTTCGTTTTAAAAAAAGTTTCCTGTACCGAGGATTGCTAGTTTTAAACGGGTTGTTTTTTTGGACGCATTAGAGTCTTGTATTTGATTGCGACGCCAATTGATAGAAGCATAATTATTGCGAAACCAAAACACATGTTAAGATTTTTCCAAAATGATTTATCCGAAATGAAAACCGCAAGCAGCAAAGATCCCAGCGCAAAAATCAGCCAACATAAGATGTGAATTGTCCATCTCGCAAATTTTGCTTGAATATGGTTTTCATTCCAAGACCAGAAAAAAAGGGAGAAAAAATAAAAAGGGGTCCCCTCAACGCCAATATTAGAGCCATTTATCCTAAGAAGAAGAGCTATGACAATGCACCAGCAAAAATCTGAAAGTAACCTAACATTTCCTGACCAATATCTTTTTTTCACTAAAGCTTGTTCGTCCATACATTCAAAACTTTCTAATTTTAAAACTTAAGCAAAACCCAAGATTATCTGATATTCTGCAGAAAAAATTTCTCTTGCCTCATGATCGCCATCAAAGTACTTTTCCCAAAATCCAGGAGTTAACCAAGATAATGGGGCTAACTGAAAAATATTTCCATCGAAATTGATGGTCCAATTACTGGGGATGGTTGAAGAAACCGGTACAAATAAATTACTTTCAAAAAGAGCGGGGGTAATTCCATCATCGCCTATAATTCGATAAAAAAATATTTTTCTTTCGTCATAAATAATGCTCAGTACATGGTAATCCTCACCCTCTGTGATCCAGCCGGCAACGTTTTGTTTTAAATTGGAATTTAATTGTTTATGTTTTACTTTCATTTTTTTTCTGCCTGTGAAAACCGATTTATAATCTAAGTTGTAGAAAACTTCTCCTGTAGTTGGATGTTTATAATAATGGACTTGAAACCCCCCAGATGGGGCTCTAAAGGTTTCCGTGCTATATTTACCAAATCCGTTTGGTATGTTTGAATTTTGTAATTGGGAAGGCGCAATTATTTCTCTTGAGCCAGCAAGAGCTTGTTTTGATAAAGTTCCTCGCTGAGTGAAGGCACTACAAGCTTCTTCTTTAGCCAACTGATTGATTAAGTTACGATAGTGGAAGGCTGAAAAACTGCTTGGTTCTGAGATTCGGCTTGGGATACTTGCAGGTTTACCAAAACTGTATAGTTCCTGACTAACTCTACCTGTTCTCCCGGCTTGCGTGGCGAGACGGCCGGCTTGGCCGAGTTTGGCGGCGGAAAAGGCGAGCATGCCCACGTCGACGGCGGCTCTGCCCCAGGCGGCGGGGCTTGTGGGGTTGCGCCAGGCATCCATGACTCCTGAGGCGAGCATGCCGAGAGGGTCTTGCTTGGCAGCTCGGCCAAGATTTTTCCAGCCTTCGACAGCTTGTAAGGATTTGTCATGGAAGAAGGAGCGGTCGTTACAATGTTCGTATTGGAAGTCGGCGTGCATCCATTGCCCCATTTTGGCAAAGCTGTGGCCAAAGCCTGTAAGGTAATCGCGAGATTGATGGTACATGCCACTGACAAATCCTCTCGATCCATTCCAGACTCCACCCATGCTCCAGAGGCCGTAAAGGTCGAAATCGGTGAGGGGATTGTTATGGAGGTAGGCATAGAGGTTGGGGCCATCTGCGAAGCCTTGTGGGTCGGTAGTTAGCCAGCGTCCGAGGGAGGGGGAGTAGTAGCGTCTGCCGAAGTAACTAAGGCCTGTTTCAGGGTCGCTGCGCTTGGATGAAAAGCCCCAAGGGGAGAGTTGATTGTCGCTGAGTTTCTCTCCGTAGGCTGTGTAGCGGTGTGTTTCGACAGGTTTTTGAGATAGGGGATCGATGAGTGTGACAAGGCTGCCACGGTGATCGTGGATGGGAATGTAGGTTTTGCCTTGCAATTCAAGGAGCACTGAAGCGCCGATTTCAGCTCCCAGACCCTCCCCGAGGATGCGCAATTCTAGGATATTGCCATGTATATCTGTGCTTCCGATCTCATTGTCGCCATCATAAAAATAGAGTTCTTTTCTGCTTTGGTTGTGTTCACAAACTGTTTTAGATAACCTTCTATTAAAAGCGTCGTAGGTATAATCGGTTTTCAAATCCTCTTTCTCGATAGATATGAGACGGTCGAGAGTGTCATATGAAAATTCAATTTTGCCATCAAAGGTTAAATTACCGTTCTCATCATACTCATAGGGCGTTTCCCCATCGTGAGCAATTTCACAAAGATCATTGATGGAGTAGGCATGCTCATCTTTAATTAAACGGTTGTGTAAGGAATCGTGGGCATAGAAATGGCCATCTTCGGCTGTCAATTGTTGCAAATCATCGTAGACAAAAGAGCATTGTTTGGTGCCGATGGCATCTGAAAATTGATACTGGCACAGATTGCCGACAGGGTCGTAGGATTCCTGGCTAAAAACGGCCTTGTAAAATGGGGAAGCAAATGTCTTCCATCTCGAAAGGGGATCTCTTTCAATAGAAATGGTCCCTAAATGTGCTGGAAGCTCTATTTTTGAGAGATGACCCTCAAGATCTCTTTCAGAATAGGTATACGTTAAACCAGTTCTTGCGATTTGATAGAGCTGATTTGCCTTGTAGGAGAAGCTGGCATATGAGCCATCGGGAAATCGTGATTTTACACGTCTGCCATGATTGTCAAAAGCATTAACAAGAGTTAATCCATTGCCCAATATCTCCTGGGTCATATTTCCCAAGTGATCATACTGACGTGCTGTTGTAGAGGCACTTTTAGCTTCAAAAACAGATAGAATCCGATCGTTTCTATCATAGAGATAGGAGTAGTCAAAATCCTTGGAGAAGAAGCGCGCTAACCTGGAAAGGGCATCGTAATTTGAATTTAAGGCCGTTTTATCAGGTTTAATGAGCTGAGAGAGCTTGCCTGAGGCATCGTAAGTATAAAGCGTCTCCTTTTGCCCTGCCTCCACCAATTTTTCTAGACGATTGCACGGCCCATAGGTCCATCGATGCACAATTGTTTTAGTTGGGATGATCCCTTCAAAAACAACATGTTTTTCCTCGATGAGGTTTTTATTGCCATCAAAGCGCCTGTTCACTTTTTGAATTTCTTCGCCCGCAGCATTTTTTTTGCAGGTTTCCAATGCATTGCCACGTGCATCAAAGAGATGGATTGTCTGAATGCCGATTGCGTCTGTCTCTGTTTTTGTGAATCCGTTTGCATAGTCATATTGAAAATGAGTCGTAAATCCGAGGGCATCTTTTTTTAGAATAGGCTGCGCACGCGTATCATAAACTGTCTCTGAAGTTCCTTTGGAATTGATAATCTGAGTCTGATTGCCCGCTTCATCATAGCTGTAGTGCTCTTCGCTTTGGAGATCGCCCGAAAGATCCAACGTTTTTTTTGCGAGGATCTGTCCTTTTAGATCAAATTCTTCCTCATAAACAGCATCTCCCTCTTGTGTTTTGTTTAGCCTTCCGAGAGCGTCATAAAAATAACGAGAAACTTTGCCATTTTTGTCTTCTGCAATTTTCCTTCCCGCATAGTCATATTGAAAATGAGTCGTGTTCCCTTCTCCATCGGTTTCTGACAATTTATTGAAGGCTGAATAGGTGGCAAAGGTTTGCTTTAGCAACGTTTGATCGGCTCCATACGTTTCTGTGCGCACGGGTCGATCGAAAATATCATAAGAATAAAAAGTTTTTGTCCCTTGAGCGTCTGTGTGGCAACTTAATGTTCCACTGTGTGGATTATAGGCAAAAAACTCAGTGGAGCCATCAGGACGATAAATGGCTGTCTGTCGGCTGCGAAGATCGTATTCATACCTTGTTGTGAAGCCGTTGCAGTCTGTTTCTGCAAGCAAATTGCCGCAAAAGTCATAGAGCTTTCTAGCAACAGAGCCATCTGGATAGCAAATGGCAGTGATGTTTCCTAAGGCATCGTGCTCATAACGCGTTTCAAAGCCGCATTCATCAATCGTGGCAATCACCCGGCTGGTTTTATCATAAACTTTCTTTGTGACGAGCACTGTGCCATCGGTTTGCCATTCTTTTTCAAGAACAGGACGGTTAGCCCGATCATAAACCCATTCTTTGCGCATGTCGGCTTTTGGACCGCTTTGCGCCACAAGATTGAAATTGCTATCGTAGGCAAAATGCGTTGTATTCCCTAAAGGATCTTTTGTGGCAATGAGCCGCTCTTTTTCATCATAGGTATGGATGCAACTATAGCGGAAATGATCGTACGCATCATAATGGTCTTCTTTTTCAATTTTGCCAGAGGGGTGGTAGGAATAACACACTCTGCCAAGCAGGATTTCATTGCCGTGGATATCGATTGTTTTTTCTTTGATCTCATCGGTCAAACCAACGCAGGGGAGTGTTCGTCTCGGCAAAATATCAAAGATGCGTCGATAGGTGACGCCGGTAAGATCATCGGCTTGAAGGCTCTGCCCGTCATCAATGATGGTTTTTACCTTTGCGGAGCCAATTTGATCGTCATAGAAGTGAAAGACCCTTTTTAAAATGCGGTCTTGTTCGAAGGTCATTTCTGAAGCTACAAGATTTGTTTGTGGCACATAAGTATATTTTACTGACTTTCCAGGACGGTCAGATTCTGTTTCGATTAGGTTAAAACCATCATTTGTAAACGTGCGGGTAATAACATCAATCCCACCTATTTTTTCCTCGATCGCATTTTGATGATCATCAAAGCGGTATTCGGTGATCGCTAAAAGTTTTCCAACGCTATCTGCTACCGTTTTTTTGATCACATTGCCCGTGGAGGGGTTGTATTCTTTTTTTTCGGCTCCTAAAAGCCTCTCCTTTTGGTATTTTTCAATTGCAGTGATCCGGTCATCATTATTGAAGCGATAGATGGTTTTGTTATCTTCGCCGTCATAGACGATTGTGTGATTGTCATGGTAGGTATAGCGGGCAATCGGCACCATTTGACCGTTTGGCCCAACAGGTAAGCTTTGAGAGAGTACCTTATGTGCTGGATCATAAAGCGTTTCAAGCATGCACCCACTTTCTTGAGAAGCTTGATACATAAACGGAGCGACAAAATAGGTTTTTTCGTGCTCCCAACGGTATTCATAGTATTGTGTGGGTTTCCATGAGGTGTCTACCTGCTTCAGCACAGTGTCATATATTGCGGGCGTGTAACCAAAGAAATGACTTCCATGCTTGTTTTGCACTTTTCGGATTTGATGATGCAAAACTACATGCCGGCCATCGCTTCCTATCATGCTAACTTCTGCGAGTCTGTCGTGCGATCCCTTGCCATAATAAATTTTCAAAGTGCCTAGCAGGATACCCCTCGAACTATAAGCATCTATTGATTCCAATATGCGGTAGGCATAATGCGTCCGGTAATTTGTCCCGGATTCATTATATCTATAAGTGTAGCGGAGGATATTTCCATTTGGCTTTTTATCCTCAACAATCTTTCCTTGATCTAAGGGATCATCATGATATTTATCATCTCCATAGATCGAACTTTGATAAGAACGTTGCCTTCCATTGCCATCATAAATGGTACCTTCCCAATAATAACGTTTATCCTTTCGCTGTTTCACCTTTTTGAGAGTCACACGGGTGTTTAAGGGATGATTTTGCCCTGTTATTGCCTCTCCATTTGTGAAATTTCTATTTTTTTTAGCATTCAGCTTATAGAAATCCCCCTCTAGTCTGTCGTAAAGCCCGAAGCTGCCATCCTCAAATCCTACAGCTCCGTATGCATTATTACCGTAACCAAAAAAGAAAATAGATTCTGGATTGACTCTCCAATGGCCATAAGTTTCATCCTTAAAACCGAGATGTCCATAAAAGCGTCTAAACGAAAGCGGCTCGATCCCTGCAACAATCAGATCACACTCTTCTTCGCAATACTCGCCAGTGATGACATTGACTTTGGGAAGGTGTGCATTAAAAGCAGATACTTCTTTGAGATTAAAGGTAAGCGGCGGTACATCCATCAACCCATCGGAATTTGAAGCCACTAAATCAAAGGCTTTCTCGTCAGTCTCCTGTGCGGGAAGTGTGAAAATCCCGCTCACACATAGTAATCCAAAACAAAGCAAGGTCAATTTCATGATATCAGCATAGATATCTTAATTTTTACTTAACAGAAAAAAATAGTCCCTTATAGAATTTGCCTTTCGTGAGATTGGTGTATGCCCAACTCATATCGTATTTTGGCTATTTGGATGTATCACTGTGGGAATGAACCGAATAGTTTTTCTAATTTATCTTTGCGATATGCAAAGATTGCTTCCACTTCTTTTTTGACCCAAAGAGAGTTCAGGGCTCTTCCTATGAAGCGGGAAAATAATTGATAGTAAACGACATCACGCATCAATACTCCGTTGGGAATGGCTTCAAAATGATGTTCGTGATGCCACAGCTTGTAAGGACCTATGCGTTGTTCATCAATGAAATAATCCGGTTTTTGGATATGTGTAATTTCTGTAACCCATTCAACAGGAATGTTCAAGATGGGTTTTATCTTGTAGTGAATGATTCGACCAGGGTAAATGGTATCGATTTCTTGATCATTGAGAATTTCAAATCCCAGATGTTCCGGGGTGATGATCTTCAAATTTTTTGGACAAGAAAAAAACTTCCAGCATTCTTCAAGAGAAAGGGGGAGTTTTTGCGAATAACGAAGTGTGTGCATAGTCTGGAGATTAAAAGAAGTTCTGATTAACCTGAAACAAATAAATACCACCGAAATATATAGCAGGCAAAATGAGTAACGGACATTGACTTTGGGAAGGTGTGCATTAACAGCGGACACTTCTTTGAGATTAGATAAGCGGCGGTATATCCATCAACCCATAGGAACTTGAAGCCACTAAATCAAAGGCTTTCTCGTCAGTCTCCTGTGCTGGCAGTTTAAAAATCCCGAACAGACAAAACCAATGCTAATTACAAAGAAATTGGGTTCAATTAAGCCTTTTAACTAAAGACGAAATTCTCATCCATAGCTGCAAATTGGATCAATTCGTTGAAGGATAGAATAACTTCACGACCAGTACGTATCTCTTGATAATCCAGGTCTTTGACGGTTTCGACCATGTGCGTCATTAAGTTTTGCAATTCAGGTGAAAAACGGGAATGATGCTCATTTATTTTTCCCATCACATAACGCATATAGGCAATACCCCATTTGCTGGCCAGATCATCGGCCTCATTAAAATCAATTCCAATCAGCGATTTTGCTTTAGGATGCTCATTGATATACTTGACCAAATTAGAAAAGGCATCTTTGGCATTTTTTGGCACACGCTCTTTTCTCATCCCGGGCAAATCATCTTCTCCCTTTCCGTGTAATTTTACCGACAGGGATTTTACGGTTTCCCATCCATGCATAACGATATCATACCCGTATGCTGTCGTATAAGAAGTGCCAAAATTTTCTGGTTTGAAAAAAAGAGCACCCCTTGGAGGCATCGCAAAAAGATCTACCATTGCAAAAAGAAGAGTCCTTTTCGAAGCGGGTAATGGAGCATCAGGCAGATCGATACCATGATGTGAGGAAGAGGATCGCCCTGCACAATGAGTAGACGGTCTGGAAGTGGCAATTTCTGAGGATTGCAAAAAAGCAAACAATCTTTCCCCACCCATTATTATGAAAGATCCCTCGTGAAACCCTTCATTTTTTTGAATGGCATAATACATCAGCAACCAGGTTAAATTAACTAGATCCTCTCGAGTTGCAGCCCTATCTTCCTGTTTGATCAATTCTTGCACAAGCTCCCTTCCCCATGAAATGCGAAGTTTGACTTTCTCTATCGCAAGCTCAGGATTATAAGTATTGCAATAGGCGAGCAAATGAGAACTCGCTTGTTCAAGTTGATTCAGTTGACTGAGCAACATTTCCAATTGAAAATCCCGTTTCTTTTCGTGGGGCACCTCTCCTAACAATTCTTGACATGCGCTCCGATGTTTATCGATCATGAGCCTAGTCTCTTCATGCAATATGCCTAACTCCTTCATCCCAGGATGATCATTTTTGGGATATCGATAAATATAAGTTGCCGTAATGTTACTCAAGCCCTTGAGTAGAAGACATTCGTCGTTGAGTGCAGTTTTCAAATTATGTTCAGATCTAATGTCAGTACCCATTTTTGTCTGAGTCAGTGTTTGTTTTGCTGCCTCAAATTTCTCCTCCGCTATAAGCAAAGTGCTGCGGATGACGGGAACAGTATCCACTAAAGTAGTTCCTTTTGCATACCCCGAAAGATATCCTGTAAATCCACTTGTCCCATAGGAAGTAAAACATAGTTGCCCATCAAAACTCTTAATCCCTTCCTTTTTATTATTTTCAGGAAATGTGGAGATGCAATGTTTATTCGTTTTGAAATGTTGCCTGTCCTTCTCCGAAATAATGCTTTTAGAAAAGCCAGCTTTCTTCTCTATAGTTGAGCTTGGCATATCAAAGCTTATTTGTTGTCCCAAAGAGGACGCGTCTTGAGTTTTAAAACGTTTGTTCCGCTCAAATTCAGGATTGTGGGGTGAGTTATTATTCAGCCCCCTCTTTCCAAGCTCGGTTCCATATGAATACTCAGAATTCTGCTTTAAACTTTTGATCGCCAAATCGGCAGATTTTTTTTCCTCAGACGGTTTCTTATTGTCTTCATGCCAAAAAGACTGAGAACCGACTTTTTGAGTTCCTGTTGTGGTTGTTATTCTTGTTCCGCTGGTCATTTTCTATCTCCAACACTATGCACAAGTGCCCGACCCATACATTGGGGGTCTATTTTTTCTTATTTTCAGAGGCCTTGTGCGGCTCTGTTTGCATTTTACACAAACTTTACTTTTTCTTTATCATTTTTTTATAAACGCGACAGATCAAGATATCGTGTCCCGTAAGCTCTCGGCTAAAAAATCACTTCAAAATCGAGCTGAGATTGATTAAGAAAGGGTTGTTCTAAAGTAGGTGAAGGACTATCTTACCTTTATTTGAAAAAAAAAGAAGGGTCAAAGAATGAATCCTGTAAGTCAAATATCTGGAGGGGAGTTGAGCCAAAACATGTGGGTTGTTTCCCTCATGAATACTGGGAGTGCCTTGACGGGGCATGCGGTTATTGTTGCTGAAGGCATACAAGAAAATGGGGATCTTTTCTGGGGTCAATACGAAGTCTACGGTAAAATTATCGTGGATCAAAGAGTTGCTGACGTTGTACAGCGGACAACAGGGAATGCTCAAGGGTATATTGCGCAAATCAATGTGAGAGAAAGTACGGGCCCATATACGAGAGATTGTACAAGCTTTAGCCGCAAAAGTTGGACTGTAGATCCAGAAAATGTACAGCGGATGATTGACTCAATTAAAAACGCCCAAACGCTTACCGAACAAGCGAATGCTAATAATGAAGAACCTCCTTTCAAATATCAAACGGCTGGTTCCGGTCGTTTTTCATGGCTTGGTGGAAATGGGGGCAATAATTGCACAACATGGGCAGAAGAGCAGCTTGCCCAGGCGGGAATTGGAAATGGCTCAATACTAGCCGACTTAATCAAAGCCATGCCCGAGTTGCATGCAGATGGCTGTGTAGTTTCATAATATGTCCATCCAAGCATCTGACTTTGCCTGTGTCTATGTATGGCGAGGGTCTTCTTTTCAGATCGTTGGGTCGGGTAGCTTCCCCTCGTTTGGTCATGTTGCATTAGAAACGCAATTAGACGGGAAGACCAGGTACATTAGTTTTTGGCCCGGCAACTGTAACACGAAGCGCTGCTCTCAGAAAAAGCCACACTTTCATGATAAGGAAGTGGATAGTATTTATGAAACAAGATCCCCGGATGCTTCTTACAAGCTCCACAATCTGGATATCAAAAAAATTAACGATTGGTTTGATGCTAACAAGGATGACCTCACGTGGGTGTTAAGAGGAAGTAGCATCATTAAAGGCCCCCACGAATTTAATTGTGCAGGCCTAACATATCGTTTGCTAGAAGAGGGCGGTCTAGAAGATGCCAATCCTGTGATCTATAAAACTAAACGCAAAATCTTGGGATTTGTCTCCGCTTGTCTTGTTTTCATTCCCATTTGTTATTGGTCAAATCGCATGATGGAACCGATAGCCAAATTTCCAACAGTGATTAGCGAGTTAATGATGGAGGGAATGAACATTGAAGATGTGGGGATGAAGTTATTTAAAACTTCGTTACTTGCTAGAGAGCATCTTCAAAAGGCAGCTGAGGCTGCCTATTACATGAATAATTTAGAATTAACTCACTATCCCGAACTCCAAGAGACCATTTTGCCAATTGCTAATGTGTATGCCCAACATGGATTGAACAAACTCAATCAGGGAGATAATGTTTTTTTTCAAAATTTTCCAGATGCAGGGAATAAATCTATCATATTGAAAGATTTAATTATTGTTGAATTCGATAAATATTCCCCATTTTTAACTCTTGCTGGAGCAATGGCGATTACAACAGTTGTTTTAGGAGTCGGCATCTCGTTGTTACACAATAAGCTTGTGACAGATACCATTACTCCAAACGATGTTGAACTTTTAGCTGAGCGTGCAATTGCAAGAGAATCAGGAAATTCAACGTCCATAAGTTCTTTACAATGGATAGTATGTACTGTTGGTCTCACTTCAGTAGCGTATTATTTCTTCAAGGACACATTATTTTTTAATGACATTTTAAAGCAAAGATTGACTTAATGATAAATTCTTCTCCGGCTTCTTATGTTAAAATTTTTATCTGGGAGTCAAATCCCAATGATCTTTCCTCTTCAACTGATTATGGACACGTTGCCATCGAAACCTGTCTAGACTCATCCAAACCGGAGACCACCTACATCAGCTTTTGGAATCACACGCATGAGGGAAAGTGTTTGCATCCCCTACATTTTCACCAAACATTTGAAGAAGATAATGCGCAAGAGATGGGGAAATTTGCCTGCTCCTATGTATTGACCTCTTTAAGCGTGGGAAAGATCAACCGTGCGTTTAATACTTTTAAAGAAAATCCCAATAATTGGGGTGCACTCGGATTTGGAATACTTGGCAGAGCCTATGCGAGAAATTGTTATGGTGTCGCCATGTTTCTTTTAGAAAAGGGTGGAATCTTTGAAGTGTCAAGCGCTATGGCAGATAGTAAATTAAACTTTATCCTTAAGAATGTTTTTTGTAGTCTAGGCTTACTCTATTCGGCTCTTAATTTTTCACTGTCCTATTCTTTTGACTATTATGTGGGTGCCTTTTTTAAAATCGATAAGAGCCTCGACTAT
>CAZPPS010000013.1:0-56194 GCA_964588495.1 uncultured bacterium | reverse complement strand
GCTAAGCTTCTATTTTTTAAGATGTTGTTTACTCCCCTGGAAGACCCCAGGGGAGATTTTTTTTGAAAACTTTAAGCCGCTGGCTCAAGTACTTCTTCTTCTACCTCTTCACAGCCGACGCAAAATTCTGCCCCTGCGTGAGAAGTGTGAGCGTTTGGCCTTTGAAAGCCAATTGTGATATGAAATTCACGTTTTTTGATTTTATTGGGAAGTCCGTAGCTAGCTCTGAGTTGTTCCAATTCAGGAGCGTCAACGACCAAAACCCACAGTTTTCTAACTTTGCCATGATGGCAAACCTTCACTGTGCGTAGTTCTTTGACATAAAAGCAAAAAGCTTGCCCAAGTTCTTCTACATCCCAGATTTGGTTTTTAAAGCGTTCGCCTTCAAACATCACGCTTACATGTGCGCCGATGCCGTTCTGCTTTGTAAAACGGGGAGGAAAAATTTTTCCCTCACACTCAATCAACGGAAGGATTTCAGTGATAAATTCATCTGTCACTTGCAGATACAAATAACCATTCTCTTTTTGCTTCAAGATTCCACAGTTATCCAATGTCAAGGCCTTTTCAAGGGCAACAGTTTGAGTTTCAACTGTATGATCATGTGCAAAAACGTTAAGCGGCAAAATAGCCGCCACAGCTACCAGAAAAAATTTTCGAGAAAAAAATCTCATTTCGATCTCCATGTTTTGGTTTGAAATGAAAGCTTGCCATCTTCGTCAAAACACCATGGGATTGTCAAGAATAAATCTTTGTAAGTGAATATTTTAGGTGATAAACGGCAAATAGTCTGCAGAAGAGACGAGCTCAAAGGTCGCCTCGGGATATGTTTTTAGCCACTGATTGGGGGCTTTCACCTTTTTTTCCTGCCATTTGAATTCGTAGCCAAACAACTTTCCTTCCCTTTCCTCCACCCAATCAATTTCCTGTTGATCGTAAGTTCTCCAGAAGTAGTTGTTTGAGATGATTTGTTGATAATGTTGCTTCTTTGTTCGCTCGATGACAAGATAATTTTCCCAAAGCTCACCCACATCATTGCGGCGGGTAAGAGAATTGAAGTTATTGATCAATGCATTCCGAATTCCTGTATCATAAAAGTAATAGCGCGAGGTTTTTGTGATTTCAGAGCGTAAGTTGCGGCTAAAACCGCGGATATTGATCAACACAAAAACTTGTTCCAAAAGATCCAGATATTTCTCAACAGTTACCTTGTTCAACGAAAGCTGAGTGCCCAACTCCGAGTAAGAGACCTCTTTTCCAACCTGATAAGCAATGAGCTGAAGCAGTTCGATGATTTTTTTTGACTTTTTGATCCCGTCATACTCCAGAATGTCGCGGTAAAGATAATCACGGACAAGTTCATTGAGATACTCCTTTTTTTCACTATCTGAAGAAAGAAGAAGCGCTTCAGGGTAAGAACCGTAAAGGAGGCGGCTTTCCAGATGGGCAGCTGTCAGGATTGGATTTTCGATTGCGTTCAACTCCATCTGCGACACAGGAAATAAAAAAAGGACTTTTTTTCTCCCTGTCAAAGGCTCTCCGACCTGTTTTGCAAGATCAAATGTCGAGGATCCTGTGGCCACAATCTTTAGGCCGGGGACGTTGTCGATCAACAATTTAAGATTGATGCCGATATGAGGAATTTTTTGAGCTTCATCGATAACCAACAAACTATTTTTTCCAACCAGATTTTTGAGTTTTTCAAGGGATTGGCTTGAAAGGAAATCGTGCACAAGAATGTCGTCACCGGTGACAGATAAAAAATCTTTCTCCTGATCCAAAAAATGTTTCAATAATGTGGTTTTCCCGACTCTTCTTGGGCCATAAAGCACAACAACCTTCCCCGGCTGAATTTTTCGTTGCAGATTCTGGAGTTGAAAACGGGGAATATACATAAATACCTTTCAAATAAGCCTATTTTACCGAATGCGGCCATTTAAGTAACCGTATTTAGCCGAATTCGGTCATTTGACTGGCCGAATTCGGCTTAATTCGGTCATTTGGAGGAATGCAACTTTTCTGTTGAGGATTAACGTTTGATGGCTCATCTATGAGAGCTATGGAATTGGGAAGAGAATGGAAATCGGTTAAGATTGGGACAAGTGTCGTTGAACTGAGGCGCCTTGAAAGCGGCGTCATCGATATTCGGGGAGAAACGCTCTATGATGTTCAAAAAGGGTTAGGGTTTGCCCATTCAATCGACCGGCTCATGCAAATGCTTGTGACCCGCATTGTGGGGAGAGGCGAGCTGACAAAGTACTTTTTAAATTCCGAAGAAGGGTATGCGATCGATTTTGTCATCCGCAAGCTTGCCTTCAGGCGCGATATTTTTCAGGATCTTCACCATTTAACACCCGAGGCTCTGAAGTGGGCAGAATCTTATTGTGAAGGGGTCAATGCCTACATGGAGCAGGAAGGGCTTCCGAAGCTCTGCAAACTTTTTAAGGTCAAAACAGAAAAGTGGCACGTCTCAGACACGATGCTGATGATCAAAACGCTTTCGTATCTGGGCATTGCCCAGCAGCAGGAGAGAATCGAGAGATTGATCATCCACGCTGTAAAAGATGGCGTCGCTCCTGAAAAACTGGAAAAAATCTTTGGTATTTCAGGTTTGGATCAATCCGTTGTCGAGATGCTCAAAAAAGTCCATCTTGTCCTTCCCTATTTCGATAATCAGATGCGTTTTCAACCCTTTCAGACGACCATGAGCAATAATTGGGTTGTGGCTCCGCATAAAAGTGCCTCAAATTGCCCTTTGCTGTGTGTCGATCCCCATCTTCAGGTCAATCGCTTGCCCTCCACATGGTATGAAGCTGTGGGGCAATGGGGAGATGGCAATTACCAAATGGGAATTACCCTTCCCGGTTTTCCCGGTTGGATCATGGGCAAAACGCCTCACATCTCGGCTTCTTTTACTTATGGCATGTTTGACACGATCGACTTTTTTTTCGAAGAGATCAAAAATGGAAAATACCGAAGGGGAGAAGAGTGGATTCCTTTGACAATACGGGAAGAAAAAATTCAGCGCAAAAATAAGGGACTCCAGTCCCATTATTTTTTTGAAAGCGACGCAGGGGTGATTGAACGGGAGCGCACACATTCTCCATTTATCAAAGACGGCCTTTATTTGAGCATGGCATGGTCCAATCTGCGACAGGGACCCTCGCCTATTTTAAACTGTTTGATGCATCTTTGGTCTTCTAAAACTGTGGATGAGGCTCAAATGTATCTTTGGGAAATGACCCTTCCCTGTAATTGGGTGATTGCCGACACGGAAGGAAATATTGGGCTGCAACAATCTGGAAAGGTTCCTAAAAGGAAGAAAAGTGGCCTTTTGCCGTTGCCTGCGTGGGATAAAGAAAATTTGTGGCAAGGCTATTACATGGGGACAGATTTGGTCTCTGAAATTAATCCTGAGCGGGGTTTTTGTTTAAGTGCTAACGATAGCAAAAACCGTCCTGATCGTATTTTTAGCACAATCAATCTTCCGGAATACCGTTTTAGAAGGCTTCAGGGCGTTCTTTCTGAAAACAAAAAGTTTACACTCGAAGAAATGCAAGAGCTGCAGAACGACTGCTATTCTGTTCAGGCTGAAGATTTCATGGAGCAGATAAAAACGTGGATCCCAGATACCCCTACCGGCAAAATTTTAAAAGAGTGGGATCTGAAATATGACAAAAATTCTGTAGGAGCCACACTTTTTGAAGTTTTTTATATAAACCTTTCACAAGAGGTTTTCAGCCCTGTTTTTGGAAAAGAAGTGTGGGAAGTTTACGGGCCGGGACACGCTTTTTTTGGATTTAATTTTGGGAATTTTGACAAGATTCTACTATCTGATGATCCTTCGTTTTTTGGAAAAGAAGGGAAAAAGGCTTTGTTTCAGCGGATTTTGCAAAAAACCTTGAAGAGCTTTGAAAAGGGAAAGATTTCGACGTGGGGAGAGAAGTGTGCCTTTAACATGAACTACCTGCTTTTTGATGGAAAAATGCCTAAATTTTTAGGTTTTGACATTGGCCCCGTTCAGTTAAATGGAAACCGCGCCACTATCGACACTTTTCAAATCTACCGTGAGGGCAAACGAAAAATCGTGACGTCTGCTTCGTATCGCATGGTTACCGACTTAAACGTGGACGCCATTCATAGCGCGCTAGCTGGAGGCGTCAGCGAAAAAAAACGCTCTCCGTACTACAAAAGCGATGTCGAAATCTGGAAAACAGGAAAGCTCAAAAAAATCGCCTTCGATCCGAAGACAAACTCTTTCACAATAACCTCTTAAAAACGGAGGGAGCAGTCCGCATCGATGACCCAGCCGCCGCCTAGAGCTTTGTAGAGAGAGACTAGCGAGCTGAAAACGGCCCCTTGAGCTTGTGTCAGGCTGATTTGTGCCGCAAAGAGGCGGCTTTCGGCGTCGAGGACGACTAAATAGTCGGCCTGTCCGTTGTAGTAGCGGAGCCAGGATAGGCGCAAGTATTCTCTATTCGCATTGATATTCCCTTCCTGGACTCTGACAAGCTCCTGAGATTGTCTATAGGCTACAAGGGCATCATTGACCTCTTTAAAGGCGGTCAGAATGGTTTGTTGATAAGCGTAGAGGGCTTCCATTTTTTGAGCGATCGAGACATTCAGCTGCCCTGTCAAGTTGCCTCCTGTGATGATGGGCTGCGCGACATCAAAGCCTATCTGCCACGCTTTGTTGATGGGGGCAAAAAGGGTACTAAAATTAAAGGATTCGGCTCCTAAAAGACCTGTCAGCGAAATTTGCGGGAAAAAAGCGGAGCGTGCAGCGCCGATGAGTGCGTTTGTGGCAATCAGGCGCCATTCGGCGGCCATAATATCGGGACGTCTGAAAAGAAGCTCAGAGGGTAGTCCTGCAGGAACGACTGCTGGCACTTCTAAGGTATCGATTGATTTGCCTCTCAAGATGTTGGTTGAAGGGATGCCGATCAATAAAGAGATGAGATCTTCTTGCTGGGGAATTTGCTGTTCTAAGAGCGTAATGTCTGCCAAAACCTCTTCAAAGGCGGCAGCTGCCATTGTCACTTCGATTTCTGAGGTGAGCCCCCCTTTAAATCTTAAAGTCGCAATCCGCAAATACTCCCGTCTTTCTTCTAAAGTTTTAAAGGCAATCTCCAACTCTTTATCGAGTGTTCGAAGGGCCATATAGGCTTCTGCCACATTTGAAACTAAAGTGAGGATCACGGTGCGTCTCGCTTCAACGGATCCAAGAGCATCGGCATAAGCTGCATGGGATTGGCTGCGTAGTTTGCCCCAAAAATCGAGCTCCCACGATAGATTGAACGCTATAGAATAAAAGGGAGTGATCTTAGGAAGTGGGGCGCCGCTCTCTGCGGGAGGAATCCTCTCTTTAATGGCTGTCCCTGAAAAATTCACCTGCGGATAAAGAGCTGACCGTACCACATCATAGCGAGCATAAAACTCCACAACTCGCCAAATGGCCACCATCAAATCTTTGTTATTGTTCAGAGCTGTGAGGATCAAATCATTGAGCGCAGGGTCCTCTAGCTCTTCCCACCATCTCATATTGCACGCTGTCGACTCCGCATCATAATCAAAGCGCCACCCCTCAGGAATAGGAGGCAAAGGCCTCACATAGCGGGGCTCCAAACTACACCCACAAAGACCAAGCAACAAAAGACACAAGCACACAATACGCATAAGGTTTATTTTCTCTCCAAGATTTTGTAGAAGAAGGGGATGAAGAAGATGCCGAAGAGGGTGGCGAGGATCATGCCGCCCATGACGCCTGTGCCGACAGAGTGGCGGGAGGCGGCGCCGGCCCCTGAGCTGATGACGAGGGGGAAGACGCCGAAAATGAAGGTGAGAGAGGTCATGATGATGGCCCGGAAGCGTTGACGAGCTCCTTCAAGAGCGGCATCGCGGGCAGAGAGACCCTCTCTATGTCTTTGCATGGCAAATTCGATGATGAGGATCGCATTTTTGGCAGCAAGGGCAATCAGAGTTACGAGGCCAATTTGGAAGTAGACATCGTTATCGAGCCCTCGCAAGTGGACAGCAATGAGAGCGCCGAGGATTCCAAAAGGGACTCCAAGAAGGACACTCAAAGGGATCGACCATCTTTCATAAAGGGCTGCCAGAATCAAAAATACTAAAATAAAAGCGGCAATGAAAGCGGTATTACCAGCGCCTCCCGCTTCAATTTCCTGATACACTTCCCCACTCCAAGCATAAGAAACCCCTTCAGGAAGGGCGCTTTGAGCTAGTTGTTCCATCACTTTGATCGCTTGGCCTGAACTGAATCCACTTGCGGGTCCTCCAATAATTTTGGCAGCCGGAAAATTATTGAACCGGCTCACAAGATTGGGTCCAGAAGAGGGTTTGAAGGTGATCAACGACTTAATCGGAATCATATCCCCGTCCAGGGAGCGGACATAAATGTTTCCAATTTGCTCAAGGGTCGATCTGAAATCGGGCTCTGCTTGCAAAAGAACCTGGAAGACATGTCCAAATTTGTTGAAATTATTGACATAAACAGAGCCCAGCTGTACCTGAAGGGTTTGATAGATATCTTCGATAGCCACTTTAAGAGCACGGGCTTTGACTCTGTCCACATCGGCAAGGACTTGCATGCAATTTGGTTGAAGAGCCGTTGTCAATCCTGCCAGCTCTACCCGCTTTCGGGCTTCTGTAATAAAGTCTCGGGTGACTTTTTCAAGGGTTTCAGCGCCCCCATCTCCTTCATTGACAATCCAGAATTCAAAGCCTCCCACTGTGCCCAACCCTTGAATGGCAGGGGGATTTGTGAGGATCACCCGACCATCGGGAATTTCGGCATATTCTCTTCCCAAGCTATTCAAAACACCTTCTGCTTGTAATGTCTTGGACTTTCTCTCACTCCAATCTTTGAGCATGACAAAATAAGTCGCAACTGTCGTCCTGTTGATGTTTTCGACCAAACTAAAACCTGTAAGTGCGATAAAGTTTCGGACAGCAGAATTTTCTAACGCGATCGGAAGCGCTTGGTCTGTGATGGCTTGTGTTCGGCTTAAAGAGGCACCATCAGGAGCATTTGCAAAGGCAAAAAGATAGCCTTGATCTTCTTGCGGCACCAAACTTGTAGGAATGATCTTAAAAAATAACACCACAAGGGCCAAGACGATGATAAATCCGACCATAGCAACAACAACACGGTCGATAAGCCAAGAAGAGCCTTTGGAATAGATGTGCGTACATTTTTCGAGAAATCTGTTGAAGGCCCGTCCTGCTTTTGTCTCTTTAGGGTGTTGTTTGAAAAGGTAAGCCGCAAGGACAGGGCTTAATGTCAATGCAACAATGCCTGAGAAGACAACAGAGACAGCAATTGTCATCGCAAATTGCTTGTAAAGCTCCCCTGCAATGCCCCCTAAAAAGGCGACTGGGATAAAAACAGCGCAGAGGACAAAGACAATCGCAATAATGGGGCCTGTGACCTCTTCCATGGCAATGAGGGCAGCCTCTTTGGGAGCAATGCCCCGCTCCCGCATATTACGCTCCACATTTTCAACAACCACAATGGCATCATCGACCACAATCCCAATCGCTAAAACAAGCCCAAAGAGGGTGAGGGTATTCAGAGAAAATCCTAAAAGGTACATTCCGGTAAAAGTGCCGACAATCGAGACAACAATGGCAATCACGGGAATTAAGGTGGCTCTTAAATTCTGCAGGAAAATAAAAACGATAAGAGCCACTAAAATGGCCGCTTCGTAGAGAGTTTTTTCAACCTCATTGATCGAGACTTTGATGTAGGTTGTGGTATCGTACGGGATAGAATAAGACATTCCTGCCGGAAACTGCCTGGAAAGCTTTTGAAGAGTCGATTTGACCTCTTTGGCAACATCGAGAGCATTTGCCCCAAACTCCTGGTAAATGGCAATGAGAGCTACATTCTTTCCATCCAAACTTCCATTGACACTATAGTCTTGAGCCCCCAAAACAGTGTGTCCCACATCTTTGATTTGGACTGTCCCTCCATTGGAATTAGCCCGCAAAATGATGTTGTCATATTGCTCTGGCTCGCTCAAACGACCTAAAGATGTCACAGGAAGGGTGAGGGGTGTCGGAATTGTGACAGGAGGGTAGCCCAATTGGCCAATGGAATAGTCGTTATTTTGGGCCTGAACGGCATTGGCAATATCGGAGGTCGTAATTTTAAGCTGGGCCATCTTGTCAGGCCTTAGCCAAACGCGCATCGCATAGTTTCTAGCATTAATGACAGTGGCATTACTGACACCCGAAAGCCTTTGAAGAGTGTCTGCGATCTGGATTGTGGCAAAATTGTTGACATAGAGATCATCGAATTTGACAGAGTCGGCTTCGATTGCAACTAAAAGCAAAATGGTAGGCGTTTGCTTCCGAACGCTCACCCCTTGTTTTTGGACAGCTGTGGGAAGCTGCGACATGGCAAGATCGACCCGGTCCTGAACATTGTTTAAAGCCTGATCGGGGTCTGCCCCAATTTCGAAGAAAACGTCGAGGGTTAAATTGCCTGTCGCGGCACTTTCAGAGTACATGTAGATCATTTTCTCCACGCCATTGATCTGATCTTCAAGGGGGGCTGCCACAGTATCGGCAATCGTTTGTGCCGAAGCGCCTGGATAGGGGACGGTGATCTGAATTTGTGGGGGAGTGATGTTGGGATATTGTTCGATTGGGAGGTTAAAAAATGAGACAATCCCTGATAGCACAATCAGAATTGAGATGACGATTGCAAAAACGGGTCGATTGATGAAGAATTTTGAGATCATGGCAAGTACGTTGTCGTTGAGAGGATTTTAACTTCTGATCCCTCGACTAATTTGTTGACCCCTTTGACAACGATCACCTCTCCCATTTTAAGCCCACCGTTAACGATCCAGTAATCTCCATGAGTAGAGCCCAGCTGCACTTCTCGCATCTTCACCGTGTTGTCTTTCCCAATGACAAACACATATCTGCCCGCTTGTCCCTGAAAAACGGAAGCTTGGGGAATCACAATGGCATTAGGTCGGTAAGCTCCTTTGACGTTTGCCCTCACAAACTGGCTAGGAAGCAAAACACCTCCCGGATTGGCAAATTGCGCCCGTACATTCATCGTCGCCGTTTGCGGCTCTAAAATGGGGGCTGCAAAATTGACCGTCCCTTTTTGCGGAAATGTGGAGCCATCGGCTAATGTAAGTGTGACTGTGTAGTGATGATCTTTGGGCAAAATGAGAGTGCTCGCGGCTCCTTCGGCTCTTCCTTGCAAAAGTTCATTGTCAGCGACCGAAAAATAGACCCAAATCGGATCAATCACATCGACATAGGTCAAAAGCCCTGTCGTTGCCGGCATAATCAGGCTCCCTTCTCTAAAAAAGGCCCTTCCTGACCATCCGTCGACGGCAGAGCGGATGTAGGAATAGCTTAAGTTGAGCTCTTCCTGATAGACTTTGGCTTTGGCCATGATGACGCTAGCTTCTCCTGCAAGGACAGCCGCTGTGGCATCATCGAGATCCCGTTTGCTTGCGGCATTTTGTTTATAGAGGGGCTCAATGCGGTTAAAGCTTTGCTGGGCGCGCCATAGAATAGCCTCTTGCCGTGCAAGCTCACCTTTAGCCTGCTCTAAACTTGCCAAAAAGGGGCGGTGATCGATCTCAAACAAGAGTTGATCTTTTTTGACCATGCTCCCTTCGACATAATCAATCGCAGTCAAGTACCCTTCAACGCGGGATCTGACCTCAATCTGGTGGGAGCTTCTAGCAACGCCGACAAATTCAAAATCCTGGGGAATCGTTGTCATTTCCGCCCTAAAAGCGGTGACATTGATGGGCTCTTTGAAGACAGGTTTTTTTTCACAACCTGCCGCTAAAATCAAAAATAGGAAAAAAAATAAGTGCCGTTTCATAAGATTTCTCTTTTGTGCATCTCATGTTTCGTCTAAAAAAATCAATAGGAGTAAACATGAGAAGTATTCGCGCAAAACTTTTTCTGAGTGTTGGTTCTTTATTTCTGATGGTTGCCGTCATTGGTTTTTTTGTGCCTCGGATTTATATCAGCAAGGATATCAATGAGGCCTCAAATACAATCAACAATCTCTATGCCCACTACCAGGGGCCGGAAAATGTACAAGTCCAAAAGATTTTGGTTAAGGTACGGGAAAGTTTGGTTGCCAAAATTGCCTATAATTCCCTCCTTTTAGCCCTTTTTTTGCTCGCAGTATCGCTCATTGTTCTTGCTCGAATCTCAAAAACGATCACAAAACCCATTTCACAGCTTGCTTTGGCATCGGAAGAGATTAGTAAGGGAAACTATGAAAGGCTTCAATTGCCCCCTCTTAAAAATAGGAATGACGAAGTGGCCATTTTGTCCCATTCCTTCCAGCAGATGGTGGTCTCACTCCGGGATCGGGAAAAGATCCGGGGCGTTTTGAATAAGGTTGTCTCCAAACAGATCGCGAGTGCAATCTTGAAAAGCGATATTGAGCTGGGAGGGGAGATACGGACGTTGACCATGCTATTTAGCGATATCCGGGGCTTTACTCCGCTTTCTGAGACCTTACAACCGCAAGAGCTCATCGCCCTTCTCAACGATTATATGACCCGCATGTGCCGCATCATTGACGAAACCGAAGGGGTTGTCGACAAATTTGTTGGAGATGAGATCATGGCCCTCTATGGAGCTCCTGTTAGCATCGAAAATCATGCCGAAAAGGCCATCACATCAGCCATTCTGCAAATTGAGGCTCTTAAGGCGTGGAACGCAGAGCGGGGAAAAAACAAACCTCAAATCAGTGTAGGGATAGGCATCCACACAGGAAACGCCTTTGCAGGGAACATGGGCTCAGAAAATAGGCTGAACTACACAGTTGTCGGCGCCCATGTGAATATGGCAGCAAGGCTTTGCTCCGTTGCCACTCCTATGCAGATTTTGGTGTCGGAGGCTACTTACAAGAGTGTGAAGGATCCAACAAGGTTTAGTTTTCACAAACTGCCGCCTGTGAATCTTAAAGGGATTGATGTCCCTGTAGAAATTTATGAAGTGAAATAGTAATATTCATTTTTTTGTACACCAAGGAGCACCATGTCGAAAGTTAAAAGTTGGATTTATTTTTCTCTAAGCGGGCTTCTAATCTCTATGAGTGCACAGGGAGCCTGTCCAGCTCCTGGGACTGGGATCGTAGCTAACGGCACAGTTGAAACAGAGAGTGGATGCACAGTGACAACCGCTGGTGCAACTCCTGGAGCGGATGCCAGTTTTATTGGGGTCATCCAATTGAGCGACAGCACGATTACAACAACAGGAAATGGGGGAACAGGCGCTCGAGCATCCGTTCAATCAACTCTTACTTTTGATGATGTGCAAATCACGACATCGGGACAAAATGCGAACGGTATCGAGATGACAGGTAATTCCAATACGACCACTCTATCTAACAACAGCTCTGTGGATGTCACAGGAACCGGATCCAATGCCGTATCTATCGCAGGCAATAATAACGATCTCATTGCTACAGATACCACTTTTTCGGCTTCAAATGACACGATTTTTGAAGTTCAAGGAGTGGCTAATGATATTAGGTTAACAAATGTCACAGCAGAAGCTGCTGCTGGACAACTTCTGATGAATCAGACAGTTGCAAACTCCACCTTAAACTTTACGGTGAATGGATCACAACTTTCAGGCGATATCGTAAATTCAGGGTTTAGCATGATAGGTGTTTTAAACTCTAACACGACATGGACAGGAGCTGCTCAAAACATTACAGATCTGACCATTGGCGTTAACAGCACCTGGAATGTAACTGCCGATTCTACAATTAGCAATCGGTTAAGTAATAGTGCCGGTCTTATTAACTTTGTCCCGTCGGGCAATACTTTTAAAACCTTGACGACCAATACTTATATTGGAACAAATGGGACAATCAGTCTCAATACGTTTCTTGGAACAGATGGATCTCCTTCTGATTTACTGATTATCAATGGCGGGACTGCTACAGGCACCACACTTCTCGACATAAAAAATACAACGGGCCCCGGAGCGCAGACAGTCGGTAATGGCATTTTGGTCGTAGAAGCGATTAATAATGGCACGACAGCTCCAAATCTGTTTACGCTATCCCATCCAGTCGTTGCCGGTCCTTATGAATACAGCCTATTTCGGGGCGGCGTTAATGGGACAGATCCGCAGAATTGGTATCTACGCACCGTTTTTCATCCCACAACGTCTCATTATTCAGTCCTTCCTTCAATGGCGCTTCTCTATGGAAGAGCGTTGCTCGATCCTTTGCACAGACGTGTCGGGGAAGAAGAGCTCCTCCGTTGCAACGAATGTCTGTGTTCAAAAAACACTTTCAATGGCTTTTGGGCCCGCATCGTGAATGCTGGCGGACATCAAAACCATAATGGAGTTGTCCAAAATGGCCCAAAATTCAACTACCATTTCAACATCGTGCAGCTAGGCGTGGATGTTTATCGCCAACAACATTGCAACGGACACCGCGACCATGCCGGCCTTTTAGGGGCAGCAGGTCATGCGCAGGGGAAAATCAAACATACGGGCACAATTTCTTCCGGAAGAAATTGCTTTGACGGCTATACAATAGGAGCTTATTGGACACACTTTGGATGCTCCGGTTGGTACTTAGACGGTGTGTTTGCCACTAACTTTTATTGTAATGCCAAGTCCCGCTTTGAAGATGTAGATTCTTTAAAAACGCACGGCGTCGGAGTTTCTGGATCAATGGAAGGTGGGTATCCTATACGAAAATTCCGATGTTTCGTCTTAGAGCCTCAAGCACAACTTGCCTATCAGAGTGTTTCTCTTAAAAAGGCCTGCAGTCAATTTGCAAATGTGGGTTTTAGAAGAACGCAATCGACAGCGGGAAGAGTGGGAGCCAGGCTTTCAAACACGTGGAGCTTAGGATGTCTCCCTTGCGGACAACAAGCACTCTTAACAGCGTGGCTCTGTGCAAATGTGTGGCACGATTTTCAGGGAAATTCCGCCACATTTTTTGATACTTCTGTAGGGCCGCTGGGCTTTGTCTCCAATCTCAAAGGGACTTGGTTGCAGGCAGATTTGGGCTTCACATCCCAGTTAACCAACCATCTCTATGTTTATGGAACTTTAGGTGGAAACACCTATTTTAACGGACGTGGAAAAGGTTATACTGCAATCGCGGGCGTGCGCGCAAATTTTTAATCCGTTAGAGCCACCCTTTCCTCTTGAAGTAGAGGAAAGGGAATATGGCCGAAATCAGAATCGTTAAAAGAGCGATCGGATAGCCGTATTCCCACTTCAATTCTGGCATATTGTGGAAATTCATTCCGTAGATTGTGGCAATCAAAGTGGGTGGGAAAAAGACGGCGGTGATTGTGGTGAACGTTTTGGTGATCCCGTTTTGTTCGATGCTGATATAGCCCAAAGTTGCATCTAAAAGGAAATTGATTTTGTGAGCCAGAAATGTCAGATGCTCTGCTATGGAGTGCATATCTTGCTGCAGAATCTGCGTCTCTTCCATAGGTTTTTCTGTTTTTGACATGCTCATTTGAAAGTTGAGAAAATGGGCAAGTCTTTCCAGCGTTTGAAGACTTTCTTGTACTTTGGCAGCCAAATCTCCTTTTTTTCCCAGCTTGGTCAGGGTTTCGTTTAAAAGTTTTGCGCGGCTTTTGACATCGGACCTAAAGGCCTCTTTTGAAATGAGATCTATTTCGCCACTCATTTTTTCGGCAAGCTCGGCAATGCGCCCCACAATGGTTTCCAGAAGGTTTAAAAAAAGTTGAACGGGGGTTTCGAGCTCCGCTTCTTCTTCCATGATACTTTTTTTAAACTGATGCAAAGTGTTCAATTCGGCATCTCTCATCGTCAGGAAGTATTTCGAGTTGAGAATAAAAGTAATGGGGACAAGCTTTGGATCGGTATCGGCATTGGAGACAATGGAAGCTGTCATGAATAGGGCATGTTCCCGTTTATAAAAACGGTTGGAAGGTGAGAATTTGCGCATTTTCTTTTTGCTTGGAAAATGGCACTTGAGCTTCTCTTCGAGCAATTTTTTTTCAGAATCTTTGGGATGCAAAATATCGTACCAGATCGCACCCTCTTTCTCACCTTGTGTCTCTACGATTTTATTATTTTCGATGGTATAAGAACGGAGCATAGCTATTTGCTACCTTTTTAATTTATCGGCTGTCACAAAAACGTAATCTTCAAGATCGTTTGCGTAGCTTGCCAAAACTTTAGCAATTCTTCCCGATTCAATATCTGAGCGCAAGTTTTCACAACCAAGGGCTACCTCATCTTCAAATTCTTTGAGATTAAAGAGGTAAATTCCCGAGCGGACGACAGGGTCGAGATAAATTTCAGGATTATGTTTGCCTGAATAGAGAAATTTGTCTTCGATCGATGGGGTGACGAAAAATTTTTCTTTGCGGATGTTGAGAAAACCCGCTTCCCTTAAGTTTTGGGACAGTCTGTCAAAACTTTCCATATCGTTGCCCGCTTTTTGCATCAAATTCGGAAAATATTCACAGAGCCACCACTTTTTCATATGTTCTCTCAAAGGGGTAAAAATGACAAAACTGCCCGATTTAAGAACTCTGAAAACCTCTGAAAAAGCCTCTTTAAGCTCCTTTTTGAAATGGTGAGTGGAAAGGACGCAAATAGCTCCATCAAAAGTGGCAGGCTGAAACGGAAGCTTGCGCGCATCGCCGTGAATCCAGGGAATTTGCGGTTTTTTTTGGGTTGCAAGATCGAGCATTTGTCTCGAAATATCAAGTCCAGAAATGTTAAAGCCACGTGCATAAATGGCTTCTGTATAGTTTCCAGAGCCACATCCAATGTCGAGATAGCTTTTTCCGATTTTGGCTTTCAGATGAGCAATGAGCCTAACAGCTATTTCTGGATCTGATTTACGGGACATGTCATAGGTTTTTCCTATTCTGTCATAGAGGGCATCGTAAATGTCAAAATCCATAAAAAAATGCTTTGGTGACAACGATCGGGACTATAGCAAAACAGATTAAAAAATCGTGCTATTTATTCTCTTCGAGCTCTAATTTTAACGAAATGAGCTTGAAGAGGTCCTGCGAGGTCAAAATGCCCAAAAAACGTTCCTTTTCGGCAATGAAAAGCATAGACATTCCACTTTCCTGAAAAAGCTGGACAGCTTCGAGTGCATTGGTTTCGGGAGTTACTGTTTTGATTTTGGAAAGAGGAACCATCAAAGATTGCACAGATGTCCTTTCCCATTCTGCATGAGGAAGGGCTTTGATTTCGTGTAGGCTGATATAGCCAAAAAGGTTTCCCTGATCCGTTACAGGATAAATTTGGTGGTGAGATGTATAAAAATATTGCTCCACACATTCTTTGAGGCTGATATGGGGAGGGACCGTGATCACATCTGTTTTCATAAATTTAGAGACTTTTTCCCCCTCCAGCTCTTTTCCCACATAGAATTGGGTTTGCACGGAAGAGGCTGCCTTATAGAGGAACCAACCGATGATGATGAACCAAAACCCGGAAAGGAGTTTTCCCTGAAGCATGTAGAAGATTCCAAGGAAGATCAGGGCAAAGCCAAAAACCGATCCAATGCGAGCTGAAACTTTTGTGGCCCAGGCAAGATTTTTTTTCCAACCCCACAGAAGAGCCCGTAAAACGCGCCCTCCATCGAGAGGAAATGCAGGTATCATGTTGAAAAGAGCGAGCAAAAAATTGATCACGGCTAAATAACCCGTCACCGCTTTTAGAGCCACCGGCCAATTATGTTTTGTGGCAACCGATGTCAAAAAATAGAGAATAAAGGCTAAGGCAAAGCTCACAATAGGGCCTGCAATGGCCATGAGAAATTCAACTTTGGGACTTTTTGGCTCCTCTTTGAGCTCAGCGATGCCTCCGAAGATGAAAAGGGTGATCTGATTCACCGGAATATTGTAGTGTCTGGCAACGACTGCATGACCGAGTTCATGGAGAATCACACAAATAAAAAGCCCCAGCATCCCTGCAATGCCCATGTACCAATACACATGACTCCCAAGTCCTGGGTAGGCTGTGGGAAAATAACCGGCAGCTAAAGTCCAGGTCAAAAGAAGGGCGATGATAAACCAGCTGATATCAATGCCGATTTTAAAGCCGCTGATTGTCAAAATATTAAAACGTTTCCCGAACATTTGTTGCCTTGGTGTGTTGTGTCCTTAAGCAAATAACAAGATAAACAGGATCGCTTGCGGCAGGATAGGCGGGATAAAAAAATAAATATGTATTTCTTATTTTTATTTATCCTGCCGATTGGCTCACCTACTTATCCTGTTTTTATTTATTCTGCTCGCTTTCCCAACGGGACTCGGTCTTTTTCTGTTTCTTTTTGGGGTCAGTGATCCCTTCTTCTTTGACCTCTTCCCAGCGAGATTCGGCTTTTTGATGTTTTTTTCCCTGAAGCTCGTCGTGATTTTTCTCCCAACGGGCTTCGGCTCCATCCTCTTTTCTGTTAGCCATAATATGCCTTTGTTAACTTTTCTTAATTATATTAATTATTTCAATAGAGTAAATCATTTTATTTAAATTAAAGGAATTTATAATTGATCTTAATAAAGTATTATTTTAGAATTATAACTAACTACATGGAGGTTAAATACATGTTTAAAAGAGTTATTACGTCATTTTGTCTATTTGTGATGAGCCTATCCCCGGCGATGGCATCCAATGCCCCTGAGCCTTCAAATATGCCCCCTCCCAGGACAGACCATCTCGATTCAACCTCTCCTTATGCCCAATCACAGCTCCAAAGGGCCCACGATCTTCTTTCAACACTTGTTTCTGACCCACAAAATTACCATTTGATTCTCTCGGATAGAACCTCTTTTGGAGGGGAAGCATTTCCGGCTAATGTTTATTCTGACAAACCCTCGATTGTTATTTATCAAGGAGCTTTATATCCGGAGCGCCCCAATGATGAGATTGCATTTATGATGGCCCATGAGCTTGGGCATATCCATTTACAGCATTCGAAACAGTGGCAAGACCGGATGGAAAAAGTCTATAATGAGGGGCCAGCTGCCATTAGCGGTGCGGTGACCTTTGATATTTTTCAGGCAAAATTGTGGGAAAGAGAAGCTGATCTTTATGGCCTTAAAGTGTTTAAAAATGCAGGCTATAGCATGAGCTTTTTCCCACGCACTCTAGAGACTTTGAAAGTGAATCCCAATATCCATTTTGGGACAGATCTTGCCACTGAACAGCCAAGCTCTCTTTCGATGAAAGATTCCCATTTCAGCATGAAAGAGCGGTTTGAGTTGTTGTGTGCTGAGTGTAAGAACGTGTAACTTTAAATAATCCGTGCGTGACCGTGACCGTGACCGTGTCCGAGACCGTGACCGAACCGTGCTATCGTGTTTCGTACTTCGGGAACGGAAACTCGGTTCGGTCACGGTCTCGGACACGGTCACGGTCACGCACGGAAGTATCTTTACAAAAAAATCGCATTGGCCTCTAATAGCCCCATGCGTTCTAAATTTTTACTTACCATAGACTCGTTTGTGTGGACACTCCTTTTGATGTCCCAATCGCTTCTGACAACGGCTGTCCACAAAGACACACATTGGCAGGAGAAAGGTTTTGCTTACGCTTATCTTGTGGCTTCCAAACTGACCGATCCTCTTTGTAGAGCCCATCAGCTTTACCGGCAAAAGCTTTTGGTGGACGCCCTCCATCCGACGGCGAGTCGTTTGGAGAAATGGGCAAGAAAAGGGGCTTTTTTAGGACACTCCCTTACGCAAACGGCCTTTTCTTTGTTTACGACGCTCCCTGGTGTTCAGCTACGTGCGCTGGCCCTTAAGATGCAAAATAAGCCCTACGTTTATTTCAAAGGGAAATCAGCTGAAAAACAGCTCATGGAAGACTCCTTTTCCCTTCTCTCCTGGAATTTGTGCTGTGTCTCGGGGGGCTTTTCGATTACCGACGGGGGCGTTTTGCCCTGGTCCTACCGAAAAAAGCAGCTCGCTGATGAGCTTCTTGCAAAAGAAGCCGATGTGGTGTGTCTTTATGAAATTTTCGATATCCAGACAGCCCTTCATTTGATCAAACAGCTGGAAAATGTCTATAGCCACTTTTACTTTAATATTGGCCCAAGCGCCATCGGTTTATCTTCCGGCTTATGTATCGCAAGCAAAGTCGCCCTTTCTAACCCCGAATTTGTCCCTTTTGTGCAGGCTGATTTTGTAGGACGGGGCAAGCACTGCCGAAAAGGTTTTTTCAGCTTTGATGTCCAAAATGAAAATGGGTGTACTGCAAGAATCTACACAACACATCTACAACATTCTGAAATTCCTGCAAAGCCCACAGCTGGAGAGGTCAAAGCCCGCGAAGAGGCGATGAATATGATTCTGGGGCATATGGAGCAATCGGGCAAGCTTGCCTGTGTTTTGACAGGGGATTTGAATCTGGAAGAGCAGGAATACGATTCTTCAAACTGGGGAAAAGCCTTTGACCGGGGGGAGATCCTCGATGCTGGTTTTACGTGGGGAGGAGATCTTTTCTGTTCCAATTTGATGGGCAAGCCCACCTCGACACCCCTGACCTTAGACCACACGCTGGTGAGGAAAAACGCCGGCGTCAAGCTGATCACCTCTTATGTGGAAACGGGCTTTGATGGGTGTTGTTTTAAGCCGGGAGCGATTTCCGATCATAAGGGGCTGTTGAGTATTATTACGTTTGCCGCTGATTCCGTGCGTGACCGAGACCGTGTCCGTGACCGTGACCGACCCGAGTCTCCGTGAAACCTTTTGGCATAAAAACCGGTGACACGGAAGCACGGTCGGTCACGGTCACGGTCTCGGTCACGGTCACGCACGGATAAAACCTGGCATACCTTTTGCTAGAAACCCCCCATGGAATTCTACGAAAAAACCCTTCCGGGTCATAGCCCTCCCCGTCGCAGGACAATCAACGTCTTTGTCCTGTCAATGTTCGCAGTCGCAGTCATTGTCAGCTTAAGAAATTTGCCGATGAGCGCCCACTATGGACTCGGCATCCTTTTTTTCTACATTGCTGGAGCCCTTTTCTTTCTGATCCCTTATGCTCTGATCTCTGCAGAGCTCGCTTCTGGTTGGCCAAAAGCCGGGGGCGTTTATGTCTGGATTCGGGAAGCACTTGGGGAAAGGTGGGGCTTTTTTGCCATATGGATGCAGTGGTTCCACAGCATGACCTGGTATCCGGCCATGCTGGCTTTTATGGGTTCGGGGATTGCCTATCTTTTCTTTGATCACGAACTTGCCAACAACAAAACCTTCCTTTTGATCGTGATTTTGTGCGGCATGTGGGGCATTACCCTGATCAACTTTTTGGGAATTAAAATTTCTGCGTGGCTGAGCACCTTGTGCGTCATCTTAGGGACCATTCTCCCAGGTCTTTTACTCATTATTCTCGCTTTTTTGTGGGTGATAATGGGCAAGCCCATTGCCATTACCGGCTCAGGTCTGAATTTTATCCCCGATTTGACCCATTTGCCCAACCTCGTCTTTCTGGCAGGAGTTGTTTTAGCGCTCATGGGAATGGAATCGACTGCCAACTTTGCACGGGAAGTGCGTAACCCACAAAAAAACTACCCAAAAGCCATTCTGATTGCGACTGTGATAACGCTGGTTATTCTCACTTTAGGCTCCATTGCGATTGCAATCGTGATTCCTGCCCAAAATATCAGTTTAGTATCGGGCCTTCTGGATGCATTTGAAACCTTTTTTAAGGCTTTTCATATGGGTTGGATCATCCCGATCATGGCCTTCTTTACAATACTGGGAGCCATTGGAGAATTAAACGCCTGGACAATTGCTGGGGTCAAAGGGCTCTTTGTGACAACAGAGCATGGCCTTCTTCCACCCATTTTTCATAAAACAAATAAGGCGAACACACCGACAAACCTTCTTTTGTTTCAGGCTATCATCGTGACCATTTGCGCCTTTGTCTTCCTGTTTATGCCAAACGTCAACCTCTCTTATTGGACCTTGAGCGTTTTGAGCGTGCAGATGTATCTGATCGTCTATTTGCTCCTCTTTCCTGCGGCCCTCATTTTGCGCTACCGCAAACCCAATGTGCCGCGTCCCTACAAAATCCCTTTTGGAAAAACAGGGATGTGGATTGTAGCAACTGTAGGCTTCCTTTCAGCACTTTTTGCCCTGTTTATCAGCTTTTTTCCTCCCGAGCAGCTTCAGATCAAAAGCATCTTGGATTACGAATTAGTGATTATTTTGAGTATTGTAGCCATCGTGATTTTGCCACTCGTTGTCTACGCTCTGAGAAAAGACCACTGGAAGCTTGAGGCCATAAAAGAAATCCGCCAGTCCATCCACCGCAGCACTCACCAGTAATCCGTGCCCGCCCCTGCCCGAGTTAAAGTCGAAACATCTCACAGCACAGCTTAAGCTTGATGTGATAAACGCCCTCTTTTTCAAAAGTGTGCATCAACTGCAGCCCCTGATCCGACTCGAAAGTGTTAAAACTCACCTGAGACTTAGCTGAAAAGCTCATTTGGTCTCCACTATCCGATTCAAAGAAAACCATTTCTTCAGGCTCTGGTCTGCTTTTATCAAATACTGTCAAACGCACGCTTCGGATACGCACTAACGCCTTAGGAAATTCAAGAGCCAGTTGCAATCTCTTGATCGCCTTTTTTGTCGATGAGAGCTTGGTGTGGGCGTAGAAATTGCGGTTAGGATTACTGCGCAGCTCCAGAACTTGCGCCGCTTTTTGGGAAAAATCTTTCCCCGTGTCGACAAAAATTTTCATCTCAAAAGAATCTTCAGACAAAAAACAACGGGGAGGCAACTGTTTGAGCCACAAAACCTCAGATGTTTTTGCCAGATATTTGCTGTGTTTGGCAGCATAGGCGGCTGCCCAATTCAACCCGCTCTCTTTAAAGGCTGCGGAAGGAAACATATCCTTAATGAAGTGATCGTAGTAGCTGTCTTTGGCAAGGACTTGTGTTAAATAGCTAGAGCTCGATCCATGTTCGTGGAACCAGCTGCCTAAATGCTCAGCTTCTTCGGGCGTCACATTCACCATAGACCTAATGAAAATGTTTTTAAGCTGCTTCTCTAAGGAAGGTGAGGTGCCCTTTAATCGAGAGCCGGCAAGCTCAAAAAAGGCAAAAATGCCCTCTTGAACCATTTTAGCCTCGTTTCTTTGGCTTTGCGGAACAGATGTGGGGTAGTTGATAATACGCCCTTCCTCATCAATGTCTTTAAGAGAGCCCATTCCTGTCTCTGATGTCGCTGTCTCTTCAATGACGTAGCACCAGATTTTATTGGGAGGAAAATCTCCTTTGCAAAGATAGCTTTCGCAAGCCACTCCTTGAATCAAACATTTGGCGCCCGATTCTGTTGTCCCCAGGTAGAGTCCATGTAAATGAAGAGGAGAATTTTCAAGCTGGAAGATCCGTTGCAGTGCTTTTTGAACGGTCCCACTCCAGCCCACATCGACTAAAGTCATCTGTTGTTCTGAAGAAAGATCGATCAGACTCGAGAGATAGTTGGTAAATCTTTTCCGTTTAGCAGAGGCCGTTTTTAAAATTTGCTTGTGTAAGAGGCCATCTGAGACCAAATCGGTGACAAATTGTTTGCGCAAACCCCCATTTTCAAGCATCACGTGGCGGTAGGGCTCCCATTTCTTCAGCTGTGTGATCTCAAGCCCCAAATATTCGCAGACTTGTTCTACCGTAAACCGTTCCAGAAAGGCATTGACTGTGTCACTCAATTCCGTTTTCGAGCCAAAACCCATAGCTGCGTGGGTAATGAAGAGCCTGGAGACCCAAAGATGTTTAGCAGTCAACCGATGTTCTGGAAAATAAGGGGCAAAACGCTCGATTAACTCGGCGTAGAGCTTTCCTTCTCGCATCAGGCAAAAAACCTCAGAAACTCCCATTTCCTGACACCGCACATAAATCCAATGAATAAAACCAAAGAGGACAGGGCCTAAAACTGTGGCGCCATAGGACCAAAAAAACTGATCTTCTCTGTAAAGTTTCGCCCGCAAAGAGGTGAGCCCAAAATCCCCTTGTGAGGGGTCTAAAAAAAGTAATCTTTTCTGGAGATCTTCACGCCATTCCCGTTTCAGAATCTCTTCGAATGGGCGGGCATATTTTTGATAATGCACTGTCTGCATTCCCTTTTTTGAGGCAGCACGCACATCACTTTTTTCATTGTCGCCGATATGCAGAATCTGATCAGGAGCGATTTTCAAAGTGTCGATCACATACTCAAAAAGGCCCTCTTGTTTCCCTTTTCCCCATTCACAAGATAGAAACAAATGATCAGGCAAAAGCCTTTCTGCCAAAAAATCCCGGATAGTTCCTTCTTCAAAATAGGTATCGGAGACAAGAATGACCGGCACATTTTTACTTTGAGCATAAAGAGCCAGCTCCAAGATGTTCTCATCAAATTCAATGAGCTGCTTTTCTAAAAGAAGCTCTAGATCCACTATAGGCGTTGTATCGGAACAAAAAATCCCCTTTTTTTTGCCCTCAATCATTTCCTGAGCAGAGAGTTTGACAAAAGCGGAGCTCAGCTGCCAGTAAATTTCAGCTAAAGTGACCTCAGAGCTCCCTTGTCTGATTTTTTTTTCAAAGCGGGCCTCTTTTTCGGCCTCTTTTCTCATCAATGCAAAATTTTCTGCGGTCACTGCCGGTATCAGCCACCCCTCTTCTTTGAGTTTTCTCCCTAGAATGAGAAATACATCTTCGGGCTTGGCAACTTTGCGCCAAAGAAGGGTATCAAAAATATCGAGCGATACAATCTTTACCTTTTTGTCATCTAGAGCAGTGTAGGCTTTTTCGAGGCGGTGGCTTCTCATATACTAAAATCTTTCTTGACTTTGTAATCTAATGCTTTATTTTAGGAAACATGAACATATCCTATTTTTCGCATAAAATGCTTATTGCGTCTTTTTTCACATCTTCCAAAATCGCTGCTTGGTCTACTTACTCAAGTATGCCCTTCGCAGCGATTTTGAAATCTGTGAAAAAATCCATCAAAAATCCTATTATTCGAAAACCGGGATCGGTTCATGGAAAATGAGAAAAAACCAGTTCTTTTCATTCTGCTCTTTGCGGGGTTCATCCTTCTGATCTTTTTGCTCATGCAACCATTAGAAGTAGGATTGAGGTGGGGAGAGATTTCAGTTCTTTTTCCGAAAGGGAGAATCGGGGTTGAACAGCGCAATCTTTTGCTGATCATTCAGGGAATTATGCTTCTTGTGGTCATCCCGGTCTATTTTTTAACATTTGCCTTTTCATGGCGCTACCGGGCTCACAGTAAAAAAGCCAGATATGAACCTGATTGGGACGATAACCGTTTTGCTGAGATGGTCTGGTGGGGACTTCCCTGTTTGCTCATCATAGTCATCGGCGGACTCACTTGGATCCGAACCTATGAGCTGGATCCTTATAGACCTATCGAAAGCGACAAAAAACCTTTGACGATTCAAGTGGTGGCTCTGCAATACAAGTGGTTGTTCATCTATCCCGAAGAAAAAATCGCGACGGTCAATTTTTTCCAGTTTCCCGAAAAAGTCCCTTTGCATTTTGAAATTACAGCCGATGCTCCCATGAATTCTTTCTGGATTCCCGATCTTGGGGGGCAGATTTATGCCATGCCCAAAATGCAAACCGATCTGTTTCTGATTGCTGATACGATTGGGGAGTATAGAGGCTGCTCGGCAAACATCAGCGGAACGGGTTTTGCGGATATGGTCTTTACTGCCAAAGCCAGTTCTCAAGAGGATTACGAAAAGTGGATCCAAGAAACACAAGCCTCCACAAAAAGCTTAGGCCATAGCGAATATAAAGAGCTGGTCGCCCCCAGCAAAAACCCTCCGACCTTTTTCAAATTAACCGCAGACACCCTTTTTAACGACATTATCATGAAATACATGCATCCGGAGCATCCTCTGAAATGAATAGTCTTTTATTTGGAAAGTTAACGCTCGATGCTTTTAAGCATGAAGCCAGCCAAAATGCCGCTGTGATTGGCTCGCTCGTGATGGGCGTCTTTCTCATTGGGCTTGTGACCTACCTTAAGAAGTGGAGATATCTTTGGAAAGAGTGGTTCACCTCAGTCGACCCTAAAAGAATTGGGGTCATGTACATGATCACCGTCCTTCTGATGTTTTTAAAAGGGTTTTCCGATGCGCTTATCATGCGCCTACAGCAGGTAATGGCTGTCGGTGATGCCCAGGGCTTTATTTCTTCTGAGCACTTTCAGGAAATTTTTTCAGCGCACGGCACCACGATGATTTTCTTTGTGGGCATGGGAAGCGTTTTTGGCCTTATGAACCTCATCATCCCTCTCCAAATTGGGGCGCGGGATGTAGCCTATCCTTTTCTGAATGCCTTAGGGTTTTGGCTCTTTGCAGCTGCCTGCACGTTATCGCTTGTTTCACTTGGAATTGGTAGCTTTTCCCAGGCGGGATGGCTTGCTTATCCTCCACTTTCCGGGATTGAATATAGCCCAAGTGAAGGCGTTGATTATTGGATCTGGATGTTACAAATTGCGGGGGTGGGGAGTACAATCTCGGGCATTAACTTTTTGGTCACCATCTTAAAGATGCGCACCCAAGGGATGAGTTGGTACCGAATGCCCATTTTTGTCTGGAGTTGTCTAGCCGCCCTTGTTTTGGTCATTTTTGCCTTCCCCATATTAACAGCAACTCTTGCTCTTTTGACTCTTGATCGCTACCTGGGAATGCATTTTTTTACCTCCATATCGGGGGGCAATCCGATGATGTATGTCAACTTGATTTGGGCGTGGGGACATCCTGAGGTCTATATTTTGGTGTTGCCAGCTTTTGGAGTCTACTCGGAAGTGGTCGCAACATTTTCCGGAAAACGGCTTTTTGGCTATATCTCGATGGTGTGGGCAATCATTGGAATCGCATTTCTCTCTTTTGTCGTATGGCTTCACCACTTTTTCACAATGGGAGCAAGCCCGGGCGTCAACACCTTTTTTGCCATTTCGACAATGGCAATTGCGATTCCAACTGGAGTCAAAGTGTTCAACTGGCTCTTTACCAAATTTCGCGGAAAGGTCCGATTTAACACGCCCATGCTCTGGTTTTTTGCTTTTGTGCTCAACTTCAGCGTAGCCGGAATGACAGGAATTTTGCTCTCTTCTCCTCCTGTGGACTATCAGACACACAACAGCTTATTTTTGATTGCCCACTTCCATGGAATGGTTGTCGGTACCATGCTCTTTGGAGTTTTTGCCGCCTTTGATTACTGGTGGCCTAAAGTGACAGGGTTTGTTTTGAATGAAAAGCTTGGGGTTTACGCCTTCTGGTTCTGGTTTGGCGGCTTTTTATTGGCTTTTATGCCTCTTTACATGCTCGGCTTTATGGGAGCTACAAGGCGTTTGGATCACTACGAAGCTTCAACGGGTTGGTACCCTTACTTTTTCATGGTGGCAATCGGCGCTTTATTGATTGCGTGCGGTGTCGCTTTGCAGTGTTTACAAATTTTTATGAGCATCAAAAATAGGAAAAAGTACCGCGACACAACAGGAGATCCCTGGAATGGTCGTACATTGGAATGGTCTATTTCTTCGCCTCCACCTGTTTACAATTTTGCTATCCTTCCACAAGTTCTGGATAGGGATGCATTCTGGGAGATGAAACAGGGGAAAGGGGGAATGAATGTTGATAAGCCTTACGAAGATATCCACATGCCTGTCAACACCGCAGTTCCCATTATCATGGGCGTTTTAAGTCTGATTTTTGGCTTTGCGATCACGTGGCGTATCTGGTGGCTCACGCTTCTTTCCTTTGCAGGGATTTTGGCCTGTTTAATTACCCGTTTATCGATGGATGATGAAGGTGAAATTATTCCCGCCAAGGAAGTGGAAAGAATGGAAAATGAACGGAAAAAGCAATTAGGGGTCGCATGACAGAAGGCGTTGTTTTACAAGATCTCGCAGTTCCAGATCCTCATCAGGATGCCTACTCTAGAACCATTTTAGGTTTCTGGATCTACCTAATGACAGACTGCATCATTTTTGCCACTCTCTTTACTTGTTACGGAGTTTTACACCACGAAACTTTCGGTGGCCCCGGCCCGCACGACCTCTTTACTTGGCATTTGCCCCTTGCTGAAACAACTGTCCTCCTTTTGAGCAGCTTTACTGCCGGCCTTGGGACTTTGGCCTCTTTGCGGATGAGCAAAAAAGGGGTGCTTTTTTGGTTTGCGATCGCTTTTCTTTTTGGCCTTTCGTTTGTTGTGATGGAAATTTATGAGTTTAGAAATTTGATCCATGAAGGGCATGATTGGACCAAAAGCGCTTTTCTATCCTCCTTTTTTACCCTTGTGGGGACTCACGGATTTCACGTTTCCTGCGGCCTTCTCTGGATGATTGTGATGCTAGGACAGATCGCCTTTAAAGGGATCACCGTTACCACCTTCCGCCGCCTCATCTGTTTCAATATGTTTTGGCACTTCCTCGATCTGGTTTGGATTTTTATTTTCACCTTCGTTTACCTTATGGGGATTATCTGATGCACGAACCATCACTCAAAGAGATTCAGAAAGAGTATCATGGGAATTTTACCTCCTATCTGATTGGCTTTCTAGCCTCAATTATGTTTACGGCCACCTCTTTTTTTCTGGCAGCGAGTGGCTTATTTACGGGAAATGGGGTGAAATACTCGCTCATTGGGCTTGCAGTTCTTCAAGCTATTGCTCAAGTCCTTTTTTTTCTCCATCTGGGCAAAGAATCCAAGCCAAAGTGGGATACACTGGTTTTTCTTTTCATGATCCTGGTTCTTTTCATTATCGTTTTAGGGACTCTCTGGATTATGTTTGATCTAAATGAACGTGTGATGCCAGGAATGTAAGCTATGATCAATTATTACCTACTGACCAAACCAGGGATTATCCTGGGCAATCTTTTAACTGTGGCTGCTGGTTTTCTGCTAGCTTCGAAAGGTGAAATCCACCTCATGTTGTTTTGGGCAACCCTTTTGGGGCTCGCCTTTGTTATGGCCTCTGGCTGTGTCTTTAACAACTACATCGACCGGGAAGCCGATAAGAAAATGAGCCGGACAAAAAAAAGGGCTCTGGTCACAGGGATCATTTCGGGCAAAAATGCGATCCTTTTTGCTATTATTTTAGGTGCCATCGGAATTTTAATCTTGCTGCGCTGCACCAACCTTCTCACAACTGTCTTGGCTGGGATCGGCTTTTTTGTTTATGTCGTTCTCTATAGCATGTGGAAGCGCAAAACCATTTATGGAACTGCGATCGGGAGCATTGCTGGGGCTATTCCTCCACTTGTAGGTTATTGCGCGGTGAGCAACCAGATCGACACAGGGGCTGTGATCTTATTTGCGATTTTAGTCCTTTGGCAGATGCCCCATTTTTTTGCGATCGCCCTCTACCATTTTGAGGATTACTCAGCAGCGCAAATTCCGGTCCTTCCCATCATCAAGGGAGCCCTTGCTGCGAAAAAAAGGATGCTTCTTTATATCGTAGGTTTTCTGGGGGCCAGTTTGATGCTCACCGTTTTTCACTACACGGGCATTGTTTATCTCATTGCGGCAGCTCTTTGCGGCGTTTTGTGGTTGTGGCTTGCCCTTAAAGGTTTCAAAAGCGACAACGATCACCTTTGGGCCAAGCAGATGTTCCGCCTCTCCCTTGCGATCATCACAGTCCTCTGCCTCGTCATCCCGTTTGATTTGAAATAAACCCGTGCCTGTGCCCGCCCTTTTCCGGGGGTCACGGGCGGGCACAGGCACAGGCACGGGAAGAAAGCACCTCTTCCACAAAATCCTTAAGTGCGAACCTCACAACAGGGTTCCTTATGTTGCCCTCTTTGTCAAAAGCCTGAAAGGCTTTCGGAAGACAAAACGGCTTTGGATAAACGGTTGCCCCTGCACATTCCAAAATGACCCGCAAATGCTCCAAACCTTCTTTTCCTCCCGCTCTTGCAGGGGAAGCGCTTAAGAGGACAAACAGCTTTCCTTGATAGCAACTTTTTTCATCATTTCTCAAAACCCAGTCGAGAACATTTTTAAGAACGCCGGGGACCGATTTATTGTACTCGGGGGAGGCAACAAAAATAATGTCGTTTTTTTCAATGAGCTCTCGCAAACAGATGACACTTTCCGGTACACATTCTGCTTCTTCCAAATCTCCGTCATAAAGGGGAATCGGAAAGTTTTTCAGATCAATGACTGTCACTTCAGCCCCTTTTTCGGAGGACATTCTTGCCGCTTCTCGGATCAATTTTTTGTTGAGTGAATCTGCGCGTGTGCTGCCGGCAAAAAAGAGGACATTTGTCCCAAAAAGAGGGGAAATGAAAGTGACAACCAGAAAGAGCAAAACTGTTTTTAACATTTTTTTGTGATACAATAAGATCTGAGAATATGCAATACCTAAAACATGAGCCTGCCATTATCTGAACAACTCCGTCCGCAAGAACTCAAAGAGATCGTGGGTCAGGATCATCTTTTAGGCAGCCGAGGGATCATCCCGTCGATTATTAAAAGCGGCAAACCCTTATCCATCATTTTATGGGGTCCTCCAGGGACCGGAAAGACAACCATTGCCCGTCTTTACGCCCAAGCCTTTTCACTTCCTTTTGAAAACATGAGCGCTGTCTTTAGCGGCGTGGCAGATATCAGAAAGGTGTTACAAAAAGAACCGATTGTCCTGTTTGTTGACGAAATCCACCGTTTCAATAAAGCGCAGCAGGATGCCTTTCTCCCGTTTCTTGAAGATGGGACTCTGATTTTAATTGGGTCTACAGTTGAAAATCCCTCATTTTACCTGAATAAAGCGCTCCTTTCTCGCGTGCGTGTTTTGAGACTGAATCCGTTAACAGATTCTGCCCTAGAGGCGATCTTTGAGCGGTATGACCAATATTCCCCAAAGCTGAAACATTTAAGCCCCGAAATCAGACAATACCTGATTTTTTTGGCGCATGGCGATGGAAGATACTTACTCAATCTCATTGAGAATTTGGAGGCGATCGCGCCCAAAGATCTGAAAAATGTTGAAGATTTGCAACACTTTTTGCAGGAAAAAGCCCCTATTTTTGATAAAGACACCGATCAGCACTACAATTTGATCTCCGCTTTGCATAAATCTGTGCGCGGATCCGATCCAGATGCTGCCCTCTATTGGCTGTGCCGTATCTTACAAGGAGGGGAAGACCCTCTATTTGTAGCGCGCAGGGTGATTCGGATGGCCAGTGAAGATATTGGCCTTGCAGATCCCCATGCCTTATCACTGGCAGTGGCGGCACGGGATGCCTACGAAATGCTAGGGAGTCCTGAAGGGGAGCTTGCTATTGCGCAAGCGGTTGTTTATCTAGCGCTTGCTCCCAAAAGCAACGCCATCTACACAGCTTTTGGAGAAGCCCAAAAAGCTGCTGCAGAGACAAACCATCTTCCACCTCCCATGATCATTCTCAATGCCCCCACTTCCATGATGAAAAAAATGGGATATGGAAAAGGCTACATCTACGATCACAACACACCGGAAGGGTTCTCTGGGCAAGATTATTTTCCCGAGGGGATGTCAAAACAGAGCTTTTACCAGCCCGTGAACAGAGGCTTTGAGCGGGAGATGCTCAAACGAATGGAATATTTCGAACAGCTGCGCCAAAAAAACCAAAGCTAAAAATCTGCGCATAAATTCAACACAAAGACACGAAGATACAAAGACACAAAGAGAAAAGAACTATAACCAACTCTTTTTCGCTTTTCTTTGTGCCTTAGCGTCTTCGTGCCTTCGTGTTGAATTAGTCTCAGAAGCAAAGCACGGGTCGGCAACGGTATCGCACGGAAAACGAGTGAACTCTTACTCTTCGGGGTGGAGAGCGACAAGGCGGATCATACCGCCTTGGCGGACCATCAGGAGGACACATTCCTCATCTGAAACGGCTTCAAGCGCGGCGAGAAATTCTGCCATGTTCGACACTTTTTTCCGGTTAACTGCCAAGATGACAGTACCCGCTCTCAGGGCTGCATCGTCCGCTGCAGAGCCTGGCTCAACAGAGGAGATCACAACTCCCTCGCTTTCGAGTACATTGAGTCTTTGCGCCAGCTCTGCCGTCATTTCCTGAGCCTGGAAGCCCAGCTTTTTGTCGGGAGTTTTTGCGCTGCTAGCTTTATCATCTGTGAGTTGTGTGACAGTCACGCTGATCTCAACCTCTTTACCATCACGGATCACTTTCAACTTCAGCAAAGAGCCGGGAGTTAAAAGGGCAACGTAATTGCGGAAAGAACTTAAAGAATCGACTGGCATTCCATTGTAGCCAATGATGATGTCTTCTCTTTTGAGACCTGCAAGCTCAGCAGGAGACCCTTTCACCACATCTGTCACAAAAGCGCCTTGAGCATTTTTCAGTTTGTAGACGCTCGCAAGATCGCTATCGACAGCTTGCAAAGTGACGCCCATAAATCCGCGTGTGACTTGTCCTTGACTGATGAGCTGCTGCATGATCTGTTTGGCCATATTACTTGGGATGGCAAAGCCAATGCCCAAATACCCCCCAGAGCCACTGACAATTGCGGTATTCACGCCAATCACTTCGGCTTCGACATTGAGAAGGGGGCCTCCGGAATTGCCGGGATTGATGGCGGCGTCTGTTTGAATAAAATCTTCAAAATCAGCGATATGGAGCTGATTGCGGCCTTTTGCACTGACAACGCCGACAGTTAAAGTCGTTTGAAGGCCAAAGGGGTTGCCAATGGCAATGGCCCAGTCTCCCACCTCCAACTGATCGGAGTCCCCAAAGCGCAAAATCGGGTAGTTATTTCCCTCAATTTTAATGACAGCCAAATCGGTCTTGGGGTCTGTTCCCACAACTTTTGCTACAAATTTTTGACCATTATGGAGAGTCACATTGACTTTGGAAGCTTTTTCAACCACATGATTGTTTGTGACAATATAACCATCTTTTGTCACAAAAAATCCGGAGCCTCTAACATTTTCAGATTTTTTAGATTTTTTTTGCTCTTTTTGGTCAAAGGGAAAGCCGAAAAAGCGGTTAAAGAAATTGTCGGTAAAATAGTCAAAAGGATTTTCAGAGGGACTTTTTTTGCTAGTGATCGATTCTGTTTTTCCCGGTCCATTTTGAGACTCAATATAGACAACTGCAGGAGTAGCAGCTTTGGCTACATTGGAAAAACCCTTAGAAATCTGTTTTAACAGTTCTTCGTTGGCGGCGGGCTCATTTTGAGCAAAACCTGTAAGAAAAAGAAGGCATGCAGATAAAGAAAAAGTAAAAAACTTATTTACCATAGAAGAGCTCCCATTGTTACACATCACAAAAAACCGAAGTATAGTTAATCTACTTGAATAATTCAATTGTCCTGCAGATCGTCAAAAATCCTTTTTTAAAACCCTCTAATTGAAAATGTTCATTCGGGGCATGGATATGATCTCCAGGAAGGGCAACGCCGATCAACAATAAGCTGGCCTCTGAGGCTTCGCAAAGCTCTGCAGAAATGGGGACAGAGCCGCCGATGAGGATTTTCTTACAGGGCTTTTTAAAAACATCAGAATAACTTTGACAGAGCAGATTGGCCAGCTTGCTTTGAGGATCGGTCCTGAAGCCCCGACCACTTCCAGCCAGATTTTCTACGTGAAGATCCATTCCTTTGGGAGTATTTTTGATTAAAAAATCGGTCACAAGGGCCGCAATTTTTTTAGGATCCTGATTGGGGACAAGTCGACAGGAGATTTTGGCGCTGGCTTTTGCCGGGATGACTGTTTTAAATCCCGGTCCTGTATAGCCGCCACGCATGCCGTTGATCTCAAGGGTGGGCCTAATCCAGCCCGCTTCAGTGGGGCTGAATCCTTTTTCCATCCCGTTTGGGTAAAAACCAAACATTTTGTGAAAGTGTTCCGGATCGAAATTAAAAGAGATCTCTTTTTTTTCGAGATCAGAAATTTCCGTCACCTCATCATAAAAGCCGTCGATGGCCACTTTTCCATCGGCATCATGCAATTTGGCAAGAAGCTCAGCCAAGGCTCTATTGGGGTTATAAGCCAGTCCTCCCGCCATTCCAGAATGCAGATCAATTTTTGACTCTTGAAGAGTCATTTCAAGGCAAATGATTCCGCGCGCACCTAAAGTAATGGCAGGTTCTTCTAAAGAATCCATACCGCTATCGACAATGAGAAGATAATCGGCTTTCAAAGCCTCTTTTTTGTCTTGGAGTATCTTAGAAAGCCCTGAAGAGCCACTCTCTTCTTCCCCTTCGATCACAAATTTCAAATTGACGGGGAGCTGTTTCAACTCTTTCAAAAGGTATTTGAGAGCTGTAATCGTATAGAAACACTGCCCCTTGTTATCAGAGGCGCCTCTTGCGTAAACGGCGTCGTCTCTAATTGTGGGCTCAAAAGGGGGAGTGATCCACTCATTCAAAGGATCGACCGGCTGCACATCATAGTGACAGTACAGAAGCAGCGTCGGTTTTTCAGGCCCTGCCTTTAAATCGTGTGCAAAAAGGACAGGAGCATTGGCAGTCTCCCACTGTTCCACTTCCAAACCAATCTCTTTCAGATAATTTGTCAGCCAATCAGCGCAAGCCAGAACATCTTTGTGATGTGCAGGATCAGTTGCAACTGTTGGAAACTTCAGAAACGTGAAATAATCTGTGAGGATTTTGTCTTTATCTTTCTCAAACTGTGCTTCAAATGTCATTGTCATCATAACCTTTTGCTCTGTCTTAAGGACACTTTGTAGAAAAAGTTGCGTTTAAATTCAACACAAAGACACGAAGACGCAAAGGCACAAAGAGAAAGGGGCTATTAATTTTCCCTTCTCTGTGTTCTTTGTGTCTTTGTGTTGAATTCACATCATAGAGTGTACAAAGGTAAGGCTTTTTCTTTGAGGGCGGCGTTTTCTTTTTCGAGCAGTTCTTTGCTGGCAAAAGAGACGGTGACGCTATTTTCAAGGCCCGGAAGGAGAATTTCTTGTGCTGCTTGTTGGATGTTCTCAATCTTACAATTGAAAAGGGACTCTCTAAAGAGTTGTCTACGCTGTTCTGTCCGCCCGCCCCTGAGTCTGGAAAAAGCTGAAAAAGCACGTTGAGCAGGAGGTGTGGGGGAGTCGAGGTCCTGAAAGAGGCCCAATTTAGCCTCTTCAAGGTCTTTTTCATTGAATTTCTTATTCACAAGCCCTGAAACTGCCTCATGAAAGGCTTTTAAAGTCGATTTGAGATGGGGATCACGGTAAGAATAGAAATAAAACTGCCCCGACAAGGCCCCGTTGACAGCTCCTGAGCCATAAGCGCCCCCTTGCTCTCTGATTTTTTTGTGCAGCGTTTTATTTTCCATAATTTCGGAGGCTAAACTGATCGCAGCCGCTAAGGGATGTGTGTAGGAAACAGAAGGGAAGAGCATGGCAGTAAAAGCAACAGGCGCTGCAATAATGCGCCCTTGAGAGAGCTTTTCCGCAGGTTTATAGTCTCCCTTAAATGGATTAAATGGTTTTGAAGGAATTTCGGCCAAGCCGTAAAAGCCTTCTCTTTTTAAGGATTGCAGACTTTCTTCTTCACAACTTAAGACAAGCTCTGCCCCTTTAAGCCCAAGAACAGTCTCACCCATGCGCTGAAGGTTCTTAATGAGTTTGTCGGGATGATACTCAAACTCTTTGACAATCTCTTTTAAGGCCCAAAAATAGTCGAGACCATACCAGGCGTTGATCATTTTTGAAGGAATTGAAAAACCGCGGGCTGCCAGATTGACCGCATATCTCAAAGAGCTGTGTTGGATGCTATTTTCGAGACTATGGAGATGTTGCATCAACAGCTCTTTTAGACGTCCCATATCGGTAAAATCCGCGCTGAGGATCATATCCCTAAACATGGGAAACAGCTTGTCTAATTTGCGATTCAAAGACTTTCCCCTGATAATCAGAGCCGGTTTCATCAGACTCGCACTTTCGGCCTGCAAACACAAATCTAAAGAAACACCAACCCCTCCCGTATGTTCCAGAAGGTATTCGAGGTTTTGCTTGTAGTTGCGCCCTCCACAACCCACTTGGGGCAAAATCAGGCTAAACAAACGTAAAAACGGAAGATCATTTTCAGCAATCTCGGGAAGATCAAAGACAAGATCTGTGTAGGTTAACCCGTTTGTAAAGCAGGGATGGGTATAGATTTCTAAGTTTTTGTAGGTTTCGTGTTTCAGGACAAATTCTTTGCCCGCAGGAGCTACATCCTTTAGAGTGACTTTGGGAAGCTTGTTTGTGTGATCTTTGGCATCTTCTTGCGATTCTTCAAGCTCTTGAGTCTCGCGCAAAATGGTTTGAATTTCATCGGCTTTAAGAGAAACCATCTTCTTGATCAGCAGCTCTTTTTCTTCCAAACTCTCTTTGGCGGCAAGGGTCTGGCTCGGCTGCATTTCAATTCGGACAAAGTGGGGATTGTTCAAAAAGTATTTGTCGATCAGTTTTGAGAAGTAATGCGGATCTTCAATTTTTTTTGCTAACTGATTGAAAAGGGTATGCACTTTCAAACCATCTTCAGGATTGCCTCCATGCTGCTTTAAAAGGGCAGAGCGCCAAAAAAGGGAGAGGCCATAGGGGGATGAGCTTCCTGTAATTTCGGTCCGGGCAATTTCGATTTGATGGATAGCAGCTTCAATCAAAACTTTTGGGATGCCCTGTTCGGCGATCTCTTTTAAAGTCTTCCTGACAAGGGTTTCGATGGCTTCGGCGCTATTTTCATTGCACCCTTTACACACAATAATAAAAGGAACCTCGCTAATTTCCCCTTCGATCAGAGAATCAGCCTGCTTACACAAATTGGATTGTAAAAGAGCCATTTTTAAGGGGGCAGCATCTGTCCCTGATAAGACAACATCTAAAACTGTGAGGGCTAAAAGCTCTTCTTGTTCTAAAATAGAACAGGTAAGCCAGGCCATGGCCACCAATGTTTTTTCTGCTGTCCCTTCATCTTCCTGAATAGGGTAGGGAACGATTTTTTCCACTTTTTTTGAAAACCGACGCTGTCGAGGAAGTTCTGGAAGGCGTTCCGCTTTTTCCACATTTTTAAAGGCGTGCTTTTCAAGAAAATCGAGATGGGGTTTTAACGGAAGATTGCCGTAGAAATAGAAAAGACAACGGCTCGGGTGGTAAAATTTGGCGTGGAAAGCTTTCAGCTCTTCATAAGTCAAAGAGAGAATCTCCAAAGGCTCTCCCCCAGAATTGACCCCATAAGTCAAATCGGGAAGAAGGGCGTTCATCACAGCTTCGCTCAAGCGGGCTTCAGGTGTCGCCATAGCCCCTTTCATTTCATTAAAGACAATCCCTTTGAAAATAAGGTGGGAGCTCGGATCATCGGGTTTGACAAACTCCAGACGGTGCCCTTCCTGCAGAAAACTGAGCCTTGAAAGGGTGGGATGAAATACAGCGTCGAGATAGACATCGAGCAAGTTGTAAAAGTCTTTAGGAACCAGCGAAGAGGCGGGATAACAGGTAAAATCAGGACCTGTGAGAGCGTTCATAAACGTATTCAAGCTCCGCCGGCTCATGCTAAAGAAGGGATCCCGCACCGGAAACTTTTTGGAGCCGCACAAAACAGTGTGCTCGAGAATGTGGGCGACCCCATTGGACGTGTCAGGATGTGTCCGAAAGGAGAGGTTGAAAAGATTTTCGTCATCATCATTGGCAAGGTGCATGATCTGCGCCCCTGTCGGCACATGTTCCAGCTCAATCAATGTGCTTTGAATCTCTGGAATCTCTTTTTGCCTCGTCACGACAAAATTGCCGTAAGTGTCTCCGACCTTGAATGTCATATAACCTGCTTGATTTTTGTCAGGAGGATAGCACTTTTTTTGAATTACTCTGAGCGCAAAAACACATTTCCCTTTTTTTTTGTCTTTCTTAATAAAGAACAAATACCAACTTGATATAATATTTTTTTTACATCAGGGGGAAATATGGAAAGTTCAGTTGCAATCGTTCAAGGGGATCGCCTTTCGGGTTGGTATTCTGGAGGAGATTTTGAAAGGCAGGGGATTTTTCCCGGTTCTGATATTTCAACGGAGATTGCCTTAAATATCTTGTCTTATCTGAAAACAAGCGACTTAGTGCTGGCCTATCTTGTGAGCAAAGAATGGTGTTTTCTGGCAGGGGATGTGGAATTACAATTGAAGCGATTTGAACATCTTTTTGGGGAAAGATTAGATGGGGCTCTATGGAATAAACGTTTGAATTTGGAACATTGGCAACTTTCTATAAAAGAGGAACCTAAAGCTTGCAGGGCCGTCGATGGGCCGACTTTGGAAAAGGTCCTTGTGATTTTTAAAAAAAATGCACTTCTTTTCTATGCTACTGAAAGAAAATTCATCTGGTTGACTGTCCCACAAGGTCTTACAATCAATAAATTTGTCCGTTTAGCGAATGTCACCTTAAGAAATAAAAAGGTGTCTCTAATAAAGAAAATGGATCCTGAGATCCTCAATAAATTTGGGGAGGTCGCCGTTGAAAAAACCTACAAGATTTTGATAACAGATCAATCCTTTCCCCGATCAAAACAGCTCACATGTTCTGCTCAACAGAAAGTGTTGCAAGATAACAGTTGCAGAATGCCCAAACTCATAGAGATGATGGCTCTTTTGATCCTCACACGCATCCATTCTGGCAAATATCTTTTTATTGAACAAACTCTTTACTCAAGATGTGAAGAACAAATCGCTGACGGAAAACATGTGATTGTTGGAAATTCCAACCCATATGAAGGTTTTGAGGTCACTTTCTTATCTGACGCTGTAGAGTCGCCGATTGTCGGCTCAGCAGCTGTTGTTCTGGAATCAACCTGATCGCCTTTTCTTGAGACTTTTAATATAATATTAATTTAAAATTAATATATATTTATGCTATAATTTTTTTAAAATTTATTAAGTAGGAGAGGAAATGACCAGCAACATAACAAATGAAAATAAACCGATTCCAATAGTCTTTGCGGCGACGACCTCTCCTCAAACGGTAAGCGCAATTCAAGCTTTTGTGGCTAAAGAATTGGAAGCTTTGCCGGTATCGGCAGAGGAAGAGCTAGAGGGTAAGCGTTTTCAGGTGATCGGGGACCTAAGTCTTGAACTTTTTGAAATGGTTCTTGTTCGAATGGAGGATGAAAATTTGATGAAGCTTAGACTCGTCAGTCAGAATTATAGCCTTTTCGCAACTCTTGCGATTCAAAGGAAAATGTTTATTTGCTTGAAGCAGCAAATACTTGAGCCAGCGCGTGTAGAACAGGAATTGAAACAAATCGTGCAGGCCGATACGGATGAAGAAGGGAGAAAAGCGATCAAAAATTTTGTAGGTTCGCTCGATCTGTCCCATATCGACCTCTGTCAATTAAGAGAAATGCAAGGGCGATGTAATCAAAGAACACATAAATTCATTAAAGCCTTAATCAGTTTTTTGATCATTGATAGACTGCTGGATAGTGGAATAGATGACGTGGTTAACCAAACTGGTAATGCTGATTCGCTTCGGTATGATTTATGCCAGGAAGTCAAGAGGCTTCTACTGGTGTTAAACGAAGTCTCTATGGTTATCGATGTGCTCAAACATGCTGAATTAAAGTTAAAGACGAGTCAGCTACTGCCGGAAGATGTCAAAGAAATGGTCCTTCAGTTATTTCAGGCTGAAATTGTTCCATTTCTTCAGGAAAAAATATTAAAAATTAAGAATATAGACAAAACTTATGAACTCATGGAAAAGTTAATTGAAACAGTCAGAGATAATTATGACCCCGGTTTGATGAGAAAAGATGTCTATTTCGCATGCCACCGTGCGAACCAGATCGAAAAAGCTATAAGATATGCAGAGAAACTGGCAAATCCGGAGGATAGACTGAGGGAGTATGAGACTATTTTTGAAATTATATCCACATGCCGGCAAGCTCAAAATTCTTTCTATTTAGAGAAAAAGTTGATGAAGACGTCAAGTTGTTTTCAAGATTAACGGATGATCTAGTCAAATTAGTGATACTTAAACGTCTGTGTGCTGTCAATGATATGTATTATGACTATCACATTCTTGAAAAGATCATAGAGTGTTTGCCTGTAATCAGATTGGATGAAAAATCCGATAAAGCAAAACTGAAGATGAATGCTGCAATATGCAATTCTCTTTTAGTGCAGCTTTCTGAACAGGAAACATTAGATTTAGATAAAGTCGCATTCGTATTGAAGCGCATGGTAAGGCTTGGATGTAAACTACCTTATTTCAGTCCCGACGAACCTATTTTTTACGCATTACATAAAATTAAAGATAATCTGTTGCTTATGGGAAAAGATGTTTCATCAGTAAACTGGCTCCTCCAACAATGATATTGCTGGTTTCCTTTCTAATCAAAAGACCTTCTTGGTGTATTCGTCAAACACGGGATGCAAATGCAGTTTAGCCACACCTCCCGGATGTAAGCTTTGTTCTTGAGAATTTTAATTTAATATTAATTTGAGATTAATAGATTTTTTTGTTATAATTTATTTAAAGTTTTTTTGAAATGAGGGGAAATGACTAGTAACGTAACAAATGTACTTAAGCCGATTCCTTTAGTTTTGGCGAAGGAGACTTCGCTAGAAACGGTTAGTGCTATTCAAGCGTTTGTTGCTGAGAAATTGGAGGCGTTGCCGCTATCGACTGAAGGTAAATTAGAGGGTGACCGTTTTCAGACCCTGGAGGACTTAAGCCTAGAAATCTTTGAAATGATTCTTGTAAATCTCCAAGACAAAAAGCTAATGGAATTTGCTTTGGTTTGCAAAGATTGGAATTTCTGTGCCCTCAAAGCTACTCAAAGAAAAATATTTCTCTACGTGAAAGTTCAGTTGGGCACTTTCTATCAAGAACAGAAATCAGCAGGTCCCCACTCGGACGAAAAAGCAGAAATGGCTCTAACTTTAGCGAATATTAGACAAGAGGCTCTGGATTTTATATGCGCGTTTGATATTTCAAAGGTCAGTGAAACTGATCTGATGGATCTGCGAGCCAACTTAGGAGATAATTTCCAGAAAGGGTTGCTCAATTTGTTGATTCTGGAAAAATTGTGCGCTGTTGTCCTAGATCACTTGAGTGTAGGGTCAAATCCTACTGAAACAGTAAAACTAATTAAAGCACACTTTATAGAACTGCTGGAGATGAATGAAATCTCTACGGCACTTCTATTTTTACAATTCTTGGGAGACAAATCAAATGCGTCACTTCCGCCTCATATCCAAAGAAATCTAAACGACTATCAATATTTCTTTTCTCAGCATGTTCTACATAAAATATTAGAAATGGAAAATGTGGAAACAGCCTTGAGGCTCTCGGAAAAATTATTCGAATGTTGCGGCTCTTCTCCCATTGTAATCGACTATGATCATGATTTTACCTTGGAGGGTTTGCAAAAAATTTTGACCTATAAGGCAGAAATTAAAAAAATGCTGAAGTTGGATGATATTTCTGCGGCGATTGATGTCATCATATCAATGAACCTGGAATCCAATAATCCTTTGCTGACAGAGAATTTCAAGAAACTGTTGAAGCACTATAAACTTAGTTTTTCCTCGATTCTTCTAAAAGAAGTATTCTGGCAAAAGCCTGGAGAAAGAGTTCAGTTGTCGAACAAGTTGTTAACAGGTTGTGATATGGGTGAGCTCATGCGTTTTCAGCAGCGTGGTAAGGGGGGTAGTAACGCCCTTTAAATCGGCATTTAACCTATTTGGTTAATTACCCCATCCTCCGTCTTGCCATACGTTTGGGCAAGTATCTCAACTGCCGTATTTTTATAGGAAAAACCCATGTGTAGGCTTTTGACGACTTCTTGAAGGTACTCACATGCCTTTTCATGTGTCAGTTCACCTACTTTCTTTTCCAAGCAAAGACGTGCCATATAAAACTTTGCCAGCAAAACACTTTTTTCTAGCATGACCCGTTCGGAATAGGACACTTCTTGAGCCCCTTCGATGATTGCTTGTAATAAGGAAATGCACGTTGTGTAGTTGCTCTTGGGCGGGTCATCATGATGGTAGTGCCAAGTGGCCAGCTTCAAGGCAACTGTAAATAGGTAGGATGGAGAATCGGGTGTATTTAACCAAATGCTTTCTAGATGGTCTGCAGAAGGATAATCATCAAATCGGCGGATAAGATTTCTCATAAAGAACAAGGAATTATACAGTTCTGATCTTATCGTCCCTTCGTGAACTCCTGTCTGTATTAAAGTTTCAAGTTTATTTGTACCTGCAGAATGGTCTATAAATTTAGAATAAAAAATTGATTTGCAGAATCTATTTTCTTGTATGTGCCAGCTATATGTATAAGTATCAATTTTAGAAGGATCGACTGCAAGAGACTCGAGTAAACCCCAAATAACTGGGTATTGATCTTTTATGGGAATCAAACCGGCAGCGTAAGAGAGAGCGATTCCTATGATAGCCTCCCTTTGGTCATCGGGAAAGGCATGGGGATTATTAATGATTGAATTGCAGATTGAAAAAAAGTCATTAATAGTTACGCCATCGACTTCTCCACATTGTAACTTTCGAAGCGATCTAGCTTGGAGCCTGGCTTGATGCCTTTGATCCAAAAGTGGGTTGTCATATAATTCTTGAAGATCTTTAAAAGTTGGTTTCAATGTCGGTAAACAAAAATCTGCATTCGTCTCATCATGTTCATCTCCCTCAACCAGCGCTAATCTAAAGTATTTAGCTTCGATCTCTGCTGTTTTCTTATGTTTTTCTGTAAGCTTAGATATATCGACTGTCCTTTCTTTTAAAATCTTTTCAGCCTCCTCATAATAATTTGCGCCTTCGGCCATCTCTTCTTTAGAAAATTTGTAATGAGCACATAATTGATCAAATTTTAGCCCGTCAATAATGCCCAAAAATTTAATTTTCAAGGCCGTTGCAAGGAATGTGCAAACTTCCAATGTACATTTATTCCAGCAAAAGTCTTTAATTTTTTGTGGCTTAAATTCACTAAATAAATAAAAAATTTCAGTTTTAAGGATTGTAAATAGAAATTTTGGAGTGTCAGGCAGAGATTGTTTCTCAAGTTCAGAAGTCAACAAGACGGCATTTTTGAAGCTATTATGACAGTTTAATTTTGGAATAAGGAAATAACAGGAGATTAGCGTGTTTATTTGCTTAAACAAACCAAGTTTAAAATGATTTTTAATAGTTTTGCAGGTGTTTGCTAAACTAATCAAGTCAGAAAAAGTGGAAATGTTAATTATGATAGCATAAGCAATATCTTCACTTCTTAATGCTGTAGGCAAGTCTTCTAATTCTTGTTGAGGTAAACAGAAATTATTAGAATTACCAGTTCGTGGCGTTTTCATTAGTTGCCAATTTATTTAAAATATTTAACTATTTTATTGTAAATTTATATAAATGTACAGTCTGTTAGATTATTTTAAGGATTTGCGTCTCTATATGAAAAAATATAAAAAATGCAGACGTGACTTTAGGATTTTTAACGTGGACGGGCCATTTTTAACACAGAGACACAAATAAGGTCTTTTGATTTTCAGTTAAATAGTGGGGTATAAATAGAAGCGGTGAGTGGGGCTCACCGCTTCTTTTAGAAAAGTTTTAGTGCCAGCTGAGGTTTGCGGCGGTTTGGTATTCGGTGACTCTCGTTTCAAAGAAATTCTTTTCTTTGTTGAGGTCCATCGTTTCGCTCATCCAAGGGAAAGGGTTTTTGGAGCCGTAGACGGCTTTGAGGCCAATCCTTTCAAGACGTCTGTCTGCGACGTGTTGCACGTAGTCGCGGAACATCGGCGCTTGTAGGCCTAAAATTCCATTGGGGAGGCAATCTTTGGCGTAGGCGATCTCAAGCTCAACAGCTTGTTGTACAAGCTCTGTGATGTGCTTTTGAAATTCTGGGGTCCAAAGCTCTGGGTTTTCTTCCTTAATCCCGTTGATGAGGTCAATGCCAAAGTTGAGGTGGATTGTCTCATCACGTAGGATATATTGGTATTGCTCGCCAATGCCGGTCATTTTGTTTTGCCGGTGGAAAGAGAGGATCATCACAAAGCCGCTGTAGAAGAAAATCCCTTCCATAATGAGGTAATAACCGACCAGATTTTCGAGAAACTTCTGGGCCCCTTCAAAGGTGGTGGTTGAAAAGCCATCTTTTAAGATATCTGCTGTGAGGTTCATCTCAAAGGTGTCTTTTTGTTTGATAGAAGGGATTTCGTTGTACATGTTGAACAATTCGCCCTCATCAAGTCCCAAAGATTCGCAGATGTAGAGGAAGGTGTGGGTGTGAACAGCCTCTTCAAAAGCCTGGCGGAGCAAGTATTGGCGTGCTTCCGGGTTGGTGATGTGTTTGAAGATAGCCAAAACGACGTTGTTGCCCACAAGGCTCTCTGCAGTGCTAAAGAAGCCAAGGTTGCGCATGATCACATGCCGCTCATCCTTTGAGAGGGAATTGGATTTCCACAATTCAATATCTTTGGCCATCGGCACTTCTGTGGGCATCCAGTTATTGGCGCATCCATTGAGATAATGCTCCCAAGCCCATTTATATTTCAGGGGCATCAATTGGTTCACATCAACCGTATTGCAGTTGATCAAACGCTTTTTGCTGACATCGACTCTTCCCTTATGTTTCAGGGCCTTTTCTTCTTCTAAAGTAAGCATTCTAAATTTTCTCCGTTATTGGGGTCGCATTCTAAATTTGAATATCCTGAATTTTTCAATACAACCTACTGACAGCTTTCACAGCCCTCTTCTAGGTTACAAACAGTGGGTTTTTCCCTTTCTACGACAATGCGTGATGTTGCCGATTCGCTTTTCATCCAGCGGGGCTGTAGACCCCGTTTATTGATATCTGTAGTTGATTTTTCCACATGTGTGGCCCCCAGCGATCTGAGGTAGTAGGTCGTTTTCAATCCTTTTTGCCACGCCATCACGTACATCTGATGGAGTTTTTTACCGCTCGGCTCTTCAAGGTAGAGGTTGAGCGATTGTCCCATATCGATCCATTTTTGGCGACGCGCTCCACACTCAATCAACCAATCGGGCTCAATTTCAAATGCTGTGAGGAACAACCGTTTCACTTTCTCTGGAATTCTTTCGATTTCGAGAATAGATCCATCAAAATATTTCAGATCGTCGAGCATTTCGTGATCCCAAAGGTCAAGCTCTTTGAGTTTATCCACGAGATAGTTGTTGAGAACGGTAAATTCTCCAGAGAGGTTTGATTTGACAAAGAGGTGTTTGTACATCGGCTCAATCGATTGGGTCACACCTGTGATGTTTGAAATTGTAGCTGTGGGGGCAATTGCCATCGTATTGCAGTTACGCATTCCGTGTTTCTTGACAGATTCGCGCACCACACTCCAATCGAGGCGGCTGGTGGTGTCGAGCTCGACATATTCGCTGCCCCGCTCATCTGCAAGCAATTGTAGAGAGTCGATCGGCAAAATTCCACGGCTCCATTTAGAACCTTTATAAGTGGAGTAGACGCCCCGCTCCTTAGCAAGCTCACTCGAAGCTAAAATTGCGTAGTAAGAGATCATTTCCATGCTCTCGTCGGCAAATTCGACCGCTTCGTGGCTGGCGTAGCTGATTCCCATTTTATAGAGAGCATCCTGGAAGCCCATCAAACCAAGGCCGATGGCGCGGTGGCGCAAGTTGGCCCTTTTAGCTTCTTCAATCGGATAGAAGTTAATATCGATCACGTTGTCGAGCATCCGGATCGCTGTCCGGACAGTTGAAGCGATCAACTCCTGATCGAGTTTTCCATCTTTAATGTGGGCAGGGAGGTTAATCGATCCCAAATTGCAAACAGCCACTTCTTCGATAGATGTGTTCAAAAGAATTTCGGTGCACAAATTCGAGCTGTGGACAACGCCTGCGTGGTCTTGAGGGGAGCGGATGTTGGAAGGATCTTTAAAGGTGATCCACGGATGGCCTGTTTCGTAGAGCATTCCGAGCATTTTGCGCCAAAGGGCAACCGCTTCCACCTTCTTGTGGAGAAGGATTTTGCCCTGATCTGCCAGTTTTTCATACTCCACGTATTTCTCTTCAAAGGCTTTTCCATAAAGATGGTGAAGATCGGGGACATCATTGGGGCTAAACAGTGTCCATGGACCATTTTCAAGGACCCGCTTCATGAAAAGATCAGGAATCCAGTTGGCTGTGTTCATGTCATGCGTTCTGCGGCGCTCATCGCCCGTATTTTTGCGCAGTTCCATAAAGTCTTCGATATCCAAATGCCAAGTCTCTAAGTAGGAACACATGGCTCCTTTGCGCTTGCCCCCCTGGTTGACAGCAACAGCTGTGTCGTTGGCAACTTTGAGGAAGGGGATCACCCCTTGGCTGCGGCCGTTGGTTCCTTTAATGAGAGCGCCCGTTGCGCGGACATTGGACCAGTCGTTTCCAAGGCCTCCAGCCCATTTAGAGAGCTGGGCGTCATCTGCGATCACTTTAAAGATGTGGTGGAGATCATCCATCACTGTAGAAAGGTAGCAGGAGCTGAGCTGTGAGTGTGTGGTTCCTGCGTTGAAGAGGGTCGGAGTGGCAGATGTGTACAGGAATTTGGAGAGAATTGTATAGAATTCAATCGCTCTTTTCTCTTTATTTTTCCCTTCATTGACAGCAAGGCCCATCGCAACACGCATCCACAAAATTTGGGGCGTCTCCAACCTTCTTTCATCCTGGTGGATAAAATAGCGGTCGTAGAGGGTTTGTAAGCCCAAATAAGTAAATTGGCGGTCCCTGTCAAGATCGAGGGCATTGGCTAATTTGTCGAGATCAAAGCTCAAAAGAGTAGGGTCGAGCCGCTCTAAAGAGACTCCCAGGCGTAGGTATTCTTTGAAGTAGTTTTTGTAGAGTTTTTGAAGGTTGGGATGGGAAGCTTCCACACCAATCGATTCACGGTAGAGGACATCGAGGAGCAAATTCGCTGCCACATGCGTGTAGACAGGTTCTACTTCGACTTGTGCTCTTGCTGCCATGATGATGGCAAGATCCACTTCGTGGTCCTTAATCCCGTCATAGAAGTTGGCAATTGCCTGGTCTGTGAGGTGTTCTACAGGCAAAAGAGATTGATAACCTTTTGAGGCATGTGAGAGCTTTTTTCGGATCTGTCCTTTGCTGATTTTGTAGCTGGAGCCATCTTTGCGGATCACCGTGTAGGTCTGCTCTTTTTCCTCATCTTCAACAACCAGCTCTTCATTGAGAGGGAGCTCTTCCCCTTTTTCGCGCGCTTTTTCTTTCAGTCGATTGCTCTCGACACGGTAAAGGATATAATCTTTGGCAACCTGGAAAAAACCCTCGCTCATCAGCCGCTTTTCGATGGCATCCTGAATCATTTCGATGCTGACAACTTCGTTTTTAGCCACAACTGACATCACAAAATCGATGATATGGTTGGTGATCAAATTGACCGATTCAATCACTTCTTCAGGGGTAGGTCCTGTGATTTTGAGTGTGTCGCGGAAGGATTTTTCAAGAGTTGAGGCGATCTTCATGGGGCTGAAACGGACAAAAGAGATCCCATCTCTGCGCAAAATTTTGACAGCCGAAGGAGAGTCTTTGCGCAATTTTTTGTGCTCATCGCGGTAGATGATATAGTCTCTGGCAATATCGTGGTGGCCTGTTTCCATCAATTTGATCTCGACAATGTCCTGAATCCCTTCAACCGTCAAAAGGGCTCCCAGTTTTGCCATCTTCACAGCCTCTTCGACGACAAGATCTGTGATCTGCTCGATGATTTCTTTAATAGGATCTGGCAAAAGGGCGGGACGGGGAAGATTTTTTGTGTCGCGAAACGCCAATTCCACCGCATTAAAAATGCGCTCTTTGCGAAAGGGAACAAGCATTCCATTGCGCTTCACAATTGTGTAATTCATAGAGGGTCTCCCTTCCACTGCATTCTTTGTTAGATTCTCGTCTTCAAGAGTAGCGCTGTTGTTCATTTCTCACCTTTTGGAAAATTAGTCTTGCAAAAAAATCGACGCACAAAACACGAAAAATACTACAGGTTGTGCTCATTTTGGTAATGACTACTGTATATAGTAGCTTCGAATTTAGTCTCAAGTTGATTTGATCAAAAAAAGTTTGAGGGTTGGCGGCGTTATCTTTAGCTCGAAAAAAAAGCGAGGAGAGGTTATTTTATACGGAACTAAGATGGAAAATAAGACTTTGAGACGCATATTTGTCATCCCAAACGCCATTACAGCTTTTGGCTTAACCTGTGGCCTTTTTGTCATTTTCAAAACAAGTTTTGCAGATCCGCAAAGAGATTTATTTTCCCTTCTGCAAGCCTCTGCCATTTTGCTCTTGATCGCAGCTGTTGCCGATCTGGCCGATGGGGCCGTTGCAAGGCTCATCAAAGCGGAAAGTGAGTTTGGCGGACAGTTTGATTCCCTCTCTGATTCTGTCACTTTTGGTGTGGCGCCTCCTCTTTTGATCCTCAAAAGTTTGGCAGGCGTTGACATTGGGCGGCTTGTGACCTTTTTTGTGACTATTGCTGCGATGATTTATACCCTTTGCGGAGTTTTGCGCCTTGTGCGCTACAATGTGAAGAGTAAAGAGATGAAAGAGAGTGGGGATGAGGAGGCCAAGCTTAAAGCCAAAAAGCACTTTACAGGCCTTCCCATTCCGGCAGCCGCCGCAGCGTCTGTTTCAGCCGCTCTCATCTTAGTTTCCCCATTAGCAGAGAAATGGCTCCCCATCAGCGGAATCCTCCGTGCCTGGATTTTGATTGGGGTGATGCTTGTGCTTGGCTACTTCATGATCAGCCGCTGGAAATTTCCAAGTGTGCAGGCTCTACATTTCCGTGTCCCATCGGTCTATCTCGTTTTTGTCACTGGAATCATCGCCGTTTTGCTCCTTTACGGCATCCTCGACTACTTTGCCGCCGCCTTCTTCATCGCCTCCTGGCTCTACCTGGTGATCGCCTGTAGCCTATCGCTTGCCCGTTTGATTGCTGGCAAACGCTCCAAAACCCTCGAAGACTTCGAACCCGACAACGACGACTAATCCAAATTCAACCCAAAGACACGAAGATACAAAGGCACAAAGAGAGAAATGTATATATATCCTTCTCTGTGTCCTCTGTGGTTTAATAAATTGCCACAGTCTTTATAGTCAAAGTGTTGCGGGGAATTAAAAAACCACAGAGGACACAGAGCACACAGAGAAGAGATAATTTCTATCTCTTTGTGTCTTTGTATCTTCGTGTCTTTGTGTTGAATCCGATTTAAACGCAAAGTCTAATGAAATTAGGTGGAATCGTCATCTCGGGCAATGAGAGCCAGACGTTGTTGGATGTCATCTTGAGCGAACCACTCTTTGTAATTGAATTCCATCAATTGCCAAGGACTCTTGTTCACACTATTGAGTTCATGCAGTTTTGCCCCATGGTTGACTAACAATTCGATCACTTCAATGTTAGGAGTATGGCCACGCCTAGGCACATTGATCACGTGGCAGTGGAGTGCATTATTGCCCTTGGCCGTTTTTACTGTCGGCTTGGCTCCTTGCCCGATTAATAGACTCAGTTTTGTTTGAGCATGCGATACATCGGGTGTGGCAGCTAAAAGCAAGGGAGTGAGTCCCTGCTTTGTTGTTTGTTCAAGAAGTTCTGGTTTCTTTTGAAGGATCAGCAGCATCGTAGCTGAGCTTTTCTCTTTATCTGAGCAAATGATTGCATTGTGTAAGATCGTATTCCCATTTTGATCTGGCTTTTGAGCATCCTCAGGTCGTGCGGTCAGTAATAACTCAACAATTTTTGTGTTTCCGCTGCTAGCAGCTGCATGGATATAGGTTAAAAATTCATCGGTTGGGATATTTTCAACCGCTTTCTTTTTGAGGATCGCATTTACTGTGGCTAAACTTTTTCCTTTATCTTCGCAACTAATTGCTTTGTGCAGTACGTTCTTCCCTTTGTCATCTGGCTTGTACGCATCCTCAGGTCGTGCTTTCAGGAATAACTCGACAACTTTTGCATTTCCGCTGAGAGCAGCTTCATGGACATAGGTTAAAAATTCCTCCGTTGGGATAGTTTTAACCGGTTTCTGTTGGAGAATCACGTTTACTGTGGCTAAACTTTCCCCTTCATCTTCGCATAAAATCGCTTTGTGCAGTAGGTTGTGCCCATTTTTATCGGGTGTGTAAGCATCATCCGGTCTTCCTAAAAGCAATAGCTCAACAATTTCGGCCTCTCCGGCTTTTGCTGCTCCATTGATATGAGCTAAAAATTCCTCGACTGGGATTGTTTTAGCGTTCATGATAGAATTCTGCAATGCTATTAAATTTTTCCCTTTAAACAATAAGTCAACAACGTCCTTATCTCCGTTTTTTTCTGCTTCATGGACAAGGGCTAAAAATGCCTCGGCTGGGATTGCTTTCATGTCACTGATATGACTGTTCAAAGCCACTAAATCTCTATTTTTAATCAATTCTGCCCAGTTAATGACCTCTTCGGGGGGTAGTTCTGTTGATTGTGCGACCTCTTCTTGTTCGGAAGAGCAGCGGGAGGAGAGGAGTCGCACACAATTGGTGATTGCAACACCTAAGAGCAACAAGCTGCCGGCGATGCCTGTCGTCATTGTGGCGATGGTATTGATTTGGTTAAAATGGCAGGAGAGACTTGCGATGACGAGCAACATTCCAATGACAAAAGCCGTCGCTTTGAGTGCTGTTTCATTGCTTTTCAAACAGCTGCCGCCAACGGAAGCTTGCGGAATTTCTGTTTGTGTTTCGACTCTTTGACAACAACCCATAAATGATTCTCCTTTAAAAGGTAAATAACATTTTACCACGCTTGCGTCATTTAGGTCTCATGAAATAAAAAATTGAAATTGAAGGCGATTTCTAATATTTTTTAGTAGTTTTAAGGAAATCGCCACTATCATGAGGCAACATGTTATGATTTAAATGAGACATGATCCAAATTGAAAAAAAGATAACAATAAAGATTATAGAAAGTGTAGAAACAAAAACGTAAAAATTCCAAAGAGGTCCTTTTTCTCGCCAAACGTCAATGAAACAGATCAATTGTACGATGGATTGAACCCCTGCAAGGATAAAAATCGTAAGCGTCGCCGCTTTATTTCCTATCTCAAACCACTCGGGATGGATGATCAAAAAATAGGCAGCAAGGGTGAGAAGTAGCGAAGCTAACAATCCTGTAAGTCTTAACTTTAACTGCATTCTTGTGTCCATTATAACAGATAACCCATCCCATAAACTGTCGTAAAAATAAAAATCCAAACGAAGTCGAGAAAATGCCAAAACAGAACCATGCGAAAGATTCGCGAAACATTTTGGTGGGAAAGAGAACGGTAATAAATACGCAGCATTTCAACTCCCATCCATATCAAGCCTACGATGATGTGGGTGCCGTGAGTGCCCACTAATGTAAAAAAAGAGGAGAGAAAAGCACTGTGACTTGGCCCATAACCCTTTTTGATCAAGTGAGCGAATTCGGCAATTTCAAAAATTAAGAATGCAATACCAAGTGCAAAAGTGATCGCAAACCATAAAAGGGCACTCTTCTTTTGTTTTTGATGGATCGCTAACATTCCCATGGCACAGGTAAAGCTGCTAAACAAAAGAATGAGTGTTTGTTTTAAAACTACGGGCATTTCAAAGATTTCGCGTCCTGAGGGTCCTCCGAAAATGCTCTTGCGCAAAACAATAAATGAGGCAAAAAGAGCCGCAAAGATGATGAGGTCGGTCATTAAATAAACCCAAAATCCAAAAACTTTAACATCGCTTTTAAGGTCAAGTTCACTTTCCACGCAGCTAATTAACTCCCTCTAATTGAGCAACTTTGCTCGCGGGCAAAAGATATTCTCTATGTTCATCAAAAGAGAACCTTGCGATACATACAATAGAGCCCACAATCCCTAAAGCAATGAGCCAGTAGATATGCCAGACAATGCCGAAACTAGCCAGGAAAGAAAAAATGGAAATATAGATACCCATCCCGGTATTTTTAGGCATTTCTATATCTTCGTATTCCCTCGGTTTCTGTGTTTTATTTTTTACAAGCCAAAAAGCGTCAATCCCTTCTACATTTGGAATTTTTGCAAAATTATAGAAGGGGGGAGGGGACGCTGTCGACCACTCTAGGGTCCTGCCATTCCAAGGATCTCCAGTCGTGTCGCGATTTGACTTTCGATTCTTAATGCTCACAATAATTTGTTGCACTTGAACAAGAATGCCGCTAGTGACGATTAAAAAACCAAATAATGCCACGATAAATAAGGGTTGCCACCCGCTATTTGCCTGATAGGTATTAAGCCTTCTTGTTGCGCCCATAAAACCTAAGATGAACAATGGAATAAAAGAGACATAGAATCCGACAAACCATAACCAAAAGGCAATTTTGCCAAGCCGTTCATCCAAGGTAAAACCAAAGATTTTAGGAAACCAATAGCTTAATCCAGCAAAGACTCCAAACAAAGCTATCCCAATGATTTGAGCATGAAAATGGGCGACTAAAAAAAGACTATTGTGGACTTGAAAATCGGCAGGCGGTGAAGCCATAAAAACCCCAGTCATGCCGCCTAATAAGAAGGTAATGATAAAACCTATGCTCCAATACATAGGCGTTCTGAATACAATTTTCCCTTTTAGCATTGTTTGGATCCAAGTGAAAACCTGTACGCCTGAAGGAATTGCAATGAGCATTGTCACGATGCCAAAAAAAGAGTTAACGGTAGGACCGGCGCCCATAGTAAAAAAGTGATGGAGCCAGACTAAATAGGAGAGACCTGTAATGATAACGGCCGCATAAACCATCGATGTATAATTGGCGATGGGCTTTCGAGAAAAAGCTGAGATAATTTCTGAATACAACCCAAATGCCGGCAAAACCAGAATATAAACTTCAGGGTGCCCCCACATCCAAATGAGGTTAAAATACATCATTTGGTTACCGCCGTGGCTGACAGTGAAAAAATGCATCTCAAAAAAACGATCAAGCCACAACATAAATGTCACAGCAGTTAATACGGGAAAAGCCGATATGACTAATGCCATGGCGCATAAAGAAGTCCAGACAAATAGCGGCATTCTCATTAAGGACATTCCAGGAGCCCTTTTTTTGATAATGGTTGCAATAAAATTAATCCCTGCAAGCAAGCTGCCAAGGCCTGAGAGCTGCAAACTCCAAATTAAATAATCGACTCCTACACCTGGATTAAATTCGAGCTCAGAAAGTGGGGCAATAGCAAGCCAACCGGTATCTGCAAAACGACCTCCAATAGTGAAAAAAGTGTTGATGAGCAGGCCGCCTGCAACAGTAAGCCAAAATCCGAGAGAGTTTAAAAAAGGATAGGCAAGGTCGCGAGCTCCAATCTGAAGAGGAATAATCCAATTCATAAACCCAAAAAAATATCCCATGGTCACAAAAAAGACCATGATGTCGCCGTGGGAGGTGAAAATTTCTTGAAAATGAACAGCATCGAGGAAACCCTCAGCGTCTGCTGCGATCGATTGTTGTAGCCAAATCAGGCCAGCATCTAGCATCCCTCGAACAAACATCAAGGTCGCAAAAATCACATACATGGTCCCGATTTTTTTGGGATCTGTAGAAGTGAGCCATTCATGCCAAAGCCAGCTCCACCTTTTAGTTTTTGTGAGGATAACTGCCGCGGCTATAGCCATGAAAAACATAAATAGCGTAGCTGCCACAGTGAACCATTGGTGTGGAAGAGCCTCTAATGTCAGTTTCCCAAAAATAAATTTTTTCATGCAGCTTTCCCATAATTCATGGCATATTAACCTTCATAACAATGGTTTCGAATAAATCCTTATCTACGTTTGTATAAAACTGAACGGGATCATCGATAGAAGGTTTAAGGAGCTCAGCATATAGCTTTTGATCAAGCTGTAAATGGGATTGCCTCACTTCATCTACCCACTGCTCAAAATCTTCTTGGGTAGTCGACTGAGCAACAAATGTCATTTTGGAATATCCTCGCCCATTAATTTCTGCTGCCCTTCCTGGATAAGTACCGGTTCCATCAGCCATGACATGAAGAGGGGTAATCATCCCCGACATGCAGTAGATTTGTCCGCTAAGCTGAGGGATCCAAAAGGAATTCATAGGGGAACCATCGGCTGCAAGCTCAAAGCGGATAGGCCTCTTTTCTGGAAATTGAACAAAATTAAGAGTTGCAATCCCTTGTTCCGGATAAATAAACAGCCACTTCCAGTCGATAGCCACCACCTGGATAAGCAGCTCCTCCTCTTTTGATCCAATGCGTTTATAAGGGTCAAGATTGTGCGTTTCTTTCCAGGTATGAATTGCCATGATTAAAACAATCACAGAAGGCAGCAGCCAGATAAGGAGCTGGTTTATGATACCATATTTTTTTTCGGGATCATATTCTGCTTTAGGATTGCTGGATCGATATTTCCATATGACTGCCAGTAGCCAAATAAAGGTGGGAAGCAAAATGAGATGCATCCAAGTCAGATTTACAAGAATCAGATTAAGCTCTTGCTTGGCAATAATTCCTTTGGGTTGAAAGACTTGGACCTTTTCTCCTTTAAATACAAAAAAAATGGCGGCCCCTAAAAGTAAAGTGGAAAGGAAGATGAGAAAAATTTTTACTGCCTTCATAAAGCTATGACAGTAACGGTTAGGTACTATAAATCAAAGTATTTTTGAAAATGATGGATTAAAACTCTCGAAGCAATGAGACGACCACACCTAAAACTTCAACATGATCTGTTTGAAAAATCAGTGGCTGAATTTCTTTATTGACGGATTCCAAACAGATGTATGGGAGCCTAAGACATCCTTTTTTGACAAAAGTGATTCCTCCCTCAACTTGTACCAAAATGGTCTCGCCCTCCTGAAAATCGGTTCTGGACTCAATCAATAGCAAGTCTTGTTCCCTTATAAACTCTTCTTCAAGCTCTTTCCCTTCAACAGTCAAAAGATAACACTCATAAGAAGAGGGGATCATCACACTTGGAATCTGCAGCATACGCGTTTGAGGAAAAGTTTCGACGGGCTTTCCGCCTCGAATTTTTCCGATCAAAGGCACTATCCTTTCACCTTTTTTAACCTCTGGAAGGGCCGGCAGAATGTTCTTTCGTTTCAACGATTGCATGTGGTTATAAACAGAACCTAAAGAGGAGAAGCCAAAATGGCGCTGGATTTCCCGGTAGCTGGGATTGTATCTTTTTTCTGCCAAAAAAGTTTCGATAAAATCGATAATTTCCCGTTGTCTTTTCGTCAAACCTTGCATATGGTGATCATATTATACAAGAGGTGAAAGGTGAGAAACAAAATCTTGATTGTAGGGGTGGCATCCAAAGAAAAAGAGGAGCTCGAAACGATCCTTCAAGAAATTGCAGATGAAGGGGGCGAGATCTTTTTTGCGGATACGAAAGAGGAGGGCCTTGCTATCTTAAAAAAAGAGAGGCCGCAGCTTGTGTTTCTTGACGAAAATCTCTCAGCCGAATGGTCTCAGGATCTAGGAGAGCTTGTCTTGATTTCCAAAAAATTCAAAGGGGATCAAATTCTTGAAAAGTGCCGACAAGTTTTGCCAAAAGAGGCTGTTTTGCGCATACCTCCCATGTGAAATAGACAGAAGCTTTCGAAATAGTCCACATAAGCAAAAAAGAAAAGAGAGCGTCTGTGACAAAATGCCCCCCTTGAGCGATCCGGGTAATCATGAGAATCCCTCCTAAAAGACACGAAAAGAGAAGGGCTGCTCGGGAAAGATTTTTTAAATGTGCGCGTTTGGCCACAAAATAGAGCGAAAGAAAGTAAAATCCCATGATCACATGGCCGCTTGGGAACGATTTTTGATCGCGGGCATGCCAATTGGGCTTCCAAAAGGGCTTGTAGGGGAGATTTCCCCCAAATTCGATTACTTGAGAGGGGCGTGGCCGTCCCCAATACTCTTTAAAACCCTCATGCGCAATCCCACCCACTCCCACTAAAAAGGTGAGAAGCATCGCACAAGACGCTGCCCTTAAGCCTTTCAATTTAGAGAAAAAAAATGTGAAAACAAAAAGGATTCCGACTGCTCCGCCTGCCGCAAAACCAAAAAGTTCCCCGTACTGATAGAGAAACTGGAAGAAAGCATTATTGTAAAATCCTGTTTCAGGGGAATAACAGAACCTTGCAACTTCCAAATCAATTTGAGGAGTCAAAGGCGCTAAAAGTAAAAATAGGATGAGCCACATGCCGATTAGAATATCTATTTTTCACACTTTTTGTAATTATTTACCTTCTCTCTGTTCGCTGTGTCCTCTGTGGTTTTTTAAAATGCCCTAACGTTGATGTAAGTAAAGTCTTAGGGCCGTTTAAAAACCACAGAGGACACAGAGAACAGAGAGAAGGGGAAAAAATAAGCTCATACTATGCAACAGTTATATCTTTTGTTATTTACTCTCTGTGGTGGACTTCTAGGGTGGTTGGCTGCGTGTTACCATTCGAAGATGAGGCTCAAAGAAGTGCAACTGGAAAAAAAGGCAGCCGTTGAAAAGCTGGCTCTCGTTGAGAACATGCACACTTCTTTTGCTGAGCAGTTTAAGGGGATGTCTGCAGAAGCTTTAAAGCACAATAACGAAACCTTCATGCAGCTGGCAGAGCAGGCTTTTGATAAGAAAAGCCTCGTGATGCAGCAGCAGATGATGCCGGTTAAGGAATCTCTCAAAAAATTTGACGACAAAATTCTGGAGATCGAAAAAGCACGCGTCGGCGCCTACTCCACCTTAAAAGAACAGGTCGGTTCTTTGATTGAGACCCAAAAAGAGCTGAAAACAGAAACGTCCAATCTCGTCAAAGCCCTTCGGGCTCCGACAATCCGGGGGAGATGGGGCGAAATTCAGCTCAAACGCGTTGTTGAAATGGCAGGGATGCTCGACCACTGTGATTTTTATGAGCAGACAACTGTCACAAATGATGAGCGGAGGTTCCGCCCCGATCTTTTGGTCAAATTGCCCGGAGAAAAAAATATTGTTGTCGATGCCAAAGCGCCCTTAGAGGCCTACCTCCAAGCGATTGACTGTACAGATGAAAGACAGAAGCTCGTTTTTTTAAAAGAACACGCTCATGCCATTCGGAGCCATGTCACAGCCCTTTCGAGAAAATCCTATTGGGAACAGTTTCAGCCCAGCCCCGAATTTGTCGTCCTCTTTTTGCCGGGAGAGACCTTTTTTAGCGCAGCCCTCGAGCACGACCCCTCACTCATCGAAGCAGGGGTCGATCAAAAAGTCATTTTGGCAACCCCCACAACCTTGATTGCCCTTTTAAGAGCCGTCTCCTACGGCTGGCGCCAGGAAAGCTTATCCAAAAATGCCGAGCAAATCAGCGCTTTGGGTAAAGAGCTCTACAAACGGATCAGTGACATGAGCGGCCATTTTGAAAAAGTGGGCAAAGGGCTCTCGAGCGCTGTCCAATCGTACAACAAAGCTGTCGGCTCATTAGAATCCCGCGTCTTAGTATCTGCCCGCAAATTCACAGAACTGAACGGCGAAAAAGAGATCGAAGCGCTTGAGCCTGTCGAGCAAATCACTCGGCAATTGCAGCTTGAAGGGACCTTCCTGGAGTGCGGCGATCCTTCGCCGTCCTTGAATGGACAATGAAACTTTTTTGGTATTAAGACTTTTTGCCGATTGAAGGGCGGCGAAGGATCGCCGCACTCCAGGAAGGTTTTTCTATACAATGAGTTTGGCGAATTGTCCGAAAAGGGCCCCGTAGCACTCCATGAGATGGTTGACACCATTCAGGGCGCGGTGGGGAGTTTGTTCTTTGGGAAGTCCAAAATGTTTGGCGATCGCATCTTTGGAAAGATCGCTTTCTTTGATATTTCGAAACTTTTCTCCATTCTCTGTCTTACGAACTGCCCAATACATTGAAGCTAAATCGAGCCAGTGATAGGGCCAACCATAGCTTTTCTGGACATTTGCATTGATCAGCTGTAAGAAAAAAGCCCGGTCAAAGGAGGGGTTTTGGCAGATAAAAACGCCCCCTTCTCGGCCTAAGCCCACATGGTTAAAGTCATTTTCGATCTCATTGGCAACCACTTTCTCTGTTTTTCCCTTCAAAATCTCTTCCCAGGTAAAACCTGTGACCTGAAGACTCTCTGAGTCAGCCTCTGCCCAAACTTCTGCTGTCTGATTCACAATGGAGGAATAGCTCACGACAACCCTGCCGTTTAAACTGTCCACAATCTTGTAGGCAATATCGAGGATCCGGTGCTTTTCTGGGTTGATTCCCGTGGTCTCTGTGTCGAGAAAAATTAGGTACAGGGC
>CAZPPS010000012.1:0-58171 GCA_964588495.1 uncultured bacterium | reverse complement strand
CCCATGTGGGTGAACTAATCTGTTACCTATGTGGGTGAACTGGACCACCACAGAGAACACAGAGCGCACAGAGAGAAGATTGATTATCTTATCTCTTTGTGCCTTTGTGTCTTTGTGTTTAAAAAATCACGCAGCTCTTTTTCTTCGGAACTTGAGGATGCAGATTGGGATCACGAATAGGGTCAAAAGAGTGGAGCTGATCAGGCCGCCGATGATGACTGTGGCAAGAGGTCGCTGCACCTCTGCGCCGGCGCCTGAGGATAAGGCCATCGGGATAAACCCGAGAGAGGCCACAAGAGCTGTCATTAAGACAGGTCTCAGACGGGTCAAAGCTCCAAAGATCACCGCTTTATGCAACGGCACTTCCTGACGGAGAAGCTGTGTGATGTAGGTAACCATCACAAGGCCATTTAGGACCGCAATCCCTGAAAGGGCGATAAAACCGACGGCTGCTGAAATTGAAAACGAAATATCTCTGAGCCAAAGGGAGATAATCCCTCCTGTGATGGCCAAAGGGACCCCGCTAAAAACAAGAAAGGCGTACTTAATCGATTTGAGAGCGCTGAAGAGCAGGAAGAAAATAATCACAAAGCAAAGAGGGACAAGGACCATCAGCTGGTTTCTTGCTGATTCCAGATTTTCAAATTGTCCCCCCCAAGCCAGCCAATAACCGGGAGGAAGTTGCACCTCTTCGGTTACACGCTCTTTGACAGCTTTGACAAAGGAGCCTAAATCCCGCCCACGTACGTTTGCCTGAACAATAAACACCCGTTTGCCATCTTCACGGTTTACCTCGTTGATCCCTTCCAGGAACTCAAGTTTGGCGACCTCTTTAAGCGGCACATAGGAAAATTTTTGACTGTGAGGAAGAACTACAGGCAATGTTTCGAGCGCTGAAATGTCGTGACGCAAGTTTTGCGGCAGACGGACAAAAATATCAAAACGTCTATCCCCTTCAAAAAGTGTGCCGACTCTGCTTCCACCAATAGCTGTTGACACCACATTCAGAACATCTTTAGTTTTGAGCCCTAAGCGGCTGATCGCTACTTTATTGATCTCAATATTTAAAGTGGGCTGTCCATCAGCTTGAGTAACGCTCACATCTTCAGAGCCTTGAATCTTTCGAACACTTTGACTGATGGCATTTCCGATCGTCTCTAAAACGGCGTAGTCATCTCCGTAGATTTTAATCGCCAAATCGCCCCGTGTCCCTGCAATCAGCTCGTTAAAGCGCATTTCAATGGGTTGGGTAAATTCGTAGATATTGCCCGGCAGATTGGCAAGCTCCTCTTCGATACGACTAATGAGCTCATTTTTAGAAAGCTGCGGATTGGGCCACTGCTTCTCAGGTTTCAGCATAATAAATGTGTCTGACACGTTGGGCGGCATCGGATCGGAAGCGGCTTCTGCAGTTCCTGTTTTGGAAAAAACATAATCCACTTCAGGCTGCTTGACCAAAATACTTTCTACCTGGTTTTGCATCCTGGAAGATTGGCTCAAAGAGGTGCTCGGAATGCGTATCGCGTGCATCGCAATGTCTCTTTCATCGAGAGTCGGGACAAATTCCTGTCCGAGAGTCAAGAAAAGCAACAAACAACCACACACAAGGGCGCTTGCGCTTCCTAACGAGAGGACTGGGCGCTGAATGGCCTTGACAAGGAGGTTGTGATAGATTTTTTTGATTTTGTGCATCCAGGAACTTTCTTCTTCTCGCACCTTTTTTGTGATACAGGCGGCAATCATGGCTGGGACAAAAGTGAGGGATAAAACAAAGGCTGCGATGAGGGCAAAAATAACGGTCATCGCCATCGGATGGAACATTTTTCCTTCGATCCCTTGGAGCGCCAATATCGGAACATAAACAATGATGATAATAGCCTGTCCATAAACCGTGGGCTTGATCATCTGTTTTGACGCTTTGATGATCTGATCTTCTCTTTCTTTAGTGGAGAGCTGCCGATTCAAACTTTTTTGCTTCTTCGCAAGGCGTCTTAAGCAATTTTCAGTAATGATAATGGCTCCATCCACGATGAGTCCAAAATCTAAAGCCCCCAAACTCATCAAATTGCCGCTAATGTTAAATTTGACCATTCCAATGGCGGTCAACAACATCGACAATGGGATAATTGCCGCCGTGATCAGCGCAGCTCTCAGGTTATTCAACATTAAAAACAGCACCAGAATCACCAAAAGGGCCCCTTCAGCCAAATTGAAAACCACCGTTTTAATTGTGGAATCAACGAGTTTGGTTCGATTCAAAATCGGGGTCACAATAATGTCTTCAGGCAAATTTTTAGTGATTTGTTCTAATTTTCCGTGAACGGCGTTGGCAACTGTGCGGCTATTGGCGCCGATGAGCATCATCGCAGTCCCAATGACCGTCTCGTGTCCATCTTTGCTGGAGCTTCCAGAGCGAAGCTCTTCACCAAGAGCTACTTCTGCCACATCCTTCACTCGGATCGGCACTCCCCCTTTGGATGTAATCACAGTCTCCCCGATTTGTTCCAGATTGGTCACACGGTTGTCTGATTTGACAACGTAAGCTTCATCTTTGAGGATGATGTAGCCGGCGCCGCTGCTCAAATTATTCGCAGCAAGAGCTTCTGCCAAATCTGAAAAACTCACTCCTAAAGAGATCATCTTTTGTGGATCGGGCATAATATGATACTGTCTGACATACCCTCCGATTGAGTCCACGTCGGCAAGGCCTACAACCGATTTCAACTGAGGGCGGATGATCCAATCCTGAATCGTTCTGAGATATGAAGAGAGCTCGACCTCTGTTTTGAGCTGCAACCCTTCAGGTGTCAGATAGTGACCGTCGCTTTGCCACCCTGGAGTTCCATCACTATTTTTGGCTCCTATGCCACCGGGGTGTTTATAATCCACTGCCCACATATAAACTTCGCCCAGTCCTGTCGAAATAGGCCCCATTTTGGGCTCGACCCCTTCAGGAAGAAATTCTTTGGCCTCTGCCAGTTTTTCGCTAAGCTGCTGCCTTGCAAAGTAGACATCGACATTTTCTTTAAAAATGGCTGTGACCTGAGAGAAGCCGCTTCTCGAAATGGAGCGTGTCGATTCCAAGCCTGGAATTCCTGCGAGCGCATTTTCCACGGGGAACGTAATCTGCCTTTCAACATCATAAGGAGAGAGTCCTAAAGCTGATGTATTGATTTGGACTTGCTGATTTGTGATATCAGGCACCGCATCAATCGGAAGATTTTTTAAGGCATACACTCCATATAAACTGCCAAGAAGTGTCAGCATGATCACAAGAAATCTGTTACAGACAGAGAAACGGAGAATTTTTTCAATCACTCGTGAGCCTCATCTTTTTCATATTCTGCTTTCAAAATGAAAGTGTTTTGCGCAGCAAACACGATCCCTTCGCTTAAGCCAGAGACAATTTCAACATTATCATAGTCCATCTTGCCAAGCACGACTCTACAAGGGACAAATTCATCGCCATTTTCAACAAAAACGCACGGCTTACCTTCGATGGTTTGCAAAGAGCTGATGGGCACAATAAGCGGTACTTGAATCTTCGAAGTTTGTACACGTGCTGTCACAAATTCCCCCGGAGACCATTTTTGGGAAGAGTTATCCATCAAGGCAACGGCACATGCCATCCGTGTATCTTCGTTAATTGAAGGATTTAACTGACAAATGTGTGCCTTCATTTTCTTATCTCCCGAAGAGATCTCTACAGGATTTCCCTCTTTAAGATGCTGCACATCATTTTGAGAAATATTCATGACAACACATACTTTCTCAATGTTTCCAATTGTAAAAGCTTTGGTTTCATGATCAGCAACTTCTCCAAGTGTGAGGTCCCGTTCCAGGATTTTTCCTGCAATGGGCGCTTTGATCTCGTAAAAACGGAGCTCTGAAAGCCCTTTTTTATCAATTTGACCGATCTCTTGTGTATTGAAACCCAGGGATAGTAAATTTTGCCGTGTAAGCTCAAGTTGAATGAGGGCTTCTTCAAACCTAAGCTCCGCATTCAAATAATCGGCGCGCGACGATATCCCTTTTAGAATTTTTTCCTGTTCAAAGAGAGTACTTGCGACATTCAACTGCTTTTTGGCCGTCAAATAGTGGGCTTTAGCTTCCGCAATCTCATGGCTTTCCAGCAGGGCAAGCACCTCATCTTTCTCGACAGTATCACCCATATTTTTCAGCACTTTGACAGTGCAGCCGGTAATTTTGGGAAAGACGTAGGCTAGATAGTCGGGATGAGTCACAATTTTCGCAGAGGTGTGCACACAGTTTTGGATGGTTCCAGGACCCGCTTTTTGAACAACAATGTTTGCAAACTCCGATTTTTCCTTTGTCCAGTGAAATTCGTGTGCCTCTTCCTCAGCAAAAAGGGCTCCGTTTAAAAGAAAACACGTTAGTAGCGCCATTTTTTTCATAAACACCCTCCAGTCAAGCGATCAAGCCCTGCTCTATTTTTGTGATAATCATTTAAAATTCTTAGATAATTTTCCTGGACCTCAAAGTAGATTTTGTGAGCATCCAGAAGCTCCAGATACTCCACTTTTCCACTTTCGTAGCCTGCATCCATAAAAGTTACAGTCTCGTGGGCTTCATAAAGAGAGCATCCTTTAAGTGCTTCCAAGCTCTCATAAGCCACACTGAGTCTTGTGTGTGCATCGGTCATTTTTTCTGTCAGATCAAAGGCGATATCCTGCATTTGAAACTCAGCCTGAGTTCTTTCGCAGTAAGCTTTTTGGATATTGCCCTGATTTCTGTCAAAAATCGGCAACGGCACCTGAACTCCCACTAACAAACCGTGTTGAGAGCTTCTGTGATAAACACTGAATCCCACTGTCAAAGTCACATCAGGGATCCCATTGGCGACTTGGAGGCGGATATTTCGAATTCTGGAATTTAAAAGTGCCTGAGCTCTTGCATAATCGGGCGTTTGTACAACGGAATCCACACAAAAAGAATAGCATGGGATCTCTGAGACACCATAAAGATCAAAATCAATCGTTTCAAAGTCAGGTGTGCAGCATCCCCACATGAGCGACAATTTCTTCTTGGCCATCTCAAGATCGGCACACGCCTCTTTCAAACTGATTTCAGCACTTGTCTGGCAAAGCTTAGCTTTTTTGAGCTGCAGACACGAAGCTTTTCCACAGGAAACCTGAAGTTCCACTGCCTGGACAGTTTGCTCTGCAACATACGCTTTTTGCTCCGCAAGTTTATAAAACTCTTGTGCAAGGGCGGCATCGATAAAGGCCACTCTTAAAGCCAAAAGTAAATTTAGCCGCGCAATTTGTGCGTCGTAGCATGCGATATCGGCAACGGCTGAAGCGACATCGGCGCGCCAAAAGCGCTTCCCACCAAGCTCTACGAGCTGTGAAAGGGCAAAAGTAGTCTCTGGCGGCTCAACATCGCAATCCCGCCTTCTGAAAACACCCAGATTCTCAGATTCTATGGTGGCCACAGGATTTGGAATTAAAGAAAGCTGATCTCTTTCTGCATAGCGGATGGCAACTTCTGCATCGACGGCGCCAATTCCAGGCGAGTAAGCTGAAACAAGCTCCCATGCCCTCTCAAAATTGAGCATGTCACACTCATCTCCTATCACCTGCCCGGCAACCAGAAGCATGCATATTGTTATTCCGAATCTTAATCTGGTCATGGATTCTCATGAAAAAGTTACTTGAGCGGAAGGTATTCCAAAAAACTTTTTACTGCAAAAAGAAAATTTGGCTTGAAGACGTTTTCATTTCATAAATAAAAACCAGGATAAACAAGATCGCAAGCGGTAAGATATGCAGGATGATTTGAAAGGTTTGGATCCCTAAAGAGGTACCTATTTGGTTTTAGATATTGTCATGGTCGGGATAGGGAAGCGTGTCTGGATCTTGTGGGTTTGCGTTTTCCCGAACTTTTGCAATTAAATAATTGACATAGTGAGCAGTGGCATACAATCCGATGCTAGTCGCAACGGCCCCGCTGACTCCTAAAGCCCAAACTAAATTGAGTTGCTGTTGGGAGATGGCCACGATATGTGGCAGGTTTATGTCGTAAAGATGATTTAGGGCGTTTGATGCAATAACAAAAAACGCTATTGCAGCAACTATGGCAACAGCCGCCACCACAAGATATTTGTGTGACTCACTCCATTTCGAGGATTCCAAATCTGCTATTTCCTTTGTGCCAAAATAATCAGAGATTTTGTCTTTGATTAATTTGGCAACCGTGGCAAGACTTGTCGCTAGGCCTATAGTGAGTGCGGAAAATGCAAATGCGTTTTGAGCAAATTGATTTGGCAGCATGTACAAAACACCCTGGTAAGGCGACGTCCATTGGGGGATAAAATGTACTATACCATAAAGGGCAAAGGATCCTGCTGCAACAAGTGTGACAACCAGCGCCACTGTAGGTAATTCTGACTTGTACTCGCTATAAATTTGGCTCAAAGAAATTGCATCATTATTGACTGACATCCTACCCCTCATTATTAAATATATTATAAATAATAAATATTAAAGTTTTATTAATATTCATAATTAAATAATTAATACTATTTAGAGATGTGTGTATACACAGTCCCGGCTTTAGGATTTCTTTTAGCCGCGTTTAGACGCCATTTCTTAGGTAGGGGTGGGTTCCGCGTCTTTGTTGGAGGTGGGGGTCTCTTTTTTGAAAGATTGGGCGCGTGCGTTCCACATGGGGAGGAAGAGGAGGACTGTGATGGCCCCACAAGCGCAGAGGATCATGAAAAAGCCTGACCAGCCGTAATCTTGGGCGATTTTGCCGAGAGGATAGCCGGCAGCTGTGGCGCCAAAATAGGCAAACCAGCCTGCAAAACCACTGGCAGTTCCAGCAGCTTTTTTGTGAGAAAGTTCAGCAGCTGCAAGGCCAATGAGCATTTGAGGGCCAAATAAGAAGAACCCGATGGTAAATAGAGCAGCTGTATCGATCCATGCACTCGCTTCCGGAGTTAGCCACAAGAACACAACAGCGCCGAGCATGCCAATTGAGAAAAGGACATTCATCGGCCCCCGTCTTCCAGAGTGAATTTTGTCAGAGAGCCAGCCTGCCACTAACATTCCAAAGAGCCCGCCGATTTCAAAAGCAGAGACGCAGGCATTGGCTTTCAGCATCGAATAATCTTTAGTCTCAATCAGGTAGAGGGCGCTCCAATCGTTGATCGCCATCCGGACAATGTATACAAAAAATGAGGCGACAGCCAGGATCCAGAGCCACTTATTTGTCAAAACGTAGTCAAAAAGGATCTCTTTTGTGCTGAGCTCTTTTTCCTTGGCATCATCCTGTTTTTGTGAACTTGGGAAATCGTTGCGAAACTTCTCAATGGCGGGAAGCCCCAGCGATTGAGGTGTATCGCGCAAACGGTTCATGAGGACAAATCCCATGAGAATACAAAGTGCTCCTGGAACAAACATCGCAGAACGCCAACCGAAGTACTCAGCACACGCGCCCGCAAGAATGGGAATCAAAAATCCTCCCACATTATGAGAAGTGCTCCACACACTCCACCAGGAACCCCGCTCAGACTGGGAGTACCAGTGGGTCAAAAGGCGGGCACACGGGGGCCAACCCCATCCTTGGAACCATCCGTTGATTCCCCAAAAGATGGCAAACAAGATAAGCGAGGAGGCCAAACCAAAGAAAATGGTCGCAAAGCCAGTAATGATTAGGCCAAAAGCCATGAAAAAACGGGGATTGGACTGATCGGACATCACCCCGCTGACAAATTTGCTAAGTCCATAAGTAAAATAAAGAACGCTGACGAGTATCCCAAGATCTGCCTTATCATAACCCAAGTCCTTCATTAAGGCGGGCATGGCAAAGGTAAAGCTTTTGCGCGTAAAGTAATAGAAGACATATCCAATGAACATGGAATAGAAAATGCGCAAACGCCAATAACGATAGACTTTTTTGACGGTTGCCTGATCTTCAATCTCATTGATATGTTCAGCTGGCCGCAAAAAATTTAAAACCATGAGAATCCTCATTTAAGGAAAAAACCTGAGCGCTACCGAATATACCAGAAAAAAGGGAAATAGTCACCAAGCAATTGACCTAACAGTATCCAATATGGTAAGACAATATTATGGACACTGAAATTTCCGACGAAGAACTTAGAACTTTTCTTAAAGAAGCAGGGGTTCCCGAATGGGGTGATGAGGCTGCACAACCGAGAGAAAAAATTCTCGAGGAAATCCTGAGCGCCCTTCCCCCAGCTCCAGAAGAAGTGACAGACCCCTCTTCAACAAAAAAAAGAGTGGTATCTTCCAAAATATTCCTCCCCCTCCTTGCCACGCTCATTTTTTTAGCGGGCGTCCTGTTTGGAAGCTTTCTTGGATTTTACGTGGGAAAAATCCAAAAACTGGAAACCATTTACACAAAAATCTCTGTTTTAGCCGAACAGGTCGAAGCCATTTATGGCAAAATGACTCCAGACAGCCCTGCACAGGAAATTATTGATCCGATTAAGAGCCAGAATGATCCTATAAGGTGAGAGCTTTTCCAAAAAATGGGGAAGTGTTACTTTGTTAGCCATGAATCCTCTAAATCAAGCTTTTGTGATTCCCGGCGGTGGCCAGAAATGTACCATCCAGCTCCATTGGGAAGGCACGCGAGACTATACTTTTCAAAATGAAAATTGGGAGATCGAATGTATAGAAATCCTTTAAATACAAATTATGTCATACAGGCTTATATTAACCTGGGGCTCCACTTAAAATTTGTAATTGATGACCAAATACCTTTAAACCCACTTGTGGAAACCTATTTGCTCGTATGTCCTTTTTCCAAGGCTAAAGAAATTCAAATCAACCAAAGACTGCTTCAAATCAAAGAAGACCCTAGCAAAGGCATCACCACAAAACGTATTTCTGTCCCGGTGCCTCTTACAAGACCCGGCCCATGGCGTGCAGGAAGTTGGCAAATCAACGTTAGGAATTTCTACGAGGGTCCTGAAGCCGTATTAAAGCTTAATTTTAATGGATAAATTCCGTGCCTGTGCCCGTGCCCACCCGTTTCCCCCAGTCCTATCTTCTAAGACTGGGGGAAACGGGCGGGCACAGGAAGTTGAAAAGCTATTCATAAATTAATCCCAATCCAGTATTCTCAGCTGCTGTTTTAAAGAGTTAAACTATGCCCTATCACATTGCCAAAGGAGTCTTTGACATCTTGCCGAAAGAGCCCGATCCGCAAGGAGCGTGGCGGGAGTCCCATCTATGGCAATATCTGGAAAAAACCATCCGAGAGCTTAGCTCTGAGTTTGGCTACCGTGAAGTGCGCACTCCCCTTTTTGAATCGACAGAGCTTTTCACGCGGGGCATTGGAACAGGCACCGACATTGTCTCAAAAGAGATGTACACTTTCGAAGATAAAGCGGGGAGATCTTTGACATTGCGCCCTGAAGGGACTGCGGCTGTCATGCGAGCCTTTATTGAAAAAAATTTGCATCAGGAAGCGCCTCTGCACAAATTTTTTTATATCGCTCCCATGTTCCGCTACGAAAGGTCTCAAGCAGGACGGTTCCGGCAGCACCACCAATTTGGTGCAGAAGCGATTGGAAGCTCCCTTCCCCATCAAGATGTCGAAGTGATCCACATGTTGTGGACTCTTTATAGCCGACTGGGACTCAAGGGGCTCACCCTCCATTTAAACTCTATCGGCGATCTGGAGGCAAGAAGTGCTTTTCGCCATGCTCTCAAAATGTATTTAAGGCCTCATTTAGAAGAGCTCTCTCCGGAAAGTCAGCAGCGCTACGAGACGAATCCTTTACGCATTCTCGATTCTAAAGATCCCAAGGACCAAAAGTTTTTTCACGATGCGCCTCATGTGATCGACTATTTGAGCATTGACTCCAAAAAACACTTTGAAAAGGTCTGTGAGCTCCTTGAGAGTCTTTCTATTCCTTATCAGATCAATCACAGACTTGTGCGCGGCCTTGATTACTACAATGACACCGTTTTCGAGATCACCTCGAATGAGCTGGGCTCTCAAAACAGCCTTGGCGGAGGGGGCCGTTACGACGGTTTGATCAAAGAGTTGGGCGGTCCTGAGCTTCCCGCTTTTGGCTTTGGAGCAGGCCTTGAGAGGATCATCCAAACGATGCTCGCCCAAAATGTCTCTCTTCCCAAGCCGCGGACAAGTGCCGTTCTGTTTATTCCTTTAGGAGAAGAGGCAGCGGCCCATTGTTTCAAATTCGTCTCTCTTTTGCGCGAACAACATATCAGCGCAGAGATGGACCTGAGCGGCAAAAAACTGCAAAAAGCCATGCGCTACGCCAACGCCACAGGCGTGCGTTATGTGGCAGTTGTCGGCGATAACGAGCTAAAATCGGGCCAGATCGAGCTAAAAGAGATGGCTAGTGGTCAAGTTAAACACATTCCCTTAGATAGGCTAATAGATGAGCTACAAAAGAACGCATAATTGCAACGCACTCACTTCAAAAAACATCGGTGAGACAATCTCCCTTTCTGGCTGGGTCCATAGAAGACGGGACCATGGAGGCCTGATTTTTATTGATTTGCGCGATCGATTCGGTCTGACACAGATTGTTTTCAATCCCGAAGAAAATCCCAAAATCCATGAATTGGCCTCCCATTTAAGGTCTGAATGGGTGATCTCAGTCAAAGGGAAAGTAATCCCTAGAGCTGAGGGGATGAAAAATCCGAAGCTTCCCACAGGAGAGATTGAAATTGAAGCGCAAGAGCTGACGATTTTGTCAAAAGCGAAGACACCCCCATTTTCGATCTGCGACGAAACGATCAATATCAACGAAGAGCTCCGCTTTAAATACCGCTATCTCGATATTCGCAGAGGAGAGATTGCCGAACGTTTGGTCAAAAGACACCAAGTGATCCTTGCTACCCGCAATTATTTGGACAAAAAGGGCTTTTTGGAAATCACAACGCCTGTGTTAGCAAAATCGACTCCAGAAGGAGCTAGAGACTACCTTGTCCCCTCAAGAGTCTATCCTGGGAGCTTTTTTGCCCTTCCCCAATCGCCGCAGCTTTTTAAGCAGCTTCTGATGATTTCAGGAATGGACAGATACTTCCAGATTGCGACATGCTTCCGCGATGAAGATTCGCGTAGCGATAGACAGCCAGAATTTGCCCAAATCGACCTTGAAATGAGTTTTGGTTCGCAAGAAGAGCTTTTCACCCTCATCGAAGGGCTTTTCATCGATATTTTTAAAGTCGGACTTGGGATGGATATCCAAACACCTTTCCCCCGCATGGCTCATAAAGAAGCGATGGAAAAATATGGATGTGACAAGCCCGATCTTCGCTTTGGGATGGAACTTGTCCGTGTCGATGAGATCGTGAAAGCCTCTAATTTCACCGTTTTTAAAGAGCAGCTCAATGCGGGGGGGATCGTTAAAGGGATCTGCGTCAAAGGGGGAGCTGAAATTTCACGTCGGGAAATTGATGAGTACACCGCTTTTGTCGGCAGATTTGGTTCCAAAGGGCTTGCCTGGATCAAAATTCAAGAAGAAGGGCCCACCTCGAGCATCGTCAAATTTTTTGAAAAAGAGCAGCTCGATCAGCTTGTTCTGACAATGAGAGCCGAAAAAAATGACCTATTACTGTTTGTGGCGGAAGAGGAATCGGTTGTTAACCAATCTCTGGACCATTTAAGACGGAAAATCGGCAAAGAAAGAGGACTGATCGATCCCAATCGGTATGAACTGACATGGATTACAGAATTTCCCCTTCTTCAGTGGGACAAAGAGACACAAAGTTACGCCGCCGAGCACCATCCGTTCACTTCGCCTCGCGTAGAAGATATTCCTCTTTTGGATAGTGATCCTCTTAAAGTGCGCTCTTCGAGCTACGACCTTGTCCTCAACGGCTACGAATTGGGCTCAGGTTCTGAGCGGATTTTCGACAGCGAGCTGCAGGCGAAAATTTTTACAATCCTAAAACTTTCAACCGAAGATATTAAAAAACGTTTTGGATTTTTTATTGAGTCGTTACAATATGGAACGCCTCCTCACATGGGAATCGCTTTGGGCGTTGATCGTATCGTGATGCTCCTGACCGGAGCTGAAAGTATTCGCGATGTGATCGCCTTCCCCAAAACGCAAAAGGCATTCGACTTGATGTTGGATGCCCCCTCGGAGGTCATGAAACAGCAATTAACAGAGCTGAAAATTCACGTGGAGCTACCCGAATGATAAAAAAATTGATTTTAGCCGCCCTTATCTGTGTCCCCTTATGTGGATGCGCAGAGAAAACTGTCGAAAAAACGGTTGAGAAAGCAGCTGAGAAGACCGCAGATGATGTCGATTATAAACTTTTGTCTGAAACTTTAGGACACTTGATTGTAAAACAGCTGAAACAGGCAGGATTTCCTTTTAATTTCGATCAGGTCATCAAAGGAATCCGTGATGAGCGTGACGGAAAAGCTGCCCCTCTGAACGAAGAAGAGTATGAGCAAATGGTTTGCTCTCTTCAGGAGCAGATGTTCAATCAAACAGCTGAAAAAAATCTGGCAGATGCGAACCTGTTCCTCAAAGAAAATGGTGCTAAAGCAGGCGTTCAATCGCCTGATCCAAAGCTCCAGTTTTCGATTGCCAAACAAGGAAGCGGCGAAACTGTGCGGCTCGACTCGATCCCTCTGATCCATTACACTGGAAAACTGATCGATGGGACTGTGTTTGCAACCTCTGAGACAATGGGCGAGCCAGTTGCCTTACCTATCCAACAGTCGATCCCAGGCTTTGCCAAAGGTTTGGTCGGCATGCAGGAAGGGGAAAAAAGGATCTTGTATATCCATCCTGAGCTTGCCTATGGCGTCTCTGGACAGTTGCCACCCAATTCTCTCCTGATCTTCGAAGTGGAGATTGTGAAAGCTAACTCTGCTTTGGGCGAATTAGCTAGCAATGAGCCGGAACTGGAAGAGGGTGCTAACTAAAAATTCCCGTGCCTGTGCGCCTACCCGGTTTCGTGCCTAAGGCAAATACAACGCACAGACAGCAGAGGCGCGAAAGACGCAGAGAAAGAAAAATATCTTCTTCTCTGTGTCCTCTCTAGTCCTCTGTGGTTTTTAAATACCCGAAACATTGCGGCAGTCCAGACTGTGAGGCATTTTTAAAACCACAGAGAACACAGAGAGCACAGAGAAGAGAAAAAAAACTTTCTCCTTGCGCCCTTTCTCTTTGCGTCTTTGTGTCTTTGCTTCTTTGCGTTGAAAATCGCTTGAAGGTTTACGACCCGTGGGGCCAAAATCGGGCACGGGCACGCTCACGGGCACGTTTGTTTTTGTATGAAAGTTGTATTGTTCTCCCCAGATATCCCCCAAAACACAGGCAATATTGCCCGAACATGCGCAGTCACAGGTGCGCAGTTAACGCTTGTTAGGCCGCTTGGCTTTAATCTCACCGATAAACAAATCAAAAGAACGGGGATGGACTACCTCGAAGTGGCCTCTATTGAAATCGTTGATTCGCTCGAAGAGGCTCTTACACCCAATACAAACCCCTTGTACTTTTTTTCGACAAAAGGGACCAAAAACTATACAGAAATCAAATTTGCAGAAAATGCGTGCCTGGTTTTTGGCTCAGAGTCGGCGGGACTGCCTCAGTGGATTCATGAAAAATGGCCGTCCCACTTTTATAAAATTCCAATGCGGGCAAATGCCCGCTCTTTGAATCTTTCGAATTCTGTTGCCATCGTGCTCTATGAAGCACTCCGGCAAAACGACTTTAGAACGCTTCGTTGACCATCTTGCGAAGACCATCGAGATCTTTCAGACCCACAACGCGCTTAATTAACTCTCCATTTTTGAAAAGCAGAAGCGTCGGAATTGAGCTCACTTCGTATTTTGCAGAGACATTGACCGATTGGTCTGTGTCCACTTTTGCGATTGTGATTTTGCCTTTCATCTCTTGAGCAAGCTCTTCAATCACAGGCGTGAGCATACGGCACGGGCCGCACCAGTCAGCATAGAAATCCACCAGGACCACGCCCTGTTTAATTCCTTCGTCAAAATTATCGTCACTAAATTTTTTGATTAAATCGGATGCCATACAATCTCCTGGGTTAAAGGATTAGAATAAGTGATCGGAGATAAAAATCTCTAGAGTTTTTCAGCCCTGATCCCGTATCCTCTATACATCTTTGCGGCCATGGCGGAATTGGTAGACGCGCTAGATTCAGGTTCTAGTCGGGGAAACTTGGTGGAAGTTCGAGTCTTCTTGGCCGCATTCCAAAACATTTCGTGAACGAGCCCGAACCCGAGCCCGTGCCCGACCAAAACGATCCTAATTTACATTCGGGCACAGGCTCGGGCTCGGGCTCGTTCACGAATAGTTCCAGGAAACTCTATTTTTTTTAAAGGGATCTGCTCTAAGATAAACTCATGAGCTATCTCTTGGTTGCCAATGGAGAGCCCCCCTCAGAGGAGCTCCTCCAGGCCCTTTTAAAAACCCATACATCCCTTGTGGCTGTCGATGGCGGTCTCAATACTTGCCTAAGATTTGGGCTTGAACCCAACATGATCATTGGGGATTTTGACTCTATCTCAGACGCTGACCGGAAAAAATGGTCCCATATCCCTCAAATTCACACACCGGATCAGAACAAAAGCGATCTTGAAAAAGCCCTCACCTATCTTTTTGAACAGGGAGCCCAAAAAATCCCCCAAAAAATCACAGTGTGCGCAGCCACAGGTGCCCGTCTCGATCACACCCTTGCCAATATATGCCTTCTGCTCCGCTATCCCGAAATCGTCAAGTTTGAAAGCGATCTTGAAATCTGTTTTGCCCTCCCAAAATCTGTCCATTTAGAGTGCCAGATCGGCCAAACCCTCTCCCTGATCCCCATGAGCGACTGTTCTCAAATCTATACACAAGGACTCAAGTGGGAGCTCCAAGGAGATAATCTAAACAAAAACTTCGTAGGCATCTCCAATGTCTGCCTGAACAACAAAATTTCGATTTCATTTGGCGAAGGGGATCTTCTCGTCTGCCTCAACCGGACATTCTAAAGAAAATATTAATCGTAGTGCTCTTATTTTAAATCATTTAAAATTAATAATATAATTTAGAGTAGAGGTTGTTATGTCTATTTCAGGGATCTCCGGAAGTTTCGGGTATGGTGAAACACCGCAAGATAAAGCCGTTAGGGATGCATTTAATGCTTATATGAAAGCTTATAATGAGAATAGCCCCGATGAGCCGGTATTGAGGCAGCATTTAAATGATTTACTCGCAAAAGATCAAAATCCCCAAGCACATAATCTTCAAAATCTTCTGATTTATTTTGACAAAGTGAACAAGCAAATTGATGACCTTAAAGAGTGGATTCAGGATTCAGGTCAGCAAATTCAAAAAATTGAAAACCTGCTAAAAAATCCCAATTTGACTCCGGCCCAAAAAAAAGAGGTGGAAACCTGTCTGAACACTCTTGAGGCAGATCAAAACCATATGGATGCCGACCTACAGATTGGAATGGGAACCCGTAGCAACCTGGAAACCCAAATGACTGATTGCATTAATCAATATTTTTGATATTTAAAAGAGACAATTCCGTAATCTAAAGAAAATATTATTTACTAGAAATTTTATTCTAAATCCTTTAAAATAAAATCTATACATAAAAAGGGGGGTTTGCTATGGACATTTCTGGTATTTCGGGTGTATCGGGTAGTTTTGGTTATGGGCAAACCCCCCAGGAAAAAGCTATATTGGATACTTTCAACGCGTACCTTGAAGCATTTAACGATAATAGCCCTGAGACTCCAGCAATTAGACGGCGGTTAGACGATTTACTTGCTAAAGACCATAGCGGATATGGACCTAATGTTTTGATGTTTCTGAGTTATTTTGATCAATACAACAACGCTATTAGCAAACTCAAAGAACAGATGCCTGGGTTAAGTGAGAATATTCAAGCCACTGAGCAAGCGCTCCAAGATCCCCATTTGACGCCGGCCCAAAAAAAAGCCCTAGAAGGACAGCTGCAAGTTCTAGAGACAAAAATGCATGGTCTGCAGACAGACTTGAATAATCAGACTGTGGCCCGTAATAATATAGAAAATAACATGAGCCAATACGTAAATCAGGTTTTTGCATAACATTTAAAAAAGCAGTACCTTTGATAATGTTAATAGCTCTATTCAAATGATTCGGAAAAGCTCCAAGATCATCAGATGAAATGCATAACTTTCAAGCTCAACAGTAGGACGCAGAAACGCAAAAGCGGGACCTCCCAAAGCAATTCCATAATTCATAGCAGCCCACGTAGCCTTTTATTAGCCCACGTGCTATCTGTTGAAACATGTGGCGCTGGATTTTAGCTGTTCTTTTTATCTTCTCCTTTAATTTGGGCGTAGGGCTCATTACGATCCCATTTTCAGTGAGCCTGGCGGGTTTTTGGCCCTCAGTTATTGCGACACTCATTTCGTGGGTCTATTTGCTGTTTACCGGCCTCTATTATTTGGAAGCGACACTTGCCAATCCCCCATACTCGAATGCAGCAACTTTTTCGCGCAGATACACGGGCTTGACAGGAACGTGGATCACCGCGTTCTTTTTTTTATCTGTCAATCTAAGCTATTTAATTTTTTATTTTTATCTTGTCGGACCCATTGTTTCCGAAATGCTTGCGAGCTTTGGATATACTGTCAGTAGCGATCTCATTCTTGTCATCACCGCATTATTATTAGCAAGCATCGTTGGATTAGGCTTCCGATTGACGATTCTTTTGAATTTCGTCCTGACACTTGCCATATTGATCGTTTTTTTCTTCTCTTTAACGGAAGGTTTTCACGCAAGCTCCTACCAATATGTCAAAAAGTCTCAGTGGGGCTTTTTATTGATTATCTTCCCCACCCTTGTTAGTACGCTTTATTTTAACACTTTAATTCCAACGCTTGCCCCTTTCTTAAAGTATGATAAAACAAAATTGAGAAATGCCATTATCACAGCTCTTTTTATGATTGGTGTTGTCTTTATGCTCTGGCTCTACATTTCAATTGGCTCTGCCTCAGGAAGTGACAAAGCTTTAAGCAAGCTCAATCCCTTAGAAATTGATTTTGCAAACTTAATCAGCGTCCCTGTCTTCGGAAGAAAACTCCCTTTGATGTTATGTCTCAATATTATCGCGACAGCTCTCGGAGTCTCTACAATTCTTGTCGATTTTATATTTGATTTAACAGCAGGGAAGCTGGGCAGATACAACAAGTGGAAACGCTTTGCCATCGCCCTTGTGGTCTTTTCTGTCCCTTGGCTCTTAAATATCTCCCCCAGCAAAGTGATTTATACCATCACAACGATCATGACAAGCGTGGGCTCTTTATATTTGGCAGGGCTTTTACCTGTTCTGTGTGCCTGGTCTCTCAGGTATTTCTACCGCGACCCGGCCCCTAAGCTCGTCCCTGGAGGAAAAAACATGATGCTCATCCTTTCTGTTTGTGCCTGTTTTTTCTTCTATTTGGTTGGCCTTCAACTTTTCTATCAGGGAACTTTTACCTAAATAGGGGTTAATTTCGCAGGGTTTTTTCTACTTGTAGGTAACAGATATCTCTGGTAGACTCTTCCTTTTAATTGTATTTTTTGAGGAATACAGATGGCACTTTCTGAACAAGTGAAAAGTTCCCTTTTACAATTTTTGAAAGAGAAACGCTCTCCCGAACTTCTGGCGGCCTATCTCTTTTACCTGGAACACCGCTTCAACTTGCGTCCTGTCGTATTTGTCCGCGACAAAATCATCTATCAAAGTGCAGAAACCGCTCTCAAAAAATTGGAAGATGAAGGGAAAGTTTGGAGAGAGACTGAAATCAAAATCGGTTATGGCCCTCCAGCTGTCAATGAATTGACCAAAAAAATCTACATCTGCCCCTTTACAGGCAAAGTTTTTGCAGACAACACACATCCAAATCCTCAAGATGCGATCTACGATTGGGTTTCCCGTTGTCCGGAAAATAATGAAAGAATTGGAGGCGTGAAAGCCAAACGTTTTTTTGTCTCTGATGATCCTGAAATCATCAAAAACTACATCAAACCCCTCAAAACTCCCATTTCCAAAACAGTTTTCTCCTCGGCTGTCACAGGGAAACTTTATAACTCTAAAGAAGCCGTCATCCGCGATTTCAAAGAAAGTTATTTAAAGCCCATGACTCTTGTGGAAGTGCAAAATCAGAACCGGTTCCAGCTCGAAGACTCCTTCCTGAATTTTATTCAGGATCATCTCCAGGAAGACAAAATTGCAGCCTTCGTGGAAACTTTGGCAGAGTATGAAGCTTTCCATCCCTACGTTACTAAGTGGATCGAAGCTGAATAAGAGTACTTTTTGAACTCAACTCGTGCCTGTGCCCGTGCCCGTGCCCCTGCCCGTGCCCGATTATAAAAACTTGCATGGAAAAAACATATATCACCCATTCCGCTGAAGAAACGATCGCTTTTGGCCAAAAACTTGCCAAAAATCTCCCACCCAACTCCATCATTTGCCTCTTTGGCGATCTGGGAGCCGGAAAAACCACTCTCGCAAAGGGAATTATCTCCGCATTGACAAACCTCCCCCCCCACGACATCTGCAGCCCTACATTTGCCTATTTAAATGTCTATCAGGGGCCATCCTGCCCCGTTTACCACTTTGATCTCTACCGCCTCAATTCTCCCCTCGATTTCCTGAATCAAGGCTTTGAAGACTACTTCTACGCAAACGGCATCTGCTGTCTCGAGTGGAGCGAAAGAATTACCCCACTTCTTCCCCAAAACATTCACAAAATCACTCTTTCCCATAACTCTAACGCAACAAGGACACTCGTGTATGAAGTTTGAAAACGTTAAATTCATCACCACAGTAGTCAAAAAAAGCGATATCCCCGACTTTGACGAGCTCCCCGAAATGGCAGTCGCCGGTAGATCCAACGTCGGAAAGTCCTCCCTTCTCAATCACCTTTTCAAGTCGAAAGATCTTGTCAAAACCTCCTCAACTCCCGGCAAAACAAGAGCTTTAAACTTCTTCAATATCGATAATCGGCTGATTTGCGTCGATATGCCCGGCTACGGCTATGCGGCAGGGCCCAAAGCTGAGAGTAAACAATGGGCCGAGCTGATCAGCTTTTACCTCACCAATCGCCCCACCTTAAAAGTTTTGCTCTTTCTTTTTGATATCCGCAGAGACCCCACGCCCGAAGACTTACAAATGCTAGAGTGGATCACTTTCCACAAACTCGACACGATTTTGGTCTTAACTAAAGTTGACAAGGTCTCCCTATCTGAAAGAAACGCCCAAACCAAGCGAATAACCGATAGGCTAAAAGACCTTCCCTATGTACACTATTCGACAACCAAAAATGTCGGACGGAAAGAATTGATCGCTGCGCTCAATCAAATTTTAGGAAAAAATGCCCCTGCTTAAAAATATTTCTTTTATCTGTCTCGATTGTGAGTTTACAGGGCTGGATCCTGATAATGACCGGATCCTCGAGGTCGCGGCTGTCCGTTTTTCTTTGTCCGAGATTCTTGATCAGTTTGAGAGCCTGGTAAAACCGGACTGTCCTATTTCTGAAGCCTCTTTTGCCATTCACCACATCTCTGAAGAAATGGTCGCAGACAAGCCAACAATGGAACATATACTCCCCGATTTACTCTCATTTGTCGGCAGTGATATCGTCATTGGACATGGGATTGGCTATGATTTAGAGATGGTTGAAAAAGCGGCCAAACGGGCAGGGCTCACCTCCACATTGCTCAGATCCAAGTGCATCGATACTCTCCGTCTTGCAAGACTTTATGGGGATAGCCCCAACAATTCCTTAGAGAATCTGGCAAACCATTTCAATGTGAAAAATCCCGGTTCTCACCGCGCTCTCAACGACGTGATCATGAACATTGAAGTCTTCAAGCATCTCATCCGTAAATACACAACGCTCGAGCAAATTTTTGATGTACTTTCCCGTCCCATTAAAATGAAATATATGCCCCTTGGCAAGCATAAGGGTAGGCCATTCAACGAAGTCCCTCTTCAATATCTGCAGTGGGCGGCTCATGTGGATTTCGACCAGGACCTTCTCTTTACGATCCGCCAGGAACTAAAAAAAAGAAAAAAAGGGGGTGGCTTTAAAGAGGCTGCCAACCCTTTTGCAGATTTGTAGGAGACATAAGCGTCATGAAAAAAACAGGATCTTTTGAAATCAAAGTGGGCCTTGCCGAAATGTTGAAGGGTGGGGTCATTATGGATGTCACAACCCCTGAGCAGGCCATCATTGCCGAAAATGCAGGCGCCTGTGCTGTCATGGCCCTAGAGCGGATCCCCTCCGATATTAGAGCAGACGGGGGCGTTGCCCGCATGACCTCTCCTCTCATTATCAAATCGATTCAGGAAGCTGTCTCCATCCCTGTCATGGCAAAATGCCGTATTGGACATTTTGTAGAGGCTCAAATCCTGGCAGCTTTAGATGTCGATTTTATCGATGAGAGTGAAGTTTTAACGCCGGCAGATGATGAGCACCATATCGACAAGCACAAATTTGAGATCCCCTTTGTCTGCGGAGCCCGTGACCTGGGAGAAGCTTTGCGTCGCATTGGCGAAGGAGCTGCCATGATCCGGACAAAAGGCGAAGCAGGAACGGGTAACATCGTAGAGGCAGTCCGCCACATGCGCGCCATTCAGGGCGGCATTCGCCGCCTTAAGAATCTCGACCCTTCTGAGCTTATGAAGGAAGCTAAAATCCTGGGAGCCCCTTACGAGCTGGTATGCCAGGTTGCAGCTACAGGAAAACTTCCTGTTCCCAACTTTTCTGCAGGAGGAATCGCAACTCCTGCAGATGCTGCCTTGATGATGCAATTGGGCGCAGAAACTGTGTTTGTCGGTTCGGGAATCTTCAAATCTTCTGATCCTGCAAGCAGAGCGCGGGCCATTGTTTTAGCTGCGACTTACTATCAGGATGCGCAAATGCTGGCTCAAATTTCTGCAGGTCTTGCAGATGCCATGACTGGGATTGACATCCGGACGTTGCGTAAAGAGGAACTCCTCGCTTCCAGAGTTGTCTGATGAAGATCGGGGTTTTAAGTCTTCAAGGGGCGTTTGCCAAACATGCAGAAATGCTGGAAATAGTGGGCCTTGCTACTGCTTTTGTCCGCTACCCTGAAGAACTTAAAGGCTGCTCAGGTCTCATTATTCCCGGCGGCGAGTCCACTGTCATGACCCGCCAAATCAAAGACATGCAATTTTTAGCCCCTTTGCGGGAATTTGCCCAAAATTTTCCCATTTTTGGGACCTGTGCCGGCATGATTTTGATGGCGCGGGAGGGAATTCTGTCTTTATTAGATATCTCTGTGAACCGCAATGCTTATGGAAGACAGAGCGCATCCTTTATTACCGATTTGAATGTCAATTTCTGTGAGGACGGAGGCAATTACAAAACTGTCTCAGCTTTTTTTATAAGGGCTCCTCGCATCTCTCAAATTTATTCTCAAGAAGTCAAAATCTTGGCAGAGTATGAAAGTGAGCCTGTGCTGATCCAGCAAGGGTTCCATTTGGCAGCTGCCTTCCATCCTGAATTGACAGATGATTGTAAGATACACAAGTACTTTGGGGAATTATGCAAGATAAAACAGTCGCCTCTACAGCTGTCGAAAACCACACACACAAGGTCTTTCCAAACGATCTAAATACTAACGGAAGCCTCTTTGGCGGCCTTGTCATGAGTATTCTGGATCGCCTGGCCTTAGTTGTTGCCGAAAGGCACAGTGAAAGAGCGTGCGCGACAGTTGCTGTCGACGCCCTCCATTTTTTAGCGCCCGCCTTTTTGGGTGAGGTGCTGATTTTTAAAGCCTCTCTCAATAGAGCCTGGAACACTTCGATGGAGGTGGGACTTAAAGTTATGGCTGAAAACGTGGTCACAAGAGAGCGCAGGCACGTCATTTCTGCCTATTTTACTTTCGTAGCCCTCGATGAGAACCATAAACCGGCACCGATTCCGGCGGCTATCCCCGAAACTCCCCTTGAAAAAAGGCGGTTTGAAGAAGCAGATATCCGCAAAAAAAACCGTATTGCCCACTCAGAAGCTAAGAAGGAGTGGAGAGCAGATGCATAAGCTGACTCTTAAAGATCTCGATATCCGCGAAAAAAAAGTGCTCATGCGCGTCGATTTCAACGTCCCTTTGGATAACGAGTTGAATGTGGTGGATCCGACACGCATTGAGGCTTCTCTCCCCTCGATTCGCTATGTTTTAGATCAGGGGGGCTCTCTGATTTTAATGAGCCATTTGGGAAGACCGGGAAATCAGGTTAAACCCCAACTATCGTTAGCGCCGGTTGCCAAGGTGCTCGCCTCTTTAGTCAATCAAACAGTTGAGATGGCGCCCGATTGCATAGGCGAGGCTGTCCGTGAAAAAGTGAACAAGCTGGGTCCTGGCTCTATCCTTTTGCTTGAAAACCTGAGATTTCATAGAGCCGAAGAACATCCCGAAGAAGACTCCTCTTTTGCCAAAGAATTGGCCAGTTTTGGCGATTGTTATGTCAACGATGCCTTTGCAACCTCTCACCGCAAACACAGCTCTACTTACACTGTCGCCAGCTACTTTCCCCACAAGGCCGCTGCGGGCTTTCTGATGGAAAAAGAAATCACTGTTTTGGGAAATCTGTTAGAAAATCCACAAAAACCCTTTTATGCCCTTCTGGGAGGAGCCAAAGTTTCTTCCAAAATCGGTGTAATCACCTCTCTTTTGAAGAAAGTCGACCTTCTCTTGATCGGAGGGGCGATGGCCTACACTTTTTTAAAAGCACAGAACATCGATGCGGGGAATTCCCTTGTCGAGGAAGAGCTCGTTTCTTTTGCCAAAGAAATTCTCAAACAACAGGGAAGCAAAATTATTTTGCCTATAGACTGTATTGCAGCAGCCGTTTGCAGCGAAGAATCCCCTTCCCAGACAGTATCTTTTTCGGACAATTTCCCCAAAAACTTTTCAGGTTTTGACATTGGCCCTGCCACCGTTAAGCTTTTTTCCCAAAAAATCGCCGACGGAAAAACAATTCTCTGGAACGGTCCACTTGGAGTTTACGAAATCGACCAATTTGCGAAGGGAACACATGAGCTTGCCCGCACTGTTGCCCAACTATCTGCCAATACAGTTGTTGGAGGAGGCGATCTTATTGCCGCCATCAACCAGGCAGGCGTTGCCGATCAAATGAGCCATATCTCCACTGGCGGCGGCGCTACCCTCGAGCTTCTCGAGTACGGCACCCTCCCCGGTATCGAAGCCCTTTCTGACATATAATTTCCGTGCTTGCCCGAGACCGTGACCGACCTGTGCTTCCACTCCTGAGGCAGTAAAAACGCACAGACGCAGAGGCGCTAAGGACGCAAAGAAAAAAATAATCCCTTCTCTCTGTGTGCTCTTTGCTCTCTGTGGTTTTTAAATACCCGAAATGTTGCGGCAGTCAAGTCTGTGAGTCATTTTTAAACGATAGAGGACAGAGAAAAAGAAAAAATAAATTCTCTCTTTGCGCTTCTGCGTTTTGTTTCTCTTAAGTACGGAACATGGCCGGCATGACGGTTCATTCAGAACTGAGCTTCTTCCGGACAGGAAGACACTTCTTGGCGATCAGCATTATTTGGATGGCAAGCACAGTATTTGCTAAACTAACTCCAATAAGAGCATAGCCCGCCTGGCCAGTTGTCAAGATGCCAAGAGCAGTTAATGCTCCAAAACTGACCACCACCGCATTCGTCAAAACTGACCACAAGAGGTCGATTTTGCGGGAGCCTAGCCTACAGGCTAATAGCTTGAGAGCCGAATAAGCCCCCCCTAATCCCACAATGGTCCAACCCATTTCAGCTGCTGGGATCAATTGAGCTGCCCCTACACAACCAATGACAAAGACTGCCATTAGAATGCCATTGCTCAAAAGATTGACAATCTTGTCACACGTTTCCGTATTGCCCAACATTTGATCGTAGGCCGCTTTATAAACTGCCCCACTGTGGATCGGTTGTTTTATTGCTGCAGAAGTGTCTGTCATATTAAACTCAAAAAGAAGAGAGCATCATAGATGCTCTGTTAAGAAAAATCAATATGCGACCTGAGCAGTATTTTTCCGAGTCTCCTCCAAACCCCTGCGTATACCGGCTTCACCAATAGAAACACCTGCTATACAACATGTTGCACAACTAACAAAACAAGCAGCCTCAAAAATTTTGCGGAATATCACTGCCAATGTGCCAATTGTTAGGGGAAGAATGACATAACCAAGCTCAAATCCAGACATCAATCCGGCACAAGTCAGCGCGCCGAAAACCGTGAGAGCTGCGAGATTCACTAAAATGATCACGCCGCTACACTTCTCAGCATCCCCACTGGTTGCCATTTTTACAATCGTTGCGATAGCGGCGGGAACAGAAAGCCCAATTGCACAACCCCCCGCTACAATTCCTGTAAGATGACCCTTTAATGCCAAGGATCCAATGATTATCAAGGCAACCCCAAGGACTCCCATAGCAGCAGCATATCCCAAAGTTTGTCGACTAGGCATTTGCCATAGTTTTTGAGTGCCATCCTGCAGCCCGGCATGAATTTTATTCGCCATACTTTTTCTCAAATTAACTTATGAAAATCAATAACTAACTAATATAGGTGATTCCGAGATTCACACAATCCTCACCCAAATCAATTCCACAATCCTTCACGCGAGCGCAAAGTTCAGGACAACAGTTTGCTAGGAATGCAAGAAAGACCGGTGTAACGATCGCGTAGCCAACAGCTGCTCCTGAAATAACCCCAGCACACGCAAGAGCGCCGATAATAACCAGAGCCACATTCATGATCACCTTACAGATAGCGCTCAACTTACCACGGGAACTGTTGATAAGTGCGGCAATCAGCAAGGGGATCGCAAGACCCACTGCACAACCTCCGGCTACGACACCCGAAAGATGTCCTGTAGCTGCCAGGCAGCCGATGACAAACAAGGCGGCTCCGATAACTCCGAAAGTGACTACGCAACCTTTGGCTATTTGTGTATTAATATCTGGCGCTTGTACGCTTGTAATTGTTACCTGGTACGACATCCTTAAGTCCTCACACTTGTTTATATTTAAAGAGGAAGATTATACTCATTTTATCTTTAAGACTCTATAAAGATTTTCATTCTTTTCTTGATCTCAAAAAATGGAACACTCTTTAAAAATTGGGCACGGGCACAGACAGGGCTGGCCAAATGTCAACTCTTTATTTAAAAACTCTAATCCCTTGCCTCATATCATAAACTTGGCTATAATTGGAGCCTCAAAGAAAATAACAAAGACTAAAAGTGTTCTTTTCTCAAAAGTTTTTATTCAATTTCTTTTTGAGGTTCACAAAAGGTTGTTATGCGCGATAAGGGCTTTTCTCCTTTAAGAGCGTATTTCTGGCCAATCCACGGATTTGAGCTACGCAAATTCCTCCCCTTGCTAGCCATGGCCTTCTTTATCGGTTTCAATTACAACATACTGCGCAACATGAAAGAGGCTTTCCTCGTGACTGCAGAGGATGGAGGCGCAGCGGTTATTCCTTTTATCAAAGTTTGGGGCATTGTTCCGGGCGCTTTTTTACTGACTTTTATCTATAGCCGCCTGAACAACCGATTGAAGCGGGATCAAGTTTTTTATTCCATGGTCTTCATCTTCTTAGGTTTTTTTGCCTTTTTCACATTTGTGATCTATCCCATTCAAGAGTATCTGCATCCCCATAAAGCCGCCAACTTCCTTCAGCAACATCTCCCTCCAGGCTTTAAGGGTTTGATTGCGATGTTCCGCTATTGGACGTTTAGCAGCTTTTACATAATGTCTGAGCTTTGGAGCTCTGCGATCCTCTCGATGCTCTTTTGGGGATTTGCCAATGAGGTCACCAAAGTTTCTGAAGCCAAACGGTTTTATGGCCTCATCGCTATTGGTTTGAATATGGCCGCCATTACCTCGGGCCAAGTCTCTGTTTTCCTGACAAAGTGCTTACGCTCAAAAATAAGCTTCACCGATAACGAATGGCACCAATCGGTTGTCCTTCTAACCGCTGTTGTCCTTTTGTCAGGGGTCGCGATTTTGGGAATCTATCGCTATATCAACCATGAAGTTCTATCAAAAGAGCCTCAACATTGCCCGCTCAAGAAACCAAAAATCAAAATGTCGATGCGGGAGAATTTTGCAATCCTTGGCAAATCCAAATATTTGTTATCCATTGCGATCATCGTCCTTACCTACAACCTTGTGATTAATCTCGTGGAAGTTGTGTGGAAAGATCAGGTATGTCAGCTCTATCCCGATCCCAATGATTACACGATCTACATGAACCAAATCACAACAATCACAGGGATAATCTCGTTCTTCACCTCTCTCTTGGTTTCCAGCCAGCTTATCCGCAGGTTTGGCTGGACCGCAGGGGCGCTGATTACCCCAGTCATCCTTCTTATCACCTGTTTTGCCTTCTTTTTCTTCTTTTTTGGAAAAGCGAGCATGCTGGGAGCCCTTGCCATGGTGGGAACATCTCCACTCGCACTCATCGTCTTTTGCGGCTCTGCCCAAAACTGCCTCTCCAGAGCCTCAAAGTTCACCCTTTTTGACGCAACAAAAGAGATGGCGTTTATCCCGCTCAGCTCTGAAAACAAGTTGAAAGGGAAAGCTGCCATTGATGGTGTCGGCTCAAGACTAGGCAAATCGGGGGGGTCTTTGATCCATCAGATCCTCCTTGTCCTCTTCACCACAATCTCAGCAAGCGCCCATATCGTGGCAGGAATCCTCTTCGTGGCCATTTTCTTCTGGATCGGAGCTGTCCTCTCTCTTGGCAAACAATTCAAAACCATCGACTCCGCTCTCCCTCCTCAATCCGAATCCGAACCAACCCCAGCCCCTGAGCTCGCCACCGCTTCAGTTTCCCAGCAATAACTAACCTGAGTTTTGGGTTATTTTTCCTCGTAATCAGCGGATTTTTGTGAGGCAAAATCGCAATTTTTTGCGAAGCTCATAGCTGAAAGCGCTATTTGCGAGCAAAAAAGTGCGATTTGGACCACAAAAATCCCTGAGGATGAGGGAAAAGAACCCAAAACTCAGGTTAACTACACTAGAACTTCTTGCATAGCCTATTTTCGTGCCTGTGTGCGTGTCCGGGCCCGAAAAATCAACTACCTTGTGACTAACCCACCTTACGCAACCTGAGCCAAGTCTTAATCTCAATCTTGATCATGATCAAGATCAAGACTCCCTAACAGCTTGCGCAAGGCGAGTAAGTTATGCCCTTTGTTGCGTGCGTTGCAGCCTGTCATCTTCCATGGCGGTGATAGAAGTAGTAGCCCGCACTGCGGACAGCCTCATATTCTTCAGGTGTATTTTCACCAAATAAGCCTTTCCAATAGGGGAGAAAGGGGGGTGTGCGCCACCCCTCGAATTCTGCCTGGCCAATGATTGCAGTTAAAACAAATTCCTCGGGGAAACAGGAAAGAAATGGGGTTCCGAGTTGAGCGTATCGGGTGTAATCATTGATAATTTTTTGAGCTTGGGGCGAATTCATCTTTAACCCAAAGGTCACAGTGTTGATATAAGACCCATTCACAACATCGGTTCCTGAAAGATCATAGAGTAACTGGCGGGTTTGTGGGAAAATGTAGCGCCAGAGATTATAAGGGTCGCGATAATAATTAAGAGCGCATCCATAATGGTTGATAAACTCAAATAGCGAATCCACTTCACGTAAAGGATAACAAGCAGCATCCACCCATAAGACATTAGTAAATCCCAAAAGAGCCGCCTCTTTCATAGCAAAAATCTTAAATGAGTAGGGCACAGCTGCAAATTCGATTTCTTCGCCTGTCGGGTTAGGGTAACCGCCTATGTAGTAGAGGAAATAGCCATTGAAATTCAGTCTTTCCAATTCAAGAATCAAAGAAAGCAAATAAAAGGGGTACTTGCCTGTCAAAGGGACCGCACACACAAAACATCTATCCCCCCCTTCACCGATTTTAATCAGTTTCTTTGTTGGGTAAAGATTGTGTTCCACATCAATAAATTTTTGATAGATCCCTTTACGGCAACGCCCCAAAAAGTCATCAAGATTTGTATACCCTCCATCTGACATCCCCTGACTTTCATACATCTCTTTTACAAGAGGGAGGATATCGATTTTTCGCGCCTGAATTTGGAGTTCGATATAGTCTTCATTAGAGAGATTTTTTTTATGTGGGAAATCGATTTTGAAAGGGCTTTCTGCACAGATTGGAACAGAAATGAGGATTGCAAACAGAAAGCAGATGAATTTTTTAATCATAGGATATGTCTTAGTGAATTAAAAATGTGATATTAGGGTCCTTTCTTTCCCACTCCTGAATCCAAGAAGCCCGTCGAATTCTTAGGACTTCATCAAAAAAGTCAGGACGGATTTTTTTGATGTGGACAAGCGCTTCCCACCAGATCAAACTGGGATTGTTATTGATCTCCGCAAATAGAGGATATAAATCTTTGCGGATAAAAAAAGCATTGAAAGAGCTGCAAATCAACTCATAACCGTTAGCTTTCGCTATTTGTGTCATGACACAGATCGGCTGCTGGACCTTTTGTGCAGCCACTTCCACAGGAACTTCCAGCTGCATCATCGGATGCCAAAACATCCCTCCCTCAATAACAATCAGCTTGGGTTTCAGTTTCATGTTTTTTAGGATGAGAGGCTCAGATCCTCCGACAGCAATCGACATCACATCGATCTCCACATCTGGAAAATAACGCTCAGCAAGGGCATCCATTGTTTTGCCCGCAGGGTCATCGTCGAAGGGCGTGACACGTTCTTTCAAGCACTGAATTTTCGGATAAGGTGCGCAATTTTGTGCCATTTTCTGAAAACGGACAGAATCAGGTTCAATGTAGACCCCTCGCCAGTCCCTCTCTACGAGAAGCCGTGTGTTACATCCCGTCGTCCCCTCATTTCCTCCACATTCAACTAAGAATCCGCTAAAAACGCCGATTTTTTCCAGGATTGCATCTATAATTCCCTCTTCCCCATTCTCTGAATAGACAGAGTGGGCATATTTCAGAAGACTGTTCTCAGAAATTTCTGGGCTAAAAGGAAAGGCATGAAGGGCAGTGAGAAATGGAAAAATCAGTAAAAAGGTAAGGCAGCAAAATTTTTTCATTTCAAAACACCCTGCAACAAAAAATTTATAACACCTTAGTTTAAAAATGAATTATTGCCAAGTACGCTCTCTATCTCGGCCATAGAACATTTTCTCTCTCTGCGTCCTCTCTCGCCTCTGCGTTTTTAAAATGAGCTCACAAACTTGATTGACGCAAACGTTTTGCGGGTTTTGAAAAACGCAGATTCGAGAGAGGACGCAAGAGAAGCGAGATGGACCTGACTCGTTTTGTAGGGAATATACGAAAGTCTAAGTTGTGGTGCGGCGGTAGCGGAACATTAGCTCGAGGAAGGCAAACCCTGCCATCGTCATAAAGAGCATGTAGATGTAGTTGGGAAATCGGATGTTAAACGTTAAGCCTATCAGAAAACCAAACTGGGCAACTGTTGTGAGCTTTCCCCACCAAATCGCTTTGATTTCATAGCCTTTGAACCCTTTGACAAAGGCCAGGAAGAGCCCAAACAAGCAAAGAGAGACATCCCTTGAAAGAAGGGCGCTCAGCTCAAAGCCGGTAAGCTTTTTTTCGATGAAAAACACACCGCCCGCAAAAAAAACAAAAAATTTGTCCATAATAGGGTCAAGAACTGCCCCAAAATTGGTCGTCATCTTTTGCCTGCGAGCCAAATAGCCGTCGAGAAAATCACTAATCATCGCCAAAATGATGGCTAAAAGGCGCAGCAATGGGTTTTCCTGCAAAAACGCCAACGCAAAACCTGCACGGGACAACGATATGATATTAGAAGGGTTAAGCAACATTATCTCTTTCTACAGTTTCTTCTAACGACCTGACACTTTTATGTTTTCTATACCAAATATACCCAATTAGAGCGAAGGCAAATAAAGAAAAAATAACAATATTGAAGCATTTCACCAAATGGTTGCAATTTTTGCCACAAAAATAAGCGAGAAGGAAAAGTGTGGTATTTGATGTAAGGCATGCGACACCGTCTGCAAGTAAAAACTTGAAGAAGTTCATCCGCCCCATTCCTGCTGTCACAAATAGACAATTACGGACGCCAAACGGAATAAAGCGTCCTACGAGCAAGGTCAAAGTGCCATAGCGGGAATAGTAGTTCTCGATTTGCGCAAGCCTTTTCGGATGTACCAGCCTGGAGAACCACCGGATGCTCCATAAATGGGCTCCCCATTTTCGACCAATCCAGTAGACAACCCAGTCTGAGATATAGGCCCCTAAAAAAACGCCCAAAAATAGCTTTAAAGTATTTTCAGGAACCACTGTACTTGCAAGTACCGCTGAAACAATAATTAAAAAATCTTCGCTAATGGGGAAGTTCAATCCCGCCAGCATGAGCAGGCAGAAGACCGCCCAATGGGCGTATTGCGCATTTTCTTGAATAAAAGGAAAAATTAAATCCATTATTTTTAGAATATCAAAAGTCGATTAAATAAAAAATGAAAAAGAGTTGTTTTGGTATATGTTTGTATTTGAAATTCCGTGCGGGCACGGGCACGGGAGTGATAGACGAAAACTATTCTTTTCTATAACATCACCAGCTTATGAAAGCAACTTACGAATCTATTTTTATGAGCTCGCTCAGAGCTTTGTGTGTGACACTCTGCATTATGTTCGGATTGACACTCACATTTGTCGGCATCGCATTTGGCTATTATGGCTTGAAAAAGGCAACGCACGAAGAAAGCTACCCTTCCAAAGTCAAACTTTTACCTGATGCTCAAGGGCAGAGAACCAAGCTCGCAAAGTCGGCTCCTGTGATTTTGCAAATCGATATCGATGGCAAAATCGGCATGGGCAAGCTCACAGCAACAGAAATCGAAGAGATCCTTTTAGATTCCCGCGAAGACATTTTCAAAGAACGCCCTGTCAAAGCCATTCTCCTTGTCATCAATTCTCCGGGGGGCGGCGCCAATGATTCAGATGTGATCTATCGTCTTGTGAAAGACTACAAAGAACAATATAAAGTTCCCGTTTTTGCTTATGTCAACGGATTGTGTGCATCTGGCGGCTATTACATTGCGTGCGCAGCTGACAAAATCTATGCCAGTGATGTCAGTCTTGTAGGCTCCATCGGCGTTCTTTCGTGGCCTCCGTTTGTCAACCTCGTCGACGCGATGAACAAGCTGGGAGTCAGCGCCTTAACTGTTTCAGCAGGAGAAGGAAAAGACAAAATGAATCCATTCCGTGTCTGGAATGCCGATGAACAGAAACAATACCAAACTCTGCTCGACTTTTTGTATGGAAGTTTTGTCAATACGGTTGTTTCAAATAGACCTATCGACAAAGATACACTTGTCGACAGCATTGGAGCCCGCGTTTTCCCTGCCCCCGAAGCCCTCTCTTTAGGGCTTATAGACCATTGTTGCACAACACGCAACGAGGCGTTAACTGAGCTTGTCAAGGCGGCACAAATCGAAGGGAAATATCAAGTTGTCGGATTTACCACCTCGTCGTGGTGGAAAAAATACTTTAAAGAAGAAGCTCTTTCGCCCCTCATTACTGGGAAAATCAAGCACGAACTTGTTCTCCCCACAAATGACGGCAATCCTTTTAGCTACATTTTTGCACCGTGAGACAAAAAAAACTCTTCATTTTAGACGTATCAGGCTACATTTTCCGTGCCTATCACGCTCTGCCTCCCATGACCAATGCGGGAGGAGAGGCGACTCACGCTCTCTTTGGCTTTATCCGTTCTGTCATCAAACTGGTCAAAGACTTTGGCTGTGAGCATATTGTTGCTGTTTTTGATGGTCCTGACAATAAAAAGCAGCGACTGGAGATTTATGAAAAATATAAAGCCAACCGCGTCAAGGAGATGCACGAAGATTTGCCCCACCAAATTCAGTGGGCCAAGCAATTTTGTGATCTCATAGGAATCACCCACATTGAAGTAGGAGGCGTTGAAGCCGATGATACGATGGGAAGCATTGCCGTTTGGGCAGAAGCTCAAGGGGCCGATGTCTATCTCTGCACAAGTGATAAAGACCTCTGTCAACTTGTGGAGAAGCACATCTTCGTTTTGAATACCTGGAAAGACAATCTCATTATCGATTCGGCAAAAGTGGAAGAAATCTATGGGGTTGAGCCGAAACAAATCATTGATTATCTAGCCATTGTGGGGGATAGCTCCGATAACATCCCGGGACTCAAAGGTTTTGGCCCCAAAACGGCTGCTCCCCTTTTAAAAGAATTTGGTACCCTTGAAAACATCCTTGCCAATCCAGACAAAGTCAAAGGAGCTGCCAAACAGCAAACGCTCAAAGACGAAGCCGACATTGCGCGCCTCTCCCAACGCCTTGCTACCATTCATTTGGACATTGATTTTCCCAAAGATCCGTCGCTGTACCTTTTGTTGAAGCCCAATATTGCCGACCTCAAAGATTTTTACCTTGAGATGGGTTTTGACTCTCTTGTTAGGGAACTTGACACTATTTTCAGGACCCATGAAGAGGAAAAAGTTGAGTATCATGTCATTGATACGCAGCAAACTCTTCAAGAGCTCCTCACACGTCTTTCAGCTGTTAGAGAAATTGGCTTTGATATTGCAACAACAGGTTTAAGACCGCTTGCCTCTGATATTGTCGGGATCGCTTTTTGTATCGAAGAAAAAGTGGCCTACTATGTCCCCTTTAATGGGAGTTTAAGCCCCGATTTTATCTGTTCGCAGCTCAAACCTCTTTTCGAAAATTCCTCCATCCATTTCTTTGGCCACAATGTCAAATACGATCTTCATATTCTGGCAAATCTTGGGATCAAAGTGGGCTCTTTGAGCTTTGATACCATTTTGGCAAGTTACATCCTCAATTCTGCCGGCCGCAAACATTCTCTCGAGCACTTGGCGCTGCAATATTTTGGCAAAGTCAAAATGCCGATTAAAGATCTGATCGGCTCTGGAAAAAAAGAGATCACTCTGGACAAAGCTCCCATTGAGAAAGTCGCCCACTATACATGCGAAGATGTCGATTACACGTTCCGGGTGAAACAAATTCTTGCCAAACAGCTCAAAGAGCGCACTCTCGAACATTTGCTTTTTGATGTGGAGCTTCCCCTAACGCGCCTTCTGGCCCAAGTGGAGCGGGCAGGGATGTTTATGGAAGTTGAGACGCTAGACGCCCTTGGAAAAGAAGTTGCGTTGGAGCTTAAAGTGGCCGAAAAGCAGATCTATCTTTTAGCAGGCGAAAAATTTAACATCAGTTCCCCTAAACAACTATCGACGGTGCTGTTCGAAAAATTGGAAATCAAGCCTTTAAAAAAAACAGCTACCGGGCTGTCAACGCGTGCAGATGTTTTAGAGCTTTTAGCTGAAGATTATCCGATTGCCGCACAAATCCTTGCTTTCCGTTCTTTAGAAAAGCTCCGCTCAACCTACATTGAGACCCTTCCTCTAGAGATCAACAAGACAACGGGCCGTATCCATCCCACCTTTAATCAATTCATCGCAGCGACAGGACGCCTTGCGTGCCAAGATCCGAATTTGCAAAACATCCCTGTGCGCACAGCTCAAGGGAGAAGAATCCGCGAAGCTTTCCGCCCTCAGAAAAAAGGGTGGAGCTATCTCGCTGCCGACTATTCCCAAATTGAGCTGAGACTTCTCGCCCATCTCTGCGAAGATCCGCAGCTTTTGCATGCTTTTAAATCGGGCGAGGATATCCATACCTTTACAGCCTCCCTTGTTTTTGGGGTGCCGATCGATCAGATCTCGAAAACGCAAAGGTATCAGGCAAAGGCGATCAATTTTGGAATCATTTACGGCCAACAAGCCTATGGGCTCTCGCAAGAGCTCGGTATTACAGTCAAAGAGGCCCTCGATTTTATCGAAGCCTATTTTATCCGCTATCCAAAAGTACTCGAGTTTATCGACCATTCTGTGAAAACTGTGAGACAAACGGGGAAAGCTGTCACGATGATTGGCAGAGAGCGGGAAATTCCTGAAATCAACAGCAGCAATGCCATTGTTCGAAGTGCTGCTGAGCGCCTGGCGATCAATACCCCTTTACAGGGAAGTGCAGCCGACCTGATCAAATTAGCGATGCTCGAGATCGGCGATCTTCTTTCAAAAAGAAATATGCAATCCCAAATGATCCTTCAAATCCATGACGAATTGATTTTTGAAGCCCCGGATGAGGAGATCGAGGATTTAAAAAAACTTGTTAAAAAGGCAATGGAGGGCGTTTTTACCTTGAAGATTCCCTTAGTTGTTGACGTCAGCATTGGCAAAAATTGGGCCGAAGTATAAAATTAAAGAAAGTCGCAGTTACAGGCGGGATAGCATCCGGAAAATCAACCGTTTGCCATCTATTTGAGAAGCTTGGCGCATACGTTGTTAGCGCAGATAGCGTCGTTCATCAGCTACTGATCCCACACACACCCCTAGGCCAGAAGATCGTTGAACTTTTAGGCCCTGATGTTGTTGTTGGAGACCTTTTTAGCCAAGAACGGATCGCTCAGAAAGTTTTTAGCTCCCCCGCTCTGCTGAAAGAATTAGAAAAGCTTATTCACCCCGAAGTTCAAAAGGTCATTGAAGCCGAATACAAAACCGTCTCCCAAACAAAGACTCCCCTTTTTGTCGCTGAGGTTCCCTTGCTCTACGAAGGCAATCTCGAATCATTCTATGATTTTGTGATTGTAGTGATCAGCGACGCAAATATTTGTAAGGAACGGTTCCGTTTAGGCAAAGAAGAATATGAACGTAGAAGCAAACGCTTAATGTCTACAGAAGAAAAAGTCAAAAAGGCCGATCTTGTGATTGAAAATAACGCAAGCAAAGCCGATTTAGAAAAAACTATACAATTCATTTTTAACGATTTGAAGGAAACAACATGAATCAGGAAAACTCTTCAACCCTTTCAGAAGAACAATCAGAACAACCGGCACCAAAAAAACGCCCCTCCACCTTAAAACCTCCCGAAAAAATGGTCTCTGAAGAGATACAACAACAGCCTGTACAACCTCAAGAGCCTGAGCCTCTGACCATCACCAACATTTCCGATCTTCAAAGAATGTCGATCGATGAGTTGAACAATCAGGCGAAGTTTTATGGAATCCGCCACTCCGCTTCCTTAACAAAATCGCAGATGGTTTTCGAAATCGTTAAAATCAAATCAGAGCGCCCAGACGAACTGTTGATTGGCGAAGGGGTTTTGGAAGTTCTCCCCGATGGCTTTGGCTTCCTCCGCTCTCCTACTTACAACTACTTGCCCTGTGCTGAAGATATTTATGTCTCCCCTGCTCAAATCCGCAGATTCGATCTGAAAAAAGGGGATACCATCACAGGAACGATCCGTTCACCCAAAGAAAAAGAGAAATACTTTGCCCTTCTGAAAGTGGATAAAATCAACGGCACTCTTCCTGATAAGGCCAAAGAGCGCGTTTTGTTTGAAAACCTGACTCCGCTGTTCCCAAACGAGCGGCTCTTGATGGAAACAACAAGAGAGAGGATCTCTGAGCGAGTCCTGGATCTGACAGCTCCAATCGGTAAAGGACAGCGTGGCCTGATTGTAGCCCCTCCCCGTTCCGGTAAAACAGTGATTTTGCAGGATATTGCCCGCTCAATCTCTGTCAACCACCCCGAAGTTACTCTGATTGTCCTCTTAATCGATGAGCGTCCTGAAGAAGTGACCGACATGATCCGGATGGTCAAAGGGGAAGTTGTCGCTTCTACTTTTGACGAGCAGCCTGAGCGTCACATTCAAGTTGCTGAAATGGTGATCGAAAAGGCCCGCCGCCTGGTCGAACATGGCCACGATGTGGTTATCCTCCTCGATTCCATTACACGCCTTGCCCGTGCTTACAACACCGTCCAACCCCATTCTGGCAAAATCTTGACAGGTGGTGTCGACGCAAGCGCTCTGCACAAACCGAAACGTTTCTTTGGCGCAGCCCGTAATATCGAGCACGGCGGCTCCCTTACGATTCTGGCAACTGCCCTCGTAGACACCGGCTCCCGTATGGATGAGGTGATCTTCGAAGAGTTTAAGGGCACAGGCAACATGGAGCTTGTCCTCGATAGACGTCTTGCAGACCGCAGACTCTATCCAGCTGTCGATCTCATCAAGAGCGGAACCCGTAAAGAAGAGCTTCTCTACCATCCTTCAGAGCTAGAGAAAATCTTCACCCTGAGAGCCGCGATTGCCGACCTCACACCTCTCGACGCGATGAACCTTCTCATCAACCGTCTGCGCAAAACCGGCAGCAATACCGAGTTCTTGCTCTCTCTCAAAGACTAATCCCAAGAGCGGCGTTTTAATGAACGCCGCTCTTTTCAATTTTATCTGTAAAAATCTTAATCGTGGGTTACTAAATATGTTAAAAACCCCTCCCCTTGAAATTCGATACAAAGACGATACCATTTCCTTATCTATCCGGCCTCTAGAAGAAAAAGATGCCGAAGTGATTGTCCAAGCCGTGCATGCAAGTATAGACACTCTTTTACCTTTTATGGAGTGGGCGCACGGAGAGATCAACGTCGAGAGTCAACGTGCCCGAATCATTCAGACGCGGGAAAATTACTTTAAAGGTGAGGGATTCGAGCAGGTCGTATTTGATGGCAATACCGGCGAATTTTTAATGTCTTCGGGCTGGCATCTTGGCAAAACACCGAGCAAAACAGCTCTAGCAATCGGCTACTGGACTACAATCGAGCATTGTAACAAAGGCCTTGCCACCCTCGTCACCAAGATTCTCACCATCGCTGGGTTTGAGTACATGAAAGCCGACAGAATTGAAATTTGGTGTAACAAACAAAACCACCTCAGCCGCCGCGTGATCGCAAAATGCGGCTTCCACTTCGAGGGAGAGGTCAGAAACTACTTCATGGCACCCACCCCGGCCATGCTGAGCCGCGGCTGCTCCCCTGAGCGCTCCTGCCTCCAGTACGCCCTCATCCCAGAAGATGTCGCCGAGCTGCCGTGGTATCGAGAGCTTCAGCCTCTTATCCACGTGCTTTGACAAGCCACACGATCCCTACTTGCGAATTTCTCTGAATATCAAGGTCACTTCTAGTATTTTGCGAGTGAGCAGGTCTTGTTTAATGTTGGATACAGGCGGGGTCTTAAGATTTGTTTTTAAAATTAATTGATCGATCGACAGTTTAGCAGGATCTTTTGTCTCCGTTGATTCCTCTTCCTTCACTGATCGATTTTCGGCTAAAACTTGATACCATGCATTTGTAGGATCATCTGTGCCTAATAGTTCCGGGTCTTTCTCCACACGCTTTTCGGCTATAATAAGGCGCCATTCCTTAACTTCTTCCAGGCTCACCTGTGACCATTTCACTGTTAAATTGGAACTTTCCTGTGCGATCCATTCTTTAATTTCATCATTTCCGTTAATCCAATCAAAGGCTTGTTGAAGAATTACCGGGGAAGGATCCGAACTAAAAAGGAAGGTTTCAAGATCAAAGTTCGTATTTTCCTTGTCTTCCCTGAAAACCGGCTTGGGCTTAACTATTTCGCGCTCGCCTTTATCCGTTAAGGTCGGAATCAAAGGAGCCCCCTCGATTTCAACTGGGCTAATAGACTCCTTGGGTTCTTCGACAATGTCCTGCTTTCTACAAAATTTAAAATAAATGGCGTTTCCAAGACCTGAAGCCAATAAAATCCCTACGCCTCCCGCAGTAATACCCGCCCCTATTTTCCAGCCTAATGAGGCCAAATCACCAATGGACACTCCAGTCAACGAAGCGAACAAGGCTAAACCCCCTCCGATAACGGCAGCAAGGGCAATTGCTGTGACTATCACATTAAAAGTCGTGTTGATAGGGTTTTCTTTAATATGACTTAAAACAGGCTTTAGACAGTTATTTTCCGATATTAACATTATGACCTCTGAATTTATTCATATTTTAACACATAATTATTAAAAAATGATTAAAATCGATGTCGCCGAGCTGCCGTGGTATAGAAAGCTCCAACCTCACATCCAAGGCCTCTGAGCTTTCCTGGAGTGCGGCGATTCTTCGCCGCTTTTTCATTGCCGAGCAGTCTGTTTGCCGATTGAAAAGCGGCGACGAGTCGCCGCACTCCAAAAACGCTCCTTCTCTTTCCAAAAAAAAAGCCCGGAAAATCCGGGCTTTTTTTATTTTGGAAAGAGAGGGATTTGAACCCTCGATACCCTTTAGGGGTATGCGTCCTTAGCAGGGACGTGCTTTCGGCCACTCAGCCATCTTTCCTTAGAGCCACAAATCATAGGAGGTGGCCTTTTTTAAGTCGAGTGTAGACTTTTGCGCCGAAAATGTGTATTTTTGCGGGCATGAAAGTTAAAGCCGCACCCAATTCTAAAGAATCCGAGATGATGGTTCTCGGATGCATGCTCACTAGTATCAATAGTTTAAACATTGCTGCTGATACTCTTGACGAATCCGATTTTTACTACAATGAGCATCAAATCCTTTTTTCGGTTCTAAAAAATGCTTATAAGCAGGACAAGCCGGCTGATGTACACTTGGTGTGTGAAGAGCTAAAGAGGATCGACAAACTTGAGTCTGTGGGTGGCATTGGCTATGTTACAACGCTTGCGCAATATGCAGGAACTTCTGCCTATATCGAAGAGTATGCGGAAATTGTCCGTTCAAAGTCTGTTTTGAGAAGGATGATACAGGCAGCGCAGGTTGTTGAGAAAAATGCTTTGGATGACCCTCAGGATGTCAATGCTGTTCTCGATGATGCACAATCGCTTTTCTTCAAAATCAGCCAAAATGCCAATCCGGCAAACGGCGTCTTAATCACAGATATTTTGAGCGGCGTTAAGGCATCGACTCAACTCCCCTATTTGAAAGAGCTGCAAGACAGACAAGAAGAATTTCGTCTACGTGGTCCTAAAGAGGCCAAGATCACAGGAATCGAGACCCACTTTATTGACTTTGATAAGCTCCTCAATGGCCTTAACGATTCCAACCTCATGATCGTTGCAGGCCGTCCTGCGATGGGAAAAACAGCTTTTGCGATCAACATCGCAGAAAATGTCTGCTTTAAAAACGGCATGCCTGTTGGCATTTTCTCCCTTGAGATGAGCGCTGAGCAGCTTTTACACAGAATTATCTGCTCACAGGCCGAAGTGGAATCGGATAAAATTCGGACAGGAAATTTAAGCGGCGCAGAATTTCAAAGAATTGTGGCCTCTGTCGGGCATATGCAGAAGCACGCGATGATCATCGACGATCAGCCCGGGCTTAAAATCACCGATTTGCGCGCCCGCGCCCGCCGGATGAAAGAGAGCTACGGGATACGCCTTCTCGTGATCGACTACTTGCAGCTGATTGCAGGCTCCGGCTCTTCCCGCACTATGGAAAACCGGCAAAATGAGATCTCCGAAATCTCCCGCCTGCTCAAAACACTCGCTCGCGAGCTCAATATCCCAGTCATCTGCGCCTCCCAGCTTTCCCGAAAAGTGGAAGACCGCGCCGGCCACCGCCCCATGATGAGCGACCTCCGTGAAAGTGGCTGCCTAACTGCCGATGCGCAAATTCAAGATGCACTTACTGGGAAAATCTATACTATTAAAGAACTTGCCGATAGAGAAGTTCAAACTCCTATTTACGTCTACGCTGTTGATGAGCATCTCAAAATTGGCAAACATAAAATGATTAAAGCCTTTTATTCAGGCCAAAAAAAGGTCTTTGAACTTAAAACGCGTAGTGGCAGAACCCTTAAAGCCAGCAGCAACCACCCTTTTTTAAAGCTCGAAGGCTGGACTGCCCTTGAAAATTTAAAAGCCGGCGATCGAATAGGGATACCAAATAGGCTTCAAAATACGATTGAAAAAGAGTCTAGATGCGATGAGTTTGCTTTCTTGGCCCACCTTTTAGGAGATGGTTGTATATTACCTAAACAACCTTATCATTACACAAGCCAGGACGAAGAAAACTTATCCATCGTCAGTACACTAGCCAATCAATTGTTTGGAATCGCGCCTCGCTATGTTCAACAAAAAAATTGGGCTCATGTCTATTTCCCTTCACCCTATCGTTTAACAAAGGGAAAATCACATCCAATTACGCAATGGTTCGAAGATTTACAAATAGACGGCGTGCGCTCTTATGACAAAAAAGCACCTAAAATTTTGTTTGAAAGCTCCCAAAAAGAAATCTCATGTTTTTTACATCACTTATGGGCAACGGATGGAAACATTAGCCATAAAAAAATAAATGGAAAAAGCCATTCTGCAGCCATCTATTATGCATCCTCAAGCAAAACACTTGCATCTCAGGTTCAAGCTTTGCTCCTACGTTTAAATGTACAAAGCACTCTTCTGTCAAAAGAATCAAAGAAGGGATACCGAACCATGCATCAGGTGCACATTCAGGGTGCCCCCAACCAAATCCGTTTCTTGAATGCTGTTGGCTGTGCGGGGAAACGTGGCCACATTATTTCCGAGCTTTTGGAGCAGCTGAACCAAATTGAAACAAACCCAAACCTTGGCGTGATTCCAAAAGAGGTCTGGAAACTTTTTGTAGAACCCGCAAAAGATAAAAAAGGGATGGGCTGGCGCGCTGTCTGCGAAGGAATTAACACTTCTTATTGCGGCTCGACCCTTTTTAAATCGGGCGTTTCACAAAAGCGGATGCATCAGCTAGCAACTTACCTTGATAGCCCAAAGCTTTTAGATTTGGCTACCTCAGATGTATATTGGGATGAAATCGCCTCGATTACTGATTTGGGCGTGGAGGAAGTCTACGACGCGACAGTTGAGGGTGTACACAACTTTGTTGCCAACGACATTATTGTTCATAATAGCATAGAACAAGATGCTGATATTGTGACATTTCTATTGCGAAGAGAGTATTATGATCCGAATGATAAGCCGGGAATGGCGGAAGTCATTGTGGGGAAAAACCGTCACGGGGGCATTGGCAGCGTCAACTTGCAATTCCAGAAAGAGCTTGTCCAGTTCCGCAATTACACGCCGATAGAGGGTGAGCCGAGTGGTTGGCAGGATTTCCAAGAAACCGAGACGGGCAGACGTTAAGATTCTTTGCTATAATTTGAAATATTCAGCGTTCACTTTCTCTTGCAAATCTGCAAAACCGAGAGGCATTCCATCGCTCAGGCTTCCGATGTCAGATAAAACCTCCGCGATATCTTCATAGCAAATCTTCTTATCTGCATTGAAAGGCTCTTGTTCCTGACTGATTGATTTTACTTTTTGACTGACATAGTCAAAAGCCTCATTTAACAATCGGAATTTTTGCGATGGATTAGTTGCAAGCTTGGCAGCTTGACAATAGAGTCTGGTCTTTTGGGTCAGTGTTTTATTTTCTTCGTTTGCCTCTTTAAGTAGCCTGTCGATTTCTTTGGGAATTGCCTCTTCCTGCTCGCGTTGCCGTTCGCGCAAATGGTTTCTGAGCCAGCCTTGGCCGAGGATGGTAAGAGCAATCGTGCTGACACCCGCAGAGACGCCGAAGATGATTTGTCCCTGAACGACAGTTAAGTGCTTGAAAAATTCTGGAGCAAGCCAACCTGCAAGGCCAATGCCTGCAAAGGCTGCAGAACCGCCCGCTATCATCAGCATTATAAACGTGTATTTGGGCCACTTAGAGGGTGGCTCTTTTGCTGCTGGATAATTTTTATTATTAGTATTTGCTCTAACATTTTGTGTTGACATGCAATTATTTTAACATATAAGCATTAATTACATATAAAGAAATCACTATTAAGAAATGATAAATAGCTTGAATGTTTTTGCTAAACCCGCTATCTTCCTTGTTTTGTTTTCGGAGCATTATGTCATCAGTAAAGAAGAAAAGAAAATATAAAATCGCCAAGCACAAGCGAAAGAAACGCCGTCGTCGCGACCGTCACAAAACTAAGTAATTTTTTAAAATAACCTGAGTTTTGACTTTAGTCATTTATGTGGCGCTACCCAGATCAATATGACGTCATTGTCGTTGGAGGGGGGCACGCAGGTTGTGAAGCAGCATTTGCTGCTGCAAGATCTGGTGCTTTTACCCTTTTGCTGACAATGAATCTCGACACCATTGCTAAAATGAGCTGCAATCCTGCTATTGGCGGGATCGGCAAAGGGCATATGGTGCGGGAAATTGACGCCTTGGGCGGAGAAATGGGGAAAGTCACAGATAGGACCGGCATCCAGTTTCGCATGCTCAACGCCTCTAAAGGTCCCGCTGTCTGGGCGCCCCGCGCACAAGCGGACAAGGTCGCCTATCAATTCGAAATGAAGCGGCGCCTTGAAAACACACCCAATCTCCACCTCCATCAAGGGACCACAGAATCCATTTTAGTCGAAAATGGCAAAGTTGTGGGCATTGTCACTCAAGAAGGCATTGCCTATAGCGCAAAATCTGTCATTTTGTCCTCTGGCACCTTCATGCAAGGGCTGATTCACATCGGCGAGACACGCTTTTCGGGCGGCCGCGCAGGAGATAAGCCCGCTATTGGCATCTCGAAAAATCTTTTAGATCTTGGATTTGAGTTAGGACGGCTCAAAACGGGGACTCCTCCCCGGATTAACTCCCGCTCCATTGATTTTTCCCAGCTGGAAGAGCAACCTCCAGAGGAAGGGGTCCGTTTTTCCTATGATGATGAACCCTTTGAGCGTCTTCCCCAAATCTCCTGCTGGATCACTTATACAAGCCTGAAAACCAAAGAGATCATCCAAGATAATCTCCACAGATCTCCTCTCTATACAGGACAAATCAAGAGCGTCGGCCCCCGTTATTGCCCCTCCATCGAAGACAAAGTCGTCCGCTTTAGCGACAAGGACCGCCATCAGGTCTTTCTGGAGCCTGAAGGGCTCCATACCAACGAAATCTACGTCAACGGCATCTCCTCATCTCTTCCCTTCGATGTGCAGCTCGAATTCCTCCATTCCATCGCCGGGCTTGAAAAGGCCGAGGTGATGCGCCCTGCCTATGCGATCGAATACGATTATGTCCTCTCAGGCCAGGTAGGGCCCACTTTAGAGACAAAAACTGTTGAAAACCTCTTCTTTGCAGGCCAGATTAATGGAACGACAGGTTATGAAGAGGCAGCGGCTCAAGGGCTCATTGCCGGCATTAATGCGAGCGCAAAAGTTCAAAACAAGCCTCCTTTTGTTCTAGAGCGGCATGAGGCCTATATTGGCGTGATGATCGACGATCTGATCACAAAACCGATCGACGAACCCTACAGAATGTTCACATCTCGTGCTGAGCACCGTTTGCTCCTTCGCCAAGACAATGCCGATTTACGTTTGGGAGCTTATGGCTATCAACTGGGGCTATTAGATCACAAACGGTACCAAAAAGTTGTCGAGAAAGAAAAAATCCTCGAGACCGAAACGGAGAGACTGAAAACCATTTTCAAACAGGTCCAAGGCAAAGGAAGCTCTTTAGCTCAGCTTCTTTGCAGGCCCGAAAATACCTATCAAACCCTTCTTGAGATGTATCCAGAAGCGATCAAAGATTTTGGCCCCGAGATGAATTTCCAAATCGAGCTGAACCTTAAATATGCGGGCTATATCGAAAGGCAAAAAGGGGAAGTTGCCAAACTGGCCCATATCGAAAAAATCCGTTTGCCCTCCACCTTTGACTTCCATGCTGTTGTGGGTTTGCGCTCTGAAGCTAAGCAAAAACTCTCCAAATTCTTGCCGCAAACATTAGGACAAGCTTCAAGAATTGGAGGAATTTCCCCTTCAGATATACAAGTTTTGATGATAGCCCTGCAAAAATATGCGACTTCTTGAATTACAAAACGTTCCGATACTCGAGCAGCTGCGCCTTGAAGAGGCGCTCTTGCGGGTCAGTTCGGAAAGTTGGTGTATTCTCAATACGGGCTCCCCTGCTGCTATTGTCATGGGCATCTCCGGCAAAGCTGAAAAGCTTGTCGATCTCAAAAAAATCAAAGAAGACAACATCCCTCTGATCAAACGTTTCAGCGGCGGCGGGACTGTCTACGTCGATTCTCAGACAGTTTTTGCAACGATTATCTCTAATCACTCGTCTTTTGACTTCCCTGCCCAGCCAAAACCTATTTTGGAGTGGTCTGAAACCTTTTACAAGCCCCTTTTCAAAGATTTTGGCTTGCGTGAAAACGATTATGTTTTTGGCGAAAAAAAGTTTGGAGGCAACGCACAGTATATCCAGAAAGGGCGCTGGCTGTTGCACACCTCTTTTTTGTGGGATTATAGCCCGGAAAAAATGAATTACCTCTTAATGCCCGAAAAAAAGCCCCAATACCGTGGAGAGCGTTCCCACAACGACTTTTTATGCTCTCTCAAGTCTCTGTTTCCCCAAAAAGAAGAGCTCCTGACAAGGCTCTCCACACATATGCAAGAGATCTTTCAGGCAAAAAAAACAACCCTTGAGGAAGCCCTTCATATTTTGGAGATTCCCCATCGAAAATCCACGGAGCTATTGACGCCATGAACGTTTGGGCCATCGGAGATTTACATTTAGCGTTCGGCGTTCCCGAAAAAACCATGGAAGTTTTCGGCCCCAATTGGGCAGGTTATGCCGAGCACATCGAAACTCACTGGCACGCCCTTGTGGAGCCTGAAGATTTAGTCCTCATCCCTGGAGATATCTCCTGGGCCCTTTCTTTAGAAGATGCCAAAGTCGATTTAGACTGGATCGAAAGATTGCCAGGAACCAAAGCGCTCATTAAGGGCAATCACGATTATTGGTGGGGCTCTTTGTCTAAAGTGCAAAAGATTCTGCCCCCCTCGCTCCATCTCGTCCAAAACAATGCTTTCAATTATCAAGGAATTTCGATTGCCGGCACACGCCTCTGGGATACTCCTGAGTACCATTTTGGATTTCCACTCGATAAGGACAAAAAAGAAGAGGAAAAAATCTTCAACAGAGAACTCCAACGCTTAGAGATGAGTTTGCAATGTCTGGACAAACAGGCCAAATGCCGCATTGCCATGACACACTACCCCCCGATCGGCGCTGATCTACAGACCTCTAGAGTTTCTGAGCTCCTCGATAAATATGGCGTGGATATCTGCGTCTTTGGCCATCTCCACAATTTCCAGGAAGGGACTCTTCCTTTTGGAAAGTTGGGAGGGGTCACTTATCACCTGACAAGCTCTGATTATCTGCGATTTCAGCCCCTCAAGATCTACTCCTCAACGCAAAGCACATAATCATTGGGCCTTGGCCGCATAAAGAGCATGATATAAAGGATATGCACGATATGCAGGATAAGGGAAAAATAAAAAATTTTGTCTTTTTATCATGCATATCGAGCATATCCTTTATATCATGCTCTTTAGCGTTTTATAGGATACCTACTTTTTAAATTCACCTATCGTGTCTTTTCTGTAGTACAAGGCTTATTCTTCGGCAAAGTGGAGACGCTGATCCAAGATCACCCGCATCTCTTCCATCCCTGGATCGGTTTCAGCAAGCGGAGTATGCGAAGGAATCCCTCGACGGCTATAGAAAAGGTGGGCAATCGCTAAAGCAGGCTTTTTGAGCTCCAAGTAGTCGTAGTGGGAATAGCAGGCTTCCAAAAATTCCTGGAAATCCCTCTCACTTTTTAAAAGAGGCATCGTTTTTTTGGCCAAAGTGTAAAATAACGAGTGGTTTCCGCTATTTGCCAGGAAAAAGAGAATGTCAGCGACCAAATCCAGAGGTGTCTCTTGTGTGATCTTGTGAATGACAATTTCAAGCATTTCGTAGCCATCTTCTGGATCTTTGAGGATGCAGGCTCTGGCTCTTAGGTAATCAAACCAAAGTGAGGGTTTTAAAAACGGCTTGAAACCATCAAGAAGCTCGATCGCATAGCTATAATTATCTGTTTCAATCTCATTGAGGGTAAAATCAAAAAGAAAACTTTCAATATCATTGGCACAATAGGTCTGGACCAGCTGAAAGCAATGGTGCGGATCGAGCCCTCTATCGGCATGCTCTTCTAAAAGCTGCTGCAAATAGGCCAAAGCGTCGGTGATTTCGCTGGGGCGCCCCAGATCGTAGGCAATCATTTGGTGATCGAGCTCGTCGCAGAAAATAGAAATGGTCCTCTTTTCTGGCCAAATGCGCCGCCAAAGCTCAAAAAAAATTAAAAAAATCTGATCTTTTTCGAGCGGCTCACGGTTGCTGGCCAGTTTTTCAACCATCTCTTCCGGAGCTTCAAAGTTTTGGCTCAACTCTTCAAAGCGCATTAAATCGAGATCAATATTTAATTCGCGCAGCTGCGCGAACAAATCTTCCGGAGGTAAAGCGCGGTAATTGGAGATTTGCCACTTTTTGAGATTGCCAACTTGCAGCTCACCTGTTTCTATACGGGTGAGATTGAGCTGAATTAAATTATAAAGAGCTTTTCTTTGTAAAAGCACAGAACGCCTCGTCACATTAAAAAATACAATTAACATAAAATGACACGTTTGTCAAATCTAATTTTGAAGCTGTGAAATTCCCCCTTTTTTGATACTCTCGGACATTAATACCAACATTAGGTTCTAAAGATGCGTCTACTTATTATCGCTTTGATTCTTTTCAGCCACATATTTACTCCCGTATTTGCCGGTGAAACGCCCAAGCTTAAAATGAGACAGCCCACCTGGCGTCCGTTTGTTGTGGAAAACTATTTAAACGGCAATCCGGCACATGTGATTTTTCATGAATTGGGACAAACGGAAAAAGAGGGAGTCAAAGAGATCCGTTTCTACCCCTCCGGGAGCATCAAAGAAGAGAACGATCTTGAAATGAGCCAACCTCATGGGGGTTCGATCAGCTATCATGCGACGGGCGCTGTGCAAAGAAATGCCCACTACACAGCTGGGCTCTTAGATGGAGAAGTTAAGACATTCCATCCCAATGGATCTGCAGAATCGACTTTGCATTATGCGAAAGGTGTTCTCCATGGCTCCTATGTCTCGTTTTATCCCACAGGGCAAAAAAAGGAGGAGGGAACCTACGTTCACGGCAAACTTTCCGGTGAGTTTTTGAGCTTTCATGAAGATGGCTCGCGCGCCTCCTTAACGCGCTACACAAACGGCTTGCCTGTCGGCAATGCTTTGGAATGGTATCCCCAACATCAAAACGATGGGTGTCTCAAATCCTCCCGTTACTACAGCGACGGCCTTCTCCACGGCGATGGAAAAACGCCGGCTGTCACAATTTATGGACCCGAGCTGTGCATTTTGGAGGTTCAGGATTTCCGTTTCGGAAAGCCTTTTGGACTTCACTTGAAATATTCTGAAAGTTCACAAGTTGTGTATCGTATGAATTACGTCGATGGGCTCAAGGAGGGAAAAGAGCAATTTTTTGCATCAGATGGAAAACCCCTTGGAGGCGGCAACTGGAAAAGGGGCCTTGCCATCGGAGAACATCGGCTCACTTACCCAAGCGGTAAGCTTAAAATGAAGGCCTTTTTCAACGAAAGAGGAGAACTTGATGAGCCGATTTGCGAATATTATGAAAACGGGCAATTGGAAAAAACATACACCCAAGTCCAGGACAATTACCATGGTTCTTACAAAGAATGGTACTCCAACGGAAAGCTCAAGAATGACTATGTTTATAACCATGGGAATCTCGATGGTCTGCAAAAAGAGTTTTATGAAAGTGGGGATCAAAAACTTGTAGCCAATTTAAAAGATGGGCAATGGGACGGCGCCTACAAAGAGTGGTATGAAAATAAAACTCCAAAGGTTTCCAAAACATACATCGAGGGCAAACTCGATGGAAAGCATCAAGAATGGTTTGAAAATGGTCAGAAGCGACTGGAAGGCAATTATGTCAGAGGCAAACCAGACAAGGTGCACAAAGAATGGAGCTTAGAGGGAACTCTTGTATTCGAAGGAAACTATAAGGAAGGTCTCTGTCACGGCACAATGAAAAACTTTTTTGACAATGGCACTTTAAGCCAATCACTTGAGTTTGAAAATGGAAGCCGTCAAGGCCGCGAAGAGAAATACTATGAAAATGGCCAGTTGCAAATGCTCGCCTTCTACAAAAATGATCTTTTAGAAGGGGAGTTTAAAGCCTGGTTTGAAAATGGCTCCATCCGGGCCTTGATGACCTACAAAGCAGGGATTCCAGACGGAGAGCACCGCGAATACTACTCAGCTTCTAAGGGAGAGACTGCTCAAATTGCCCGCGTCTTCAACTATACCAACTGTGCGCTCGATGGCACTCAGCTCTCATACCACCCAAATGGACAAATGGCTGCCACCCTTAGCTATCAAAATGGGAATTTACACGGCAAAAAAATGCAATGGGATCCGACGGGTCTTGTCCTTGAAGAGGCTGAGTATGTCAACGGCCTTTTAAATGGCCGCTATTTCCAAATCTCAAGCGAGGGAGAGGAGATCATTGTCCACTACAAAGATAATCTCCGTAATGGCATCCATCAAATTTATTACCCAACACATCCTGAGCATGGAAAAGTGAAAAAACTGGATGGCTACTATGAAAATGATCTGCTTGAGGGAGAGCTTTCTGAATACAGTGAAAATGGGAGCAAATCTACAAGCACATTTTTCAAAAAGGGATTGCGCGAGGGTACTTCGAGCGTCTATTCGCCGCAAGGATTTCTTGCATTGACTCTTGATTTTCATCAAGATAAGAAAGAGGGCAAAGGTATTGCTTACTTTCCAAGTGGCAAGATTAATCGGGAAGTCACCTTTGTAAACGATATGCAGGAAGGCCCCATGCGCACCTATCACGAAAACGGCTCACTGGCAAGTATTTATCACTATAAAAATGATAAACTCGAAGGGCTCTGCCAGGAATGGAATAGTTTGGGCATCGTCGTTTTTGAAGGGGAATACAAAGCTGACAAAAAGCATGGAAAATTCAATAAATACTACGAAGATGGGACTCCTCGCCTTCTTTGCAATTACGACAACGATAAGCTGGTTGGTGAGAAGAGGTCGTACGACGAAAGCGGTCGCCGCCGGTAACGGATTAGGATAAGAAGGATAAAAAGATATGAAGGATGGGAAGAGAAATAAAATAATTATTTATTGATCTTTTCTACAATCGTTGCTTTTTCTGTAAAAGCATGAATGTAAATTCAAATATTTATATCATATCCTTCTTATCTTTGTTCCTTTTATCCACACCACGTCTCTCTGATCCTTCTAATCGTGCTATACTTATTAAAACCGCATCTCTTTAAGTTTCTTTAATTAATTGTTGAATTCTGCTAAAATTTTGGTGCTTATTCTTTTTTAAAAGCAGGAAACTATGGCGCACGCAGAAAAGCAACAAACATGGAGCAAAGAAGCTGGTTACATCTGGTCGATGATCGGCTCAGCAGTTGGATTTGCTAATGTCCTGAGCTTTAGTGCCCTTTGCTATAAAAATGGGGGCGGCGCTTTTTTAATCCCCTACATTATGGCCCATTTGATTGTGGGAATTCCAATGTTGATCTTAGAGGGCATTGTTGGTCAACGGACTAAGCTTCCTGTTGTCTCTGCCCTGGGACAGGTTGCCGGCACCACAGGAAAAGTCTTGGGCTGGCTTGCTGTCCTCACATGTGCCACAATCGGCGGCTTCTATGTCGTGTTGACAGGCTATGCCGTGGGTTATACCTGGTTTTCAGCGACGGGAACCATTGGAGCAGATACCGCCTTTTTCTTTAAACACCATTTTTTAAACGATTCAGGCTCTTTGACTAACATTGGAGGGATTGCGACCGGGGTTTTGATCTCGACACTTGTGGTGATTGCATTTTCCTGGGCTGTTTTGGCCCGTAATATCCACTCGGGTGTTGAAAAAATTTGTACGATTTTCATGCCCCTTCTTGGCCTCCTTGTTTTGGTCTTCGGAATTGCCGTCACCTTTCTTCCCGGAGCCACCCTTGGGATCCAACATTATTTGATCCCCGATTTTTCCCGTTTAGGTGATTGGCTTTTGTGGCGCGATGTTTTCGGACAGGTGTTTTTCAGCCTCTCATTAGGCCTTGGAATTGTGACCGGCTACTCAAGACATAACCCCGAGTCATTCAATGTACGGCGCGCGATGTTTAAGGTGGCAATCGGCGATTTTGTCATCTCCTTTATTGCGGGCTTCGCCGTCTTTGGCTGTATTGGCTTTATGAGCCACACAAGTGGCATCGCATTTAATGAGCTTGTCCGTTCAGATTCGGCCTTTGAAATTGGCTTTGTAATCTTCCCAGCCATTTTAGCTCAATTGGGAGAGGTTGTTTCCCGCATTTTGGGCCCTATCTTCTTCTTTTGCGTCTTCATCGCAGGAGTCACCGGCTTTTTCTCCATCGTAGAGAGTGTCGCTGGCAATATTGAGGTCGAATTTGGAAAAACACGTAAAAAAGCTGTTGGAATGGCGATGGTTTTTGTCTCAGCTTTAGCCCTCCCCTTCTGCATGGGCAATGGCCAACACCTTCTCGGCGCCTTGGCTCCGATGGTTTTGGGAAATGCGATGCTCGTGGGTGGCATTGTCCAAATCATCCTTTTCCTCATGCTCTCAAAGGTCATCGGCAACGATAGCGTCTGGATGAAGGGTTCTGCGCGCACATATCCCTACTACGCGCTCAAATATGTGGTCTTGCCCCTCTTGAGCTTCAGCTTGATCGGCGCTCTCTACCAGGAAGCCATGTCTGGGATCACAACAGCGTTTGTCTACAGGTTGTTGTGGCTTGTGCTCGTTCTTGGTGCTGGATTTGTTCTTTCCTATCGCCAGGATAAAGCAACCGAGCTTAGTTCTCCAAAGCAGGGATAGGATAAACAACTTACTAGCAAAATAAGAGAGCTTGACAAGAAGGATATGCTTGATATGCATGATAAGGATAGAAAAATCTTAAATTCATAAAGTTTAATACTTTTTGAACTCTATTTATATTTTTTTATCATGCCTATCAAGCCTATCCTTCTTATCAAGCTCTCTCGCAGAATAATCGGTATACACCTTCATTTCCTATCATTCTTATCGTGGCTTCTTCGCAACTCTTACGTAAGCGAGTTTAAGCGGGCGCGCACTCTCTCCTCGATCGGAGCGGGGACGAAATCTTGGAGGTGATGCCCACAAGAGGCAATCTCGCGGATCAAGGTAGAGCTGATGTGGGAAAATTTCCCCTCTGTCATGAAAAACAGGGTTTCAAGGTTGCCGATTTTTTTATTCACAAGGGCCATCTGGAATTCAGTTTCCATGTCGGAAAAGGCCCTGAGGCCCCGAATAAGACAGTCGATCTGATGCTCTTTTGCAAAGTCGACGATGAGCCCCTCAATCTGCACCACTTCAATGTTTTTTTCATCCTTGGTCAACTCTTTGAGAAGAGCGATGCGCTCTTCTGTTGTGAAGGCAAAGTTTGATTTGCGGGAATTTTGAGCGACTCCAATGATCAGCTTTTTTGCAAGACGCGCTGCTCGCAGGATAATGTCTTGATGGCCCAAAGTAGGAGGATCAAACGTCCCTGGAAACAAAACGGTATTCATATAAATGCCCTTTTCCCAATCTCCGTTCTCCGTGGAGGACTAGATTTTTGATTGGGGGTTGTTCAAATTTTGTATCTTCAACAAACAAAGACCCATTTTTTGCAAGAAGCGGGTGGGAATCTAAAAACTCGACGACAAGCGTACTGAAGTTCTCTCCATAAGGAGGATCGACATAAATCAAATCAAATGTTTCAAGATAGCGACTCAAAAGTTCAAGCGACTTAAATACATCAAGTTGCAAGACTTTGGCCTCTTGTTCTACTTTGAGCTTTTTAATATTTTCCTTAATGGCAGCAATCGATGCTCTGTTATTGTCAATAAACGTGACAGTTGAGGCTCCCCGGCTGAGTGCTTCCAGCCCCATCGCGCCAGAGCCTGCAAATACATCGAGAAAGCGGCTCCCCTCAATTTGATTCTGGCAAATGTTAAACAAAGTCTCGCGCGCCATGGAAGTTGTGGGGCGCACTTTATCGGTTTTAGGGACAGCCAGCTGCTGCTTTTTATATTTTCCTGCAATGATATACATTAATCGATCAGAGGTGTTGGCAAATTTAAAGGAATGAGCAGTTGTTTGGCTGCTTGCAAGTGAGCTAAGCTTCCTTCTTCAAAGTACCGTTCATAAAACTCTTGAACAAGGAGCTGCGTCCAGTTTCTTTCTACAAAATAGGTATCGAGCTTGGCCTCTTTAAAAGTAACCTTTTTTCGGATCTCAAAAGCAAGATCTGCACATTTACCCTGGAGAACAAGTTCAAAATCAGATAATTTATTAGTCGTGCCGTAAAGGACAAAAGGGCGATTTTGATAGAGATTCGGAATGCGGGCAGCTTTGGGCTGCAACATGATGAGCATCGATTTATCGTCAGAGTTTGCAGACGCTGTGATCTGATTGCCAATCGGATGTTGCAGCGTGCGCATCAAAAAATTCAACCTCTCCCCTATAGCCCTGTGATCTTGCACATGGAGCAAAAACCCTTTGTTAAAAGTGCTCAGCAAATCGAGTAGAGGAAGATTGTTTTTAGGACCCGAAGCTAGGGCATACAGGGATACTTTTCCTTTATTTTCAGAAGAAAATCTTCCAATCGTCAATCTTTGATTTTCTTGAGAGAGATATTGATCTCCATCTGAGAGCAAAATGGCCGCATTCATTTCATTTTCAGATAAAGCTGTGGGGATCATTTTTTTTAAGGAAGCATAGAGCGGCGCTCCCGCAAAAAAACCCCCATGCCCCTGCTTTTCTAAAAATTCGCGAGCAGAGACTAGGGTTTCTGGAGAACAAACAACAGCATTGGGAGAAAATTGGGTCACATGACCATCAAAAAGAAGGATGTTAAAACAATCGCCGGGATTTAAAAAATTCAATGCATTGAAAACCGCGTGTTTATTTAGAGAAAAGCGGGATTTTGAGATCGAGTTCGAACGGTCGATTAAAAAGTAAAAATTTTGCCTGATTTTTTTAAATGTCACATCACTGTGAGGGACAAGGCTGATTTTAAAAACGTATCCTGGCCTTGCCTGTTTGGGGGCATACTCAACCAAAATGTCAAAATGCTCAGAAGATGGGATTTCTTCGCCTGGCCACACAATCCCCGACATGAAGAAAAAAAAGAGAAACGCACGCAAAAGCATAAACGGATGTTTATTGAAATTACTGGTTTTCATTACACTCTTCTTACAATTTTATGGGAATCTTTTTCGCAGCGCTAGCTGCTATTTTAGCTTCGATTAGCAACTTTGCCCTCCGCCGTAGCATCGATGCAGGCGGCTCTAGCAAAGCTTATCTTGTCACACAGCTGACATTTTCCTTTGTCATCATGATTTTGCTCAACCCCGTCAGGACAGATAATTACGTCTGGGACGGGACAACTGTGCAAATGGGACTTTTGGGAGGCTTGATTCTAGGTGCTCTCATGTGGGGGCTGGGCAAAACGTTAGAAAAAGGGCCTCCTGGCCTTACCTTTGCCATCCTCAACACCTCTTCAGTGATGCCCGCCATCTTGATGGCCCTCCTTTTTGGAGCCGCTTTTCACCATCCGTATACCCTTTTCAATGGCATTGGCTCTTTGTTAGTGGTCTTGGGCCTTTTTTGGGCTGGCTGGACCACAGAAAAAAATCCCAACAAAACGACGTGGATTTTATTCGCCCTCTTTATTTTCGCGATCCACACCTTATTTTTGGTCTTTCTCCAATGGTGGGCGATGGTTTTGAAAACCGACCTTCCCCCCTCAAGCCTCATCCCTTTCCAATTAGATGCCTCTAGAACTGCCTGGTTCATGCCAGCGATCTTCTTTGTGGGCGCCCTTTTCCAGTGGATCGTTTATTTCGCCAGCCACCACAGAATGCCCAAAGGGAAAGAGATCCTATTTGGAATCTTGGGAGGCTTTGCAAACGGAGCTTGTACGTTTTTCCTCATACTCGCCCCCCAAAAGGCGGCACCTTGGGAAAACGCGATGATCTTCCCTGTCTTTTCTGTCGGCATTATCCTAATCTGCAACGGCTGGGCCCAGCTTCTCTACAAAGAGAAAGTCAACTGGTGGGCCAATGCTGTGTGCACCTTGGGCCTCGTCATCGGCACTTGGGTGATCTAACAATTCCCGATTCCAAGCCTGTTTTAACGCAAAGAGAGCAAAGACACAAAGGCGCAAAGAGATAGGATGCTATATTTCTTCTCTCTGTGTCCTCTCTGTTCTCTGTGGTTTAAAAAAAAACGAAACGCTGCGTCACTTAAGTCTGTGAGGCATTTTAAAAAACCACAGAGCACACAGAGGACACAGAGAAAAGAAAAAAAATAGGCACTCCCTCTTTGTTAAATGGAGTACGGAGTTTGTTAAGGTTAATCCTCTTCCTTCTCGTAGGAGCCGTAGAATTTGATGAGGTTTTCGGCTTTTTTGTAGTTGGTGCGCTTGAGGCGCTCGTAGATGCGCAAGCCTTGCGCGTTTAGCCCTTGTTGGAAGTAGAGCATGCCCAGCTTAAAGAGCGTGTCTTTGTCGTCGGGGCGTAAGTTTAAAATGATCTCATATTCACGGATCTCCTCTTCGGGCATCTGCAGATCGTGATAAGAATAGGCAAGCTGAACATGCACCCAAGGATCATCAGGGGCATAATCGTTGAGGATCTTGAACTCCTCGATAGCTCTCTCGGCAATCCCCCGGAATTTGTTTTGCATAGCACTTGAATACCGCTCTAAGGGAACGTAGCGCTCTTCATCATAGTCGTGGTATTTGCGGGGATCGGCGTAAAGACTTGAGAGCAAAACATACGCATTTGCTAAAGAAGCGTGCACCTCCAGATTGGTGGGCTCACATTTAACGATTTTCAAATGCTCATCAACTGCCGTTGTGAGGAGCAACTCTTTCATTTTATGTAAATCTTTCCAGTGGCAAAAGCAGCTAAAACGCTCCAGCGAAGGACCCAGCGATTTTAAAAAAAAGGGGGGGGGATAATAGCTGTACTCTTTTTCGTGAAGGGCAGCTGCAAATTTGTGGGCAGCATTTCCTAAAGCCATGTGGTGCTCTGGAATCCCCTCCTGATAGCGGATGATCTCTTTACATTTTTCCAAATACTGTTCACAAATAGACATGAGCTGATCGGGTTTTTTAGCCTGTAGGTAGAGCTTCAGGGCAAAATAAGAAAAAATAGTCATGAAAAAAATGGCCAAAGTAAAGGCTAGGACAGAAGATTTGCTGAGCAGGGCAAAAAATGAGAGAAAAAGGGCAATTTCGAAACCGGCGATGCACAAAAACGCAACGTTGAACACAATCGTGAAGCGCAAGAGGCGATTCAATTGCCGCAACGCCGGATTCCACAGGCGATGTACCTGGGCGAGGTAGTTTTGTTTATCTAGTATTGTTTCTGTTGCCATTGCACACGTGTGATACACTAAACTTGTCTACAAGCTTAGCGGGGCATTTTAATCCATAAAACAGCACATCTGTTTATCATGCCGCTTGCGATCTTGTCTATCCTGTTTCTTGTCTAGAGGAAATAACATGATAGGCAAGAGCGCAAGCGGCATGATAAGCAGGATAGTCTTTACAAATTAGATCAATCCTCATCTAAAGAATTTGGAATCTCTGACTGACAAATATGTTTGCCTTGGGCTTGGCTTGCAAAAACCTGGCTTAGCATCAAAGCACGGCAGGCATCCTCATCGGGATCTGTTAAACCTTTCAAGTAGCAAAGGGCTCTATCGTAGTCTCCGAGATGGAAAAAACAGAGGCCTGCAAGACGTCTTGCTCCCTCATTTTGAGGATCGAGCTTTAAGACCCACGACGCATGTGTTTTGGCAGTTGGATAATCGTGTGTTCCATAAAGATATTCGGCATCGGCTAAGTGATTGGCAACGCAGGCTTTGGAAACAGGATCTTGACGATTGATCTCAAAGTGCACCATCGCATCGTGAATCAATGTGAGCCTGCGGATCATATTGCAACTTTCTGCCTGTGTGTACAAATTGGTCAAAAAAGTGGCGATTTCTTTTTCAATGACAGGATTTTGAGGTGAAAGGGAACGGGCAATCTCCATTAATTTTAACCCTTTTTTCTCCTGCCGTTCGTTTTGCCAAAAAAGTTTGGCGCTCAAAAGAAGAGTCTTTGCTAGGCGTTCACGTTCCGTCTGGCTCCGGTCTAATTTCTCCCAAAAAGCTAAGTAATTGCGTGTTGCCATCAGGCTTGCGTTATCTTTTTTGATTGTCTCAAAAATCTCTTCAGAAGTGAGCGAAGCAATCATTTTGGCTGCAAGCTTGGGATTTTCGTGCAACGACTCGATCAAAGAAAAAAGATCAAAGAGGTTCTCTGTCTCCCCTTTTTGAAGGGCTAAAGTGAGCGTTGCAAGCAATTTTTGCGATAAACGGTTGTAAAAATAGGTGCCGCAAAACTCCCGTTTTAGAGCATTACAAAATTGGAGGCTCTCTTCGCTTTTTTGTGCTGCCATTTTATCGGCTAAAGAGTTAGCGATCTGATCAAGGCTTGCAAAAGTTTCCCAGCGCTGCAAAATATGGATAAAATCGAAACTGGAAACATTCATTTGGGCAATCAACGTTTTGACAATCTCTTCCACATGGGCAAGAATCAGAGCCTTTTCAAGGCAGTCCGCTGCGGGAACATGATCAAAATAAAAGCGGGCCATATTAAAAAAGGTGGCGCGCTGATCTTGAGCTACACTGGCAGCCTCTTTGAGATAAGAAAGTCCAAGAAAAAGAGAAGCTGTCAGCTCTGTTTGCCGATCTTGGGCCGACTGTGACTCTCTTTCTAAAATTTCTCTTCCTGCCGCCAAATCCCCTTTTTCAATCAGACAGTGGGCAATACGGACATTTTGCCAAGCCGCAGGAAAGGAATACTCAATAGCAAAGCGCATCCAATCTTTTAAATCGGCAGTCTCATAACGGCTCCAGGCGCTCAAAGCGGCTGTATAATTCTGATCTTTATAGTTTTTGAGCCCCTCAAAGAAAAGAATATGGGGATTGGAATAGCCGGCGCTCTCCACAAACATCGAAAAATCGGAATCTCTTCCTTCAAACCAGGCATTAATCGCACGTGCCAGATAAATTTCTTGTGCAACTTCTACCAAACCGGCTCTTTTAGCTTCTTTCAAGGCATTTTGAAGGATTTTGTCTGATAAAATATAGCCTTGACGCATCTGTTCGATATAACCACGGTATAAAGCTTGGTTACAAGAAGGTGTGGAGGCACACAGTGTTTTAATCGCAAGATCGGCTGCCGGAAGATTTTTTTGCTCTAAGTATTGCAGCGCTTTTTCGGTCTGTTTTTTATGATTGGGCTTTACCTTCCAATAGGTTGCAGAAGCCGCAGTCACAAAAATCGCTGTTAGGAGCAAAGCTTTTTTGAACATGATAGAACCTTAATTTCGATGACATATTATATTTGACAAAGCTTTACTGCAATTAAATTATTACAACAAGATTTTGTAAAGATGTTATTTCTGTATGTTATTTTTCCGATGAAGGGACAAAAAAGAATACCATTTATTAAAAGTTCATGATAAGAATAAAATATACAAAAAGGAGCGAACAGATGACGCAAAAAAAGAGTATCTTGCTGATTGAAGATGAGGAAGATATCGCTGCCCTTATCAAGTTGCAGGCAGATATTTCCGGCTACAAATTACATGTCGAAACAGATGGGATTAACGGTTTTAGAGCTATCGAGAGAGAGAAACCCGATCTCGTTGTTTTAGATATCATGCTGCCTGGCCAAAATGGTCTTGATATTTGCCGTAAAATGAAGCACAGCCCTGAGCTAAAGAACATTCCAGTTATTATTATCTCTGCGAAAAATGAAGAGCTTGATGTCGTTTTGGGTCTTGAGCTCGGAGCTGATGACTATGTGGCTAAACCCTTTTCCCCAAAAATTCTCTTCTCCCGCATCAAAGCCGTCTTGCGACGTGGAAAAGAGCCGCAAAAAATTGCAAAGACACTTTCATTTGGAGATTTTACTCTCGAAGTGGACCGCTATCTTTTGCGCAAAAGAGACAAATATATTCCAGTCACTCTTTCAGAATTTGGAATTTTACGCAGATTTTTGGCAAACCGTGGCAAAGTGTTAACCCGTAACCAGCTTCTCGATGATGTCCAAAACGATGACGCGTTCATCATGGACCGCAACATCGACGTGCACATTGCAGCGCTGCGTAAAAAATTGGGCCCCAACTTCCACTGGATTGAAACTGTGCGGGGCGTCGGCTACCGCTTTAAGGAAGAAGAAGACGCTTTAGTTTAAAAAGCGCCGCACAG